>NZ_CP119075.1:4622175-5274272 GCF_029023725.1 Synoicihabitans lomoniglobus
GCTCATGCGCGAGGCTCAAAAGGAATACGGCTGGAAGCTCAACTTCGGCCAGATCGCCCAGATCTTCCGCGGCGGTTGCATCATCCGCGCGGCCTTCCTGCAAAAGATCACCGAGGCTTACGCCCGCGACAAGAAGTTGGCCAACCTCCTCCTCGATCCCTACTTCAACAAGACGATCCAGGCGGCTCAGGAAAAGTGGCGCAAAGTCGTGGCCCTCGCCGCCGAATACGGCGTGCCCGCTCCGACCTTCGCGTCCTCCCTCGCCTACTACGATGGTTACCGCAGCGCCCGCCTCCCGGCCAACCTGCTCCAAGCCCAGCGCGACTACTTCGGTGCCCACACCTACGAGCGCGTCGACCGCCCCCGCGGCGAGTTCTTCCACATCGACTGGCCCGACAAGACCCGCCCGCAAATCAAAGCGTAAGCGAATCACGCGTCGCTCCTCGTAAGCTTTCTCGTTCGCGAGAACCCCGCCGCACTCCTCCCGGAGTGCGGCTTTTTTGTGCATTGCTGCGCACATCCTGCCATCCCTCCGCTGGAGTCTTGATGGAAGGTGCCGGGCCCGGTTGAATCCCGCCGGCAAACGCCCCGTTACCCCTCCTCTCCCCCGCATGCGCCGCCCCGACCTACGCTCCCCGCGAACCTGGTTACTCGCCGGAGGCACCTACTATGTTCTCATCGCCGCGTGCATCGGGATCGCCGGCGGTTTGGGCTCCTTTACTTTCGGCTACGGCAAGGGCGCGAGCTACTTGAGCAACAACCCGACGACGTGCGTCAACTGCCACATCATGGAGCCCTACTATGACACGTGGCAGAACTCGAGTCACCACCACGTCGCCGTCTGCAACGACTGTCACCTCTCTCACCACCCGATCGGGAAATGGATCACCAAAGCCGACAACGGCTTCTTCCACTCCCTCGCCTTCACCCTCGATAACTTCGACGAACCCATCCGCATCAAACCCCGCAACCGGCGGGTCACTCAGGCCGCGTGCGTCAGCTGCCACGTCGACACCGTGCATCAGATGTTTCCCGCCACCCCCCAACAGGACATGCTCATGTGTGTGAGCTGTCATAGTGACGTGGGCCACGCCCACCGCTGAAGAACCACCGCCCCTCCTCCGCCATGTCCGCTCCTTCGATTCCCCCGACCCCTTCCCCGCATCGCCGTCGGCGCTTCACCCTGCCCGTCGTCGTCATGATCGGCACGGCCGTCGTCACGTTCGGCATCGCCGCCGTGCTCATCACCATCTTCGAACACCAACAGGAAGCGCGCACCCCCTTCGTGCGATTGGCGGAGGTATCCGAAACCTCCACCGACCCCGAACCCTGGGGCATGAATTGGCCGTATCAATACGACACCTACAAACGCACCGTCGACAGCGAGCACACCGAACACGGCGGTTCATCAGCCATGTCCCAAAGCAAACTCGACGCGCAACCCTGGCTCAAACGGCTCTACGCCGGTTACGCCTTCAGCATCGATTACCGGGAACTGCGCGGTCACGCCTACATGTTGCACGACCAAGAGGTCACCGAACGCGTGACCAAACGCACCCAGAGCGGCGCTTGTCTGCATTGCCACGCCTCCATCGCCCCCACCTACCGTCGTCTCGGACTGGAGTCCTTCGGCCAAGACGCTTCACCCGCTGCGCTCGCCGCCGATTTCAATTGGCCCGCCGTCATGGAAGGCTTCCGCGTCGCCAGCACCATGGACTACACGACCGCGCACGCCGAGTTACTCAAAACTCCCGACACCGCGCCCACGCCGGGACACGCCACCGACCCGACTGATCCGCACGCCCTTTCCGAGGCTCACCCCGTCAGTTGCATCGATTGCCACGATCCCAAGACCATGCAGCTGCGCATCACGCGCCCCGGTTTCGTCAATGGCATCGCCGCCCTCGCGCGCAGCGCCGACCCCGTGCCCCACCTGCCCAGCGTCGAGCGCTGGCGGCGCGGCAACCGCAAGCAACCCTACGACCCCAACATCGACGCCAGCCGCCGCGAAATGCGCAGCTTCGTCTGCGGCCAATGCCACGTGGAATACTACTGCGCGTCAAAGGAGACTTTGTTCTTCCCGTGGGAAAACGGCCTCAAGGCCGAGCAAATCGAAACGACCTACGACAACCATAGCTTCCCCGACGGCACCGCCTTTTTTGACTACAAACACGGCGAAACCGGCGCACCCACCTACAAGGCGCAACACCCCGAATTCGAACTCTGGAGCCAAGGCATTCACGCCCGCAGCGGCGTGAGCTGCACCGACTGCCACATGCCCTACGAACGCCAGGGCGCCATGAAAGTGAGCAGCCACTGGGTGCGTAGCCCGATGCTCAACCTCAACAACTCCTGCCAAACCTGCCACAACGTCGACGCCGACGAACTCGTTGAAAAAGTCGCCACGATCCAAAACCGCACCCGCTCCCTCATCGAACGAGCGGCGGCGGCGATGACCCAGATGATCGATGCCATCCGCGAAGCCCAGGCCGCCGGCATTTCCAATCAGGACCTGAAGACCCTGCATGAATTGCAACGCAAAGCCATGTGGCGGCTCGACTTCATCAGCAGCGAAAATTCCGCCGGTTTCCACGCCGACCAGGAAGCCGCCCGCATCCTGGCGGAGTCCATCGACTACAGCCGCCAAGCCCAGGTCCTCGCCGTAATCCTGCGCGCCCCCGCCGCCCCCACCGTCGACGCTCCCACCACCGGCGTGCAAGGCGTCACCCCCACCGAACGCCCCAAGGATATTTAAACTCCGGGCCTAGCGCTGCAAGGCGTCCTTCGTGAGTTCGACGAAGCGATCGAGAAAATCGGCGCGGGCGATGCGAGCATGTTCCACCGGGACGGGGCGTAGCCGCAACTTCCCGCGGATCTTGGCATCCAGCCCGCTTGCGCCCACCACTTCTTCCGGCGACGCCGCGCATTTGAACAGGGTCGCATCACCGGCATACTCCCGGGGTCGATACGTCTCGAATGCGGCCATGCACTGATGAAACATCACATCGTCGCGACCGAAGCACCGTCGCAATGACTCCATCCGTCGCTTCCGCGGCGAAAGCCATTGGTAGGGGTGTTTGAGCTGTTCCTGTGTCAACGGCGACACCTTCATCAGAGCGCGCCAGTTGCCCACCGCGATCGTCTCGCCGTATTTGCGCCGAAACTTTCCCCACATTCGCCTCAGCACTTGTCCTTTGGTTTCGCGCGCCACGGCCTGAAAAACAATGGGGTCCCACAGCACAAGCTTCTCCACTACATCGCCAGCCGCCATCAATCGCCGCGCGACCTCAAACGCCACCAGCGCGCCGAACGAATATCCGACCAGGCTGTAGGGTCCGCCCGGTTGTATGCGTCGGATCTGTCGAATGATCTCCTCCGCGAGTTCTTCCACCCGGTTCAGCGGACGCTCCCCTTCCTTCCAACCCGGGTAATAGAGCGTGTCCCAATAGGCTTGCTCCGGCGCCAACGCCGCTCCCAACGCGGCCTGATAATGGTCGGGGCCCAACATCCCGGGCATTTGAAAAACAGACGTCCCAACGGGTGAAGACGCCGCCTCGGCGGCGGGGTCCCGTTCCGACAACATCCGGGCCATGGCGGCCGGAGTCGGAGAACGATGGATACACGCCACGGGTATGGGACGTCCCCACCGTTTTTCGATGCTCAGTGCCAAATTCAAACCCATCAGGGAATCGCCGCCGTGCTCAAAAAAATCATCCTGTGGGCCCAACGTTTCAAATCCCAACACGTCGCGCCACAGCGTGAGCAGCTCCGCCTCCAACGGTGACGCCGCCACCTCTCGCGGGGTTCCTGTCCCCGGGGTGATGCTGGTTCGCAGCGACCGTCGATCGACCTTGCCGTTGGGCGTGAGCGGCAAACGGGTCACCACCTCCAGGAGGGCCGGCACCGCGTGTTCCGGCAAGCGTTGCAACAGCCACGGTCGCACGGCCTTCACCCAACTCGCTTCACGGTCACCGGTCAGCACCACCGCGGCCGCAAGTTGCCGCGTCTCTCCATGCTCACGCACAAATACGGCGGCATCGCGAATTCCGTCCATCTGCCGCAGCATCACTTCGATCTCGCCGGGCTCGATGCGAAACCCGCGCAACTTGATCTGATCATCCCGCCGCCCCAGATACTCGATGTTGCCGTTGGGCAACACCCGGCAAAGATCACCCGTGCGATAAAATCGTTCCTGGCTTTGATCCGGCAGGACATGCCCGCCAAATCGCTCCGCCGTCAGTTCCGGGCGCCGCCAATATTCCCGCGCCAAGCCGAGTCCGCCCAAGCACAATTCCCCCGCTTGGCCCACTGGCACCACTTGCATCGCCTCGTCCACGATCACGGCCGTCGTATTGTTCAAGGGGATACCGATCGGCACGGTTGCACAGCCCCACGCCTCCGGCGCTCCGATCCGATACGTGCACGCGAAGGTCGTGCATTCCGTGGGCCCGTAGCCATTCACCAACACCGTGTCGGGCAACAGCTCCCGGGCTCGGCGGGTGTGGTGCGGCGAGTGGGCTTCGCCCCCGATCAACAAGGTCCGCAACGGCGCCAGCAACTGCGGCTGATGGTCGATGAATTGATTGAACAATCCCGTGGTGAGAAAGGCGCAGGTCACGCGCTGCTCGCGGATCAACCGCTGCAATCGAGCGGCTTCCGGCCAGCGGTCGGGCATGATCACGCAACACGCCCCGTTCAGGAGCGGTCCCCACAGTTCGAAGATAATCGCGTCGAACGAGGGCGATGCGATCGCCAGAAAACGTTCCCCCGGATAAAAGGGCGCATAGTCCTGCCCGATCACCAATCGCACCACGCCGCGCTGCGTCAGCGCCACCCCCTTGGCCCGGCCGGTCGACCCGGAGGTATAGATGATGTAGGCGAGATGATGCCCCTCCAATTTCACCCCGGGATTCCCCTCCGCCTGGTCCGCCCACGCCGGTGCCGGATCGTCGAGCGTCCATATCGCTCGATCAGCCGACTCGGGTAGCGACGCCCGCAAATGCCCCTGCGTGAGCACGACCGTCGGGGCGGTGTCGGCCAACACAAACTCCAGACGCTCCCGCGGAAAATCCGCATCGAGCGGCACATACACGCCTCCCGCTTTCAAGATGCCGAGTTGTCCCACCACCATCTCGATCGAGCGCTCCACGCAAATCGCCACCGTCGTGTCCGGCTGCACGCCGTGCGCAATCAGGTGATGCGCCAGTCGATTCGCCCGTCGATTGAGTTCGCCGTAAGACACCTCGCGTCCGTCGCAAACCACCGCCACCGCATCGGGCCAAGCCCGCACGCAGGCCTCAAAAGCCTCCGGAATCGTGGCAAACGGCAGCGGCACCTGACGGACGATCCAAGAAAGATCGATCGCATGATCTGGGTGCCGTGGGTTGTCGGCAACGGAGCTGGGATGGGAACGGGGCAAAGCGGGGTGCGGCGGAGTCCTTCACCGAATCCGGAGGCAGTCGCAATCCTAAGTGCGTGTTTTCAAGCAGTTTGGGGCCATCCGCCCCCAAATCTCCCTCTCGTCGCGCGCATTCGCCACCCCTTGGCATTACGCACTTTCACCACGCCTCCCCCACACCATGCTCGTGAGCACGGCGATATCGTTGCGAAATTTAATCCAATTTTGTCCCAAAACAGGATTAGACTGCCGCATGGACCTCGCCCTCTCCACTCCGGCACTCCTGTTTCCGGCGATCAGCCTGCTGTTTCTCGCCTACACGAATCGGTTCCTGCACCTCGCGGCGCTGATCCGCAAGCTACACTCCGATCACCTCGCGGGCAACGATCCCTGTGCCAAAGAGCAGATTCTCAATTTGCATCGCCGGCTCAGCCTCATCCGCTGGATGCAGATCTGGGGTGTGGCCAGCCTGCTGGGATGCACCCTCGCCATGGTGTGCCTGTTTTTTGGCTGGGGCTCGACCGGCTCGATGGTTTTCGTGGCGAGTGTGCTCGCGATGACCGTCTCCCTCGCGTTGTCCCTGCGGGAGATTTTTATCTCCGGTGGCGCCTTGGCCATTCTGCTCGCCCAACTGGAAAACTCCCCTCGGGCCAAATCCTGAAATCCAAGATGCGCTTGCGTTCCACGCCATTTGACCCCGAGCAATTCGCCGTTTGGCGCGAGCACAGTATTGCGGCGTTTGCTGCCGACAAGATCGCCGCCGGCACTTGGTCAGCTGATCAAGCGCCCGCCCTGGCCGTCGCATCTTTCGATGAATCACTCCCCCAAGGATCGGATACAACCGGTCACGCGATCCGCCGCGTAATCAACGACGCAACTGAAGAACTGATCGGTTGGTTCTGGGTCGGTCCCGCCACCCACAGCGCGCCGGGAACCGCTTGGTTGTTCGATATCGAAATCGTGCCGGAGCATCGCGGCCAGGGCCACGGTCGAGCTGTGCTCAAATTGGCCGAAGACGAAGCGCGGACGCTGGGTTTCAGCACGCTCGGCCTCCATGTGTTTGCGCACAACCCCGTGGCGCGCCATCTCTATGAGGCCTGTGATTTCCAACTCACCGACCTGAACTACGCCAAAAAACTGTAAGGTTCGACCATGTCCCGCGATCCCCGTATCGACACCTACATCGCCCACGCGCAGCCGTTCGCCCAGCCCATTCTGAAGCACCTGCGTGAACTGGTGCATCAAGCCGTCCCCGAGGTGGTGGAAACCATCAAATGGGGAGCCCCGGCCTACACGCTGAAAGGCAAGCAGGTATGCCTGACCGCCAGTTTCAAAGCCCATTGCGCTTTGTCCTTCTGGGCCAAAGCCATGGAGGAGGTGCTCGCGGCCGACGGCATCGGGCCACAGGAGGGTATGGGCAACCTCGGCAAGATCACCGACCTGACCGACCTTCCCGCCCGAACCAAACTCATCCGTTACCTGCAAACGGCCGCGCGACTGGCCACCGCCGCTCCCGCCGGTCGACCCACCGCGAAAACTCGCAAGCCCACGCTCGCCACGCCGCCGGAGCTCGCCTCCGCTCTCCAACAACCGTCCCACGCCGCGGCCGCCCACACGTGGACCGCCTTCACTCCCGCCAAACGCCGTGAATACATCGAGTGGATCACGACCGCCAAGCAGGACGCCACCCGCGCCCGCCGCCTCGCGACCACCCTCCAGTGGCTGGCCGAAGGCAAGACTCGCCACTGGAAATACCAGAACTGCTAAAAAGCCTCGCTCGAAAACTCACGCTCCCCACGCCACCGACCCAGCATGCTGCGGCCGCGACGATGAACGGCTCACGCCATCACTAAAGTCAAATGGCAGGAATCGAACGCCGAGACCTAAAGATCTGTGACCGGGGGCCGATATAGTGAGATGACCCCCGTCGCGGCACCCCGACTCCGGATCCCACCCCCTACGTGATACCCTCCTTCCTGCATCGAACGGCCACCGCTTGGATAATTCTGGGACTGTCTCTCGTGGCGACGTTCATCGGCTGGCGGTTTTCCGTGGAATACACCGAACAAGTGGCGCAGGAGCGTTTCACGTTCGCCACCGACGAGGCCGAGCTCCTGATCGAGGAGCGCATGCTGGAGTATGAGCAAGCGTTGCGCGGTGGCGTGGGCCTGTTCGGTGCCTCCTCCCCCATCTCCCGCGATGACTGGCGGCACTACGTCGAAACATTGCGAATCCAACGCTACTTTCCCGGCATCCAGGGCATGGGCTTTGCGCGGCTGATTCCGCCCGAAGCGTTGGCCGATTTTGAAGCCGATATTCGTCGACAGGGTTTCCCTGATTTCAAGGTGACTCCGGCGGGACCCCGCGACATCTACACGGCGATCGAATTTCTGGAGCCCTTCGATGCGCGCAATCAACGCGCCTTTGGCTACGACATGTTTTCGCATCCGGTTCGCCGCGCCGCCATGGCACGATCCCGCGACACCGGTGAAGCGGCCATGTCGGGCCGGGTCGTGTTGCTGCAGGAAACCGACACGGACATCCAGCCCGGCGTCTTGACCTACCTGCCGGTCTATCGCCGGGATCACCCCACGAGCACGATCGCGGAACGGCGGGAGGCCCTGGTGGGCTACGTCTACGCCCCGTTTCGCATGCGGGACCTCATGTCCGGCATCCTCGAGCACACCCGGCGCGAGGTGGACGTGCAGGTCTATGACGGCCCGACCGTGAATCCCGCCACATTCCTGCACCAGACTTTCACTCCCGACGCGGTGGCCGGGGCCCCGGGCGAACCTCGTTTCACGGAGACCCGACAGATGACGATCTCGGGCCAACTCTGGACCATCGTCTACACCACCAACGAGAATTTCGATCAAGCGACCGTAAACTACTTGTCCAACTTCGTCGTCGGCACGGGCATCGCCATCGACCTGCTCCTGTTCACCATCATTGCGGCTCTCGGTGCCCGCTATCGGTCGGAGCATGTGGCCGCCACCACCTCGGCTGCCAAGGCTCAACAATACGCCTACCGCCACGCGGCGATATTGAAAAGCGCGGGCTCCGTGATCGTCGCCGCGAACGCGGAGGGTGTCATCGTCGAGTTCAATCCGGCGGCGGAAAAAATGCTGGGCTACACCGCGGCCGAAATGATTGACCGCGAAACCCCCGCCGTCTTTCACGACCCCGACGAGATCGCCCAACGCGCCGGGCAGTTCAGCAAAGAGTTGGGGCGACCACTCGAACCCGGTTTTGAGGTGTTCGTCGCCAAGTCGGATCTCAACCTGCCCAACACCCATGAGTGGACCTACATCAGCAAAGACGGGAACCGCATCCCGGTCCTGCTGACCGTTACCGCGCTGCGCGACAGCAACGATGCCATCACCGGTTACTTGGGCGTCGCGCATGACATCTCCGTGCAAGCGCAAGCCCAGCGCCGACTCGCCAACACTCTGGCCGAGGTCAAGTCCCTCACCGCGGCGCTCAACGAACATTCCGTCATCGCCGTCACCGATCTCAACGGGTTCATCCGCGAGGCCAACGACAAGTTTTGCGACATCTACGGCTACGCCCCCGAGGAGTTCATCGGCCAGGACTACGGCATGCTGAAATCCGGGGTCCATGATGGGGCATTTTTCGCCCAGATGTGGGGCGTCATTTCGTCCGGTCGACCTTGGCACGGCGAGATTTGCAACCGGGCCAAAGACGGCCGCCTTCGCTGGATCGACACCAGCGTCCTTCCCGTGCTCGACGCCGACGGCGTGCCCCGCAAATACATTGCCGTCAGCACCGACATCACGCCTCAACGCCAGCTGGTCAAGCGACTCGAACTCACGCAGCACATCGCCGCCATCGGAGGCTGGGACGTGGATCTGATCGCTGGCACCGTCCGGTGGACCGACGTGACCTACGACATCCACGAGTTGGAACGCGGATCACCCATCGATCTTGATCAGGGCATCGCCTTTTACCACCCCAACGACCGGCAACGCGTCCGCGACGTCGTGGAAAACGCGATCGCGACCGGAGAATCCTGGGACTTGGAGTTGCGCATCACCACCGCCAAGGGCCACGAGAAGTGGGTGCGGGCGGTGGGTCGCGTCGAGATGAGCGGCGACAACGCCATCGCCCTGTTCGGCACCTTCCAGGATATCCACGAAACCAAGACGGCCCAGCTCGCTCTGCGCGCCAGCGAAGAACGGTTCCGCACCCTTGCCGCCGTCCTCCCCATCGGCATCTGGGAAGTCAACGCCGAGGGCGACTGCCTCTAC
Source organism: Synoicihabitans lomoniglobus (assembly GCF_029023725.1). Lineage (GTDB taxonomy): Bacteria > Verrucomicrobiota > Verrucomicrobiia > Opitutales > Opitutaceae > Actomonas > Actomonas lomonigloba. Next base: position 4,631,842 of record NZ_CP119075.1, read on the forward strand.
ACCAACCGGGCCTACCAGGAGAGCACGGAGCTGACCTTGGAGGAAACGCTGGGACGCGGTTACACCACGGCCGTCCATCCCGAGGATGTGGACGGACTGTTTGCAGCGTGGAATCGCTTTGTGACGGGCACCGAGAGTTTCGAACACGAGTTTCGCTTCCGCACGAAATCGGGCCAGATTCGCTGGGTGCACTCCCAGGGCACCGCGATCAAACGCGACGGCCAAACTCTCGGCTACGTTGGCGCCAATCTCGATATCACCGAAAGCCGCCAAGCCATGAACGACATGGCCGCGTCCCTGCACGAAAAAGAAATCCTGCTGCGCGAGGTGCACCACCGGGTGAAGAACAACCTGCAACTCGTCTCCAGCCTGCTGAACCTGCAGGCCGGCTACATCAGCGACCCGACCACGCTCACGGTTTTTCGGGAAAGCCAGCAACGCATCCGCTCCATGGCCCTCGTCCATGAGATGCTCTACGCCCACACCTCTCTGGCCAGCATCCAAATCGATGTTTACCTCAAGGAACTGGCGGGGTCGCTGCGCCGCAACTTTCCGGACTTTGCCGCCCGCATCCTGCCGAGTTTCAACATCGCGCCGCTACACATTCAGCCCGAAAAGGCCATTCCCCTCGGTCTCATCGTGAACGAACTCCTCACCAATGCCTTCAAACACGGCATGCGTGACGATTCCCCGCTCGAGATCTCCATCGACCTGCAACCCGATACCGCGGGCCGGGCGGTGCTGCAGTTTTCCGACAATGGCCCGGGCATGCCGGCCGATGTCGAAGTCAAAACCCCGAAGTCACTCGGACTGCGCCTCATCTCCCTGCTTTCGCGGCAGTTGCAGGCCACCGTCACCCTTCCGCAAGCTGGTCAACCCGCCCACTTCGAGTTCATTCTGCCCATCGACCCGCCCTCGACCGCCGATAAATGAACGCGCTCCCCCGAATTCTCATCGTCGAAGACGAGGCGATTCTCGCCGAGGACATGCGTGAGTCCCTCCAAAGCCAAGCCTTCGAAGTGGTCGATATCGTCGACAGCGCCGCCGACGCCTTGGACCGGGCGCTGCAACTCCGGCCCGACCTCATCATGATGGATATTCACCTGCGCGGGAACGATGACGGGGTCACCGCCGCGCAGACGATTCGCGAGCAGTTGGACGTGCCCATCGTGTTTCTCACGGCCCACAGCGACCGGGCCACCCTCGATCGGGCCAAGGCGACCAGCCCCTACGGCTACTTGATCAAACCCTTTCAGGATCAGGAACTGCGCGCCACGGTCGAGATGGCCACCTACCGCCACAAAGCCGACGCCCAACTCGGCCGCATGGAGCGCTGGCTTCGCACCACCCTCCAGAGCATCAGCGACGGCGTGGTCACGGTCGACCTCCAGCGACGGGTCACGTTCCTCAACCCCGTCGCCGAGCTGGTCCTCGGATGGAACCGGCGGGACGCCGTCGGCAAATCCTATCAGGAGGTGTTTCGGTTGAGTGATCAAGCCGGTCATCCCGTCGTCGACCCCATCCGGACCGTCATCGAAAACGGCGAAACGCTGCACTTCGATCACAGCTACATGATCGAGACCAAAGACGGCCGCCGTCGCCGCGTCGACGACAGCATCACCCCGATCCGGGACGAGCACGACGCCATCACCGGCGCCATCATCATCTTCCGCGACGCCACCGAAAAATGGGAGCTGGAACGGAAACAGCAACGAGCCGAAAAACGCATTCAGGAGGCGCAACGCATGGAAAGCCTCGGCATGCTGGCGGCGGGGGTCGCGCACGATTTCAACAACCTGATGGCCGTGGTGATTGGCAACGCCGATCTCCTGCGCCAACCCGCGGTGACCCCGTCGGACCACGAGGAATCCATTACCGAGATTCTCACCGCCGCCAAACGGGTCGCCGGGCTGTGCGCCCAAATGCTCAGCTACTCCGAAAACGACCACCAAACTCCCTTGGAGCCGTTGGATATCACCCGACTTCTCGCCGCAACCACCGGGCAGTTGAGAACCCAGCAGCCCGCGAACGTGGAAATCCACACCGCTCCATCGAGCCCTTCACTGCGGGCGTTGGGTAACCCCGGGCGGTTGCGACAGCTGTTCACCAATCTGCTGCTCAATGCCTTCGAAGCATTTCAGGACCAACCCGGCCGCATCGACATCGAGGTGGTCACCGTTACCGCGCTCCCCGGTGATCTGCGCATCACCCCGGATCAGGATTCGGTCGGCGGATGCTGGATCAAGCTCACCGTCCGCGACAACGGCTGCGGCATGGACGCCGCCACCCGGGACCACATCTTTGATCCGTTCTTCTCCACCAAGTTCGTCGGGCGCGGTCTGGGCATGTCCATCGCGTTCAATGTCGTGAAGCTCCATCACGGCGGGCTCGGCGTCACCAGCACGCCGGACGCAGGCACATGCTTTGACCTCTATCTCCCCTGCGCCAAGGACGCCCCGGCCACCGCCGAAAGTTCCCGCGCTCCGTTCGCCCGGGTGGCCGAATTTTCCGGCCGCGCCATGGTGGTGAATCACGATGCCGATGAGCGCGAATTGATCACCATGATCCTGGGCGCGATGGGCCTGGGCCCCGTGGCCGTCACCGATAAATGCCAACCGGCCCTCGACCTGATCCGTCAGGAGCCGCCGCCCGCCGTCGCCCTCTTCGATCTGGGCACGCCCGGATCGTCCGGCACCGACATCCTGCGCGACTTGCGAACGACCCACTCCTGGATCCCGGTCGTGCTGACCGGCGACGGTTACTCCCCCGCAGTTGCCGACATCATCGCCGCCGATCCTTTCACCATCTTCGTCGCCAAACCGTTCGAAGTGCCAGACCTCGCTGCCGCCATTCGCGAGTTGCTCTCCCGCACCTGAGCCTGCCGGTCGCCCCGCTCTTTTCGGTGGTCCTCAAACAGTCCGGTCCCCTGCGACATTGCGACTGGTTTCACTCCGTTTTCGCTTCGTTGCTTCGAGTGCCCCTCGACTACCCCGCATGCCCCTGCCTCGTTGTTACACTTTCCCGCGAGCTCCCGCCTTCCTGCTGTTCGCGCTTTTGATCGCTCATATCGGTCGAGCGGACAAACACGTCGCGATCCGTGCCACCGCTTCGCCGGACTACGAGGCCTCCCGCCAAACCGAGAGTGGTGCTCCGCGCGTCGAACGCTACGTGTTTCTCAAAGGTAAGTTTTTTGAGGGTGCGATCCGTGACAAATCCCTCGAAGAAACCGAGATGATCGAGGTCGCTCGCGCCTTGGCTCCCCATCTGGCGAAGCAAAACTATCTGCCCACGTCCGAGACGGCCGAAGCCGACATCGTCATCGCCGTGCACTGGGGACTCACCACGTCGCTCAAACACAACACCGACTACGTCATGCACATGATGGAGCAAGCGCGCGAGCAGCAACGCGTGGACCAAGATTTCTACCAGGCGGTCTACGTCGACGAAAACGGCGCGGATATTATCCCGACCGACTACGCCCAAAGTTTGCTTCAGCAAGGTGCCGCCGATCGCGCCGCCGCGCCAGACTACGAATGGGCGCGCATGGCATCGACGCGTTCGGAACGCGACATCAGTGAACGCCCCATTGCGACCGTGCTGGGTTTTTCCGAGGCGCTGCGTCGTGACGCCAAACGGGCCGTCGCGGGCGAAGATGCCCGCACTCTCCGTCACTATCTCAACGAGGAGCGGTATTTTGTCATCCTCATGGCCTACGACCTCAAAAGCGGGAAGGATGGCAAACCGATGGAACGCAAATGGGTCGCTCGCCTGAGTGTGGCCGCCGCCGGCATCAATTTTCCCATGGCCCTCGAACGTCTGGGCGAAACCGGCTCCGACTATTTTGGCACCGACCAACCCGAACTCAAAGTAAAGCGAGCCCCGGTGAACGACCACCGCGGCGAGGTCGAGATCGGCGACGCCATCGTCATCGAAAACCCCTGATCGTCCGACAACACGGGGTTATCGCTTCAGGGCCCGCCAGGCGTAGCGACCCACGGTCAGAGTTCCGGCCGCCACGGCTTCACCCGTGATGGCATCCGTGAGCCCATCCGGCACCACCACCGTGCCGCCTTGACCGTCGCAATTGATCGCGATCCACCACGACTCGCCGTTCGCATCACATTGCGGTGCGATCAACGTGCCCGGACTCGGCTGCCCCCATGACGCCACCCCCGCTTCCGCGGCACAGGACCGCACGAACTCGTGTAACCACTTTCCTCCTACATCGCCCTCCGGCTCGGCGGTTAGCATGACGATGCGTCCCGCCCCCCAATCACGCTCCGTCCACCACGCCAACCCCTCGGCGGGGGAATCACTGCGCAACACCCCGCGCACCCGCGTCGCCTCCGACGACGGTCGCAGAGCCATTCCCCACCCCGCCAGCGGGATCTCCCGCGCGGAATCAACAATGCCCTTGGTCCCGCTGCCGGTCAGGGGCCACGCGTAAACCATCTCCACCCCGGCAAGACGCTCCAACCGCGCCCCCAAGCCCGCATCGGTTGGCACATTGTGCTCCGCCGTCCGCGTGCCCGTCAGCGGACCGCACACCCAGGTGCCACCCGCCCGCACCCAGGCTTCCACGCGATCGAGAAACACTTCGTCCACGCACGCCATCGCGGGCGTGAACAGCACCTTCAACCCATCGAGCGCAGCCCCCTCGAAACGCACGTCGCGCGGCAACCCCGCATCGCACAGCCGCCGGTGCCACGCTTTGAGCGTCGCCAGATAATCCACCGCATGTCGCTCACGATCGGCCCCCAACGGTTCGACGTCCAGCATCACGCGGCCGCGGTCGCTCCACGTCAGCGCCACCTCCGCCGGGGCCGGGCAACTGTTCGCCAACAGCGGTTCCAACGCTCGCCGCGCGGACTCGACCGCCTGCACTTCGGCGTGACCGATGCTCGGCTTAAACCACGCACTCATCACCGCACTGTGCGGCATCTCACAACCCCCGCGTTGCTGACGCCACAGCCAGTAACACATCGTGCGTGCCCCGAGCGCGAAGGACACCACCGCTTCCGCCGCCAAAAATCCCTTGGGGTGGGACGTCTCGTGGGCCCCGAACCAGCCATTGTGGGCCACGCTCGTTTCCATCACCCAGTGCGCCCGATTTGGTTTGGCGGCCCGAAACAGATCGTGATCGAACACCCCGTCGCTCCAATTCGCCGCCGACGGGTAATCGTCGAACGACACAAAATCCAACCCCGTGCTCATGCGCTCCAGATTGACCGCAAACCCCACGCCAAAGTTGTGCGTGATCGGTTGCTCGGTGTGCCGCCGCAGGATCGCCGCCTGCTCATCCATGAACGCCGCCACGCGTTCCCGCGCAAACATCCGCCACGCCGTGCTCAACGACGCGTGGTGCAGAAACGGCGTCGACACCGGGGCGGGCACTTGGTCGAAACGTTGATACGTCTCGCTCCATACATCCGTGCCCCACGCCGCGTTGAGCTCATCGATCGAGCCGTAACGCTCGGCCAGCCACCCGTGCCACGCCGCGATCGCGTGCGGATTAAAATCCTCCGCCACGTGACACTTGAACTCGTTGTCGATCTGCCATCCCACAATCGCCGGATGCCGCCCCAGCTCCGCCCCACACGCCTCGACGATGCGGTGGCAGGCCGCCCGCACGTCGGGGTTTTCAAAGGAGGCATGTTGCCGACTGCCATGACTCATCACCACGCCGGCCGCGTCCGTAAAACACCGCTCCGGATGCCCGTGCGTCAGCCAAATCGGCGGCGTCGGCGTCGGCGTGCACCACACCACGGCGATGCCGGCGGCGTGCAACCGATCCAGCACGCCCTTGAAATACTCGAGTGAAATCTCGCCCTCATTCGGTTCGATCACCGACCACGCAAACTCCCCCATCCGCACCAGGTTGATCCCGAGCCGCTGCATCTCCGCGATATCGCGTTCGAGATCTCCGGCGGGCCAGAGCTCAGGGTAATAACAAACACCGTGGTAAAGAGGGGTCGCAGGCATGGGAGGTAAAATCCGACCCCATTCCTTCACGGGCAGCCACTCAATTCCCGCCCGCACCGACTGTCCGATTTCCGCCCCCATCAGGTCCGGTCGCACATCCCTTCCGGAAACCACGTCATCACGACTCATTCAACCGCCTGAGTGGCGATCGGATCGCGACTCATCGGCATCGCGATCGTGGTGGGAGCACATCCTGGCGGCGTCCCTCGGCTGCACCGCCGACGCCCCGGGTCTTCCCTCCCCCAAATGATCATATGAAACCACCCCGCTCATTACGTCACTTCACCCGACTGCTTCTCCTTTTCGCATCGGGCTTTTTTACGTCCGCCGGCTTTGCCGCCGACATCACCCTCACCGCCGCCATGCTCAATGACTACCACCTCGGTGGGGGCATCGTGGACTTCGCCGACGCCACCATCGGCTACCCGCCCAACGACGTGCCCAACAATCTCGCCCCCGGCGACACCATCTACATCGAGGCCCACACCCGGAAATTCATCCGCATCAAAAATCTCACCCAAGGCACCGCGGCCAACCCCATCACGATTACCAACACCGGTGGACAATTCATTCTCGAAGCCCCCAGCCCCACCGACGCCACCTCCAAGGGCATCGGATTGTTGGGCGTCCAGCACGTGATCCTCAAGGGCACCCCCGACCCCGGCAACTACGACTACGGCATTAAAATCGCCAGCACCAAGAACGGCGCCACCGGCATCAAGATCGGTCACAACGGCCAGACCGGCGAAGACTTTGTGGGCTCCTTCGATGTCGAGGTCACGGGCATCGAAATCGGCAACACCGGCTTTGCCGGCATCCAAGCCAAGTGCGAAATCGCCGCCGCTGATCTGCCCGAGGAAGGCTACATCATGGAGGACATCCACATCCACCACAACTACATCCACGATGTTCACGGCGAGGGTCTCTACATTGGTTGGACGTCCTCGGGGCACCACGACATGGGCAACGTCACCATCAACGACAATCTCATCGTCAACGCCGGCTGGGACGGCATTCAGCTCACCACCTGCCGCGAAGGGGGCCTGATCTACAACAACATCATCCTCGGTTACGGCGTGAACAGCTACACCGCCGAGGAAAACAACATCCCCTACTATTGGCAAAACAGCGGCATCGGGGTCAGCGGTTCCACCCTGGATATTCACCACAACTGGGTGCAGGCCGTCAGCGAGTATGCCGGGGCCGCCGTCAGCGTCTCCACCTACGGCGACACCACCGTGACCAACAACGTGCTCATCGGCGGCGACTTCAGCTCCGATCCGGCCGAGGACGGCATCTACATCTCCGAGGGCTCGACGCCGCCAATGGGCGCGACCATCACTATCGCCAACAACACCGTGATCGAACCCGAGCGCGACGGTATTCATATCACCAATACCGTTAGCCTGCCGGTGGCGTTTACCAACAACATCGTGGCCCATCCCATCACCGGCGGCTACGCCGTGGACAACACCGGCACCGCCCTCACCGCCACCACCAACCTCTACACCGCCACCGTTGCCGCCGCCGGATTCGTCGACGCGAGCTCCGACGACTATCATCTCGCCAGCGGTTCGGCCGCCATTGATACCGGCACCGACACGTCGGCCGCCGGCGTCACCGACGACTTCGACACCTTGCCCCGGCCCGAGGGCGCGGCCTACGACATCGGGGCGTTTGAACGCGAAGCGGACATCACCCTGACCATCATCACGCCCGACGCTTGGGGCACGGCCTCCGGCAGCGGCTTCTGCTCCGCCGCAACGGCCTTCAACGAACAACCCACCTGGGACGCCGCCAACCTCATCCCGGTGGGCGACGCCGCCAGCCCGCATGCCGGCACCAAGACCGCCTATACCAACCGCCACTGGTATATGGATTTCGGGGCCGACTACGCCAACGTGCGCATCGTGGCCATGTGGACCCGCTACCGCCCCTCCAGCCCCGGCAGCTTCAGTGGCTTCGACGGCATGTGGTGGGACAATGACAACGACAACGTCAACGACGGCACCACCGCCACCGGCATGAACTTCGGCACCGCCCAGGACATGCCCAGCACCAGCGAGCAATTGTGGGTGCAGGACGCCGATTTTTCCGGCGCCCCGATCACCCCACCCAGTCGCTACCTCCTGGTCAGCACGGGATCGACACCCACTGATCGCGGCAACGAGTTCGCCTTTGTCGGCTACATCGTGCCCTGACATTGCCCCGACTCCCTGCGGCGGCGATCGCGGCTCCTGAGGCCCGATCGCCGCTGGCCGTTTTACTCCCGCCGCCCCCATGCCCGCCTTCGATCTCCCGCTCGATCAACTTCGCACCTACCGAGGCGCTTCGCCGCGGCCGGCCGACTTCGACGCCTACTGGGAGGCGGGGCTGCGGGAGCTCGATCACACCGACCCCGATCCGGTGCTCGTGCCCAATTCCACCATCACGACACCTCAAACCGAATGCTTCGACCTGTGGTTCACCGGGGTCGGCGGCGCCCGCATCCACGCCCAGTTCGTGCGGCCGCGACGATCCGATGTGACCACCGCCAACCCCGGTCCGGCCGTCTTGCTGTTTCACGGCTACTCCGCTGCCTGCGGCGACTGGAGTTCACTGCTGGGATTTGCCGGGGCGGGTCTCGCCATCGCCATGCTCGACTGCCGGGGCCAGGGCGGCGCGTCGGAAGACGTGGGCGGCGTCAAAGGCATGACCTTGCGCGGCCATTTCGTGCGTGGATTGGCCGACCCCGACCCGACCAAACTGCTCTTTCGTGCCATCTATTTGGATACCGTGCAACTGGCCCGGGTAGTGATGGCGCAACCCGAAATCGACGCCGCTCGCGTCGGTGCCTTCGGCGGTTCCCAGGGCGGCGCACTCACCCTGGCCTGCGCCGCCCTCGAACCACGGCTTAAACGCATCGCGCCTGCGTTTCCCTTTCTGAGCGACTTCCGTCGGGTCTGGGCCATGGATCTGGCGGAAAATGCCTACGAGGAACTGCGCTACTTCCTGCGAATCAACGACCCCTGTCACGAACGCGTGGAAGAGATCTTCACCCGCCTCGGCTACATCGACGTGCAACATTTGGCGCCGCGCATCCAGGCTGAGGTGTTGTTTTTCACCGGCCTCATGGACAACGTCTGCCCACCCAGCTCCCAGTTCGCCGTGTTCAACCGCATCACCGCCCCCAAGGAAATGGTGATGTATCCGGATTTCGCCCACGAAGCGCTGCCCGGCGCCGCGGACCGCACCTTCAATTTTCTTCTCGGTCTTTAATCCCTACTTCATTTTTCGCCCTCCCTCCATGGCTCGCGTCACCCTCTCCCGTCTCACCAAGACCTACCCCGCCGCCCGCAAGAGTCCGGCATTTACCGCCGTCAAGGGCATCGATCTGGAGATCCGCGACGGGGAGTTCATGGTGCTCGTCGGTCCGTCCGGCTGCGGTAAGTCGACCACGCTGCGCATGATCGCCGGGCTGGAGGACATTACGGCCGGCACCATTGCGATCGGCGACGAGATCGTGAACGACCAGCTGCCCAAGGACCGAGGCATCGCGATGGTGTTTCAAAACTACGCGCTCTACCCCCACATGACCGTGGCCGAGAACATGGCCTTCGCCCTCAAATTGGCCAAGACCCCGCGCTCGGAAATTGACCAACGGGTGGCCGCCGCCGCCGAGACTTTGGGCCTCACCAGTATGCTCGATCGCAAACCCGCCGCCCTTTCCGGCGGGCAACGCCAACGCGTCGCGGTCGGTCGCGCCATCGTGCGCCAGCCCCAGGTGTTTCTCTTCGACGAGCCACTGTCCAATCTCGACGCCAAGATGCGCGTCGCCATGCGCACCGAAATCTCGCGCCTGCACGACCAACTCCGCACCACCATGATCTATGTCACCCACGATCAGGTCGAAGCCATGACCATGGGTGATCGCATCTGCGTGATGCGCGGCGGCGAGATCATGCAGGTGGCCGACCCGCTCACCCTCTATCGCCAACCGGCCAATGCCTACGTGGCGGGGTTCATTGGCTCGCCGCCCATGAACCTGATCCACGGCCGCCTCGAATCGCGGGCGGGCGGACCGTTCTTTGTCGAAAACAGCGACGGCTCATCGCGCATGGAAATTGGGCTCAGCGGCACGCCCGCCGCCGATCTCGCCGCGCTCGCCCCCCACGCCGACGTCATCCTCGGCATCCGCCCCGAGGCCATCACCACCGAGCCGCATTCCGGCACGGCCCGCATCGAGGGCACCATTGAACTCAGTGAACCCATGGGCGCCGAAACCCACCTGCACGTGCGCACCGCCGCTCACACGGTGATCGCCCGGGTTCATGCCGATGCGCGTTTCAATGCTGGAACCAGCCAACCCCTGTTTGTCGATCTCGCGAAACTGCACGCCTTCGACGCGGCCACCGAGCAGGCAATCCGCGCGACGCCGTGAGTCGGCTTGACCGGACCTAACCGGACCTAAACCGCCACCGCCTGGCGCGGGGTCATCGCCGGAGCGGACGGTGTCAGCACATGACCTTTGACCAGGCTGCGCTGCGTGTCCTCACCAAACCGTTGGTCCCGCCCCTGCACTTTGGCGGCGAGCCGTTCGACCGCATACATCGCCACGATCTCGCTGCGATCGTCGATCTGTTGACAACCGGAGTCAGACGTTTCCAAGCACACCACCGTAACGTCCTTGGCCAACACGTCCTGCGCAATCGCGGCCGCGCCCCGACCACCGCAAACGACTGCCTCGGGGCGGTGCCGATGCCACCAGGCGAGCAGATCGCCGTGGGCGTCCTCGCGACAACCCAACACGCACTGCGGCACGTCGCGCAGACATTCGCCGTCGTGCTGAAAACTCAAATACCGACTGCGAACCAGCCCGCCCGAGGCGGCGTCAAAGGCGGGATCCAGCACCAATCCGATGTTGGCTGCTCCCGCTTGATCGAGCCACGACAGCGCGATTTCGAGATTGTGATAATAATCGCCGCAAACGACGTCGAGCCACTCGCCGGCGCGATAATCCCCGAGCGCCATGGTGCAAAATCGCCCGCGCAAGGTCTCGAACAACTCCGGTCGCATCGCTCCCGCCACCGGACACATCACGCCCTCAATGCCGCGCGCCCGCAAGATCTCCGCCAAGCGCGCCGGTCGCAATCCCGGCTCCGCCGCCCACAGATCGGTCAGCACGTAACCGAGCGCCGCCGCCCGTTGCCGCGCCGCCGCGTAGACCTTGATGCCCTCCGGGTCACGGCGCCAAAAATCCCGGGTGGGTTCCTGGTTCAACCACGCCAACGGCAACGAGCCGCCCGCCTGCGTTTTCTCCGTGCGCAAAAATGCCAGATTGCGGGCCGCCGCGTTGGGCCGGTAGCCCATGCTGGCCGCCGTTTCCTGAATGCGACGCCGCGTCGCCAGCGGGATGGACGGAGCGTCTTTGAGCGCAAGGCAGATGGTGCTGGGGTGCACCTTGCACGCCATGGCCACGTCTCGCTGAGTCACTGGGGATAGGGATAACATGAATCTGCTGGTTAATGGGGTGAGTGCACTCTACGCTTTTTTACTGCTGCACTGAATAGGTTCAGTGGGATAAGACATGTGTTTTTAGGTAAGACCCCGCTCATGACCCACGTCATCGATCACACCATCAAAACCCGGTTGCTGTTGCGGCCGATTCGCTCCCATTTGGGCACCATCCGCCTGGCCGGCGTCAATCAGGGCGGCGTCGGGGTCGGCATGGCGCCGGAACCGTTGCGCACCTTGTCGTGCTACACCTTCAACCTCATCCTCAACGGCCACGGATTTTACCGCGAAGCCGACGATCGGCTCACCCCGCTGCAACGCGGCGACATCGCGTTTTCCTTCGCCCATGTGCCCCACGGCTACGGCACGGTGGGCGACGCGCATTGGGATGAACTGTGGTTCGAGTTTGAAGGGCCGGTCTTCGATCTGATGCGCCAGACCGGCTTGCTCGATCCCGCCCAACCCATCCATCGCACCGGCGACAGCGACGCGTGGTTTCGGCGCTTGTTTCGCATCATCCCGCCATCCCATCTGCGCCAACGCACGCCCCCGCAGGTCATCGTGTCGCGCTTCGTATCCGTGCTCACCGAGATCCTCGCCGATCAGGAAACGCCCGAAGAACCCGACAATCCCACCGATGATTGGGTCAACCGCGCGTGTGAGATGCTGGGGCACCTCGACGAGAGTCCGGTGCCAACCCCCGCCGATGTCGCCCGCAAACTCGGCATGTCCTACGAAACGTTTCGCAAACGGTTTCGCGCCAAGGTCGGTTTCTCGCCGGGCCAGTTCCAACTCGATGCCCGCATCGACCGCGCCGCCGCATTGCTCCATCAGGGGCGGTTGCAGATCAAGGAAATCGCCGCGCACCTCGAGTTCTGCGATGAGTTCCATTTTTCCCGCAGCTTCAAACGCCGCTTCGGCACGTCGCCGCGTGAATTCCGTCGTCGCATTCTCGGACGTTGAGCTTCGTCAACCGACGCCCTCAATCGATTGAGCCGTCGGTTCCTTGAGCCACCGCGTCGCCTCTGCCCTCGTCACCCCACCGCATGCCGACCTCCGATCTGAACTTCTCCCTGCGTCACGCCACCTTCGAGTTCGGGTGGAACCTGACGACCGATCGCGCGCGGCTCACGCGCCGCCAAGACGCGTCCGCCGTGGTGTGGGAGGGCACATTGTTGCCCCTATTCTGGCTGCAATCCAAGGACGGGACGCGCCGTGCGATCAAAGCCACCGCGGCGGCGGAAACGACCGAGCTGCACGCCACCGGTGGTCGGATCGGGCTCGCGCTCGCGGACCTCGGCACCGGGCAATTGACCGTCGCCGTCGATGCCGATCGCGGCGGGCTCCGTTTCGAAAATCTCACCCTCAACTGGGCGCCCGATCAGTCGGCTCCCGCGATCATTTCGATCCACTACGGTGCGGATATCCTCACGCCGGAGCAGCGTCTGGCCGCGCCGACTTTGGCGCGACCGTTCTGGCCCAATTGGCGCGCCGAGGGTTTCGGGCTGCCGGGGGCCAAGACCGCGCCCATGCAGAGCTTTTTCCGCAGTTGGGATTTTGGGCAGGCCGACATCGCGCTCGGCAGTTTTGGTCCGGCCATGGGCACGCCCTATGGCGCGGCGTTTCCGCGGCCGGTTTACGGCGCGGGCCTCGGCGGTCGCCACGGCTGGTTGTGGTGCGGCGCGGGCGATCCGCCCGACGGCGCCCTGACCCTGCAGGTGCGCGCGTGCAGCGGATCACTCGAATGGCGATTGCGCGAAGATTTGTGGGGCGCGCCGGCGGAACACGAACGCACGTGGACAGCACCGCTGACGCTGCGTTGGGCCGACACGTTGTGGACCGCGATTCGCGATACGTTCCGCGCCTTCTCCGTTCACGACCGTCCGCGTGCGTCCCACCAGAAATCGTTCTGGGGCACGTGGGGCGACTTTCGCGCCGGCATCTACGATCTGCCCTCGACGGCCGATCGCGCCGTCGACGAGGTCGGGGCCAACGTGCTCTGCATCGACGACCCCTGGGAAACGTTCAAGGGCAGTTGCGCGCCCGACCCGGCCAAGTTGCCCCGCTTCGACGCGGACCTCGCTTACATTCGTCAACGCGGATTGGGACTCGGGATTTGGATGCCCATCGCGTGGATCGCCGATCCGGAAGCGGTCGGCCTGACCGCCGACGACTTGCTGCTCAATCGTGACGGCAATCCGATTCGCGCCAATTGGGCCAATGACCCGCTCGAAGGTCTCAACGCCCCCTGTTGTCTCGATCCCAGCTCGGCGGCGGCCCGGCAATTTCTGGTCGAACGCACGCACCGCGTGATGCGCGATTACCGCCCGTCGCTGCTCAAACTCGACTTCGGCTATGGCGTGCCCGGACCCGACGGCTGCGCCCCGCGCAACCCCGCGCTGCGTGGCGAACGCCTCAGCCTCGCGCTGGCTCAAGTCATCGCCGACGCCGCGCGCGAAATCGACCCGACCGTCACGATTCTCGGCTACGCTTTGCATCCGCGTTGGGACGCCGTGCAGGACCAACTTTCGCTCGACGATCTCGGCGACGCCGGCACGGCCGAAGCCGCCGCGCATCGGCAATGGAGCGTCTGGGCCGCTCTCGTCGGAGCACGGGGATTGGCCATCATGGGATCGAGTGGTTACGATTGGGCCGCCGATCCCGACGTATTGCTCGACTCCGCCATCCTCGGCGCGCCCGGAGCCAACCTCCCGCGACTCACCGAAACGGGCGATCCGGTGCTGGCCGCAACCATGGCGCGACGCCGCGCCATCACGCGCTGGCATCGCCCGGCCCGCGCGTGGGAGCCGCTCTGGCTGAACTCCGACATCGGACAAATCGGTGTCGATCCCGACGCACGCAGCTGGGGTCGGAATGAACGCGGCGAGGACGGCGCGCTACGGCTCACCGCACTGGCATTGCGCGACCCTCTCGCGAACCCGACAGCATCTCTCCCGCATCTCGCGTGGACCGGCCGGTGGGCGGTGCTGTCGCTCACCAACGACGACGTGTTTACCGCGAACGAAGTGGTGTTGGTGCCGTTCGATGATGGACGGCTGGAGTTGGCCCGCTCCACGCGGCCCAAGCGCATCGTGGCCGTCGGCAACGACGAGGAAACTGAGTTTGCAACCTGGCAATGGAACGCCGGCGTCCTGCGCGTGGAATACGTAGCCACCGCCGAACCGTGGTTGGGCTTGCGAGTGATCTCCTGAAGCGCGAGTAAGCTCGCCGCCTACCCAACCTTCTGAATCCGACCCACCGTAGGCCGCGAGCTCGCTCGCGCTCCCCTCCGCACGCGACGCTCTCAGCCCTTCACCGCGCCGACCGTGAGGCCGGCGACGAAGAAGCGTTGGCCCACGAGAAATATCACCACAATGGGCACGAGCGTCAGCAACGCGGCCGCCATCATGAGCGACCACTCGGTGCCATATTGCCCCTGAAACGACAGCAACCCGATCGGCAGTGTATTGAGCGCCGATTGGTTCGTCACCACCAGCGGCCACAGGAAACTGCCCCACACCCCGAGAAAGGTGAAAATCGCCAACGTTGCGAGCCCGGGCAGCGACAAGGGCAGTATGATGCGCGCAAAGATCGCCCAATGTCCGCAGCCATCGATCTCCGCCGCCTCGTCCAATTCGCGCGGAATCGACAGGAAAAACTGGCGCAGCAAAAACGTGCCGTAAGCCGAAAACATCATCGGCACGATCAACGCAAAATAGGAGTCGAGTCCCACCAATCGACCCACCGCCGGATCATCCACGGTCGTGCCGAGCACGCGCGACGACATCCAGTCGATCCACGGCGCGAGCTGCGTCAGGATTTCGGGCAGCATTTTCATGGCCACAAAATTGGGGATCATGGTCACCGCCGCCGGCACCATCATCGTCGCCAGATAGAGCATGAAAACCGTGTCCCGCCCACCCCACTGCAGACGCGCAAACGCATAGGCCGCGCACGCGCTCGTGACGGTCTGCCCGAGCGTCACCGCGAGCGCCACGAGCAGGCTGTTCAGGTAGTAGCGGCCGAACGGAATGATGCGCCACACCTCGGCAAAATTATCCCAGTGCCATGACTGCGGCACCAGCATGTCGGTGAGCGATTCCGACGCCTGCATGGCCTCGCCCGGCGCCGCCAACGCGGTCACGAACATGAACGCCAACGGCACCAACATCGTGGCCCCGACCATCAGCAGGGGCACGTGGAGCAACAGCGCGGCAAAACGGGAACGCGACGGAATCATGACAGGTAGGCCGCGCCCCCGCGCCGGCGATTGATCAGGGTGAGCCCGAGCACGAGCACGAAGAGCACCCACGCGACGGCCGAAGCGTAGCCCATCTCAAAACGCAGATAGGCTTTTTGGTAGATGTAGAAACCGATCGTGGTGGTCGATCCGTTGGGACCGCCGCCGGTCATGATAAACGCGGAGTCAAAGCCGCCCTGCAGCCCGTAGATCAACCCCATGGTGAAGATGAAAAACGTCACCGGCATGATCGACGGCCACGTGACCACGCGAAAGCGTTGCCACGCATTGGCACCGTCGACCTGGGCGGCTTCATGCAGCTCCACCGGCACGTTTTGCAGGGCGGCGAGATAAAGGATCATGCTGGTGCCGCCGACCGTCATCCAACTGCCCATGAGCATGAGCGCCGGCTTGGCCCAGGCGACCGATCCCAACCAGTCGGGCCCATCGATGCCGAGCGCGCCAAGGAGGTTGTTGAGCAGCCCGTAGTCGGCGTTAAAAATCCACCGCCAGAGATAAAAAATCGCCACCCCCGCGAGGATGCTCGGGAAGAAGAATACCAGACGGTAAAGGTAGATGCCGGGCAGTTTGCGGTTGAGCAACATGGCCAGTCCGAGCGAGCCCGCCATGTTGATCGGCAGGCTCAGCATCATGAAAAACGTGTTGCCCAGATACTGCCAAAACAACGGATCGTTGGCCACCCACCCGCCAGTGTCGCGATGGAAACCGAGCAGCTGCACGAAGTTGTCCCATCCCACCCATTGCGGCGGCGTAAGCAGATCCCACGACATGAAACTCAGGCCCAGCGCCGCGATCACCGGCCACAGCGTGAACAATAAAAAGCCGATGAGATTGGGCAGCAAAAACCACAGCGCCACGCGCCGGTTGCGCCGTTCCCGGGAAAGACTCAAGCGCCGACTCATAACAGGCCCCGCTCCTGATTTTTCTGCAACCAAGCCCGCAGGTCGGCGGCGAGTCCCGCCACGATTTCCGCCGCCGGGACATCCGGTGCGGCCAGGGCCTGTTCGAAACGGCGCTGGATGATGGCTTCGAGTTCCATGGTGCCGGGCACTTGCGCCAGCGACTGCCCCACCCCCGGCTCCAGCGTTTCCATGTAACGGTGAACCGACGCCGGCCGCGTCATGCTCGCCAACAACCGCTCGCCCGCCGCGGTGCGGCGCAGCGGCAATCCGCGATGACCGCTCACAAAGGATTCGTTGGCCGTCTCCGAGACGTAGAACCGCAGATACTCGCGCGCCAACTCCGGATGCTTCGAGCGGCGCGAAATCCCGACCGCCGTCGCGAAATACGGCACCACGCGACCGTCCGGCCCCGCCGGCACGGGCGCCACGTCCCAATTGAGCGCGGGGGCCTGGAGCAAGATGGTCGTGACCGCGCGCCCCCAAAACATAAACGCGGTGCGCCCGTCTCGAAACATCTCGCTCTCGCCTTGATCCAGCACCGTGCCGCGCGCGACCGCCCAGCCTTGCGCGTGCATGCGCCGCCAATACTCGATCGCTTCGACCGCCAGCGGTGACTCCACCGTGACGCGCTGCGGATACGCCGGATCGTCGAAGCAGCGCACGCCATAGGCCGTGATGAAATACTGCGGCGGAGGCAACGCGCAGGCGTAGTCGGTCAACGCTCCGCCATCACCGCGCAACCGGCTGAGCTTGGGGCCCCATGCCTCCAGTTGCGCCCACGTGAACGATTCGTCCGGCAAACTGAGACCCGCCGCCGCCAACGCATCGAGGTTGGCGATCGACACCATGCCGTCGAACAGCGCCGGCACCGCGAAATACTTTCCCTGATACCGAAAGGCATCGCGCGGCCCGGGATAAAACGCGCCCTCCGCATCGAGTTCGCCGACAAGATCCGTCAGATCGGCGAGCACCCCGCGCGCTGCCCAATCGTAGTAAAACGCCGTCGTCACCATCATGAGATCGGGCTCGTTGGCCGCCACCAGCATCGATTGCAATTTCTCGGCGTAACGGCCGCCCGTGAACATCAGGTCGAGTTTCACGCCCGGATGCGTCGCCTCAAATTTCCGGGCAATCTCCTGCTCGATCGCCGGGGTGCTCCAGAACGATCCGCGCAGCGTCACGCCATCGGTCGCCCGCGGCACGCAGCTGGTCAGCACACCCACCGCTCCCACAACAACGGCGAGGACGAAGGCACGGGGGTTAAATCGTAACATGGGGCAATCGCGGAGGGTGACTCCGGCCTTTTCTCAGACAACGAATAACGTCACTCAAGCGATTGAATCCGGCCACCCCCGCCATCCGACGCCGGAACCACCAACCTACTCCCCATGACGCTGCCTCTTTGTTCGCCCCGTTCGCTCCGCAGATTCGTTGCCTTGCTGGGCACGGCCACGCTTTTCGTCTCCGCCGCCGCTCACGCCCGCGACCACATCATCGCGCTCGACGTCGCCACGGTCGACGGCAAGGCCCTCGAAGTCGCGCCCGGCGACCGGCTGCTCATCGCCGCCGGTCCGCGCCGCATGTTGCGCCTGGAAAACCTCACCGGCTCGGCCGATGCCCCCGTGATCATCATCAACGACGGCGGTCAGGTCGTGATCCACAACGACGATCAGTTCGCCGACATCCTGATCAGTCACTCCCGTCACCTGCATCTCACCGGCACAGGCAGTGCCGACCATGCCTACGGCTTCCATCTCACCGGCACCAATCCCGACGGTTCGGGCATCATCGCCGCCGGCCTGTCGTCGGACCTCGAGATCGACCATATCCACATCCAGGATACGGGTTTTGCCGGCATGCTGGTGAAAACCGACGGCGCGGTGAACACGTTCATGGATCACATCAACATCCATCACAACTTCATCCACGACACCGGCGGCGAGGGTCTCTATATCGGCGAGACCAAGTATCCCGGGCAGGTCTTCCGCCATCTGAAGGTGTGGAACAATGTGATCGTGAACGCCGGTTGGGAATCGCTCCAAATCTCCAACGCTCCCGAAGACGTGCGCGTGCACCACAACGTCTTTCTCAACTCCGGCCGCGAGGAGGTGCTGTGGCAGGACAACAACCTGCAGTTCACGTCGTCGGTCCGCGCCGAGGTCGACCACAACCTCGTCATCGGTTCGATCTCCAACCTCGTTATCGCCTCCGGTGGACTGCCCAAACATTTCCATGACAACTACCTCGCCACCGACGGTTCGACCGGGCCGGTGTTTTACCTCGACGACAGCCGCTTCCCCGATCTGCCCGAGACCACCTTCATCATCGAAAACAATTTCATCCACGCCACGCCGACCATGCAGGCGGTCGTCCAGGCCAACGGTTCACGCAGCCGGCTCCAGTTGCGCCGCAACATCTGGCAGGGCGCCCGGCGGTTCCTGAAAACCCACCGCTGGGTCGACACCTACGAGGTCGTGCAAAACACGAACGTGCCGGTCGCCCCACCCCGGTTTCGTGATCCCGCCGTCGGCGACTACCGTCTCGTCGCCGACGACGTCTACCTCGCGCGCGGCATCGGCCTGCTGCCCGATTGGCAACCGCCCGGGCGTCCTCAAGCGATTGAGTGAGCGGTCGGTTTCCGCCGGGCCGCGCAAGGTAATGCTGAGACCAGATGGATCCCACTCTACCCGTGACCGCCTCTTCGCCCCGCCCCGCTTCCCCCGCTCCCCGTTCGCTGCATATCCAGCCGGCGTGGACGGCGCCGCGCACGGCCTTCCGCCACACGTGGGAAGGCGTGATCAATGTGGACCAGTTTCGCTGGATGGTGCGGCGCGACATGCAGGACCACCTCGCCATCGCTCAGCGCGAACTCGGGGCCCGCCATGTGCGCGCCGTCGGCATGTTCGACGACGAACTGCGTGTGCTCCGTTCGAGCCCCGGTTCGTTTCTCGGCTACGAGTCCAAGGAGCCGCGCACCAACTGGCAGATCACCGACTACATCATCGACTCGTTGCAGGATCGCGGCCTGCACCCGATGTTCACCACCAGCTTCGTGCCCAGCGCCCTCACCTCGGGCCCGACCACCGTCTTTAGTGACAAGTCCCGCACCAGTCCGCCCGACGATTGGCGGAAGTGGGAAACGTTGGTCAAAGAAGGCGTCGCCCACGCCCTCGATCGCTACGGCCCCGACATCGTGCGCCAGTGGTATTTCGAGGTGTGGAACGAGCCCAACCTGCACGGCTGGTTCTGGGGCGGTTCCCAACAGGACTTCATGGACCTGTGGCGCGTCACTCACGGCGCGATCAAATCCGTCGACGCCTCGTTGCGCGTGGGTGGTCCGTCCTGCGGTCGCGCCGAGTGGATCGACGACCTCATGACCTACGGCAACGCCCACGACTGCGCGCCGGACTACCTCATCGCCCACATTTACAACAACGACAGCGCCGAGGATCTCGCGCTCGCCCCGTTCGACGGACCGCAGGAGGACAAGACCAGCAAGTCGCCCAATTCCGCCGCCGGCGTGATCCGCGGTGTGCGCGCCATGGCCGACCGTTTCGGTTTCAAAGGTGAGTTGCATTGGAACGAATGGGGCCGCTCCTTTCACGGCGTCGACCACCGCCGCGAGTGCCCCAGCGAAGCCGCTTTCATCGTGCGCACGCTCGCTGAGATTTCGCAGGAAGCCGACGCCTTCGCGTATTGGTGCATCAGTGACATCTACGATCAGGTCGGCTACGGCCGCGAAGCCTTTTACGGCGGCTACGGCCTGCTGAGCCTGCAAGGCCTGCGCAAACCGGCCTTTCACGCCTTTCGCCTGCTTGGCCTGCTCGGCACCGAACGCGTGGCCGTCACCGGCGAAGGTCTGGACTCGTTTCACAGCGCCATCGCCACCCTCTCTGCGCCCGCCACCGGCCACGTATTGGTCTACGCCTACGACCACGAAGACGAGCCCAGCACCCAAGCCCTTAACGTCGCGGTGGATATTCCGGCCGGCTCACGACCGGGACGCCTCTTCCGCGTCGATTCGCAGGAAAACAATGTTATCGCGCGCTGGCACGACCTCGGAGCCCCGGACTATCTCTCCCGCGCCCAGACCGCCGATCTCGCCGCCGACAACGACCTCACGCCCTCCTCCGTCCGCGTCGATACGACCACGATCGACAGCCGCACCACCGCCCGCTTCCCCATGGAATCCCCCGGCATCGCCCTCCTGGAAATCATCCCCGCCTAACCCCAATTTCCCGCCCCCCTGAACGGGGTCACCCCCCTGAAGGGGGTCAGGCCGTGTTTTGTGTATTTTTTGAATACTCCGATACGTATTTGCGCACGGCATCCGGGCGTCCCATCTGAAGCGCTTCGGCAATCCACGCATACGGAACCGCGCCTCTCTGGCGTAGCTCCCACGCGAGTTGGATTTTCCATCCGACGCTCTTTCGCTCCGATTGAACATCGGCCGTGGTTTTCCCGGCCGCACTCAGCAGCTTCGCCAAAACGGACCTCCAATGAAGTATCTTCACGTCTCGCACCACTTGGCCTTCCACCCCCGGTGCATCGACTTGGGAGTGATGCTGCTCGGCCAGTCCCGCGCGCCAGCGATCCGCTCCGACCGCCCAACCCGTGGTCAAGGCATCATGCTCCGCCCGACAATCGCCTTCATCCTCACGCAGATAGCGATCGCGCAGATGGGACACGTAGGATTCCCAACCTCCGGGCGTATCCTCCATCCCTAGGGTAGTTAACCACGGATCTGCAACCAAGCCCTTGCAGCGCTGGTTTTTAAGAAACCTCGCCAGACTGCTCCAGCGAAATTCATGGAGATGCTCCACTGGCACGATCCCCGCCCGCACCGGATTCAAGTGAATGTAGTCGGCCACGCGGGCCCACACCCCCTCGTTCTGCAACACGAACGCCTGGTATCGCCCCTGAAACAAGTGCCCCCGTTCTCCGCGCAAACGATTGAACCGCGTTGCAAACGTGCTTTGCAGCCAGTGCATCCCTTCTCCCAAGTTCCCGGCGGGCGTGCGCACCGCCAGATGAAAATGGTTACGCATCACCACGTAGGCTCCCAGCTCCCAACCATACTGCGCGACCGCCTCTTCCAAGGTTTTTACAAAAGCCTGGGCAGCCCCAGCCGAGCCAAAGACATCAGAGCGGTAATTCCCCCGGTTGATCACATGGTAGATCGCCCCCGGGTATTGAATTCGTAACATTCGAGCCACCATCCTCACTCTTCACCTCTCAATCCAGGGCAGTCAATACTACACGTAACTCGGCTTGACCCCGTCGAGTGGGACCCTGCTACTCGACCGGGATTTGCGCGACCCGGAAATTGGCATAACGGGCGGAACGGCCGAACATGTGGCGGAGGCCGAGGTGCCCTTCCGCCATGGGCGGGAATGCCGAGGTGTCCCAGTGAAACAAGCGCGTGGCCTCCGCATTGCTCACTTGCATGAAGAGGTCAGCCCCGTGCCGCACCACCGTGATGTGATGTGGCACCCCTGGCGCGAAGAGGCCGGTGCGCGCGTAGTCCGGCGGCATGGCGGTGTCTTCCAATCCGCGTTGCCGATCGGGTCGGTAGCGCCGGGCGCGCACATAATCGGCCGCCGGGTCGGTGCCCTGCATTTCGAACGCGGCGAAGCTCAGGTGATAGGCGTGCACGTGATCAAAGTAGAGCGACATGCGCGGCACCGTGCGCAGTTCGCGCCACGCCATCAGGTCGGCGACGTAGGGCGGATCTCCGGCGCCGGAGGCGAACAGATAGAGGATGTTCACGTTGCGGGTTTCGTGATCGAGCCGCACGTAGTCGAAGTCGATCCGCACATCGTCCGCGAACCGCTGCCGGGTCCAGAGGACGACGTGATGCGCATTATTGCCGACGTCGGGACCGGCTTGGAGCGTCATGCCTTCCGGCCCCGTGGTCACTTCACCGACCTCGCCGTCGAGTTGCCAATGTTTCCGCCAGTCGCCATGGCCGGGGTCGAAGAACGTTTCAGCTGTCGGCGCGGCGAGTAAAGCGGCGAAGCGCTGCGCGAGTTCGTCGGCTGCCGGCGCGGCGGCGCATATTGCCCCCCAAAGCAGAAGGAGCGGTAGGATGAACCGTTGTTGCAACATGGGGCGGAGCAGGTCGGGGAGTCTTCACCAAAAGCCCCGCCTGCCGAGTGGCGAGGCGGGGCGAGGGTTATGATTTACCTGACAACAGACCGACCTAAAAACGAGTATTGAGGCGCAGGAAGAACTGCCGACCGGGTGCGTAGCGGTAACGGTTGGGCAGAAACGTGGTGTCAAAAACGTTCTTCACGTTGAGACCGAGGTTGTAGCTGTGTCCCATGATTTTGACGTTGGCGCCGATCCCCAGGTCGAACTTCACGTAGCCGTCGAGGTTGGCGGGCGGCACGAGTTGTCCACCGGATACGGGCCAGATGTCGGTTTGTTCAAAGTCGGTCACGCCGCGACCACCGAACGTGAAGGTGGTGCCCGTGAACGCCCCGAAATCACCGAGGTTTTGACGCACGAAAAACGCGGCCGTGTGTTCGGGGGCATAGGCGAGACGGTGGCCCTGGCGGGTCAAGAGTTCGGTGCCGTTGCCGAGAGTGACCTTACTTTGCGGATCATTGGCGACCCAGGCATCGGTGTAACCATACGAGAAGATCAACTGGGTCTGGTCGCTGGGCTTCCAACGCATGTCGAACTCGAACCCGCGGCTGGTTTCCTCACCGGATTGGTTGGCGGGAGCGAAGGTCTCCAGCCCCTCCGAGGTCTGCAAAGTCACCTGCGGGAGGAAGCGCACGATGTTGGTATTGCTCACCTCATAGATGGCGGCGGTCATGGTGACTTTGCCCTCCATGAAGTTGGCTTTGATGCCGAAGTCCATGCCTTCACCGGTTTGAGGTTTGGGAGAGAAATACGTCCCGTCGGGCCGACGCGCCGTGCTGAAGATCGGCAGGAACGATTCCGAATAGGTGGTGTAGATCGAGAGCGTGTCGGTGGCCTTGAAGAGCACTCCGACTTGCGGGACCTTGGCCGGTTCGGCCTCGTCGGTCGAAATGGAGCCATCGGCGGCGTTGTAAGCTTCGACGTTGAAATCGTCGACGCGGATGCCGGCCAGGGTGCGCAGGCGACCGTCCATAAAGGCGAGCTGGTTGGAAATATACCAGCTGTCGGTCAGGTTGGTCGAGGTGCTGCCTGAGCTGCTGCGCACGGTGAAATCGTCGCGGGTGTATTGCGTGAACATCCACGTGGAGGGATCCTCGAGATTCCAGCGGGAATTGGGAAACGCGCCCGGACTGCCGGCGGAAATGATGGAGCGATACTGCAACTCCTCGTGTTGGAAACCGAAGAGATTTTTCACTTCGACCCCACCCCAGTTGAATTCATTGGCGATCTCCGCCTGAAACCAACTGTCCCAGGAACCGCGGCGACGGTAGCTGCCATTGCGGTCACGCAGCATGTTGAGGTTCGAGCCGATCAAATTCAGGTTGGTCGCGTTACTGAGCACCTCTTCATCCCAGCTCGCTTCCGTGTAGTCGGCGCGAAAGGTGAAGTTGTCATTGAAGCGGTGCACGAAGTCCACGGTGTAGACCTCCATCTCCGTGTCGTTGAAATCAAGCGGTGCAGACGTGGAGAACGTTCGATCCACGCCGGGCCAGCCCATGTCGTCGATGTTGAGACTGGAGTTATAGGGCAATGCCGACTGCGGGCGATCGCGGTTGCGGCGGGCGTTCTCGTATTCCACCGTCAGCTGCGTGGCGGGGGTGATCCACCAGGTAAGCGAGGGGTTGACCAACGTCTCGGTCATGAGTGTATCCACATCTTCTCTACCTGCTTCCAGGTAGGAGCCGACGAAACGGAAGGCCAGTTTGCCCGGCGCGATGACCGAGTTGTAATCGAGCACGCTTTTGTAGAATTCTTCGGACCCCATGGTGAGACCCAGACTGCCGAATTGGCCCTTCAGGCTGGGGCGCTTGGTGATGTAGTTCACGTTGCCGCCCGGGTTGAGCTGGCCGTAGAGCAGCGAGGACGGGCCCTTGATAATCTCGACCCGGTCGATGTTGGCGGAGCCCGCCAGCCGGAGGCGGCGGAAGCCGTTGCGCATGGGCACGAAGCTGGACTGGCCGCGCAACGTGAAATTGGTGTTGTCCTCTTCATTGGTCGCCTGACCAGCGCTCTGGGAGACACCCGCCGCGTAGACGACCGCGTCAATGAGATCGTCGGCCGCGATGTCTTTGAGAAAGGCGTCCGTGAAGACCTGCATGCTGACCGGAAGGTTGGCCAGCTCCGTGCGGGTGCGAGTGCCGCTCACGGCCTGGGAGCTCGACCATGCGTCGTCCGTCTCGGTCGAGACGACGAAGGGGTTGAGGACGACGGGATCGTCGTTGGTCGTGGCATCGGAATTGGACTGCGCCAACGCGCTCGTGGCGAGCAACGCCAACAGCACGGCGCCGACCCAGGGGGTTCGGCGCGTGGGGTAGGAATCTTTCGGGGTCATCGGTTTTAGTTCTTGGGTAGGATTAGTTAGCAACACAACCGCCACGGAACGAACTTCCCGGGCGATGACCGCACCATGATAATCGGTCGGAGGGAGTTAATCCGGCGCTCACTCAATCGCATGAGCCGTTGAGCCCCCGGGGGCTGCCCTCCCCGACTCATGCGATTGAGTGCACATGACGCTATTCCCTCCGGGAGTTGCCGCCCAATCTTTCCGGGTGCGTTTACCCTCCTTGCCCCGCTCCCGGCTTCATCGCGCCCTCCTCGCCACTATGGGCCACCTTTTCCTGACCGTGTCCGCTCCCGCGCAGACGTTACCTCCGCTGCGAGCAGCGTTTGTGGCGGATCAACCGTTGCTGGATCTGACCATTACGCCACCGGACGACGAGATCTACGAGGTGCGCCTCCATGTCGACGATCTCGATAAACTCGAAACCGCCGCCGACTTGAAATTTGCCGGGGAGATCTATCTGCCCACCAATCCGGACCTGCCGATGAACCCGCTCCCGGGGCACCAGGTTTTCTTCGTGCATCGCAACGCCACCTCCGCGCCGTGGGAACTCGCGGTGACGTTTGCACCGCATACTCGCGGCACCTGGAATCTCAACGGTCCCTTCGCGCCGACGGAAGGTTCGCTGGAGGGCTCGTTCGCCGTTCCCGTCGACCAACTGCTCCCCGGCGAAAACCTCCTCCAATTCAACGGCTGGTCCGTGGCTCCGCCGCAGATGTGGTATCGGCGCGAGGTTTCCTCCCGAGCGGGTCCGACGCACTTCCGTGTCCCGCTGACAGCGATGACCGCCCGGGTGGAGTTATGGTCACCAGGAGGCCCCCAAGCCCTTGCTTCGGTGGAAGTCACGCGGTCGGCACCTCCCGAACGGCCGCCGGCGGCCGTTACCGACGTCAGCGCCGCGACCGTAGCCGATCGCGTTCATCTGCTTCGCGCCGCCCGCGCGGTTGGGGCCAATGTATTGCAATCGCGAATACCGGCGAGTCATCCCCAGTTCGCCGATGGCTTCCATCTCATTTACGACGACACCCGCGGCCTCTGGCGCGTGCCGCACTGGGTGTGGGCGTGGGGGCCGGCCATCAAGCTGCTGCTCGATCTCGAAACCCAGTTGCCGGCCGATCCGGCCCTGCCGCCGGGCACCTATCGCGACGCTGCCGCGGCAGCCGGGTTGCGCAGTCTCGACTTCATTTTCCACGACCCGGACCACCCCACCCACGACATCGCCACGGTGCGCTGGTCGCAATCGCCCGACACGCTCGACGGCGTAGTGGAATACCGCTCGACCGCCGACTCCCTTTTTCTGGCCGGCTGGGGCTGGATGCCGCTGCACGCCGCCACCGGCGACGACCGCTTTCTAACAGCGACCCGTCGGCTTACCGACGCGGCGGAGCGCCTGATGGATGCGTATCCCGTGGTGCCGCAGGACTACGTCGTGCAGCGCGAGCGGTGGACCCCCCACACCCTCGACGAATCCGTGTTCGGAATGGTCGGGTTCGAGCGCCTGCACGCCTTGGTCGGAGACCCCGATGCAATCGATCGCGGCACCCGTTTTCTCGACTCGCATCTCACGCACATGGGCCAACCCGACGGGCTGTTGGCTCGCGGCTGGTTGCGCGATGAGGACCGCGATTTCTGGGACGCCGACATCAAGGGTCACCTCTGGGTGCTGCACGGCTACCTCTCCGGCTACGAACTTACCACCGACCACCGCTACCTCACCCTCGCTCGCCAACTCGCCGCCAAGATCGCCACCGCGCAGGCGGAGGACGGAGCCTGGACCCATGCGTTTCACGTGCCGAAGGCGGAGGACTCGATCGACGAGCGGGCCGTGGCCATCGGCGCGTGGCTGTTTTATGAAATGCACCGACTCACGGGCGACGCGGCTCCGCTCCGCACGGCCCGCCGCGCACTCACGTGGTGCCTGCGCCATCAGGACTTGAGCGCGAATCCCGATCTGCATGGTGCGTTGCCCAACATCACCAACATGGGCCACCTCAACCGTCGGCGCATGACCATTCTCTACTCGACGGTGTTCTTCGGCCACGCGTTGTTGGCGGAACTCGCCTTGCCAGAACTCACTGCGGCGGACTTACCCTGATGGTCGTGGAATCCCCGTCCTTTGTCCGTCTGCCCAGCCTGCACGACCGCGAAATCGATGCCGAGGTCGCTCGGTTGTCGGCACCGACTTCGCCTCCGCCTCCCGCCGACTTCGCGGCCTTCTGGTTGGAGACGTTGGCGCAGGCCCGCGCGATTCCCGTCGCGTCGAAGCTAACGCCGAGCGCCGCAGCCATGACGGGGTTTGAGGTGCAGGAGATTGCCTTCACCTCGTGGGGCCGCGTGCGCCTGCGCGGGTGGTTGGCGACACCGCGCCACCAGCCCGTGCGACGCGGTCTGGTGATCAGTCACGGCTACGGCGGACGCGATGCGCCGGACGCCATTCCGTTGTTGCCCGATGCGGCAATGATTTTCCCGTGCACCCGCGGGCTGGGCCTGAGCATCGATCCGGCTGACCGCGATGCCGCGCCTCATGTGTTGCGCGGCATTGGGTCCCGCGACACCTACATTTTTCGCGGCTGCGCGGCCGACGTCTGGGCCGCGGCCACCGCCCTGATCGAGCACGTGCCCGCCGCCGCGGATTGCCTCGACTATGTGGGGTCCAGCTTCGGCGGCGGCATTGGCGCGCTGGCGTTGCCATGGGACGATCGGTTCCGCCGGGCGTTTCTCGGCGTCCCCAGTTTCGGTCATCATCCGTTGCGCCTGCAAATCCCGTGCGCGGGGAGCGGCGAGTTCGTCCGGCGCTACGCCGCCACTCATCCCGAGGTCGTCGACGTGTTGCGCTACTACGATGCCGCCACCGCGGCCCGCTTTCTGGAACGACCGACGTTGGTGGAATGCGCGCTGATCGACGATGTCGTGCCACCCGTCGGACAATTCGCGGTGCATGCCGCGTTAGCTGGTGACCGGCCGTTGCTCGTGCGTTCCCGCAGTCACGCGGATTACCCGGCGGCGACGGCCGACGACGACGCCGTGCGCACAGCGATCCGGTCGTTCCTTACCAGCTGAGTCGACTTCCACCTCTTCCGTTTTATGCCTACCCCCACCTTTCCCGCCCATTTCACCTGGGGCGTCGCCACCGCCGCTCCGCAAATCGAAGGCGCCGCCTTTCTCGACGGCAAAGGCGAGTCCGTCTGGGATCGCTTCGCCCGCGTGCCCGGAAAAATTCACGGCGACGCCAACCTCGATGTAACGTGCGATCACTATCACCGCTACGCATCGGACTTTGCTCTCATGCAGGAACTCGGGGTCAAAAACTACCGCCTCTCGCTGGCCTGGCCGCGGGTGATTCCCGACGGCGCTGGCACGCCCAATCCGGCGGGGCTCGCCTTTTACGACCGCTTGATCGACGCCATGCTCGCGCACGACATCCAGCCGTGGGTGACGATGTTTCACTGGGACCTGCCGCAGGCGTTGGAGGATCAAGGCGGGTGGCGCGTGCGATCCACCGCCGCCGCTTTCGGGCGCTACGCCGATCTTATCGTCTCCACCTACGGCGACCGCGTGAAAAACTGGATCACGCTCAACGAAATGCGCTGCTTTACGGTGCTCGCCTACGGCGACGTCATCCGCCCACCCGGGATCATCGAGTCCGACCAGATCGTGCACCAGACCTACCACACCGCGCTGCTCGCCCACGGTGAGGGCGTGCGCGCGGTGCGCGAGCACGGCGCCCCCGGCGCCCGCGTCGGGCTCACCGACGATGCGGTCATTCCCGTGCCGATCATGGAAACCGCGCCGCACATCGCGGCTGCCGAACAAGCCTTTCGCGAGCTCAACTACCGCTCGATTGATCCGGTCTTTCGCGGCGAATACGGCGCGCTTTACCAGCAAATCGCCGGAGACCACGGCGCCGAAACCGAGGCGGACGACTTCGCCCTCATCAGCCAACCCACCGACTTCTTCGGCCTCAATATTTACACCGGAGTCTACGTGCGCGCCGGCGAGGACGGTCGTCCTGAAACATTGCCTTTCCCGCCCAGCTATCCGACGGCCGATGCGCCATGGCTACGACTCCTGCCGCAGGCGATGTATTGGGGCCCGCGACTCATGCAAAGCGTCTACGGCGTGAAGCAGATCTACATCACTGAAAACGGAGCGGGCTACGACGACGTGCCCACCGCCAACGGCGAGATCCTCGATCTGCATCGCCGCCAATACGTGCGCCAGTGCCTCGGCGAACTGCACCGTGCGATCGCCGACGGCGTGCCGGTTGACGGCTATTTTTGTTGGTCGTTCATGGATAACTTCGAGTGGCTCGAAGGCTTCAGCAAACGCTTCGGCATCTGCTACACCGACTACGCCACGCAACGCCGCACGCCCAAGCTCAGCGCCCAATGGTATGCGGAAGTGATGCGCACCAACACGCTGGTGTAGCCTACGCCTGCTCGTCCCCCAATCCCCGTCGTGCCCCGCCCCTTTCGCCTCCGTCGTCGTCCGACGCCGACCTCGTTTTTGCCAACAGGGGCGTGGATCGTGGTGCTCGTCGGGGTCGTGTCGTCGGCCGTGTTTCTGAGCTGGCCACCGACCGAGCGTCCGGGACGGGAGTTCTGGATTTTCAGCAATCAACGACTCACCGACTACGAGTCCGCCATCGCGGATTGGAATCGCGACCACCCCGATGCCCGCGATCAAATCAATATCACGTTGCTGCATCTCTCGGCACTCGAACGTCGCATGATGGCGGCGGCGACCGCCGACGCGCCCATTGCCGATTTGGTCGAGGGTGAACGCGACCTCGTCGCCCGCGTATTTGCGGGACCGATCGAAGAGGTGGGATTTGTCGATCTCACCGACCGCATCGCCGCCGAAAACCTGCTCGACCAATTCAACGCACCGTCGCTGTCCCCATGGATCTCGCGCGGGCGGATCTTCGGCCTGCCGCACGATGTGCATCCCTGTCTGCTCGGTTACCGGTCCGACATCGTCGAGGCGGCCGGCATCGATGTCTCGCAGATCGAAACATGGGACGACTTTTACCGCGTGCTCGGACCGCTCATCGCCGACCTCGACGGCGACGGTCGACCCGATCGTTACCTGCTCAACTACTGGGAAAACCAACGCGACCAAACGCAGGCTCTCCTGTTGCAGGCCGGCAGTCAGTTCTTCGACGACGCGGGCCACGTCACCGTCGACCACGCGCTCAACGCCCGGGTGCTCGCGCGTTTGGTCACGTGGGTGACCGGTCCCAACCGGTTCTGCGTGGACGCGCCGGAGTTCACCGCCGGTGGCGACCAGATGCGACTCGAAGGCACGGTCATCGCGTCCATCATGCCCGACTGGCTCGCGGGCACGTGGAAGAACTACATTCCCGGACTGGCGGGCAAAGTGAAACTCATGCGACTGCCGGCGTGGGAACCGGGCGGCCGACGCACGTCGGTCTGGGGCGGCACCTGCCTGAGCATCACGACCACGGCGCCCGATCCGGAAAAAAGCTGGGCCTTCGCCAAGCACCTTTATTTTTCGCCGCAAGTGGCGGAAGGACTCTTCCGGTCCACCGCTACGATTTCGCCGGTCAAGGCGATGTGGTCGCGGCCGTTTTACCACGAACCCGATCCGTTTTTCAGCGGGCAAAAAGTCGGGGCGCGCTACATTCGCGAAGCACCCTTCGTGCCGGAGCGCGCCTCGTCGCCGTTCAACACCATGGTCATGGACCGGCTGATGGTGGTGTTGATCGACCTCAAAGCCCACGCGCTCGAGCACCAGCGCTTCGACCCGATCGCGCTCGAACCGGAAGCCCGTCGGCTACTCGCCGCCGCGCAGGCCGATCTGGAGGCCCGCGTCGGCCGCAACGTGCTCTATCGCCCCCCACCGTCGCCATGAAACCCACCCGCCTCCACGCGGCCTGGGCTCCTTGGGTGTTCACGGCTCCATTTCTTCTGCTCTTCCTGTTGTTTACGGCCTGGCCGTTGTTGCAGTCGCTCGTGCTTGCCTTTCAGCAAACGTTCGGCCCGCGGAGCACGCGCTTTGTCGGCTTCGACAACTTTGCCTTTCTCCTGCGCGATCCGCTCTTTTGGCAGGCGGTGCGCAACACCGTGATCTACACGGCCGGCGCCATTTTCGTGCAACTGCCGGTGGCGCTCGGACTCGCGCTGTTGCTCAATCGCCCGCAGCTCCGCGGTCGCGCCTTGTTTCGACTGATCTTTTTCTCCCCTTCGCTGGTCGGCCTCGTGTTCGTGGGCCTCATGTTCCACCTGATGTTTCAGAAGCACACCGGCCTCATCAACGCCGGCCTGCACACGCTGTTCTCCAGTTGGGATCCGGAGTTCGCGTGGCTCGACGCCTACATCATGCCGTCGCTCATCATTGCGTCGGTGTGGCTCTACGCGGGGTTTAACATGATCTACTTCCTGGCCGCGTTGCAGAACGTGAATCGCGAGTTGATGGAGGCCGCCGAAATCGACGGGGCCGGTCCGTGGGCGCGATTCCGGCACGTCGTGCTGCCGGAGATCCGTCCCGTCGCCGGCTTCGTGGTGCTGTTGTCCGTCATTGGCAGTTTTCAGCTCTTCGAACTGCCGTGGGTGCTGCTCAACAACAGTGGCGGCCCCGGCAACAACGGCCTGACCATTGTGATGTATCTGTTCCAGACGGGCTTCCTCACCGGCGATCTCGGTTATGCCAGTGCGATCGGCTGGGTGCTCGGGTTGATCCTCGTCGGCGCGGCGTGGGCCCAGGCCCGGGCCGCGCGAAAGGAGATATCCGGATGACCCCGCGCCGCGCCGCCCTGATCCCGGTTTACGTCGCGCTGATCTTCTTCGCGGTCATCACGCTCATCCCGTTTATCTGGATGATCACCTCCGCCCTCAAAACACCGGAGGATTATTTCACGTCGTTCTTTTTGCCGCGCGGTGAGGGCTGGGGCGGCATCGCCTGGGAGCGACTGACCGCGGACAACTTCCGCCGCCTGTTCCGCGAGTTTCCCATCGGTCGGGCGATGGTGAATTCGTGCATGCTCGCCTCGGTCACGAGCACCCTGGCTACGTTCATCTGCGCGATGGGCGGCTATGGTTTGGCCAAGTTTTCGTTTCGCGGTCGCACGTGGCTCACCAGCCTCGTGCTCGGCGCGTTGATCATCCCCGGACCGTTGCTCATCGCGCCGAGTTATCAACTGCTCTGGCAACTCGGTCTGCTCAACAGCTACGCCGGATTGATTCTGCCCGCGATCGCTCCGGCCTTCGGCGTGTTTCTTTTTCGGCAGGCGATGCTCAACGCCGTGCCGCCCGAACTGCTCGAAGCCGCGCGTATCGATGGCGCCGGTGAATTCCGCATTTTCTTCACCATCGTGATCCCCCTCGTGCGGCCTATGATCGGAGCCTTCCTGCTCATCACGTTTCTGGGGGCGTGGAACAACTTCATCGGACCGCAAATCGCGTTACAAAGCCCCGAGGCATTCCCGCTTTCCGTCGCGATCAACAACCTGCGCGGACTCCACGGCACCGAATACGGACTGATCATGTCCGGCACGCTTGTCTCGATCGCGCCCGTCATGTGCCTGTTCCTCCTGCTTCAGCGCGATTTTATCTCCGGTCTAACTTCGGGCGCCGTCAAAGGCTGACGAAGCAGGCGATCAAGGCGTTGCCGACTGTCCGAATTTGCCGGGATCGGGTTGGTTTTACATGCGGCGGGGGAGCGAACAGCGTTTGGCCTCTTTTCCCCTGTTTGTAACCCGGAGCCACCACCCCTTATGCCCCGCCGACTCCTAGCCTTGTTCTGGCTGCTGGTGATCACCAGTCCGTTCCTGTCCGCCGATCGCCCCGCCGCGCCGCAACCGCTCTACCGTGATCCGGTCTTCGACGGCGCCGCCGATCCCGTCGTGATCTGGAATCCGTCCACCGAGACATGGTGGATGTTCTACACCAACCGCCGCGCCAACGTGCCGGGCTTGTCCGGCGTCGCCTGGGTGCACGGCACCCGCGTCAGCATCGCCGAGTCCGCCGACCGCGGCCTCACGTGGATCCGACGGGGCGATGCCGACATCACACTCCCGCCCCAGATCGGCGGCGACCAACCCACGCACTGGGCACCCGATGTGCTCACCGGTCCCGACGGCACCCACCACATGTATCTGACCGTGGTCCCCGGTGTATTCGAAGACTGGCGACACCCACGTCGCATCGTCCACCTCACCAGCTCCGACCTCGCCCACTGGGATTACCAATCCGCCCTCGAGTTCGCCTCGGATCGCGTGATCGACGCCGGCGTCGCCCGCCAACCCGACGGCACCTGGCGCATGTGGTATAACAATGAGCGCGACGGAAAATCGATCTACTACGCCGATAGTCCCGACCTCTACACCTGGACCGACCAGGGTAAGGCCACCGGTGTCGGCGAAAGACCCGGCGAAGGTCCGTATGTCTTTCACTGGCGCGGCACGAATTGGATGTTGGTCGATCTCTGGAAAGGTCTCGGCGTCTATCACTCCGACGACTTGCTCACTTGGACCGCGCAGGACGGTGACCTGCTCAACTCCCCTGGCCTCGGCCCCGACGATGGCGTCAACGGCGGCCATCCCGGTGTGGTGGTCTGCGGCGATCGCGCCTACCTGTTTTATTTCACCCACCCCGGCCGCGCCGGGACCATCGCACCGGGCGACGGCGACAATCTCGACCTTCGCCGCAGCTCCATCCAAGTCACGGAGCTGCACCTCACCGCCGAAGGGGATCTCACCTGCGACCGCGACGCGCCCACCTTCATCGATCTCATCCCGCCGCCCGCCGCGGCCGACTCCCGCGTCACCTTGACCGAAATCTCGCCCCAAGCTTTCGCCGGTAGTTCCATCAATGCTCCCCCCGGATACCATCAGTCGCTCGTCAGTTCCTCCGATCACCAGTATGCCGGCTACTACGCCGCCGACGGCACGGTCGTGATCGCCACGCAGGAACTGCCCAACGGCGCGTGGACCACACACCCCACCACCTTCACCGGATCCACCGCCGACGCCCACAATACCATCGCCCTGGGACTCGACGGCAGCGGCGCCCTTCACCTCGCGTGGGGTCACCACAACATCCCGCTGCAATACGCCCGCAGCTCCGCCGCCGCGCCGCTCACCTTCGGCGAGCCACAGCCCATGCTCGGTCGCCAGGAGTCGAGCGTGACCTATCCGCAATTTCTACCGCTGCCCGACGGTGATTTGCTTTTCATCCATCGCGACGGCGGCTCCGGCCGCGGCAATCTCATCCTTAATCGCTACGATCCTTCCACGACCACGTGGTCCCGGGTGCACGACAATCTCATCGACGGTGAAGGCCGCCGCAATGCCTACGCCACGCCGTTCGTCGACGCCCACGGCACCTTGCACCTCGCCTGGGTTTGGCGCGAAACGCCCGACGTCGCCACCAACCACGATCTCGCCTACGCGCGGTCCCACGATGGCGGGGTGACGTGGAGCGATGCCGACGGCCGTCCGCTCGACGTGCCATTCAACGCGGCCACCGCAGCTTACGCGGCTCGCATCCCGACCGGGAGCGACCTCATGAATCCACCCGCACTCGCCGCCGATACCGCGGGTCGCCCGTTGATCGCCAACTACTGGCGCGAACCGGGCGACGTCGCACCGCAATATCGCCTCCTGCGCCACGCCCAGGGAACCTGGACCCGGCATACCCTCACCACCAATACCATCGACTTCCAACTCGCGGGCCGCGGCACCAAACGATCACCGTTTTCACGAGGTATCATATCCGCTGGTAAAACCGACGTGGCGTTCCTCTTCCGCCATGACGCGTTCGACGGTGCCCCGCTGCTGATCAGCACTACCGACATCACGACCCGGTCCCCGTCATGGACCACGACGGTGCTGCCCACGGGCAATCTCGGAGCCTGGGAACCGACCGCCGACGCCTCCGCCGCCGGCCGCCACTCCATCCAGGTCCTCACCTCCACCCTTCATCAACGCGACGGCAACGACCACGAGGCCGCCACCCTCGCGCCTCAACCGCTCTCGCTGTTGAACATCGATCTCGCCGCCACTTCGATCGACTTCCCCAACCCGCTCATCCTCCAGCGGGCCGATCCGCACATTCATCGCGGCGACGACGGCTTTTACTACTACATGGGCACGGTGCCGTCTTATGATCGCCTCGAACTGCGCCGCGCCCGCACCATCGCCGGCCTCGCCACCGCTGCGCCTCGGACGATCTGGACGAAACACGCCACCGGCCCCATGGGCGATCACATCTGGGCCCCCGAAATCCACCGACTCGACGGCAAATGGTATGTCTACTTCGCCGCCGGCGACGCGGAAAACCGCTGGCACCTCCGTATCTACGTGCTGGAAAACGCATCGCCCAATCCGCTGGAGGGCGCATGGACCGAACTCGGTCCCATCGACACCGGCTGGGACAACTTTGCCCTCGATGCCACGCTCTTCGAGCACCGCGAAACCACCTACCTGCTCTGGGCTCAAAAAGGCATGGGAGCTC
This sequence comes from Synoicihabitans lomoniglobus, assembly GCF_029023725.1. Lineage (GTDB taxonomy): Bacteria > Verrucomicrobiota > Verrucomicrobiia > Opitutales > Opitutaceae > Actomonas > Actomonas lomonigloba. The sequence goes on from NZ_CP119075.1 coordinate 4,667,446, forward strand.
ATCCCAACTCCAACCTCTACATCGCCCCGCTTGCCTCGCCGACCACCTTGGCCGCCCCTGCCGTGATGCTCTCCGAACCCGACTACGATTGGGAAAAAGTGCGCTACGCCGTCAACGAAGGTCCCGTCATCCTGCGCGGTCCGGACCAACTGTTCCTCACCTACTCCGCCGCCGGGACCGGACCCGAGTATTGCGTGGGCATGCTCACCGCCGACCTCGACGCCGACCTCATGGACCCAACATCATGGACCAAGTCTGCTGAACCGGTCTTTCAAAGCTCGCCTGAAAACCAAATCTACGGCCCCGGCCACCACACCTTCGTCAAAGCCGACGACGGCGTGACCGACCTCATCGTGTATCACGCCCGTGACTACGCCGAAATCTCCGGCGACCCGTTGCGCGACCCCAACCGCCACACCCGGGTGCAGACCGTGCCCTGGCGCGCCGACGGCACTCCCGACTTTGGCGTTCCTCGGCCCAATACACCGTAAAGCCCTCCGCCGCCAACCAGACCATGCCGACGGTTTCGGATCACGCGCATGAGGACATGGCTTGCCACGACCGCATCCACCCGACCCCGGCATTCGCAAGCGAACGCCCCACCCGGCCAGCCGGAACTTCCCGCCGAGCAGGGCCCATCCATCACAAATGAAACGTTACGCTTTCCTCTTGCTACTCCTCACCACCGCCCGCGCTTTCGCTGCGACCTGGGTTTCCTCCGCCCCGACCGCGGATGCCTTTCCCTTGGTCGCGAACGGACACGCCGCCACGTGGAATCTTTCTCCGACCGCCGACGCGGTGGTCCGACTGGCGGCAGACGATGTGCGCGCCGATATTGAGCGTGTCACGGGCCTCCGCCCCGCGGAAGCCGCGACATCCGCACACCCCCATCCGCTCGTGCTGGTGGGAACCTTGGGGAATCACCCGCGCATCGACGCGCTCGTCGCGGCGGGCAAGTTGGACGTCGGCGAACTCGCCGGTGCCTGGGAAAGTTTTGTCATCACGACCGTCGACCGAGCCCTCGTCATCGTCGGCAGCGATCGCCGCGGCACGGCCTTCGGCGTGTATGAACTCGCTCAAGCAATCGGGGTTTCGCCATGGCATTGGTGGGCCGATGTCGCCCCGGCACCTCGCAACGCCCTCTACGTTGCGCCCGGCACCCGCCGGTTCGGTCCACCATCGGTTAAATATCGCGGTATCTTCCTCAACGACGAGGACTGGGGCCTCCAACCGTGGGCCGCTGAAACCTTCGAACCAGCGACCGGTGACATTGGCCCCCAGACCTACGAAAAGGTCTTCGAACTGCTGCTCCGGTTGAAGGCCAACACGCTGTGGCCCGCCATGCACGCCTGCACGCAGGCCTTCAACCTCAACCCCGCCAACGCGGCGCTCGCCGACGCCTATGCCATTGTCATGGGCTCCTCTCACGCCGAACCCCTGCTCCGCAACAACGTCGGCGAATGGACCGCCCCCAAACCCGACTACAACTACGTCAGCAACCGCGACGGCGTGCGCGCCTACTGGGAGGAGCGGATGCGCACCAACGGCGCCTACGAAAACCTCTACACGCTCGGCATGCGCGGCATTCACGACTCGGGCATCCAAGGCACCACCAGCGACGAGCAACGCATCACGGTCCTCGAACAGGTCTTCGCCGATCAACGCGAACTGCTCGAAACATACGTCACTTCCTCGACTACCCCCCCACCCCAAATCTTCTGCGCCTACAAGGAGGTGCTCGACCTTTACCGGCAGGGTCTCGCGGTGCCCGACGACGTCACGATCGTCTGGCCCGACGACAACTTCGGCTACGTGCGCAACTTTGCCAGTCCCGACGAACAAGCGCGCTCCGGCGGCTTCGGCGTCTACTATCACATTTCGTATCTCGGCCGCCCCATGGCCTACCTGTGGCTCAATACCACGCCGCCCGCGCTCATCTGGGAGGAAATGGCCAAGTCCCACGCCCACGGCGCCGATCAGGTGTGGATCGTCAATGTCGGCGACCTCAAGCCCGCCGAGATCGGCACCGAGTTCTTTCTCGATCTGGCCTGGGACCTCCGTCGTTGGAATCCGGATACACTCGCCGACTTTCTGCCCGCCTGGGCCGCCCGCGAGTTTGGCTCCGCCCAGGCCGACGCCATTACCGACGTGATGAATCGCTATTATCAACTCAACAGCGTGCGTAAACCCGAGCACCTGCAGTGGTGGACGCCGCTCAAAGAGTCGCCCCAACCCAGCCCTTTCACGTCGACCGAGATCGACGCCCGCTTCGCCGCCTTCGCCACGCTTCGCACCGAAGTTGACCGCATTGCGGCGGCCCTGCCTCCCGCTCGCCAAGCCGCTTTTTTCCAGCTCGTCTCCTATCCGATTCACGGCGCTGCGCTCGCCAACCAACGCTATTTCGCCGGCGAACGCGGCGACGCCCCCACGGCCCATGCCGCCGATTCCGCCCTGCACGCCATCACCGCCGAATTCGACACCATCGCCGACGGCAAATGGCGCGGCTTCATGCGCCTCGAACCCGCCGACAACGACTGGCGCTCCATGCGCATCGGCGCCTGGGAAATGCCCCACTTTCCCGCCAAGATCGAACCTGCCGACCGAGCCGCGATCGATCTCGATCTCCCGGCCGCGGCGACCGATGTCTGGCGCGTCATCCCCGGCCTCGGTCACAGCGGGCAAGCGCTGACGATCTGGCCGTTCGACACGCCCCGAAAGGCGGCGTTGACCGTCACCTTTGACGTGCCGCCAACCACCGACGACGACTGGACCCTTGAGCTTCACCGCCTCCCGACCCACCCCATCGATCCCGAGCACGGCCAACCCGTGACGCTCACGCTCGACGACGACCGCACCTTAACGCTCGACGCGACCACGCCCGACGGCTCGGCGGCTTGGGCCGACGGCGTGCTTAACCAGCGCGTCACTCACCGTATCGAGCTCGGCCCGCTCACGCCCGGTCGTCACACCCTCACGCTCACCGCCGGCCCCGGCCTCGTTATCGATGAGCTCCGCCTCCGTCCTGATTAACGCCGAAAGACCGCTGGTGGCCGGCATTTTTGTGATATTTGGCGCCTCTTTGCGGCGAACAAATCGATGCGGTTGGTTCCGGTATTATCCGCGTCGACGGCGAGATCTGCGGTGATTTCCCGTGCGGTGAGGCCGCCTGCGCGCAGGCGGCCTACAACGGAGACGATGATCAACGCGGGCCGAGCGGGAGCTCGGCGTTCCCAGGGGGCGGGTTCTGCCGACCAACTATTCCGCAGATATTACACGAAGATCGCAGAGCACGCGAAGACTCAGAGTGCGTGGACTTGGCGATCTTCGTGTGAACAACGCGTTCTCTCAGGGGCAACGCGTTCTCTCAGGGGCAACGTGGGCCGAGCGGGAGCTCGGCGTTCCCAGGGGGTAAACGTCGGGTGAGGCGCGACTGCCATCGCCTTCCTCTTGAAGAGGCGATGACACCACACGCCCTAATCTTTCGGGGCGCGGTAGGCCTTGTGCCCGGAGCGTTGGGCGGAACGCATTTTGGCCACGAGTTCGGTGGCCAAGGGGTTGTCACCGGCTGTGAGCGCGGCGGCAACTTCGTCGATCGTGGCGATGAAGGTCCGCATGTCCTCCCGGTATTTGGCGATGAATGCCGTGCGTTCGGCGGCGGGCTTTTCCGCGGCGTAGGCGGGTTCAAATGCGAGCCCTTTTTCAGCCGCCGCCCGGATGGTGGCGAGTTGTTCGAGGGTGGAGGCGTTGGCACTGGCATCTTCGACTTGGCGGCGCACCAACTTGAAGGCGTCGCTTATCATTTCCATCTGCTCACCAAGCGGGGTTTCGTCGTGATCGTCGGCCCGGGCCAACGGAGCCGTGAACAGCGATGCAGTGAGAATGGAAACGAGGTGAAGGTGGCGAAATTTCATAGGGTGAAGCATCAGGTGAAACGGAACTGCAGTCAGACGGATTGCCCTGCTGCGGTCAATGAACGGAAACGGTGAAAACGGATAATCACACCGTCGGTGAATCCCGCCCCACGCCGCATCAAATCGGCCGCGTCGCGGCCGTAATCCCTCATTCATACCATGTTTCTCCTAGGGCATAGCACCAAGCACACGAACCTACCTTGTCACCGGGTTGGTTTTACGCTTCCTGTGCCCGGCGCATGCGTCTGTTCGGGTGGATACTTCTGGCATCGGGTTGGTTAGGTGCGAGTTCGATTTGGGCACAAGCTCAGGTTGCGTCATCGGTCCCCATCGCAACCGAGGCGCTGGCCGACGCTTTTCGAGGTCGCAGTTGGGAGATTGACGAGGGTTACCCGGATGTCACCGCCACCTGTTTTGCCCAAACCGAGGATGGGTATTTATGGATCGGCACATTCGGTCGACTCCTGCGTTTCGACGGACTCACGTTCGTCGAAATCAAGCATCCGGATGCCCCCGCTTTGGGCCAGTCGATGGTGCTGGATGTCAACGTCGATGCCGCCGGGGCGTTGTGGGTCGGCACGTCCCAGGGAGTCGGTCGCTACCAGCAGGGTCGTTGGCAATGGTTCGGCCCGGCCGAAGGCGTTTCCACCGGGATCGTGCGGGATGTTGATATGGATGGATCGGGCAATGTTTACGCCACGCGAGGCAACCAGCTGCTGCGATTGCAGGACGGACGCTTCGAACCCATCGCGTTGCCCCGCCCTTCCGTGCGACCCGGCGGCCCCCTGCGCATCATCATCGACCGCGAGGGTGTGCTTTGGGCGGTGGACCACGCGTGGCTCGCCCGACTACTACCCGCAGGATGGCAGGTCATCGCCGAGGGCGATCCCGCCGACGAAGAACCCCTCTTCGATGGACTGGAACCGGCGGCGGAGCGGGGCGTATGGGTCGGCGATCACGGTGTGATCAGAAAGTGGTCCGAGGGCGCCTGGCGCGAAACGATCGCGCGCCCCCCGGGACAAGAAATCGGCGTAGTGACGATGTTGGAAGATCAGCAACGGGGATTGTGGGGCGGCTCTTATGTCAGCGGTTTGTTTCGCATCCGGGAGGATGGCACCATTGAAAATCGCGCCCGCGAGGTCGGGCTGCGCAACCCTTCCGTCCTGAGCATGTTCGAGGATGTGGAAGGCGATATCTGGGTCGGCACCAATGGCGGTGGGATTCTGCGTCTGCGGCCCCGCACCATTCGCCTGTCGACGGAGGACCACGAGTTGGCTCAATCAATCATCAACAGTCTGGTGCCCCATGACGGGGGGTTCCTGCTCGCGACCCACGGAGCCGGCGTGCGCCAATGGCGGGATGGCACCTTCAGTTCGCCTTTTTGGGCACTGGGGCCCGCCAAGTCCAGTTGGCCGCAATCGCTGTTGATCGATCCGGACGGACGTTGCTGGGTCGGTTCCTTCGCCGACGGGCTCCATACCGCCATGCCGGGTGATGATGCCGGTCTGGTTGCGATCCCGGCCGACGAGGTTCCCGGCCGCAATATCGGCGGTCTGCTGCGCGATCGCACCGGATCACTCTGGGTCGCGTCCGACCTGGGCGTATCCCGGCAGGCCCCGGACGGATCGTGGCACCAATGGTCCCCACCCGGCACCGCACCCAACGCGTCCGGCATCGCCATCCTGGCCCGTGACTCCGACGGGGCGGTGTGGTTGGCCACGCGCACGGGACAATTGTGGCGTTGGGACGAAGGCGCGGCGCAACCCAGCGCCATCTCGGCACCTCACGGCGAATATGCGGCCCGGGTGCAGGCGCTCGTCTCCGCGCACGGTGGCGGCGTCTGGGCGACGGATACCGATGGCGAAATCGGCCGCTGGCGCGGTGATCAGTGGACGGGGCTGGCAACGCCCGCGGATCTGCCGGAGGGCGATTGGGGCGTTATGCTCGACGACGGACAGTCGAGTCTGTGGCTCGCCGGCGGCGAGGGACTGCTGCGTCTCACCTTCCCGTCGCCCGATCAAGATCTGCCCCCTGCGGTCGCCGCGGCCGGACCGTTTCAACTCAGCTTGTTCAGCCAAGCCGACGGCATGCCTCCGTCCGGCATCCGGGCGAACTTCCAGCCCTCCATTCATCAGGATGCGAGGGGCAAAATCTGGTTCGCGACCTACAAGGGACTGGCGGTCATCGATCCCACCAGCATTCCGGTGACCTCCGTCGCCCCTCAACCGGTCATCGAGTCGGTGGTGGTGGGAAGCACGGTCTACCCAGTCGACCCGACGCGACCCGAAGTGGTCCTGCCTCCGCTCACTCGCCGTGCGATTGTCAACTATACCGGCGTGTCGCTGGGCACTCCGGAGCTGGTGCGCTTTGCGGTGAGTATCGATCCCGTCGATACCGTTTGGGCGGAAGTCGGCCAACTGCGCCATGTCCAACTCCTCGACTTCAAACCCGGGCGCTACGTCGTGCAGGTCCAGGCGTGGCGCGAAGACCTGCGTCGGTATCAGCCGACGCCCGCCCGTCTCGTGGTCATCTTCGAGCCCGCTTGGTGGGAAACCTGGTGGTTTCGGCTCCTCGTGATCGCCGTTGGACTCGGGTTGATCGGCTGGGCATTGCGGGCGTTTCTCCGCGCTCGCGAGCGCCGCCTCAATGAGCGCACCGCTCAATGGGAGGCCCTGGAAAAGGAACGTCAGGGGGCCCGCGATGCCCGGGTTGCCTCGGAGATTTCCGCCGCTGCCAGCCGCGCCAAAAGCGATTTTCTCGCCACCATGAGCCACGAGATCCGCACGCCGCTCAACGGGGTGATCGGGTCGGCCGAGCTGCTCTCCACCACGGATCTCAACCGCGAACAATCCGATCATCTGCAAACCCTGCAGTCGTCCGCGGAATCGTTGCTCGGCATCCTCAACGACGTGCTCGATTTTGCCAAGATCGAGGCAGGCCACGTGGAGCTGAGCAACACGCCGTTCGACCTGCCCCGCCTCGCCCGCGAAGTCAGCGAGGTGATCGTGCCGCAGACGGTTGCCAAGGGTCTGGAGTTTGGCCTGGTTCTCACGCCCGACGTCACCGCCCACTTGCACGGCGATGCGGGGCGGCTGCGCCAGATCCTGCTCAACCTCCTGAGCAACGCCACCAAGTTCACCACCCGGGGTGAAGTGGAATTGCGGATACAGCTCGCCGACCCGACGGATTCCACCCGCATCCGGTTCGCCGTGCGCGACTCGGGCATCGGCATCGCTTCCTCGGCATTGCAACGCGTGATGGAACGCTTCACCCAGGCCGACAGCTCGACCACCCGCCGGTTCGGCGGCACCGGCCTCGGCCTGACGATCTGCCGCAGTCTCCTCGAGCTCATGGGCAGCACGTTGGAGGTGCACAGTGAGGAGGGCGTGGGCACGACCTTCGCCTTCACCGTGGCGTTGCCCCCTGATCCGGCCACCGCCCCGACCGCCCTACCGGTGCCCTTCACCCACGCGGTGGTCCACGGCAGCACTCCGCTCACGCTGGATGCCACTGTCACCGCCCTGCAACGACTCGGTCTCACTGTCCACGGCACGCTTGAGGTTGCGCCCGCCAAGACTCTGCTCGCCCGGTCGCCGGCCGAAACCACCGTGCTGGTCAAACCGTATTCGACCGGGGCCGCCGATCTGGATTGGCCCGTCTCCCACACGCTCACCCTGACGGACCCCAACCAGCCGATCACCGTCCCGCACGCGCTTCGTCGCCCCGTGCTCAGTGTCGAGGACTGGCAACGGGCCCTCGTCGGACTGCGCAGCCCGCCGGTCACGACGACCACGACGACCACCGTATCAAAAAACAAATGGCAGGCGCCCACCCGCGATGGACGACCGCCGCTGGTGCTACTGGTGGAAGACGATCCCACAAGTCGGCGCGTCGGGCTGCAACTGCTCAAGCGCCTGGGTTGCGAGAGCGAAGTGGCCGCCGACGGCGATCAGGCGGTGGCGGCCTTCGCCCCCGGGAAATACGCGCTGATTCTGATGGATTGCCACATGCCCGTGCTCGATGGATTTTCCGCCACGACTCAAATCCGACAAATCGAAAAATTGGCGACCAGCCGCACTCCCATCATCGCCTTGACGGCCAACGTCGTCGCCGAGGACCGCGCTCGCTGCTTTGCCGTCGGCATGGATGACTTCCTGTCCAAACCCGTGCGCACCCCTTTGCTCGCCGCGGTCTTGGAACGTTGGCTGACATCCCCTCCCGCTTCACCGCACGCTTCCCCGTCAGCGGCCCCGTAGATGCGTTGGTCGTGACGGGGTGATCTTTCGCATCGACCCCATCGGCGAAGCTGCCCTGTCACAACGGGACCCATAATTTCGCCCGCTGGTTCGGCCCCCTTGGGACGGCACCGGAAGTGCGATCGCAGAGCCGTGCCTCAATCCGCCCCGGACGACCCGGCGGGCACGATCGGCAGGTCGAGGGTGAACGTGGCGCCCAGACCCAGACCCGGGCTTTCGACCGTGAGCGAGCCCCCCAGCTCACGCGCCGCGTTGGCACCGTTGTGCAGGCCGAAACCGTGCCCGTTGGGGCGAGTGGTGAAACCGTGAGAGAAGAGCCGGGTCAGGTTCTCCGGCGAGATGCCGACGCCATCATCCGAAATACTTAACTGGATACGATCCGGGACGCTCCCTCTGATCGTGGCGGTGATGCGGCCACCGTTGCTGTTCGCCTCGTCAACCGCGTGCTTCGCGTTGACGATCAGGTTCACGACGATTTGCATGACCTTGTGCTTGTCGAGGATCACCGGCGGCAAGTCGGCGTAGTCGCGCACAATCTCGACCCCGTGTCGTTGGAAGCTGGCCGCGTGCAACTTGAGCGCATCATCGATGAGATCGGCCAACATCATCTTCTCGGTCACCCCGGAGACGGTGGCATAGTTCTGCTGCATCGCGACGATCTCTTTGATGTGCTCGATGTTCTGCTCAAGATTCTGGTGTTCGTCCCGCATGATCCCATGTTCCTTGGCGAGCTGGTCGGAGAGCTTGACTATAAAGCCGGGCAGGATCCGGCCCTTGGGGTCGGTGGTCAGGAATCTGCCCATATCGTCATCGTGATCGCGCAACATGGCGGCCACACGGTCGAGGCTCTTGAGTTCCGAATTGCGCAGCGTCTGGCGCACGATGGAGGCCGAAATATTCACGCTGTTGAGCACGTTGCCCACGTTGTGCAACACCCCGGTCGCCACCTCGGCCATGCCTGCCTGCCGCGAGCTGTTGATCAACTGACGCTGCAACTCGTTGTGGGCTTCCTCCACCTTCTTCCGCTCGGTGATATCCAGTGAAATGCCAATGAGGCCGGCGATCCGGCCCTGCGTATCGCGCACCGGCACCTTGGTGGTCGAGAACCAGCCGGGTTGGCCGTGAGCGCAGCTCGGCTCCTCGTGCTGGTGCAGCGGCTCACCCGTTTCGATCACCCGGATGTCGTCCTTCTCGTAACGCTCGGCCAACTCGGCGGGATACAAATCGTAATCGGATTTATCGACGACACTGGCGTCCGAATCACCGCCCAGCAGCTGCGAATGGGGAAGATTTCCGATCACGAACCGCCCCTTGGTGTTCTTCACGTAGAGATAGACGGGAAGGTTGTCGATCAGCGTGCGCAACAGTCGTCGCTCCCCGGCGAGGGCGTCTTCGGAAGCCCGTCGCTGGGACACTTCGGACTGCAGATCACGGGTGCGCTCGACGACCCGGTTCTCAAGTTCCGTGTTGGCCTCCTGCAGCTCTCGATCGGCGTCGCGCAGGAGTCGGTTCTTGTGGGCCAGCGACATGCCCCAGCCCGCGGTCATGAGCATCGCCAGTAACAGCGCGCCGGATACCCACAACACTTGGGTGGACGACCACCAGGGCGGGCGCGCCAAAACGCGCATGTCATCGGGCGTGCGAAGTTCGATCGAGAAAGAGCGCGGCTGCCGGTATTCGTCGAGCTGAACCCGGTAGATACCGGTCACTTCGAGCAGGCTCCCGACGACAAGGGGATCTTCGCCGATTCCAGGCATTTGCGCTTCGAAAATTGCGTTGCGCTGTTGCAGTTGCAGCCGGGTGAAATCCGGATAGTCCGACTTGCTGAGGAGCTTGCCTTGCAGCCGCACCGTCATGCCTTCCCACTCGAGCTTGGGCGATTCGGAATGCTCGAGCGTGCGCGCCACCGGGGCCGGCCCGCTCCCCAGGCGTCGGTAGACCGCATTGCGAATAACCAACCGCCCCGCCTCATTGCCGGGAATCCCCACGGCCTCCACCCGGTCTCCCGGCTGCAGGACACCGGATTGCCGACTCAGCACGAGCAGACGATCGTCGCCATCGACGAGATAGAAAAACGTGCCGGGGTGATGGAGGGCGACCACTCCCGAGATGCGCACGCGCCGGTCCCTGTCCCCGGTCCCACCAAACTGCAGCAGACTGCCAATGGAACGAAGCGGCATGGAAAAAATATCGGCGGGCGCCCGCTCCTCGACCTCGATGAGATCAGGGGCAGAAACCAAGAGCCGCACGCCGGTGAGCTCCCGCCGATCATTAACGATCGCGTCGCACACTCCCCGGGCACTGATCAGTGCACCAACCAGGGGCCTTTCCGGCGGGAACCCGCGCACGAGGAGGACCAAATCGCCTGCGGAGGTCGTCAGAGAGATCCGGGTGAGATCACCGAACTCCCGAGCCACTGCGTGGACGTAGCCTCGAAACTCAGTCCACCCGCCGTAATTGAATCCCGTCATCGCCTGATCGAAAGTGAGCGGCTTCGGAGATGGAAGGGTGCGGCCCATGGCGGGTCTCAATCCCGTCGCCTGCACCGCAGGCACAAAGTTGCCCGACTGGACCTGGCCTTCGACAATGACGTCCATCCCGAATGCTGGCGCAGGGATGGAACCGTCGGAGGGCAGATGCACTTCGATTCCCCCACTGCTGTCCAGGAGGAAGAACGATCCCAGTTCCGGATCGCTCCACGTAACCACGCCGCGGACATCCGCTAAATAACCCCGTCTCGCATCGGCGGGATTGAGGTGGCGGATCTGATCGGTGAGACGGAACTTCATCTTGGGAGACGCGATTCCACCACTGGGCTCAGTGGATTTGCCCACCTCCGGCAGGATGCGAACAAGTCCACGAAGCAGACGCGACTCCACGCCGCCGATTTCGGGATAACCCACGGCCTCGACCATTTCGCCCAACTCAGCGGCACGTGTTTGCCGTGTCATCACCCGCACTTCGCCAGTATCACTGCGCAGGGTAATTGAAGCGCCAGAATCCACCGCATGCACCGCGCCTTCGATCCGAGCCAACTCATCACCGGGCGCCTCCGCAAGTTTCTCTACGGGAGTGCTGGGCAAGTCGAACCGATCATCTTCCGCGAGCCATGAGGTGACTTCGATATCCTCAATATCGCTGACCCACATCTCGAGGTCCGACGATTGTTTCGCAATATCCTCCTTCACCGAAAACACGCCGCGCATCCGCACAAACGCACCTCGAAGCTGGGGAATCGGACTATCGGGGCGCACGTAAACCTGCGTGGTCAGCTGCCAATCCGGTGACACCACGGTCAGACGCGTATGGGTGCTATCCAACTCGCTCTGCTCGCACACCAATCCTTCCACGGTGACGAGCCGCAGGTTGAATTCCATGAAACGCGACAGCGGCACGGGCAACGGCACGGCCTTGAACGGGGCGACATCCTGCACCACGCGGATCGTGGTGCGTTCCCAAAGGATTTTCTGCTGGCCCGGGATCACGAATCCATCGAGTTCGATGCGCTGGCCCGACTTCAGCGGTAACGGTTTAGTGCCCGGTGAGATGTAACAGCCGGTGCCGCCCCAGTCGGCCCACATAACATTCCAATCCGAGTCGTAATAAAATACATCGATCTGCGTCCGCAACGGAAACTCCTGGTCGCCACCGCCCGTGCCAAGACTCCAATAGTCCGCAAGGGAAGTGACCGTGGGGGTCTCCTGGCCCGAAGCCGGAGACACAAAAGGAGTCACCACGCACGCGAACCGAGCGAGGCACGCGAGACGGATGCACATCAAGGGCCTGAAAACGCGCCTCAGCGACAGAATTATCGCAGTGTGTTTCAAGGCTGTCGAACGGGGGTTCGAGGAACACCGAGGTCAACGCACGCGCCGCGGCGGGAGACGAACACCTCCTGCCGTGCCATCGACACGAAGACCGCAGATGCCCATCCGCCAAATGACTGCACCGATGACGAACGTGGAATTATATCCGCGAAACGAGACCTGAAATCGCCCAAGTGTTGGCCTATTGGCAGTTGTAACAGAAAAGAGTTCATTAGCTAAGCGTGTAGTCTGAACTATCGACCCGGTGGGGCATAAGTTTAAGGGATCCCGTAAATATTCAAAAACGGGGAGGAAACACAGGGCTCATCCATCGCATCCTCCCCCCCCGTCTCGACTGCCTCCCGTATCGCTCCGCGGCGGTCGGGAAAGACGGGGTCCGGAATGGCGCTTAGCTAAGGGGTGTCCGCATTTATTTTAGTCGTCGATAAGCGGATACACGCATGAGACGGCGGGGCTGGTTGAGCAGTGGGCAGACCTTGGATCTTCGTTTCAACGCTCGCGGTTCAATGCGGTTAGGTCGTTGCGGGACGACATCCCCTCCCGCGCCACCACACGCTTCCCGCGAAAAGAGGGGGAGTGGTGGAAGCCGCCACAGCGGGGGAGCTTCGAGGTGAAGGATTCGTCCGGGAGAATGCCGACAAATGCCAATCCTACGGGACCGTCCGCACCGCTCAGATCGCCCGGGCGCAACCCCTCCGCCGCGCCCGATCGGACGGTGCGAATTTGTGAATATTGCCCCCGGCCGCCCCGATGTTTCGCCTGTGCATCACCCCGGCCGAAATGCTTCGGCTTCATGTCCCCATGCTTCAACTCATCGTCTTTCTCGGTCTGACCACGGCCATCGCACTGCTAACCTGGTGGCATTGTCGGTCGGCGGGACGGCGGGGCTCCGACGCGAAGGAATACTTCCTCGCCGGCGGCGGCTTGTCCTGGGTGTTCGTCGCGGGCTCGCTCACGCTCACCAACATCAACACCGACACCCTCGTGGGCTGGAACGGCAACCAGATGCTGCTGGTATTGTGGTGGGAATTGTTCGGGGTGGCGGGGCTGCTCCTCCTCGCATGGGTGTTCCTGCCGATCTACTACCGGCTGGGTTGCACCACCGTCACCGAACTGCTCGAACGGCGCTACCGCAGCGGGCACCTCAGAGCGACCGTCGCGACCCTGTTTCTACTTGGCAACGTCTTCGTCTTTCTGCCGGTCATGCTCTACACGAGCGCGCTGTTTCTGCAAAAACTCTTCGGGCTCGAAATGTCCCTCATGACGATCGCCACGTTGACCGCCGTCGCCGGTGCGGCTTACGCGATTTTCGGGGGGCTGCGCGCGGTGGCGGTATCCGATACCTACAGCGGGGTGTTGCTCTTCGGCATGGCTGCCCTCGTCGCCGTGCTGGCGCTTGATCGCGTCGACTGGAGTTGGTCGGAGGTGCCGGCCGAGCGTCTCACCATGATCGGTGGTCCGGAGTCCTTGGTGCCGTGGCCCATTCTCTTCACCGGCATGATCCTGTGGCAGATCTACTACTGGAGCACCAACCAGACCATCACTCAGCGCGCCCTCGCCGCCACGTCGTTGCGGGAGGCTCAAAAGGGTTGTTACGCCGCTGCCGTCATCCGTGCGACCTTGGTGCCGCTCATCGTGGTGGTGCCCGGTCTGTGTGCCTACCAATTGCACGGACCGCTGGGCGACGCCACCTACGGAACGATTGTGGGTGAAGTATTGCCCACCGGCCTGACCGGAGCGTTCGCCGCCGCCATGGTCGCCGCCACCATGACAAGTTTTAACTCCACGCTCAACAGTTCCGCCGCGCTCTACGTGTGCGACCTGCATCAACGCTACTTCAATCCCGCGGCGGCCGTGCCCCGCCTGAGCGTGACAGTGCAGGTGCTGTTCGCCATCCTCGGCGTCGCGCTGGTGCCGGTTTACATCGGCGCGGAGAGCATCATCCAACTCATCCAGGAGCTCATCGGGGTATTCAGTATTCCGATTCTCTCCGCCTTTGTCATCGGGCTGCTGTTCGACGACGTCGATGCCCGTGCGGTCATCGCCACCCTGGTCTTTGGCGCCGTGCTCTACTGGACGGGCACCGCCGGCTGGTCGCAGTTGCACGCGGCGAACCCGGAATCCGTGCCGCACCCGCTGCACTTTGTGCACGTCGGCGCGATCACGCTGCTGCTCAATTCCGGTTTTGCCCTACTCGTCAACCGCTGGGGCTGCGGCCGACACGCCACCCTCCATCGCTCAACCCGCTCATGAAGTTCCCCCGTCTTTTCCTTCTGCTCGGCTCGCTTGCGCTATCCACTTTCACCGGACGCGCCGCCGAGGCCACGCTCACGCTGCACGGCGACCAGACCGGACCGGTCATCAGCCCGGAAATCTACGGCCACTTTGCCGAGCATCTCGGGCGATGCATCTACGAAGGCATCTGGGTGGGCCCGGACTCCGACATCCCCAACACCCGCGGCATGCGCAACGATGTGCTGCACGCATTGCAGGCGCTCGACATTCCCGTGCTGCGCTGGCCGGGCGGGTGTTTCGCAGACGAATACCACTGGCGCGACGGCATCGGCCCGCGCGAAAAACGTCCCGCCATGATCAACACCCACTGGGGTGGCGTGGTGGAGAGCAACCATTTCGGCACGCACGAGTTCATGGATCTGGTCGAGCTCCTCGACACCGAAGCCTACATCTCCGGCAATGTCGGCAGCGGCACCGTGCAGGAAATGATGGAATGGGTGGAGTATCTCACCTCCGACGCCGACTCCCCCATCGCCAACCAGCGCCGCGCCAACGGCCGGGATCGGGCGTGGAAAGTGCGCTACTTTGGCGTGGGCAACGAGAGTTGGGGCTGCGGCGGCAGCATGACCCCCGAGTATTATTCCGACCTGTTTCGCCGCTATAACACCTTCGTTAAAAACTACGATCGCGCCAACCCGATCTACCGGATCGCCTGCGGCGCGAGCGGCACCGACTACCACTGGACCGAGACCCTCATGGGCAAGGTGGGCCACCGCATGGACGGGCTCTCCCTGCACTGGTATACCCTGCCCACCGGCAACTGGAGCGACAAAGGTTCCGCCACGGTCTTCGCCGAGGACCAGTGGTTCTCCACGCTGCGCCAGACCCTGCGCATGGACGAGATCGTCACCCAACACAGCGCGATCATGGACGCCCACGATCCGGACAAAAAAATCGGTCTCATCGTCGACGAATGGGGCACCTGGTATGACGTCGAACCCGGCACCGGACCCGGGTTTCTCTATCAACAAAACACCCTGCGCGACGCCATCGTCGCCGGGCTGAACTTTCACATCTTCCACGCCCACGCCGATCGTATCCACATGGCGAACATCGCCCAGATGATCAACGTGCTGCAGGCCATGATTCTCACCGACGGCCCCCGCATGCTGCGCACGCCCACCTATCACGTCTTCGAAATGTTCAAGGTCCACCAGGGGGCCACCGTGGTGCCGCTCGAACTCGACCCGCCGGACTACACGCACGGCGACGCGTCCATTCCGGCCGTGAGCGCGTCCGCCTCCCGCCGCGACGACGGCACGTTGCATCTCTCCCTGGTCAACACCGATCCACACCACGCCCAGACCGTCTCCTGCACGCTCGACGGAGTGACCGCGACGACCGTGCGCGGACGCATACTCACCGCGCCCTCCATGCACACCCACAACACTTTCGACGCTCCCGACACCGTCGTGCCGGTCGCGTTTACCGGCGCGTCTCTCGACGGCAACACACTCACGGTCGCATTGCCCGCGATGTCCGTGGTGATGCTCTCACTCTAATCCCAATCCTCCCCATGAAACCACTCCGCACCCTACTGATAATCGCCGCGCTCACCGCGGCTTACACGGCGTCCGCCCATCTCGGCCAACGCTTCCCTTCCGAACGCAAGGTCGTCACCGATCCGGTCACCGGCGCCGAACTCATCTTCCTCACCACCACCCCCGGCGGCGATTCGAAGATCTATCCCACCCACCCGCAATGGACCGCCGACGGCGAGTGGACCATCTTCCGCACGCGTCGTGCCGACGGCAACGCGGTCGCCGTCAACGAGAAGACCGGCGACATGGTTCAGGTCACCGAGGGCGGCTATCGCGGCTCGCTCTGCATCGCGCAAAAATCGATGCGCCTGTTCTTCAATCGCTACATCGACCACGCCACCAAGGCCCCGTCCGAGCGTCGTCGCGGCGATCCGCCCACGCCCGTGCAAGTCGTCTCCGTCGATCTCGCCCAACTCTTTGCCGACAGCGCCGCCGGCACCCTCAAGCCGGCCGCCGCTTACGAAACCGTCTACGGCACCATTCCCCTCGCCTACGACGGCGCGGGGGAACTCGCCCTCGATGCCGATGAAGACGTCGTCTACTTCCGCATGCTCGAAGAAGCGGCCGCGCCACTGCTGCCCGCCGACACCGCCATCGAGCCCGACTTCGGCCCGCGCAACATGGGTGCCGGCCCCACCGGCGTCGCCAAAATGGATCTCGCCACGGGCGAGGTTTCGCCGGTCGTGGCGGTCCCGTTTCAGGTCGGCCATATCCAGTCCAACCCGTGGGTCAGCGGCGAGATCGTCTTCTGCTGGGAAACCGGCGGCAAGTCGCCGCAACGCACCTGGATCGTGCAGGCCGACGGCACCGGCCTGCGTCCGTTGTTTCCAGAAAATGAATACGACTGGGTCACGCACGAAGCCATCACCGGCCCCGATGAGGTCGCCATGGCCATTCTCGGTCACCGCAAAGTCGGCGTCGACGACGACTGGGGCAAGGCCGCCAGCCGCTTGCGCCCGACCGGGCTCGCCATTGTCAACCTGCGCACCAACGAGCTCTACATCGCCGGCCAGACCAAATCCGGCAGCGGCCTGTGGCACGTGCACGCCTCGCCCGACGGCCGTTGGGCCGTGGGCGACGACTTCGGCCGCAATCTCTGGCTGATCGATCGTCGCACCAACGAAATGCGCCTGCTCACCACTGGTCACAAGGCTTCGGCCCGCGACCACATCCACCCGACGTTCAAGGCCGACAGCTCCAGCATCTCCATCCAGTCCGCCATGCTCACCGAGGATGACCGGGAATTGAACATCTGCATCGTGCCCGTGCCCGCCGACTGGCTCGCCCGCACCTACGACGACAACATTCACCCGCCGGCCGACTACGGCGACCGCAACCGCGGGCGACCATGAGCCTTGCCCGCCTCTGCCGCAGTGTAACCATAATGGTTACACTGCTCGCGGGACTCGCCTGGCCGGTCGCGGCGCGCGACTTCGTCGTGACGACCTTCGGCGCGGTCGGCGACGGCGCGACGCTGAATACCTCGGCCATCCAAACGACGATCGACGCGGCGGCGGCCCACGACGGCGGTGGCCGCGTGGTGATTCCCGCCGGCACATTTCGCAGTGGGTCGCTGTTCCTGCGGCCCGACGTCGAGCTGCACCTCGCCGCCGATGCGGTGCTGCTCGGCTCCGACAACATTGCCGATTATCCCAAGCGCAATACGCGCATCGAAGGTCACTTCGAGCCCTGGCGACTCGCGTTGATCAACGCGACCAGGATGGACGGCGTGAAGCTCACCGGCCCCGGCCGACTCGATGGCAATGGTCGCGTGTTTTGGGAAACCTTCTGGCAGCGACGGCGCGAAAACTCGCGTCTCACCAATCTCGATGTGGAACGCCCGCGCCTTGTCTTCATCGATCGTTGCACCAACGTCGAAGTTCGCGAACTGACCTTCCAGGACTCCGGTTTCTGGAACCTGCATCTCTACAACTGCCGCGACGTGCTGGTGGAAAAGGTGTCGTTCTCCGCTCCGGGTCGCGAGGCGGCGGTGTCCGCCCCGAGCAGTGACGGCATCGACGTCGACAGTTGTCAGGACGTCATCATCCGCGGTTGCACGTTTGCCGTGAACGACGACTGCATCGCCCTCAAGGGCAGCAAGGGTCCGCTCGCGGATCACGACGCCGACAGCCCCCCGGTCGAAAACATTTTGGTGGAAGACTGCACCTTCCTCAAGGGGCACGGGGTGCTCACCTGCGGCAGCGAGGCCACGGTGGTGCGCAACGTCACGGTGCGCAATTGCACCGTGCGCGGAAACATCAACCTCGTGCGCCTAAAGCTGCGCCCCGACACCCCGCAACACTATGCGGACCTGACCTACGAAAACATCATCCTGGCAGGCGAAGGTCGTCTCTTTGACATTAATCCCTGGCGACAGTTCTTCGACTTGCAGGGGCAACCGCCACCGCGCCGGCGCGTATCGGGAATTGTGTTACGAAATATCAGCGGTAACTACGGCACACCGGGACGCATCGTGGGCAACGACGGTGATGCGATTGCCCCCATCGTGCTGGACAACGTGCATCTCACCTTCACCCGCCCCGCATTCGAGCGCGCCGCCAACGTGCGTTTCGACGTCCGCGACGCGACCTTCAACGACCAGCCCGTCACCCCTTAACTCCCCAGCATCACTCCGTCCCCGCCATATGCGCCTACCCCATCGTATCCTCCTCCTCGGTCTCGCCACCCTCACGCCCACCTTCGGGGCGGATGAATCTTTTCCCGTCGCCGTTACCGTCGACGCCGGCGATATCAGCGGTCCGCTGCGCGACTTCTGGCGCTACTACGGCGGCGACGAACCCAACTATGCCACCATGAAGGACGGGCAGAAACTGCTCGGTCAACTCGGTGAACTCGCGCCCGGCCGCTCTTTTATTCGGCTGCACAACCTGCTCAATACCGGCGACGGCACGCCCGCGTTCAAGTGGGGTTCGACCAACGCCTACACCGAGGATGCCGATGGCAATCCCGTCTACGATTGGACCGGCATCGACCGCATCTTTGACAGTGGTCTCGAACGCGGCGTGCGTCCACTGGTCGAAATCGGGTTCATGCCGCAAGCGCTCTCCTCGCAACCCGAACCCTACCGCCACGAGTGGCGACCCGGCTTCGACTACAGCTTGATTTACACCGGCTGGCGCATGCCCCCGACCGACTACGCGAAGTGGGAGGAACTCGTTTACCAATGGACCAAACATTGCGTCGAACGCTACGGCCGCGCCGAGGTCGAGACGTGGTGGTGGCAGGTCTGGAACGAAGCCAACAACCAGCCCAACGGCTACTGGGGTGGCACCATCGAGGAGTTCCTCAAACTCAACGATTACGCCATCGCCGGCGTGCGCCGTGCCTTGCCCACCGCTCGCGTCGGCGGCCCGCACACGGCCGGCAGTGGCGGAGCCTTCATGGAAGCGTTTCTCGACCACGCCTTGCATGGCACCAACTACGCCACCGGGGAAACCGGCACGCCGCTGGACTTCGTGGCCTTCCACGCCAAGGGCTCGCCGCGCTTCGTCGACGACCATGTGCGCATGGGCATCGCCAATCAACTGCGCACCATCGATCGCGCCTTCACCACGTTTGGCGACTACCCCGAACTCGCGGGCATTCCCGTGATCATCGGCGAATCCGATCCCGAGGGCTGCGCCGCCTGCCAAGGTCCCCAACTCGCCTACCGCAACGGCACCATGTATTCGAGCTACACCGCCGCGTCGTTCGCCCGCAAACACGACCTCGCCGACATCCATGCCACCAACCTCGAAGGCGCGGTGACGTGGGCCTTTACTTTTGAAAACCAGCCTTACTTCGCGGGGTTCCGCCAACTCGCCAGCAATGGTCTCGCGTTGCCGGTCCTGAATGTCTTTCGCATGTTTGCCCACATGGGGCCCGAGCGCATCGCGGCGAAAAGCGATCACCAGGTGCCTCTCGATGCCATCCTCGCGGATGGCGTGCGCGCCGATCCCGATGTCGGCGTGCTCGCCAGCCGCAACGGCCACCAGATCGCCGTGTTGGTGTGGCATTACCATGATGACGACATGACCGGTCCCGAGGCCGACGTGACCATCAACCTCACCGACCTCCCGCTCGCGACGCGCGCATGGCCCGTCACGCACTACCGCATCGATCAGGATCACAGCAACGCCTACGCCGCGTGGCTGCGGATGGGTTCGCCCCTCGCCCCGACGAAAGAGCAATACGACGCGCTCGAAGCCGCCTCGGCGTTAACGCCGTTGGGACCGGCAACCGCGGTCACGGTGACCGACGGAGCAGCCACGTTGAATTTTCCGCTGCCGCGCCAAGGTGTGTCCCTCATCGTGATCGGGGAGAATCTCTAAACCGAAAAACTTCCCCCCTCCATGCTGTTCGCTTCAGAGCCCCAAGGTAGGAGCGTGCTTGCGCGCGATGCACGCGGTGGCGTAGCGCCGAGAGGCAGGTGTTATCGCGCGCAAGCACGCTCCTACAGTTGATCGATTACCGTGTCGGAACCGCCAACGGCACGATCGTCGCCACGGCTTCGCCCGCCACCACGGTCGGCTTGAAACGCAGATCCTGCAACGCGGCACCTGTGTCCGCGTCCGGCCACGGACGCGTCCCGGCTGCATCGTGAAAAAGTCCGGCCAACCGACCATCCGCAGTGACGCGACCAAAGCAGACCACGTCGAGTGCGTTCAACGCGGCGCGGCCTTCGGGAGTCAGCAGCTCCTTCATGAGTTCGGCCGGCGCATCGGATTTGGCCGTGCGGTGGCGGCTGACGTGATCGAGCACCAGAAACTGAAATGTCTCCTCACGGGTCACCGGTGTGCGCCGTTCGGATTGGTTGGTCGGCACCTCTCGCCCCGCGTCGAAAAGATGCACCCGCACATGATCGAAGGTGAAGCCGGGCGGAAAGCCCCCCTTGAGTAAGTCCACTTTCGCCGTTTCCCCCGCCGTCATTGGTCGCAGCGGTTCGGCAAACACTCGCCGATGCGCCCGAAATTCCGCCGGGTCTGCCACCGCAAACTCGACGTAAATCAACGCATACGGATCGACCAAATCATGCCGCGGTGACAGGGTGAAACGCAGCCGCAACGCATCGTGTTGCTCACCACTCCCCTCGGTCTCAGCCTTCCGACGAGCATAGAAACTGGGGTCGAACTGCTCGCTGCCCATACCCTGCACCGCCGTTGAAAGATCGCGCATGGCTCCCGCGGTGTCGGGAGCGGGCTCCTGCAACACGGCGGCCACGACGAGCGGATCAGAGTTGGGGTTGTTAAGCACCGCCTGTCGCTGTTCGGCGGCCGCGTTCAAGGCCCGGAGCTTGCGGGTGGCGGCATTGACTTCAGCGTCGATGCCCGAAATCGCAAGCGCCTGACTCTCCAGCCACCGACGACCGGGGTCATTGAGCCGCGTATAATCCGACTTCGCTACGACATCGCCCAACGTCGCCAGATTGGCAGACACCTTCAGCGCCTGCTCGAAGGTAAACTCAAACCCGGGCCGGTTCATGGGAATGCGCGTGGGCAACTCGCCGACATGGGAGAGAAACCAATCGCGTTCCACCCCATCAATCTTCCACCACGTGTCCTCCGCTTTCACCGCCAGGTCCGCCCCGAGGAAAAGCAGGTAGGGGCGGGAGTCCGGCGCGGAGCGGGACGCCACGGTCTGTTGGATGGACGGGGGCGTTGCCGCCGGAACGACGTGCCCGGTCGCGCACACGATCGTCCCGAGGGCCACGACACGCAGTTTGAGCGGCACGTTCATCGGAGGGGTTGGGGGAAAAAGGAAGGACGGAATGAGAATATCGCCAACGGACGATTTCGCCCGTTGACCCGACGTATCCATCTCTTCTGATTTAACGCTACATCTATGGCAACCCCCGAAGCCCAGGATTCCCCCGCCCCCAACGAAGTCTCCCCTTCGTCTGCCGAGCGCGTGCCCATGGGCCAGAAGGTCGCCTATGGCATGGGCTCGTTCATCGATATGTGGGGCAACTGGCTCTACGTGGGCATGGTGTGGCCGGTGTTTGGTTTCTATTTCCACGTGTCGTCCAGCTTGATCGGGCTGGCGCTGATGTTGAATCGACTGTTCGACGCCTTCTCGGATCCACTGTTCGGCTGGTGGTCCGATAATTGCCGCACCCGGTGGGGTCGGCGTCGGCCGTTCATTCTGGTCGGCAGCATTCTGGCGGGCATCGGCTTGCCGCTGCTTTTCGCGGTGCCGCGGGACTGGTCGGAAATGCAGTATTTCTGGTGGATGGTGGGATCGTCCGCCCTCTACATCACGATCGTGAGCTGCGTCATGATGCCCTACAACAGTCTGGGCTACGAGATGACGCCCAACTACCACGAACGCACCCAGATCTTCGCGATCAAGGGCGCGATCCAGAAGATGCCGGAGGTCGCAATGTTCTTCGCGTCCGCGTTTGTGACGTGGTCGATCTGGCAAGACGCCGACACCGGTGAGACGGACTACCTGCGTGGCGCGCAGATCTACACGACCATCCTCGGCGCCATCATGATCGTGGTGGGCATCTTCATCTTCAAGGCGACGCGGGAACGCTATTACGAGGGCGTCGTCGCGCAAAAACAGCAGAAGACCAAGGTCGCCGAAACACTGTGGCAGAGCATCCGGTGCAAGCCGTTCCGCGCCATCCTCGCCATGGCCTTCGCCTACGGCATGGGCACCAGCATGGTCGGCACGCTCGGCTACCATTGCACCATCTACTACGTGTGCAGCGGTGATCAGTCCGTCGGGTCACAGTGGAATGGATACATGGGTCTCATGGGCATGGTCATGGGCCTCTCCGGCGTGCCGGTGTTTGGCTGGATCTCCCACCGTATCGGCAAGCGCGGCGCGATGAAGATCGTGCAGTTCTCCGCCATCGCCGTGTTCGTCTCGACCTGGTGGCTCTACACGCCGGAGATCGTGTGGCTGCAAATGCTCGCGACCGGGCTGATCGCGTTCACCGGTGCCGGCTTTCACATGTTGGACGGTTCCATGATGGCCGACGTGCTCGACGCCGACGAACTGGAAACCGGCAAACGTCGCGAGGGGGCGTTCGCCGCCTGCCGTTCCTGGATTCTCAAAGTCGGCATGGCCGCGGGCATCGGCCTGTCCGGTGTCATTCTCGATGCCACCGGCTTCGACTCCGAGCTGCAGATTCAAAGCGCCGAGACGTTGTTCAACATTCGGTTCTATCTCGCCGCCATCCCCATTGTCGGCCTGATCGTCGCCCTGTTCGCGCTCTACCGGTTCAACCTCACGCCGGTTCGCATGGCGGAGATTCGCGCCGCCCTCGAGGCGCGGCGCGGCACGGTGTGAGTTGCCCGAGGCCTTACCGCCGCTTGAGTGCGGGCACGATGCGATCGACCGCCGGGCGCGGTCCCACCGAAGCCCGCTCGACCACCTCGACCGGCAGCACCACCGGCGACGGCGGCGGCGGCACATTGGGAATCGTGCCGATGCGTTCGAGCAGGATCTGGGTGGCCTGCCGCCCCATCTGCACCAACGGCTGACGCACGGTGGTGAGCTGCGGCACCGACGCACGCGAAGCCAGCGTATCGTCAAAACCCGCCACCGAAATATCGTCGGGCACGCGCAGACCGCACTCGGCCAACGCCTCGATGCAACCGATCGCAATGGCATCATTGGCGCAGAACACCGCATGCGGCAGGGGCTCGCCAGCATGGTGTTGCAACCAGCCCCGCATCGCCTCGTGCCCGTGCGTATCGTCAAACAAGGAATGCACCACCAGTGAACGCTCGAAGCGCACCTTGTGCTTTTTCAACGCGCGCCGGTAACCGGTCACCCGCCGGTCGGCCCCGGTGAAACCTTCGGGACCCGCGATGTGCATGATGCGCCGATGGCCCTGCGCCAACAGATGCTCCACCATCATAAACGCGCCGTTCTCCTCATCGCTCTCGATGTTGACCACCCCTTCCACCGCGTGATTGGCGTGGATGGTGACATACGGCGTGTGCGCGGGGAGCTTGCGCCCGACCTCCGCGTCAAAGGTCGGGGCGAAAAGAATCAAACCGTCGATGCGACCGTCACAAACCGAGTCCAATCGACGCGTGTCATTGCTCCAATCGTGCAGCGCAAACACCGTGGTGTTTTGCTCGTGGTGGGTCGCGGCGGTCAGCACGCCGTTGAGCAACGCGAGAAAGTAGTGATTGAGCTCGTTCTTGTCGTCGACCACCGCCGCGACACCGATCGTGTTCATGCGCCGGTGCAACAACGCGCGGGCCGCGGCATTGGGTCGGTATTGCAGTTCGGCGGCCGCGGCCAGAATGCGTTCGCGGGTTTCGGCCGAGATGCGCGACGAGGTTTTGACCGAGTTGAGCACCGCCGATGCCGCCATGGCGGAAACACCGGCGGCACGACCGACATCGGCCAAGGTGGCGGCGCGCGAGGATTTGGGTTTACGGGGTCGGGGCATGCGAGGCGAGTGACAGTGGCGGCGCGCCCGTCGACCGGCAAGCGCGCAGCGCGGCCGGTTTAGGGAACATCAATCGTCAGGGCGCTCGCCCCCGGATCCGCGACGATTTCGCCGTCGCCGGGCAACAGGCGCACCGACCAGCGCGATGGCACGCGACCGGTCAGGGTCACGATGAGGGTCTCGCCCACCCGGCTCACCGCGGCCACGGTCTCCGCCGCGCCGTCAAATCCCGGCACGGTGCACGTTGCTGTATCGCCATCCTCGATACGATATATCGCCAGCGTCACGCCCTCCGCCCAATCGTAGTCCGGTCGGGTCTCGTCGCCGCCCAGCGGCAGCACCGATCCCGTCCGCACGTAGAGGGGCAGATCCATGAAGTCGTGGTGGGTGCGATGCCAGCCGCCCGAGCGCTCCTCCCCGGTGAGCAGGTGCACCCACGAGCCCGTCGGCAGGTAAAAATCCACTTCGCCGGCGACGGAAAACACCGGTGCCACCAACAAGCGGTCCCCGAGCATGTATTGGCGGTCGAGGGCATCGCAGCCGCGATCGTCGCAAAACTCCATCACCATGGCGCGCATCAACGGCACGCCGGTGCGGTGCGCCTCGACGGCCTTGGCGAAAAGATAGGGCATGAGCCGACACTTGAGCCGGGTAAAATACCGGAGGACATCGCAGGATTCTTCATCAAACGCCCAGGGCACGCGGTAGGACGTGCTGCCGTGCATGCGGCTGTGCGAAGAGAGCAGACCAAACGCCACCCAGCGTTTGTAGACCGCCGGGTCCGGCTGCCCCTCGAATCCGCCGATGTCATGACTCCAGAAGCCAAAACCACACGCGCCGAGCGACAAACCACCCCGCAGGGACTCGGCCATCGACTCGAAGGTGGAGTTGCAATCACCGCCCCAGTGCACGGGAAATTTCTGTCCGCCCGTGTGAGCCGATCGTGCAAACAACACCGCTTCACCGTCACCGCGCACTTCGCGGAGCAACTCGAACACGGCCTCGTTGTAGAGCACTGCGTAATGATTGTGCATGCGATCGGGATCGGAACCGTCGTGCCAGACGACATCGGTCGGGATGCGTTCGCCAAAGTCGGTTTTGAAACTGTCGACCCCCATCGCCAGCAATCGGCGCAGGTGACCGACAAACCAGTCCCGGGCCGCCGGGTTGGTGAAATCGACGATGCCCATGCCGGGTTGCCAGAGATCGGTCTGCCACACATCGCCGTTGGGCTTTTTCAACAAGTAGCCCTCGCGCACCGCTTCATCGAACAGGCGGGACATCTGCCCGATGTAGGGATTGATCCACACCGAGACCCGCAGTCCTTTTTCATGCAGGCGCTGCAACTGTCCCGCGGGATCGGGGAAGGTGCGTTCATCCCATTGGAAGTCGCACCAGCAAAACTCCCGCATCCAGAAACAATCATAGTGAAACACATGCAGCGGCAGGTCGCGGGAGCGCATGCCTTCGATGAACCCGTTCACCGTCGCCTCATCGTATTGCGTCGTGAACGAGGTGGTAAGCCACAGGCCAAACGACCACGCCGGCGGCAGGGCGGGACGACCGGTCAACGCCGTGAGCCGGTTGAGCACGTCCTTGGGCGTGGGGCCCGCGATCACGAAATACTCCAACTGCTCGCCCGGGAGACTGAACTGCACCCGTGAGACGCGTTCCGAACCCACCTCAAACGAGACCGGCCCCGTGTCGTTGACGAGCACTCCGTAACCCCGATTGGTCAGGTAAAACGGCACGCACTTGTAGGCCTGTTCACTGCCCGTGCCGCCGTCCCGATTCCAGTTTTCCACCACCTGCCCGTTTTTGACAAAAGCCGTGAAACGCTCGCCCAACCCATAGACGTTTTCCCCGACGGCGAGATCGAGCTGTTCGTGCATGTAGGGTCCGCCACTGCCGTTTTCGACGTAACCCACGCTGCGGAATCCGCTGTGCGTGTAGGTGGTGCCATCCGGCCGCTCGAACCGCAGTGACCAACCTCCCTGTTTGGCCAATCGCGCCGTGAGCGCTCCGGTGTGCAACGCCACCATGCCGTCGGTTTCCTCGATCTCCACCTCCGGCGCTTCAACCGGATTCAGCGGCACCTGCGGCCCGCGTGCATGACTGCCCGTGAAATGAGAAATGCGCACGCGAACGACGCCCTCCAACGGCGAGTCCAACCGCACCGTGAGCAGCGGTCCCTGCAATGTGTCGCCGCGATGCCGCACCGGACGCGTGGGAGCATGCACGACCAAGGCGTCGCCGTCGCGCTGCACACGATGGACTTCCGCAGGATAATGGGGCTGCAGGCCGGGCCGCACCAACCAGGCGCCGTCGGTAAACTTCATGATGTCAGGGGTTTTTCACACTCGGCCGGGTTGGTCGAGATTCGGTTGATGTTACGTTAAATCTAAGGAGGCAAAGGCTATTCTAGTCACTCTATCGACGAGTCGGGAAGCCGCGCTCAAACAACGCGGTTCGCGCTGATAACCGCGGCGTAATAATGGGCGGACAACTTGGGCGTGCGCTGCTGCGTGGCGAAGTCAACGTGCACGATGCCGAAGCGGCGCTCGTAACCGTCCTCCCATTCAAAGTTGTCCATGAACGACCACAGAAAATAACCGTCGACCGGAATTCCGTCCGCGATCGCCCGCTGCAATTCGCGCAAGTGGGCGCGCAAAAACTCCCGGCGGTGCAGATCATTCACCTCGCCCGCGACCACCGGCTCGTCGTTGTAACCGCAGCCGTTTTCGGTGATGTAGATCGACTTCACGCCGTAGGTTTCGTGCGCGAGCCGCGTGCCCCAATAAATGACCTGCGGGGCCCAATGCAGCCACGGACTGTCGGCCTTGGGATAAGCCGACGGCAAGAGCACTTCCTCCGGTTCACCATCGGCTCCGGCTCGCACAAACGGCCCCGTGTAGAGATTGAGGCCCAGAAAATCCGTGGGCGCGCTGATCAAAGCAAAATCGTCGGCCGCCACCTTCGGTGCATCCTTCCCGCAACGCTCCAGATACTCGTCGCTGTAACCACCGTTCGAGATGGCCCCGAGCAGGTGCAGATTCTTGCGCCGATACCATTCCCGCGCCGCCGCGATATCGGCCGGTGTCTCCGTCACGGGGATACACACGTCACTGTTGTCGGTGAGCCCCACCTGCGCACGTGGTCCGCCGTATTGTCGCACCGCCTGCACCGCCAGTCCGTGGCTCACCAGCGCGTGGTGATAAATCTGATTCAACGTCGCCGCATCAACTTTCACCCCGGGGGCCTTGAGCCCGTAGCCGTAAGCGAGCTGGGTGAAGCAGCGAATCTCGTTGAGCGTGATCCAATGTTCGATGCGGTCGGCAAACGCCTGCACCACGGTGGTCGCGTAACGACCAAATGCCTCCACGGTTTCGCGCGCGCGCCACCCTCCCCGATCTTCCAACGCCTGGGGCAGGTCCCAATGAAACAACGTCACCCACGGCGTGATCCCGTGTCGCGCCATCGCATCAAACAACCGCGCGTAAAAATCCAACCCCGCCTGATTCAGCTCGCCGTCGCCATCCGGATAGATTCGGGGCCAGGAAATCGACAACCGGTAGTGCTTCACGCCCAACGATGCCATCAGGGCAAAATCCTCGTCGAAGCGGTGGTAGTGATCACACGCCACGTCGAGCGTATCACCGCCGTGCACCTTGCCGGGCTGCCGGGCAAAGCGATCCCAGATAGACTCCCCCTTGCCGTCGGTAAAAGCCGCACCTTCAATTTGCGCCGCGGCCGTAGCCACACCCCAGATAAAACCGGCCGGAAAAGTAGAATTGCAGGGGAGAGACATGGGAACGAGGCGCTCGTTCGATAAGGGACCATGATAATGATTTAACGCAAAACTAAATTAGGAAATCCCCCTCCCTCTTGGCGCGATTGGCATATTAATTGGCACGTGCGGCTAGTGAACCCCCGGGCAATCCGAGCTAATATGGTGACGTTCCCAGCACATCGCGCCGTCACCGACGGCCGGCGGGGAATACATTCCAACATTCCATCGAAAGTTCATCACCATGAGTTCACCCACTGCTGAAATTCTCTCTGTCACCACGCTGCCGCTGTCCGGTCGTATCGCCGTCATCACGGGCGCATCCAGCGGCATCGGCGCCGCCACCGCCCAACGCCTCGTGAGTCTCGGGGCCAAGGTCGCCCTCCTCGCTCGCCGTAAATCCAAACTCGATGCCCTCGTCGCCGAGATCACCGCCGCCGGTGGCACCGCGCTCGCCATCGAGGTCGACGTGACGTCGCCCGAACAGGTCGCTGCCGCCGCCGCCACCGTCACGGCCGAGCTCGGTCGCGCGAGTATTCTGATCAATAACGCCGGGGTCATGTTGCCCGCGCCGATCACAGAAACGCGGGTCAACGACTGGGAGAGCATGATCGATCTCAACCTCACGGGTGCGTTGCGCGTGATCGGGGCGTTCACTCCGGCTCTCACCGCTTCCGCCCAGGAAAACGGTGTCGCCGACTTGGTGAACATTTCCTCGATCGCGGCTCAAAATGTCTTCCCTTCCTTCGCCGTCTACAGCGCGACCAAGGCCGCCATCAGCCACCTCTCCCGTCACCTGCGCGCCGAGCTCGGCCCCGCCGATGTTCGCGTCTCGATGATCGAGCCCGGTCTCGTCGAAACCGAACTCGCCAGCCACGTGACCGATCCCGCCGTGACGGATTGGATCAATGGAGCGGCCCAAGCGATGACGCTCCTCAAATCCGAGGACATCGCCGAGACGATCGGGTTCACCGTCGCCCTCCCGCGCCACGTCAACCTGCAGCAGGTGACGGTCATGCCCACCCATCAGGTCTGAGCATTCGCCCTCCCCGTCCCGTCTCCGCTGAGCCACCGTTTTTCCGGCTTCCCGGATTGCGGCCAGCCCGGCCGGGCGGGATTGTTCATCCCACCGGGGGCCGCGAGGGCTCCCTTTTCGCCATGAGCAAACACTTTCGCGTCTCCGGCCTGCTCCCGGCCAAACTGGAAGAACTATCGCTGTCGCCCGCGGCGGTGCTACGGCACGCCGAACTGCCGGCCACGTTTTTCGAACAGGAGAAAATCTACGTCACCACCGACGAAATGTTCGCGTTGTGGCGGGCGATCGAGGCGCTCTCTCCCGATCCGCTGGTCGGTATCAAGATTGGCAACGAAGACCGCATCGAACGCTACGATCCGATCGCGATCGCGTCGCTCTACACCCGCAATTTCACGGACGCGATGGAGCGGGCCGCCCGCTACAAACAGCTCACGTGTCCGGAGAAGATCGAGTTGGCCGCCACCGCCGATACCTACACCGTCCGCTTCGTCTGGATGCTCGCTCGCGACACCGAACCATCGGTCTTCACCGACATGTGTTTCGCATGGGTGCAGGCGATCGGCCGACGCGGCACGGGGCGCGCGCTCACGCCCTTGCGCGTCGACTATGCGCGTCCACCCGCCCACCGCGAGGAGCTCGAAACCCATTTCGGCTGTCCGGTGCGCTTTAATGCGAAACACAACCTGATCGTGTTTCGTCGATCCGATATCGAGCGCCCCTTTGTGACGCACAACGCCGATCTGTTGGCCGCCATCAGTCCCCAGCTCGAAAAGGAGTTGGTGATCCAGAACGCGGGCGCCAACGCCGGCGAGTTGGTGAAACTTACCATCAAACGAGTGCTCGCCGGTCGCCGTCCCGACATCCGGGACATCGCCCGTGAAATCGGCCAAAGCGTGCGCACCTTGCAACGTCGCCTGGCCGCCTCCGGCCTGACTTATCAGCAGGTCATGGAGAACGCGCGCCGAGAACTCGCGCATCACTACCTGAGGCACTCCGCGCTGGAGCTCAACGAGACCGCCTACCTGCTCGGTTACGAAGATGCCAATTCGTTCTTCCGCGCCTTTCATCGCTGGGAAGGCATGCCGCCCGGTCGTTGGCGTAAACTGCATCGCGAGCGCGTCGCTTGAGACGGCCGGGGCACGAGGTCGGAACGAAGTCGCGCGCGAGACGGTCGTGAGGTCGCGCTTCTCGCCATAAAAAAAGGCCCCCGCCGCGCGTGCGACGAGGGCCGGATTTTCCGGTTCATTCTCCGGCTAACACCTAACCGGACCGGTCAGCGCGTCTCCTCATGCATACCGAAAACCAGGAGACGACAGACCGGAAATCAGAACGAGAACGTATTGGTGAAGGACCAGTTGAAGCCGTCGGAGATGCGATAGGCACCCGGCGAACCATCCGGTTGCACGCTGATCGGCACGAGGTGCGGGCTCTCGCCGATGTTGCGCAGGTTGAGCTGCACGCGCCAGGTGATCTTCTCGGTGAGCGGTCGCTCGTGTCCCACCCACATGTCCACGTGGTCCTCGGACGCGCTCCAGATGGGGCTGTCGACGTCGAGGTTGTCCTGCGCGGCGTTGAGACGGTAGCCGAGGATGCGGCTGTCCGACCAGCGGTAGGCGAGTCCGACGTTGGTGCCCTTGAGCATGCCTTCGTCGAACGAGTAGTTCGTGACCATGTTGAAGCGCCAGGGCGCCATCTCCGGCACCATCTTGCCATTGGTCTGGAGCTGGAACTGGTAGGCGGACCAGATGTTGGTCTCGTAGGTCTGGCGGAAGGTGTCACCACCGCCCCACCACAGCCGCAGGTCGCCGGCCGGGGATTGATACTTGGCGTATTGAGCCTCGACGAAGTTGACCAGATCCTGACCGAGGGACGTCTGCGACGCGGTGGTCTTGGACGCATTGACGGAAACATTCAGGTTCTTGGTCGGCTGACCCGTCAGCTCGAATTCCCAGCCTTCCGACTTGTTGTTGGCGGTGCCGGTCGGCCAGGTGCCGTTGATGCGGCCACCGCCGGCGGGCTGGATGTCGCCAATGGCGGGGGACGGATTCCAACCCGGGAAGGCGTTGGCGTAGTCTCCCGCGACGGCGGCGGCGTAATTGATGTTGAAACCGTAGGCGTCAAACCACTCGGCGGACTGCATCTGGGACAACCAGGAACTGACGGCGGCCTTCTGGGCGATCGTCGAGGGATGGTTGTTGAATTCGGCGCTATTGGGATCGGTGAATCCATTGAATCCTTCATCGACGTGCGCCCAGTTCCAGAACCACTCGTTGCCGGCCTGGTTGCCATCGAAGCCGTTGAGGTAGGCCATGACGGTGCCGGTGCCCCATGCTTCGAGGTTGCGCAGGTAGTAGGTGTTGGACCCGAGGGTCGACACTTCCGTGCTCACGCTCGAGAGGTTGGCGTCGGAGACGGTGGTCTCATACTTGGTGACCTTGAGCTGGAGGCGATCGTCGAGCGTGCTGATGACCACGCCGTAGTCCTTGGTCTCGCCCTTGGCGTTGGGCAGCGCGTTGCCGCCGAAGCCGTAGCGATTTTCCACCCGGGAGTTGCGACCGTTGCTGTAGGTCAGGCTGAAGTTGGTGCCGTAGGGCAGACGTTCGCGAATCGATCGCGGCGTGTGCAGCACCAGACCCCAGCTGCGGCTCTGGCCTTCGCTGATCCCGGTGGTGGTGTCGAGCGGATCGAGTGCGGGATTGATGTGCGCGTAACCGTCGGTATTGCCGGCTTCGTTCGAACTGGAGGCGCCCGACCGCAGTTTCTGCGTGTCTTCGCGCCAGCCGTAGGTGCCCACCAACAGATCGTCGATCAAGTAGGCCTGCCAGGTCAGGGCGGTCGATTCAGTCACCCGCTGCACCCGACTGATATCGGTGTAGAGCTGGTCGATGTCGCCGTTGGCGGCGTTGAGCACGTTGAAGGAACCGGTGGTCCATCCCACGTAGTTGCGGGGATTTTCGGACTGCGTGGAATCTTCACCGGCGGGATCATTGGTCAGACCGCGAGCGGTGTTGAACCAATAGGCACCCGGATCGACGCCCGGCGCATTCCAGGTGCTGTCGAAGTATTCGATGCCGTGTTCGCCGGACGGGTCGTGGATGCCGGTGATCCGCGGCAGGTTGAGACCGGAGGCGGAACTGGTCGCACTGAGGTTGCCGGACAGGTAGTAGACCCAGTCGAGTGTGACGTCACCCTGTGACAGGCCGCCGGTGTTGGCCCCCAGATCAACCGGGCCGCCGCCGCCGGAACCGATGGCGTCGGACCAGGACGGATCAACCGCGTAGCGCACGAAGTTGCGGTCCTCGCGGTCGTAGGTCTCGTCCGAATACACGCCGGTGATGACATGGCGGCCAAGCATGCGGCCGAGGAAGGAATCGCTGCCCAGCCAATCGGCGACATCGAGATCCGCAAACGCCGTGGCGCGCAGGTTCTCGCGCTCACTGAAGCTCGTGCTGTTGCCCCCGTTCTTGGAGTTGCCCCCGACAAAGGCGCGGCCGACGTTGGGGTTGGGCACGACGATGTCGGCAAACGCCCCCGGGTAGCGCATCAGGTTGGTGCGGATATCAACCGAGAGATACGGATCGTTGAGATTGCGGGTCTGGCCGTCGTCATACTCCTGCATGTCGTAGACGAGCTCTACGCCCAGCTTGCCGTCGAAAAACGTCTGTTCGAGCGTGACGTTGTAGGCGTCAAAGTTCTGCCACTCGCGCTTGGCTTCGCCATCGAGCAGGTTGTTGTAGAAATCGAAGATACTGGTGTCGGTGATGGACTTGCGCTTGTAGAAGCCCTTGTCCGCCGCGGGAAAATCCCCGGCTCCGATCCGGTCCGAGTTCTTGGCGGCGTCGGCATAGTTGCCGATGCCGATGTTGGACCCGTAGGGGAATCCATCGATGCTGCCATCGCGTTCGCCCGCCGGATTGATGCCGAAATAGGTGCCGGGACTGGCTTGGTAAACGGCGTTGTAGCTGCTGGCTCCCGCGGAGTCGTAGATGAAGGTCGGGGCGCTGACGTTTTGCAGTCCGGGTCCGAAGTATTGCACGACCCATGGGTTGGGCGTCACGCCGGGGGCGACGTCGGAGGAGGAGTAACTCACGACGCCGGCGGCCCACGCGTAGTAGGGATCCCACGACTGCCGATTGATGGCGTTGGCATCAAAGTAAGGCGTGATGTGATCCCAGGGCGGGAGCGAGCGCGGCCGGTTGGCGGTGACTTCACCGCTTTCGTAGTTCGCGCGAATCACGGTCGAGGCGGAGTCGGTTTGCAGGAACGACGGCGCCCAACGCAGGGCACCGAAGATCCGGTCGGCGCGGTTGAAGGCGGGTTTCTGACGATACTGCGTGTCATCGGAAACACCGGACAAACGCACCGCGAGTTCGTTCTCGATCAATACTTTGTTGTAGTCGAACGAGCCGCGCATGCTGCCATGGCTGCTGACGCGAAACTCCACATTGCCGGAACTGCGACCGAGGGTGGCGCCGTTGATGCTGGTATTGATGATACCGGCCGGAGATCCGAAGCCGAACAGGATTGAATTGGGACCGCGCTGCAGATCAACGCGACCGACATTGTAGGCATCCCACGGGATGTCCGATTGGAAGAGGTCACGCGTATTGTCGGCCGAATCGAGACCCCGCACGCGGGTGTTGTTATTCGGCCGCAAAAAGTTGGAGCTCTCGTTGGCCCCATCGATGAACGTGCCGCCGACGCCGGCGTAGTTGCCGTAAACGCCACCGACTTCCGTATTGGTCGTGTATTGGAGCAGAGACTGATTGTCGGTGGCACCGGTGTCCTTGAGGAACTCCGCGGTGATCACAGTGATCGACGACGCCACATCCTTCAAATCGGTGCGAATGCGCGAACCGGCCAGGGTGGACGTGGCGCGGTAGCTGCCCGCATCCTCCTGGGCATCAACGGTGAAGGGCGACAGCATGACGATATCCTCGTCATCGACAGTGCCATCGGAAGATCCGACGGCGGTTTGAGCCGAGACCGGCCAGGTCAAACCGAGCAGGCCGGCGGCCAACGCCTGCGGTAGCCAGAAACGGCGCGCAGCAGGCGGAGCTGAGTAGGTTTTTGTGAGCATGGGGCTAGGTGTTTGGGTTGTTACCGAAGCCACCACAGAGACACCACCCGACGCCGTTTCAGCCCTGCCGGAGCAGAGGTGAGAGGACAAACCGGGGCAGAGTTTGGGTGACTTGATGTTTCGTTAAATCACTAATGATTTATGGTTCAATCTTTTTCGCATCACCCGACAAAGCCTCCCCGATCACCGTCGGCCCAGCCCTTGCCTCCGCGCCGGGCCGTGGACGCAAAGCACGCGTCGATTCGTCGCCTTCCCCCGGTCCGGAAAACCCCCGCCCGACCGCCACTTACCGCTCCTTAAACCAACCGCCCTACGACTCCGGCGCGCTTTCGGGTGGCGCCAGATTGCGCCGATCGAGACGGACCGGAAACGGCACCGGCTCGGTCGTGACAATATCGGTCCCGCCACGGACCACGGGATCAGTCGGGGCTGCGCCCAGTTCCAACACCACGATCTCGTTGCCATCGTCGCGTAACCAGTGCCGCGGCACGAAGAGTGAGCGCTGCGCTCCACGCTCCCAGAAACGGCCGAGGTTGTGACCATTCACCCACGCCACGCCGAAACTCCAGGCGCGCAGATCGAGAAACGTGCCGCCCTCTGCGGCGGTTTCAAACCGGCCGCGATAGAACGTGGGCCCGATGTGCTCAGCTCCGGCCTGAGTCACGGTGCTGCCATGCGGCAACGGCAGGGAAAACATCTGCCACTCCGTCAGCTCGTCCCCATTGAGCCATGCGCCGCCGTCGAGTCCCTTGCGCGCACGATGTTGCGAGTGTTGCGCGGTGATGACGCTGATGCGGCCGAGGTTGTAGACGAGCAAGTCGAGCGTCACCGGCCCGGATTCATCCAACATGATGCGGTTGGTATCGAGGCCGTAGCCCACGAACGATTGCGCCACCTCGCGACCGTTGATCATCACACTCGTGTAGTCGCGTGCGTCGCGCAGTTCGAGTTCGCCGCGAATGCCACGGGGAAAATGTTTCCGGTAGAGCACGAAGCCGTAGTCCTGCCCCAACTCCTCCATGGTGGCCGGATGTGCGGCTTCCAGGGTCGGCTTTTCCGGCAGCACATCGAGCAACGCGGCGCTGCGTTCCAACCGAAACTCGGGCACCGTGGTCACGGGCGGATCGGCCGGCACCGGCGGCAGGTCGAGGTCGAGACGCTCCGCCAACAGGTGCCGCAACGCGTGGTATTTTTCGGTCACGCGCCCGGCTTCATCCACCGGCGCGTTGTAGTCGTAACTCGTCTGCACGGGCAGAAACTCGTTGGCCCCGTTGAAGAACCCAAAGGTCGTGCCGCCGTGGAAAACGTAGTAGCAAAACGACACGTGGTGATCGAGGAGGAAGCCGGTCTTGGCCACAATGTGCTCGATCGAAGCGTGGCGCGTCGCCAATTCCTGACCCCAGCCGCTGAACCACGCCGTGTAGAGCTCCGACGCAAACGCCGGGTCGCTCCCGATCACGCCTTTGGTCATGTCGAGCGCGCGCTGGTTATCGAGTCCGTTGCGCCCCCGCAGCACCCCCGGCAGGTTTATGCCGAAGTCGCGCTCGGCGGAGAAGAACGGGTCGCAGGTGAACAGCGGGACTTCGTAGCCCGCGTCGAGAAAGATGCCATGCAGCGACTTGAGGTAGTCGTTGTTGCCGCGCGCGACCATGCCGTATTCGTTTTCCATCTGCACCATCAGCAGCGGCCCACCCCGCGTGACCTGCATGTCCTCAACTTCCTGATACACGCGTTCGATGTAGCGCTTGCTCCACGCGACGTAAGTGGGATCGTCGGTGCGGATTTTCACGTCCGGGTAACGCGCGGTCCACCACGGGATGCCGCCATACTCGACCTCGGCGCAACAATACGGCCCGGGCCGTAAAATCGCCCACATGCCGTTGGCCTGACAAAGCTCCAACATGCGGCGCACGTCGGTCATGCCCTCGAAAACAAACTCCCCTTCCTGCGGTTCACACAGATTCCAGAACAGATAAAAGCTCATCGTGTTCAGCCCCATGGCCTTGGCCTGCTTGATGCGATCCTCCCAATCCTCCGGCAATACGCGGCCGAAATGCATCTCCCCGGCGGCGATCAGGATGGGTTCCCCATCGAGCATGAAGTTGTCGTCGCGCAACTCCAGCGCGTGTGGCTGGCCGTCGGGCACGGGCGCAGCGGCGAGGGCAAAGGCGGGAAAGAGAGCGCAAACACTGAGCGTCAGGAGCGAGCGAAAGGTCATCGGTGGAGAAATCGGCGGATAAGGTAAGGTGACAGGCGCACCACGGTGGGTTTCAGGCGCGCGTTACGGGGCGCTGCTTGCGGGCATGCCCATGCTGGGCCGCAGGTGTCGGGCGAGCGGATTGGGGTCGAGCGCCCGCAGGCCTTCGACGACCGTCAACGCATTGAGCTCCGCGCCGTCCCAGCCGGTGTGCACGCGTTTGTCGGCAAAGAGCGCGGTGACGGCGTCCTCGCCGAGCACGTCATACTTGCGCGCGATGCGTTCGTTGAGGTCGACCAGCGCGACGTCTTCCGCCGCCGCGACGGCGCGAGTCCAATCGGCGTGGCTGTCGGTGCTGCGGGCGATTTTCCCATCCTTCCAACTGTTGCGCGGCACGAGCGTGCACAGCACGGGCGTGGCTTCCTGGGCGCGAATGTCGGCAATGTAGCGGCGCAGATACCAGCCGAACGTGTGCACGATTTCCGTTTCCTTGGTCGTGGCATCTTCGCGGGTTTCCGTTTCCTCGCCAATGCCCCGCAGCGCGCCGCGCGAGCCGTTGTCGTTGTGACCAAACTGGATCAGCACGACATCGCCTTTCTTGACCTGCGGCAACGTATTGGCCCAGTGCCCGTTGAAGGTGCGCGCGCCCGTGCCGCCGACGGCGCGGTTCACCACATTGGTCGCAGCCGGATAAAAATACTTCTCAAACGGATCGCCCCAACCGAACTGCCCGTCGTAGCCGTTGCCGCGCCCGTTGCGCACGGTGGAATCACCGATCAACCACACCGTGGGTCGCGTGGGATCGGCTGGCTCGGGCAGGTTGAGCCAGGTCATGAATTCCTCGCGGGGACCACCTTTCGGCGGAGGTTGCGGCGGCACGTAAACGTCACCGGGATCGGCCATCGGCACCATGCGGCCCATGAGGGAGAGGTCGCGGATGATCGACTGTTCGCGCAGCCCTTTCAGGCCGCTGACCACCATCATGGCATTGATGCGCGCACCATCCGCGCCGTTGTGCACATGGTCACGCGGGAAGAAGGCGTTCACCGCGTCGTGGCCGAGTTTTTCGTAAACATCGGCGATGAGTTTGGTGTGGTCGATGAACGGCAGTTTTTCGCTCTCCGCCAACGCCCGCGTCCATTGACCGTAGTCACCGGAACCGCGCTCAACCCGGCCGTCCCGCCAGTAGTTGCGCACCGTGAGCGAGAGCAGGATCGGCCGCGCCTGCTTCGCCCGCACGTCGGCGATCATCTGGCGCATATACCAGCCAAAGGTATGCACGACTTCGGGCTGCTTCGTCTGCCGGTTGTCGATCGCTTCGGTTTCATCGCCCAGTCCCGGCAGCGAGCCGCGCGCAATGCGCTCATGGTTGATCGGGCCGCCGTCGTTGTGACCGAATTGGATGAGCACGATGTCACCGGCTTTGACCTCGGCCAGGAGTTTCGCCCAATGCCCTTCGGTGATGAAGGTGCGACTGCTGCGTCCGCCGCGAGCGCGGTTAACGACGTTGACGCGCGTTGAATCGAAATACTCGCCGAACATGCGCCCCCACCCCGTCGCGACCGGATTGCCGTTGGCCGCCGTCGAATCTCCGGCAATGAAGATCGTGGGCAACTCCGTCGGCTCGGAAGTCGCGTCCGCCACCGGTTCGGCCGCATGGGCCGGGACCACGAGTCCCGCGAGGAGGAGGACGACCGCCGTCCGGTGCCCGAACCGGCGCAGGTCGCGCATGAGGTGGGTGGATAATAACATGGTGCGGAGTGGAGTCAGTGCGCGGCGGCGGCCAACGTGGCGGTGGGGGTTTTCTCGTCCCATTCGAGGCGAACGTAATCGTAGAGAATGCCGTTGTTGATCGGTCCGGCCGGCACGATGATTTTCACCACATTGGTCCCGCGCTGCAGCATCGCGGCGTCGAAAGCCAACTCCGTTTCATACCAGAGTCCCTGCCGACCGTGACGGGCGATCGCGCCGTCGCTCATGGGCAACGTAATCGTGCCAACCGACTGGTCATTGACCGTGATTTCGAGTTCGCGCGTGGCGGTGCCGCAGAGCGCGAGACGCAACACCGCCCGGCCGGACAGCGTGGCATCCACATCGAAGGTCACCGCGAAAGGCGTGGCGCGACCTTCGTCACGAATACCGTAGAACGGACGCGGCTCCACGTCGGGATTCTCGTTGTGCGGCACTTGCTGGAAAAACCAATCCTGGCGAAAGTCGCTCTGGCCCACGACGAAGTTCACGTCGTCGGGAAACAGTTTCGCGTAGTCGAGCGGGATCTGCGGTTCCCAAAACGACTCGCCCCGGAACAACTCGGAGCCGTTACGGTTGGGGATGCCGATCTCCCAAAGCTGACGACCGTGGCGCACCGGCATCCACGTGATTTTGCCGAGATCCACCGGCCCCGAGCCGATCGTGACATCGGCTTGAGCGAACTCGCCCAGCACGCCATCGGCGAAGGCGCGCAGCGTGTAGGTGCCGGGCCGAACGTGGGAAATTTCAAACCGGCCCGCGTCGGTCGCTTCCGTCCAGAACTGGTAGTTTTTCGCGTCACGCTGCCAGCCCACCACGGTGGGTTGGCCACTGCGACCGACGATCGGCGAGGTCCATGGCGCGGCGGTGAGACCGACACGCACATTGCTCATCTTCGCCCCGCCGGGCGCGAGCGGATCCGTGAGCACGAGTTCGCCCCGGACAGTCGCCCGTTCGGTGGGCGACGGATAATCCACGCCGTTCACCCAGGCATAAGGCCACGCGCTCGCTTGGACTTTTTGCTGAGCCTTGGCGTCGTCGAACATCACCTGCGGGTCGTCACCGGAATTCACATACAGCATGAACGGTCCGATGACTTTGGACCACTGTTCGCCCGCGGCTACATCGACGGCGGAGCCGCCGTAGTGGCTGCTGCGCCAGTAGTTCAATACACACGGGGCGGAGATGCGGTTGGTGTCACGATGGCCCTGAAACTCCACTTTGGTCGGCCCGCCGCTCATGTATTCCATCGAGGCGTTGAGGCACCAAAATCCGACGTTTTCGGTCGTGCTCGACCAGCCAAACGTCGGGTTGTCGGTCTGCGGCACGGTGTAGACGTATTTGTCCCCTTCGCGCAGTCCCTTCGGGTAATATTTGTTGTGATGCGCGCCGTCGGCGACGCTCATCCAATCAAAGAAGTCCGCCAGCTTCGCGCAAAACCGCGCCTCGCCCAGCGCGGTGGTCGGGTAGTCGGCCGGATGCTCGAAAGCGCAATACGTGTAGACCCCGGACTCGCCGCGACCGAGCGCGAAACGGATCTCGATATCCGCTGCAAATTGCCCCTTCGCGTCCCAACCGCCGCGCACGCCGGGACCCGTGCCCATGAAGCGATCCCGCGAGATGCCTTTGACCGAAACTTCCGCGCGCTCACCGCCATTGGTTTTCGGATCAATCGTGATGCGGGCGATCGCGTCACCCGATCCGCGCGGCCCCATCGCGTCGTGGGACCAGAAGCCGTATTGGTGATCGGTGAACCCGCGATTGACGCCTTCGGGATTGTGGCCGGGCGGGTCTTTGGCGAGGTCGGGCGTGCCGTTCTCATTGAGGAACGTTGCGAGCATTTCGCGTTCGCCGTAGCGCAGCGAAACGAGATCGCCGGACGCCTTGGCCACGCGTGCGGTCACGATGCCGTTGGCGAGAATGTATTCGTCGGCGGTTTCGCTGAGCGTGACGGCCGTGGCCGCCATCGCGGCGCTCGCGGACACCAACAGCGCTGCGAACAGGGGGAGGAGGAATCGGGGTAGTTTCATATACAAAAGGGTTAGGGAAGATGCGTCTTCATCCACGCGATGACTGCCTCCTGGGCAACGGTCGGAAAGCGCGTGTAATCGTGGGGTTCGAGCAAAGTCAGGTCGGCCGCAGAACCCTGCTGCGCGAAGGTCGGTCGGGCCCGCTCAACGGCGGCGCGCACGGCGGCGGGGTCGGTGCCTCGCCCCATCGTCGGCTGCACGACCAGCACGGGTCGCGGCGCTATCGTCGCCAGCAATCCATCGTAATCGTAGGGAATGCGGGCCTCTTCACCGATGAAGAAACCCAGCTTCGGCAGCAAACTGCGTTGATGACTGAAGCGCGCGATTCCGCCCGCGATGGAATCGACCGTGTCGGAGCGTAGCGGACTGAATCCGGCAATCGAAACCACGCCGCGCACGCGCTCGTCCAACGCCGCCGCATGCAGTCCGACCGCGCCGCCGAGCGTGTAGCCCAGCGCGTAAATACGTTGCCCGTCGACCAGGTCCTGTCCGTCCAACGCGTCAATCGCCGCGCTCACATCATTGACCATCCGGCCCAACCGCGACCACTCGGGGTAACGTTCGTAAAACGGCGCGGTTTCCGCCTGCCGAGAGCCGAAGCCCGACTGGTCAAATGCCAAGACCGCATAACCCGCCTGCGCCAGCGCAAGGATCGGATGCAGGTCGCGCCGGTAAACCCACATGTAGCCCAGCGGATAGCTGTAACCATGCAGCCAGATGACGGTCGGCAGACGCTTCCCTTCCGGCCGATCCCGCGGAAAAAACAGATCACCGTGCAAGCCCCGCCCGAACGACACCCGGATCGAGTCGACAGTATCATTATCGGCGGCGAGCCAGCCGAATTCCTGAATCCGCCCGCGACTCGCGACCCAGGCGGGCACATCCGGCGTGAGTTGGCCCGGTCCGCTGCCCTGTGCATACGTCGGGCCCGGCACCGGCTTGGCGGGTCCACGCCGCCAAAACGGCACGGGGGTCGGTGGCTGCGGGGGCGTCGGCCCTAGCATGGCGCGCACCGCCGCCCGGGTGGACTCAACCGAGAAATCGCCGGGGGCGTGAACGGGATAAGTCTTCGGATCAAACTCCGCCGCGTGTTGCGACCGCCAAACCTCCCAATCCCACGCAAACATGCGATCGTTCGACCACGCCGCCTTGTCGGCGGTGTGACCGAACTGCAGGTCGAGCCAATCGAGACATTTTTGCGGATCGATCGAGCCGTGAAACCCGGGGCCGCGCAACAGGCTGAGACGCTCCGGATGTCCGAGCAGCGCATACACACGTTGCGCCGAGGCAAAGGACTGTTCATTGGCCCAGACGTTGGACACCTCATCGTTGAGGCCGTATTGCATGAGGCACGCGCGCGGCGCGATCGCGGCGACGAGCAGATTGGCATCGACGGGCAACCGATCCTCGTGGCCGGCAAAAAACCGCATGCGCGGATGGAACCAATGTGGGAACATCATCGTGGTCGACTCGATGCTTTCGCCCATGCCGAACTCGCCCGCCAACCGCCACGGCAATACGCCGCCCACGCCCGTGCTGCCGGCCATGACGGCGGCGATGCGGGGCTCGATGGCCGCCGCGATAGTGGCCATCTTGCCATCGCGCGAATAGCCGTAGAGGCCGATGCGGTTGTGATCGATGTCCGCTCGCGTCTCGAGATAGTCGACCACCAGTTGCA
The DNA here is from genome assembly GCF_029023725.1 of Synoicihabitans lomoniglobus. GTDB lineage: Bacteria > Verrucomicrobiota > Verrucomicrobiia > Opitutales > Opitutaceae > Actomonas > Actomonas lomonigloba. The sequence goes on from NZ_CP119075.1 coordinate 4,709,246, forward strand.
CGGCCCACGCGCGGCGCGGCAGCGCGGCGAAGTCATAATCTGGATACAGCTCCGGCAGGTCCGCCGTATCGTCCATGAAATCATTGCCCGCAAAACCGACGGCGGCGTAACCCCGCGGAATCAAATGCTCCGCCCAGCCATCGAGCGAGGTCGTGATCACGGCCGGGTGCGGACCGGGACCGTCCGGCACGGTGACTTTGACGCGCAACGTCCCGCGATCCTCCGGACCGAACACCAGTTGCACGGTGCGCGCGTGGTAGCCGTCGCCCGCGGTCGACTCGACTGCCACCACTCGCGTCAGTGCCGGTTTGGGAGGAAAGCGGCCGAAAAAGTAATGTTCGTATTGGTCGAGAATCTCGTCCCGGCGGGCGGACCAATCGGCCGATGTCGCGACTGGGCGCCCATCGAGAAAACGCAAGGGATCGGGCAAAAATTCACTGCGCGGCAACGTATCGAAATCCGGCGGCAACTCGCCCGTCTTTTCCTGCCACGCGTTCCACTCCGGCACGGTGGTGAGATTCTCGCGCATCCATCGGACCTGTGCCTGTTGCGCTGATTCGGGAGTCGCATGCCCCCCGAGTGCACAGGCAAGCCCAAGACCGAATAGCGCCCAGGTTGGACGGCCACGAAATCGCTGACTAGGGGCTAGGCACATGCTCGCATGAGGGGTAAGGGATCATCTTCCTACTCGCCTCTCTCCAGAAACAACCCTGACAGAACTCTGACCGTCAGAGCACGATCTTTGGCTTAAATCTGACTGGACGGCGGCAAACGCATCGCTCCCGTCACCACGGTGCGTTGGCTGACCGTCTTCCCCATGATGAATACCCCCACTCGTCACGCGCTGACGCTTACTCTGGCGGCCTTGAGCACCTTAAGCGTCGGTCTCGTTCCGCTGCCCGCCCAACCCGATCCGATCGTGCAACTCGAGCGCACATTCCCGCGCCCGCCCGACACCGCCCGCCCCCGCACGTGGTGGCACTGGACCGGCAGCAATGTCAGCCTCGACGGCATCACCAAGGATCTGGAGTGGATGCAGCGCGCCGGGATCGATGGTTTCCAACTTGCCGACGTTTCCTTCGGACGCGGTCAATCGCTTGAAACCAAAACGCCGTTCGGCAGCGCCGCCTGGTTCGAGGCCGTGCGCCACGCCGCAACGGAAGCGGAGCGGCTTGGTTTGGAGATGACCATCTTCAGCTCGCCCGGCTGGAGCATTACCGGCGGCCCCGGCGTGAAACCCGCGCAGGCCATGAAAAAACTGGTCTGGAGCGAGACCGTGATCGACGGCCCGGACACGTCCCGCGTAGTGCTCCCTTCCCCACCGACCAACAATGGTTCGATCCGCAACCTTGGCGGTGGGCTGCCGCGGCCGGGCACCACACCCGATCTCACGTTTTACGCCGACGCCGCCGTCATTGCCTATCGCACTCCGGCGGCTGAAGCCGACACGGCGAAGTTGATGCCCTCCACCGTCACCGTGAATGGCACCCCGATCGACGCGGCCGCCTTGCTGGACGACGATCTCAACTCCGCCCTGACCTTGCCCGCGCCCGAGGACGGCTCCCCCGCGACGCTGGACTACGGGTTCGCTCAACCCCACACCCTGCGTGCGCTCACTCTGGCGGGTCGCGGGGGTATTCCCGTGGGCCGCGTGTTGGCCAGCGCCGACGGTGAAACGTTTGAGCCCATCGTCGCCCTGCCCGGCACCCAGCTTTATCGGCAAGGCAGCGTGCGCACGTTCGCGTTTCCCGCCGTCGTCGCCACGGCGTTACGCATCGAGCTGACCGGCGCCCCGATTCGCCCGGCGCAAACCATGAGCGAAGTCGCTCCGTCTCCAGCTGATGAATACGTGCTCACCGAGGCCATCCCGCACACCGGCGCCCGCATCCATCGCGGGGAGGAAAAGGCCGGCTTCAGTTTCCTTTTTCAATACGACACCGTGCCCACGCCCGCCGGGCCGGAAACCACCGTCGTCGATCCGGCCGAGGTCATCGATCTCACCGCCCACATGGCCCCGGACGGCACGCTGGACTGGGCGGCCCCGGCAGGCCGCTGGACGGTTCTGCGGCTGGGCTACTCGCTCACCGGTGCGAAGAACCGTCCCGCCGTGCCGAGCGGCCAGGGTTTCGAAGCCGACAAGCTCAGCGCCGAGCACATGGAGGCCTACTATCACAGCTACTTCGATCCGCTGCGCGAGGCGCTGGGACCGCTCTACGGCTCCGCCCTCAGTCACGTGCTGATCGATAGTTGGGAGGCCGGGTATCAGAATTGGACCGACAACCTGCCCGCCGATTTCGCCGCGCGGCGCGGTTACGATCCCACGCCTTGGTTACCCACCTTGCTCGGCCGCGTCGTGGGCGACGCCGAGACCAGCGATCGTTTTCTGTGGGACTTTCGCCGCACGCTCGCCGACCTCTGGGCCGAAAACCACTACGGCGCGCTGACCGATCTGCTCCATGAGGACGGCCTCCAAGTTTACAGCGAAGCGGCCGGGGTCTCGCTCGAAATCCCCGAGGACACGTTGCTCAACAAGAGCAAGGTCGACATCCCCATGGGCGAGTTCTGGGTGCGCGATCTGCACCCGCGACTCATGTATCTGCAGGACGTGCGCGGCGCGGCGTCGGCCGCCCACATCTACGGCAAACCCATCGTCGCCGCCGAGGCCTTCACCGGCGGTGGCTTTGAATCGCCCTATAAACTGAAGCAGGTCGCCGACTACTGGTTCGCCCAAGGTATCAACCGCCTCGTGCTGCACACCTCGGCTCACCAACCGCTCGATACCAAACCCGGCAACACGATGGTCGGCACGCACTTTCACCGCAACATCACCTGGGCGGAACAAGCGCGGCCGCTGATGGATTATTTCGCGCGCACGTCGCACGTGTTGCAGGCAGGAAAGCCGGTCGCCGACATCGCCTACCTCCTCGCCGAAGGCGCGCCGTCAACCCCGACGATCTGGGGAGCCGGCACGCAACCCGCCGCTCCGGCGGGCTACGACTACGACTTCATCAACGCCGACGTCCTGCTACACCGGCTCACCGTCGACGACGCCGGGCGACTGACCGTGCCCGACGGGCCGTCGTGGAGCGTGCTCGTGCTGCCCGAAACCGACCGTATGCGCCCCGAACTCGCCCGCAAAATCGGTGAACTCGTGACCGCCGGTGCGACCGTGGTCGGACCCAAACCGCGCCTGTCGCCGAGCTTGCAGGGTTACCCGGAGGCCGACCGCGAACTGCGCGTGCACGCCGACGATATTTGGGGCGATCTCGACGGAGCCAGCCGCACGATCCGGCACGTTGGCCAAGGCCGGGTCGTCTGGGGGCGCACCCTGGCCGAAACCTTGGCGACCCTGCCGCTCGCACCCGATTTCGAATACGCGGGCGGGCTCGATGCCGACGTCGCATGGATGCATCGCACCGTCGGCGAGTCCGAGGTTTACTACGTCGCCAACACCACCGATACGGCCCACGCGTTGGAGACACGGTTTCGGGTCGCGCACCGCGATGTCGAAATCTGGCACGCCGACACCGGCCGGATCGAGCTGGCCGATTTTCGCACCGACGGAGACCGCACCGTCGTGCCGTTGGAGCTTGCGCCGCACGAAGCCGTATTCGTCGTCTTCCGGCGCGAGGCTCCGGACTCCTCCCGCACCACCACCGCCACTGCCGCCGATCAATCGATCGCCTCGCTCTCCGGGCCGTGGGAGGTCGCCTTCCCGTCCGACCTCGGCGCTCCGGAACACGCGACTTTTGCCGAGCTCATGTCGTGGACTGATCGTCCTGAAGACGGCATCAAGTTCTTCTCCGGCACGGCCACCTATACCAAGACGTTCTCGGCTCCCGCCGGGTGGTTCCCGGCGGATCGCGCCGTCATCCTGGATCTCGGTCACGTCGGCGATCTCGCCGCAGTTGCCGTCAACGGCCAGTCGCTCGGACTCGCGTGGAAAGCCCCGTTTGAAATCGACGTCACGGGCGCGCTCCGACCCGGCGAGAATACGATCGAAATCAAAGTCACCAACCAGTGGTCGAACCGGCTCATCGGCGATCGCGATTTACCCGACGACGAAAAAGTGCTCGGCGATTCCGGCGTTTCTCCCGGCGGCATCGGCACCGGGCAACTCACCGAGCCCTTCGAAGCCGGCCTCATGGGTCCGGTGCGACTGAAGTCCCGTCCGGTCAACCGCGTGGCCGACACGCCCGATGGCAGCGTCGCCGACATTCCCGTCAACTACACCGCCACCCGCATCGCTGACTACGACCTGCCCGACCCGCTCCGCTTCAACGATGGGCGCATCGTGAAGACCGCTCAGCAATGGCGGGAGCAACGCCGGCCCGAGATCGTGCGATTGTTTGAAGACCACCAGTTCGGCCGCACTCCACCACCGCCGGCTGAGCTCACCTACGACGTGTTCGAGGCGGGCACGTCCGCCTTCGACGGCCAAGCGATTCGCCGACAGGTCACGATTTGGTTCACCCCCGATCGCACCGGGCCGAAGATGGAGCTCCTGACCTACGTGCCGGCCGATGCCGACGGCCCGGTGCCGTTGCTACTCCAGGCGAGTTTCACCGCCAACAATCTCGCCGTCGGCGATCCCGGCGTGAAGGTCGGCGAGCGCTGGGATGCACGTGAACAACGTCGCGTGCCCGCCACTGGCAATCGCCGTTTTGGGCAACTCGACGTGCCGCGCCTGATGGCCGCCGGACTCGGCGTCGCCACGGTCAACTACACCGATATCGACCCCGATGCCCTCGGGGCCATCGCCGCCGGCGTGCGCGCGCCTTTTCTCGCGCCCGGACAGAACCAGCCCGCGCCCGACGAGTGGGGCACGATCTCCGCATGGGCCTGGGGACTCAGTCATACGCTCGATTATTTTGCCACCGACCCCGCGATCGACGCGGACCGCGTCGCCTTGTTCGGCGTGTCCCGTCTCGGCAAAACCGTGCTTTGGACGGCGGCGCACGATCCGCGCTTTGCCGCCGTGATCGCCAGTGTGTCCGGCGAAGGCGGGGCCGCGCTGAGTCGCCGCAACTACGGCGAAACCGTCGCACATCTGGTCGCGCCGACCCGCTATCCCTATCAATTCGCCGCCAACTACGCGAACGCGGCGGCCGACCCGAACACTTCGCCGGTCGACGGCCACCTGCTGGTCTCGCTCATCGCGCCCCGACCCCTGTTGCTGCAAACCGGCGACACCGACCGCTGGTCCGACCCCGAAGGCGAATGGTTGTCATTGCTCGCGGCGCGACCGGTCTACGAATTACTCGGCCAATCCGGTCCAGCAACTGATGCGTTTCCCACCACCGGTATCCTCGTTGGCGATACGCTCGCCTACACCATGCACACCGGCGGCCACGGCACCGTGCCCGGAGACTGGGACCGCTTCATCCCGTTTCTCGTCCGGCACCTGCAGCCGTAGCCGAGGGACGACTTCCACGTCGTCCGCCACTGCCCCTCAACACGCCAACCGAAAAGGCAAAGCGGACCGGGTGGAACCGGCCCCTCCCCAAGCAATGTGCCCACGACCGCCTATTCCGGCGCGTCCTCGGGCACACTGGCCAACGATTTGATGAACAGCACCAACGAGGCCAGATCGTCGCGATTCAAGATGCCTTGAAACGACGGCATGCTGGCGTCGTCGCCGCCAAAACCTGCCACCACCTGAAACTCCGGGCGCAGGATCGATCGACGCAGGTAGGCATCATCCGCACTCACGGTTTCTCCATTGGTCAACTCGCGGTCCTTCCAATACAGACCGGCAAACGAGGGTCCGATCTTACCTTCCATGGAGCCGTCGATCGAATGGCAACCGATGCACGCATATTGCTCGTAGAGCTGCTGGCCCCGCTCCGCCGAGATTGCCGTCTCTTCCCGCCGCACGGTGCGAGGTGCCCGCTCGTGCGCGAATACCGTGGTCATGTCTGTGACCTCAAATCCTTCGTCCGACGGATCAAATTTCTCCAGCTCATGGAAGGTGAAATAGGCCGAGGTCCAATCGCCAAACAGGTTGTAGTCCAACGCAAATTGCATCGTCGGTCGCAAGTCCTTGATCGCCAGAAACACCCGCCGCCGATCCGGCGAAACGAGCACGCGATGGACGTCCCAAGGGTCTTCGCCGAATGACCCATCGGCCCGGTATTGCGCCGAACCATACGCAGGCGTGCGTCGATATTCCCAACTGCGGGCCTCGTAACTACCGGGATCGCCAGCGAGGGTGGGATCGAGCGGAGACGGAAACTCCAACAGCACGCCCTCGCGAAAGCCGCGCGCTCGCACAGGCAAGGCATCGACCCCCGCCACCACACTCAGGCGCGACAAGCCTTCATGGCGTTTGGCGTTGGATCCCCAAATTTGGAATCCCACCATGTAGAAACGTCCGTCGACCGGATTGATGGCGGCGCCCAACAGCGGCACCTCCACGTCCACCGGCACCGGCATCACCGCCGCCTGCTCCCGCCAATGCTCCGGATCGAGCATCACTTTGAGCAATCGCGGGCCCTGATAATCGAGCCACAACATCGAACCTTGCAACGAGCCCAGTCGCTCGTCCCGGGCCCACACTTGTTTGATGCCCGATTGGGAAACCCGATGCGGGATCCACAACGCCGGGGCCGACGTCGCCGGTGGCTCCTCCGGCACGCTCTGGCCGAACCCGTAAAACCCACCCGGCTCCAGCACCAAAAGCGGCGTCGAGGGCACCCAGTTCCCCTGCTGGTCGCTGGCCGTGATCAATCCCGTCAGCGGGTCCTGCGCCACGTAGCCGTTGCGGATGCCGCTCGCGTAAACCTCCGCCTCCCGGCCGTCCGCCGACACCCGCAAAACGCGCCCACTGTGCGGCGACAGATTTTCGATCTGCTGCCCACCTTTGCAGATGAGAAAACTCCCATCGGGCAACGCCGTGAGCGTCATCGGCATGTCCCGGGACTCCGCACTCTGGACGAACCGATTGCTGAACAGCGCGTAATAATCGGTCTCTCCGTCGCCGTCGTTGTCCACCAATCGTGTAATCCCCAACCGACTGAAAACGAAGATCTCGCCGTCGCGTTCCGCGAGACTCTGCGGTTCATTAAAACCCGCCGCAATCCGACGCCAAGTCGACGTCGCCGTGTGCAACCCTTCCACGCGGTAAACATCGCCGTCAAACGTCAGCACCGTGGCACTGCCATCCGCCCGAAACACGAGATCCACCGGCCGGATGCGACGCGCCCACGGATTCGGATAAGCCAGCGCCAGATTCTCCACTCGATAGGCCCCATCGCCCCGCGGATCCTCAAAGGTCATCTCCACTCGCTCCGGCCAGCGCGGCCCCGTTCGCGGCGACGCCGTGGTCCAGGCTGGCGGGGTTGCCTCCGCCACGACGATCCGTTGCAAGGTATCGTCGGCATTCAGTTCATAACGAATTACCATCTCGTGCGGGCGGTCGTTCGAAGGAAGTTCCGCCACGAGATGATTTCCCGCTCGCCATGCGACGCCTGCGCTCGCGGCCCGGACCCGCTGCGCCGCCTCGTCATCCGCCCCAAAATCGACCAGCGACAACACGCGCGGCGCGCCCGCTCCGGTGAGCTTGATCCAGCGTTCCACCGCGATGCCCTTCGGCGTGGTTCGCGCCCGATAACGCTCCTCCACCTGCGCGCCGCTCACCTCGTAGTGCAGGCTCACACCGTCGCCCCGATCCGCCACGCCGCGCCATTGTCCAACCTCGCGCGGCAAGGGTCCGCGTCCCAACTCGTTCTCCGCCAACCAACGAGGTCGCGGGTCGCTCCATGCCTCGGCCCCGCGCGTGTGCCAGCCCGGGTGCAGTCCGGTGGACGCGACCAACGGACCGCCCGGCTCCGGCAGGTCGCTTTGCCCCGGAGGAGCCTTGCCAAAGGTCGTGGCATAGGAACGCGTGGCGAGCCCCCTCGGCGTCAATCGGCGCCCCCGCCAGATCGCCGCCAGACGCAGCAACTCCGTATCAAATCCCACGGCCACATTCTCACCGAGCGTCAACGCGACCACCCGCGGCGCGAGGTTGCCCGCCGCCACCGGCGATGCACTTTCCCGCAAATCGAGCGTTGTCTCAAACAGCGGCGTCGTCGCGTCGCGGTAATCCGAATACATCGGCCGCTCGCCGCGCGCGGCGCCCCGCCCCTGCCCCAGGACCGGAGACAGGACGCCGAGCGGCCACGCGACGGAAAGGATCAACAGTCCGCGTCCGATCATGTGGTGCACCTACGCCAGTAAAACGCGACCGGGGCCAACCTAGGATTTCGGGGCACTCCGGCCGATGAGCGCGAGACACTCGATCGCCGCCAGGCTCCATTGGTTGGTGCTGTTGGTCGAAACCCCCGGGCCTTCCTCAACCGGACGGAGCACGTCCGGACCGGTCAATTCACGACGCGACGGCTCGAACGTTTCCCAACGGTTGTTGCCCTTGAATTCATCCCAGGCACGCGCCGCGAGGTCGTCGCGGTCGAGCTTCACCGCGGCGTAGGCCGTGAGGCGGGAGTGACCCTGGCGCAGGCTGTTGCCTCGCAGGCCCTGCCCGAGTCGGGCTTCCTGCGTCGTCCGGTCCGCACTGTAAAGTTCGCAGTAGTCCAGCCAGGCCTGCCGGAATTCCGGCACATCGAAGTTCTGGATGAGTTCCGCGCAGACCTCCACGAGCCCGAACACCGCATTGAGATGGGAAAGACCGATCTCGTCGGGAGCGGCGATGGAGAACTCCCCGGTGTTAAGATTCATGGTGACGCCCGCGCTGAAAAATCCATGCGGCTGGGCGCCGATCGAGCGCATGCCATTCAGCAGACGCTGCTTCATCAGTTCACTGCCCGTGCGTTCCCATTCGGTGAGCCATGCACCGGCCAGCGACCCCCAATCGGTGCCGAAACCGAGTCCCACGTTGTCCTGATCCTTTGATTCGGCCCGGGCCAGATCGCCCGCCACTTCCGCCGAGGCGAGTTTGCGGGTCGGCGGCACGCGTAACAACGCCCGGCCGGCTTCGACCTGCGCGCGCATGAGATCCCCCACCCGCTCATCGCCGGTGAGGTAGTAATAGTAACGCCGGTTGACGGCCGTGCTGATGCGCAACTGCTTCGCGCTGCAGCCCCAGTGCAGGACATTGTGTCGCGAACCGAGCGGGGCGAATTTGCCGATGTGATGCACGTCAACTTCGCCCGTGTGCCGCGTCATCGCCTCGGCAAAACGGAACAAGTCCGCCCGGCCGCTGCGCAGGAACTGCATCCACAGCCAGATGTCGGTCGCCAGTTCGGAGTTGTCCCACGCAAACCCCCCGATGTCATAACGCCACTCGTGGCGGTCGCTGTCGTAGGTGTGCATGACGTCTCCATAATTCCAATACCCATACCAGCGGCGTTGCTCCTGTTGATCGCGGTAGAATTCGAAATACCAGTCGAGCTTGTCCTCGATGGCCGTCCGGGCCGGGGTCGAGCGGTCGACCGGCGTCCAGATATCGCCGAACACACGGCTGGCATGCAGATGCTCCGGCGTGGTGGTGAGCACAGCCGGCTCGCGCACGGCTGCTGCCAGTTCCGCCAAGCGTTCCCGTGAGGGCGTGGCGGCGCACACGGTGAAAAACAGCTCACTGGTGCGGGCGACTCCCGCCGGGGTGTCAAAACCGGGCTCGTAGTCTTCGTAGGTGATGTTGAGACCACCGTTGTATTGCTTTTCGTAAGTGTCCTGCCCGAGTCCGTCGTGATAGGACCGCAAGTCCATGGCGGGTGCCTCCGGGGCCCACATCCACACCGTCACCGTGGCGGCGGCCGTGGTGGCTCCGCGGATATCGAGCTGCGCGGGATAGCTTTGCCAAAAGTTGCGCAACCCAAAGGCGAGCCCGCCCTGCGGCGTGCCGATGTAGCCCGAGCCCCCGGCCCGTTGACCCTGGGCGGAGGTCAACCACGTGTAACCGGCCTGAGTGCGCTTGCGAATTTGAAACCCGTCCGCGTTCGGTTGACTGAGCGTCCACTCGTCGTAGGCGGGGATGTATTGCAACCGTTCCACCACGTTCTGCTGCCAGTCCGCCAATGGCGGGGTCGCCTCGCCCGCGACTTGCGCAGCCGTGACCTCGCGGCCCGGGAAACGTCGCAGACCGGTGAGGCCGCGCACGGCTTCGCCAAAAAGGCCGTCGTCCTGTCCCGCAAACCGCACGTGACGATCATAGAGCTCGCCGCGCAGCGGCACGTCGAAACGCAGCCCGAGGCCTTTGATGAAATCATGATCCTCATCCCCGTCGAACGTGATGGTGTGCATCGCCCGCACGGTGTCGCCGCCGGCGTAAAAATAGAGGCGCACCACAAACGGCAGCCAGGTGCGTTTGGCATCGGCGTGACGCCCCTCGATCTTGACCACGGCACGCACGGGGCCGTCTGATTCCAACGTCACGGCATCGATGCGACCCGCAAACGCCTTTTCCCGCGTCGTGCCGGGCGCACTACGATCTTCCAGCAGGCAGACCAGGCGACCCGCTTGGGCGATGGTTTCGCCTCCCCGCGTCAGGGCGGGCACCAGCACATCGCCCTGTTGGGCGATGTGCGCCTGGATCACGCCAGTATCAACGAAAATGCCCTCGGCCGTGATCCGGGTGTTGAGCGGCCGGTTTGGCGAGGCCGGCGTGCCGGCCGCGAGTTCATAGTGACCGGACAACGGCACGTCGGCCGGCGCCGCGTGAGCGGTCCACTTGAGGGATCCATCCGGCCAATAGGCCAACGGCCAGGATTGCACCGGTGCGGCGGCACCCTCGGCGCTGGTCAGCGCGAAACGAGCCGTCGCCGGGTGCCGCCCCTGCGGCCAGGACACGCCCCAGGTCGTCCCGCCGAAAACGGCGGGCGCGGCATCATCGAGCCAACGCACGGGCGCGGCCCCGGCGGCGGTGGCCCGCGGCATGGTCGGACTGCTGCGTCCGGGCGCGGTCTGCGCGGTGGCGGTGGAAACAAATTTAGCGGCGGCGGTGGCAAGAGCGGCCGTGCGCACGAAATCGCGGCGGGTAACAGTGGACATGAGGTAGGAGGAGTGAGTCGGGTTACAGATTGAACGGACGCGGGATCGCAACCCCTAGTCCAAGTGAAAAACCTCGCGCAGCGGGGCGCTCACGGGGCTGTGATCAGAGTTCGAGGGCATGACGTCCCCCATGTGCCGCCACCATTTCTGGCAGACGTCCGTTTGGGCGATCGCCTGCCAGCGCGCCTCGTCCTCGATCTCCGCGTAAGCGAAGAGTTGACGGGTCTCGGGCAGCAGAAAAATCGAGTAGTTGTGCACCCCGTGCGCCTTCAGCACCGCCTCGAGTTCCGGCCAAATCGGACGGTGGCGGCACTCATATTCGAGTTCCTGTCCGGGATCGACGGACATGACAAAAGCTTGGCGAATCATGATGGGGACAACATGCGGGGCGGCGGGGTGAGGATCACCACAAATCTCCGCCGGAGCCGCCGCCATGAGAACCTCGCTTGGACAGTCCGATTTAATTCGATCCGCGCCCTTTTTGTTTGAAACCAATTCATGCCCGGCGTGTCGTTTCAAACTGTCCGCATGCCAAACCCCACCCTGCGCACTCTGGCCAAGGAATTAGGCCTCTCTCGCACCACCGTCTCCGACGCCCTACGCGGTTCCCCTCGCGTCAAGGCCAAGACGATCGAGCGCGTGCGGGCAGCCGCCGACGCCGCCGGTTATCAACGCAATCCGCTCACCGGCACCGTCATGTCGCTGCTGCGCCGTTCCGGCGGACAGGAGTTCCGCGGGGTCATCGGCATCATCGATTTCGTGCCCGAAGACCGCTCGCCCCACGCGCAACGCTACGCCGACGCGGTGGTGGCGGGCATTGACCGCCGCGCCGATGAACTTGGTTTCAAGGCGGAACGTTTCGAGGTCGGCCCCAAGGGCATGCACCTCAAGCGGCTGGATACGATCATGCACACGCGGGGCATCCAGGCGCTCATCATCCTGCCGGCCGTCGGATTCCCCGATCTGACCGCGCTGAACTGGAACCGCTACACCGCTGTTTACACGGATTACTTTATCGATCGCCCTGGTCTGCACTGTGTGTGCTCGGACCACTACCGCTCCATGGTGGCCCTACTCAACGAGACCCATCGCCGCGGCTATCGCCGCCCCGGTCTCTACATGGAAATCCCGCTGGACGAGCGGCTGCAGTTTCGCTGGGAAGGCGCGTTCGTCGCGCTCCAAAAATACCTGCCCGACATCACCGAGGTGCCGCCGCTGCGGCTGGCCAAAATTTCCAAAAAGGAGTTTCTGATCTGGTTTAAGAAACACAATCCGGACGTGGTCTTCGGCCATGACAGCGACGCCCTCCAGTGGATGAAGGAGGCCGGTGCCCGCGTGCCCGAGACGCACAGCTACGTGTGTCTGAATTCCCTCCGCGCCCAGACCGGCTGCACCGCGCTCGATTTCCAAAGCGGTCAGCTTGGCGCCCGGTCGGCGGAACTCGTCACCGCCCAGCTTTTGCACAACGAACTCGGCGTCCCCCGCGAGCCGTCGCTCACCACCTTGCCCGCCCTGCTCGTGGAGGGAAATACGCTGGCCAAGGTGAAGCCAACCGTCGCCGCGACCACCAAGAAAAAAGCCGCGCCGCGCAAACGGCAGACAGCGACCGCCAAGTAAGCCGCGAGCTCGCGCGCACTCCCGTCATCGTGGAAACACGCCCGACGGGCCGAAAGCGCGAGCGAGCTCGCAGCCTACGTATCAGTCTTCGTGGGCATGCGCGGCGATTTCGCGCCACGCTTCCGCCACGATCGCGGCGGTGAGTTCGGCGCCCAACCGCGACGTGTGCGTATGGGCATCGCCAAAGAGCGTATCCACTTCCTCGTGACTCAGCGCATCATAACGCCCGGCCACGAGCGCGTTCAAATCAATCACGGGCACGCCTTCCTCTGCCGCGACCTGACGGGCGATGGCCGCATAGCTGTCGGGACCGCCCCGCGAAATCAAACCCGTGGCATCATCCCACTTCTTGCGCGGCACCGGCGTGCACACCACCGGGTGCGCGCCGAGTTCGCGTGTTTCCTTAATATAGCGGCGCAAATAGTCGCCGTAGGTGTGCACCACCTCGGTCTCGTGGGTGAGCAGATTATAGACCGCCTGCGTCTCATGGCCGGCCGTCCGCATCGTGCCGCGGGCCCGGCGTGCATCGGTGAGCGGCGCCGCGTCATTGTGGCCGAATTGCATCAACACCCAGTCACCCGGCTTGAGCAACATCTTCGCCCGCGACCAGTGGCCTTGCGTCAGAAACGTGCGACTGCTGAGCCCACCGATGGCGCGGTTGACGACATTGACTTCGGTGGCGTCGAGGATCTCCGCCAGCGGCTCGCCCCAACCCCATTGACCGCCGCCACCATCACCGCCGCCGTTGCGCACGGTCGAGTCGCCGATGAGGACGATCGAGAGCAGGTCGGGGTCGGCCGGCTCAGGCAGATTCAGCCAGCCGATGCTATCCTTGGGCACGCCGGTTCCAGTTCGCGAAAGCCACGGGGTGACATCAACCGCACCGCGCCGCAGCCCCTTCAGGCCGGACAAGACCAGCGCCGCGTGGAGCCGCGCACCTTCGTCGTTGGTGTGCACATAATCGGCCGTGTAAAACGTCTTCGACGCGGGCTCGCCGAGCTCTTGATAAACATCGGCCGCGAGCCGCGTGAGATCCACAAATCCCAACTCCGCTTCGGCCGCGAGCGTCCGCAGCCAATCCCGATAGCGTCCCGAACCACGCTCCACTTTGCCCGCTTTCCAAATGTCGCGAATCGTGAGCGAAACAAGGATCGGCGTCGCTTCCCGTGCGTGCACATCCGCGATCATCTCGCGCACATAAGCTCCGAACGTGCGCACCACCTCGGGTTTGCCGGTGACGGCATTGTCGATCGCCTCCGTCTCGTCCCCGAGACCGGGTAACGAGCCGCGCGCCCGCAGCGGTCGACTGGAGCCCTCGGGTTCACGATTAATCGCGCCGCCATCATTGTGGCCGAATTGGATGAGCACGACATCGCCCGCTTTGAGTTCGGCCAGGAGCTTCGCCCAATGCCCTTCGGTGATAAACGTGCGACTGCTGCGGCCGCCACGCGCGCGGTTGGCGACGTTGACGGCGCTGTCATCAAAAAACGCCGCAAACGGTTCGGCCCAACCTTGAATGTCGGGGTTGCCGTTGCGGGCGGCGGTGGAATCCCCCGCGATGAAGATCGTGGGCAAGTCCGGATTGAGAACGGGAGCGGATTCCTGGGCGCGCGCGGTCGCGACAAAGCCCAGCACCAAACAGCAGAAGAGGCGGGAAGAAAACATGGGGAAGCGAAAGATTGGCGCAACGTGGACCGCGCGTCGCGACAGCGCAAACAGGACAGTCCGAACGCGCCCCAGGTAGACATGGGCCGGACCTCCTGCTGAACTTCATCCCGCCATGCACCGCCCGTTCGCCTCTACCGCTTTCCCCGTTCGCCTCTTTTCCCAGCGCGCCGCGCTCACCACCACCGCCCTGGTCTGCCTCCTGCTGGCCGCCGCCTGTTCCGCCCCGAATGTTCGGAATACGAACAAACGGGACACGCGACGAGCGGACTTTGGCGGAGCGGGGTTGAGCGAGTGGGTGGTTGAACAACAACCCGGCGGCAGCGTGACCATTGACGACGACGCGTTGCTGATCACGGATGTCGCCGGCTGCACCGTGTGGTGGCGCGAGCCGCTGATCGCGCCGGTCCGCATTCGCTACGAAGTCACCGTCAGCTCGACCGGCCGGGTGTCGGATCTAAACTGCTTTTGGATGGCCACCGATCCCGATCATCCCACCGACCTCTTCGCCGCCGGCCACGGTCGCACCGGCCAGTTTTCCACCTACGACCAGCTGCGCCTCTACTACGTCGGCTACGGCGGCAACACCAACTCGACCACCCGCTTCCGTCGCTACGATGGCACGGGGGCGCGGCCGTTGGACACCCAACACGACCTGCAGACACCGGAGTTTCTCCTCGTGCCCGATCACACCTACACCATTGAGCTAAACGTCACCGCCGATGGCCGCGTCAGCTACACGCGCGATGGTGAAGTCATCTACGAAATCAAAGACCCCGCCCCGCTACTCCGCGGTTGGTTCGGCTTCCGCACCGTCAACAGCACCACCCGCGTCACCGCTTTCGAGGTGGTGGAATCCCCGTGAGATCCGGGCTGTTTTTTAACCACAGATGGACACAGATGGCTTCACTACCGTTACGCGGTGAAACCTGAATCACCACTCGGAGTTAGCTGATCAGATCGTTGAACCCATTCTGTGTTCATCTGTGGTTAAAAGCTCCGTTATTTGGTTCCGTTGATTCGGAGTTCGCCGGTGGCGGGGAGGACCACCACGGCTTCGTGGTTGGGTTGACGCACGGTGAGGGTTTGACCGGGTTGGCCGCGCAAGGTGGCGGTAATCAGTCGGCCGTCGCTCCACGCGATATCGACTTCGACGCCGCCGCGGGCGCGGAGTCCACGGACTTCGCCCGTGGGCCATTGCGGTGGGAGCGCTGGCAAAAGGCGCACACTGCCGACTTCGCTTTGGAGCAGCAGCTCCGCGATCGCGGCCGTGCCGCCGAAATTGCCGTCGATCTGAAACGGCGGATGCGCGTCCATAAGATTCGGATACGTGCCGCCGCCGTGTGTGTTGATGCCGGCGGACTGTCCCGCGGGCTTGAGCAGGGAACGCAGGATGTCGTGGGCGCGCGCGCCGTTGCCCAGCCGTGCCCAGAGCGCGAGCTTGTGCGCCAGACACCAACCCGTGCCGCCATCGCCGCGCAAGTCGAGGGTGGCCGCCGCCGCCGCTGCGAGCTCGGGCGTCGTGTCGGGGTGGATTTCATGACCCGGATAGAGTCCCCACAAATGCGAGATATGGCGGTGGTGCGGATCAGCGTCCTCGTAGTCCTCGATCCACTCCATGATGGTGCCGTCGGCACCGATGCGCGTCGGCGGTAGGCGGACTTCCGCCGCAGCCAATTGGTCGCGCAGGCTGGCGTCGACGTCCAGGAGTTCGGCGGCGGCGCGGGTGGCGGCGAAGAGATCGCGCAGGATCTGGTTGTCGAAGGTCGGTCCCATCGTGACGTGAGCGGTCGCGCCGTCGGCGAGTTTGAATCCATTTTCCGGAGAATTCGCCGGGGCCGTGACCAACCAATCGTGCGTGGGCTCGGCAATGAGCATATCGAGATAAAACTCCGCCGAGCCTTTCATGAGCGGATAGGCACGCTGCAAAAATTCACGATCGCCCGTGAAAAGATAGTGGTCCCACAAGTGCTGGCACAACCAAGCGGAGCCGGTCGCGGTGGCACCCCAACTTGCCCCTTCACCCGGGGAGGTGAAGCCCCAAGGGTTGCTGAGCACGTGTGCGACCCAGCCGTCGGCGTCGTAGTATTTGCGTGCGGTGGCTTGGCCTGCATCGGCCAACGACTCGATGAGCGAGAAGAGCGGGTCGTGCAGCTCGGACAAATTGGTAACCTCCGCCGGCCAATAGTTCATCTGCACATTGATGTTGAGATGCCAGTCGCCGTTCCATGGCGTCTGCACCCCGTCGGCCCAAATGCCCTGCAAATTCGCGGGCAATCCACCCGGCCGGGACGAGCCGATGAGCAGGTAGCGACCGAAATCAAAATAGAGCTGCGCGAGGCGCGGGTCGGCGGCACCGGTGGCCTGCGTGGCGAGCCGGTCGGCGATGGACAGGTTCGCACGGGCGGGTGGTCCGGCAAGACGGAGCGCCACCCGATCAAAGAGCGAGCGATGGTGAGCCACGTGACGGTTGCGCAATACTGAGTAAGACTTTTGCGCGGCGGCCGTGAGATCGGCAGCGACGACGGCCGCCGGGTCGGATACCGAGCGACCAGCAAACGAATCGATATTGGTCACTCCAGCGGCGAGCAGCGTGACGGCATTCGCCCCGGTAACTCGCAGGGTGTTATCATCCTGCGCGGTGACACTGCCTCCCGAAAGCATCAGCCGCAGTCCGGCGGCAAAGCGCACGCCGCGGTCGCCTTCGTGTCCGTCATTGAGTTGCCCGGTCAGGAGCAAACCATCGGCGGTCGCCACCGTGGTGGCGCGTTCCGGTCGGTCCAGCTTCACGGTAAAATTCAACGCCTCCCGGCGATCAGCGGTGAGGCGCACCACCACGACTTCATCGGGAGCACTGACAAACGCTTCGCGGCGGTAGCCCACTCCGTTCTGCTCGTAGCGCAGGGTAGCCAGAGCGTCGCCCAAATCGAGCGCACGTTCATAGGCCGAGACCGCGCCGGCGGTGTCGAACTCGAGTCGCAGATCAGCAAGCAACTGGTAAGATCCGTAGGGTTGATTGGCACCACGACCGCGTCCGGAACCCACCCCTGCGGCGGTGAAGTTGGCGGAGACCAATTGCTCCGCCGCGACGTTGTCGCCCGCCAGCAGCAGTCGCCGAATCTCGGGCAGCACGGCGGCGGCGTCGGGCCGATCGGCATCCTGCGGCGAGCCCGACCACATGGCGCTCTCGTTGAGCACGATGCGTTCGGACTTCACGTCGCCAAACGGCATCGCCCCGAGACGACCGTTGCCGAGTGGCGTGGACTGGGTGAAGTGTTCGGCCGGTCCGGACAATACGATACGACGTTCGGGCCAGGACGAAGGATTGGCGAGTTTCTCCCCCAGTTCACGCGGCACGGCGATCGCGGTGCCGTGGCGCACGCGCTCCGGCGTGTCTTCGAAAGGCATGTGCAGCTGATCCGACACATCCTCCCAGTGCACCAAATCGACGGATCGCATGGCGCCGTAGTGACGATTCCGATACGCGTCATAATAGACCACGGTGGCGCCATCGATCTCGACGGCGGTCGGACCCTCGACCCAAAGTCCCGGCGGGGTGAAGGGCGCCCCCAGTTCGCCGAATGGCCCTTGCGCACTGGCGGCGGACGCGACGCGCAGGTGCTTGCGCGGCGGGTTGACCGTCTCGTCCTTGACGATCCAGTGCAGCCCATCGGCCCGCCGGGCGAACGTCGCGTCGATCACGCTAAAGCCGGGATCATAAAACAAGCGCGTCGGGGTGAAGGTCTCAAAATCGCGCGTCGTCGTCGCATACATGCGATGATTATACGCGCTCTCCGACGCCCCCGCGGTTTCGGGAAAGCGTCCCGGAATGGTGGACGCCCAGAAGATGACGAACTCGCCCGTCGTGTCGTCGTAAACGAGTTCCGGGGCCCAAGAGTTTCGCACCGTCGGCTCGTGCGCCATGACGGGAATTTCGCGTTGGGGCGACCACGTGATGAAGTCACGGGTGGAAGCGTAGCCGATGGCGTTCTCAGTCCAACCGGTGGTCCACACCATGTGGTAGGTGCCGTCGGGTCCGCGCGCGACGCAGGGATCGCGCATGAGCTTTTCCGTCGTGCCGAGCGTGGGCGTGAGCACGCTGCGACCGTCATTGAGCGGCTCCCAGTTGAAGCCGTCATCGCTGCGCAACAAGTGCAGCCCGTCTTCGCCGTTGCCGATGAAGTAAGTGAAAAGGTAGGCTGGGTCGGTCGCGCGCAGCGGCATCACCGCCAAGGCTAAGGCGCAGCAGAAGGGTAAACATTTCATGGCTATCGGGGGTTAGTCGCCCAGTGGTCGCACCGCCGTCGCCAAGGGACTCGGGGGCACGTGGATCAAGGATTCGACGGGGGGATGCACAGGGTCGAATGAAGTTAAATCTGTCCGCAGGTGCGCCGCCACCGTCGGCACGGTGGCGCGGATACCATCAACGACGCAGGCTGCGATGAGCCAGGCTCCGTAGTTGTTGTGATGGGTGTTGTCCTGGCGACCCGCCGGGGCGGCAAAGGCGGCGGCGGACGCCGTTTCGCCCAGCGCGGCGTAGAGCACTTTGCTGCGGGCGTTGAGATCGATGAAGGCCACCTCTTCCGCTGCGGCCACCTGGCGGCTCGCGGCGGCGTAATCGGCGAGCGACGGCACCACGGCGCCGTCGGCGTCGAAGCCTCGCCGTTCCATGGGAGACACGATCACCGGAACGGCGCCCACGTTTCGCGCCGCCGCAATGTGGGCGCGCATCTCGGCTGCATAGGTGGTGAACGGGCCGCCGGTGCCGGCTTTGATTTGCTTCTGATCGTTGTGCCCGAACTGCATGAATAAATAGTCGCCCGGTCGCATGACGCTGATGAGCTTATCGAGGCGCCGCCGTCCGATGGAATCGCGGTAGGTTTCGCCCGACTCGGCGTGGTTTGCGATCGCGATGGTTGGCGCGAAAAACCGCGTCAGCATCTGTCCCCAACTGCTGTAGGGCTCGCGCGACTGATCACACACGGTGGAGTCACCGATCAGGAACACCGTCGGCAACGCCGGCGCGGGTTCGATGAGGATTTCCCGCACATGCGGCGCCGCGCCGTTAAACTCCAACGTGATCGCATCGTCCCACGCCCACGCTTCCTGGGTCGTCTCACGCGGGGCCTTGAGATTGACGCGGCCGGCCGCGACGCCGTTGGTCGCCGCGATACGCGGCGAGCGCACATTGACGATGAACGAGCGACGCACGAATTCGCCCGGGGCGGTATCCACCCGGTCGACCATGAGCCGTCGCAGTTCCGCCTTTACGACTGTGGAAGCGGCGGACTCGGCGTCGCCCAACGTGACCGTGACGCGGTAGTTGCCCTCGGTCGGCACGTCGGCGGTGAAATAGAACGGCTGGCCGGGAACCACCCCCGGCTCATAGCCATAGCCGCGTTCGGCATCATAGAGCGCTCCGGGCAAAACCGCCGTGGCTCCCGCGGGAGCCCGTGTTTTCTCCAGCCAGAACGGGCCGACCGGACTCGCCGTTGCAACCGACAAACCCGCCGCCAAAACCAACGACATCCAAAGGCAAATCGGCCCACGACGTTTCGCCTCAGCGTTCACGCGCAGCTCGGGAGCCACGTCGAAGCGTGCTTGTGCACGACAGCGTGTGTCCCTCGCCGCCAACGCACCGGGTTCATCGCGCGCAAGCACGCTCCTACGTGGAGGGTCTGAAACAGTCGGCATGGTCGACGGGCATTGATTTGATCAAATATCCCGGAACGAGCTCCGGGCATCTTTACCGTTGAGCGCAGAATACACCAGCGGTTTGAACTCACGTTTGCGATTCGCCGTTGCTACGCGCCGGAGGCGGCGCGGAGCAGGAGCCAGAAGGCGCCAAGGATGCCGAAGGACACCCCGAGGCAGGCGATGAAACCGAGGGTATCGAGCTTGTTCCACTTGGTGAATTCCCACGACGAATGCGGTCCGAAAATCTTGGTGTCGTCGAAACGACCCGGATTGCGACCGGTCTCGGCCATGGCCTCGTCTTCGAGTCGGGGATCGGCCCCCACGGGCGTCTTCATTTTACCAAAGAACAAATCGGTGCGGCGACGATCCGGAGCGCGGGTGAACAGACTCACTGCAAACAGCACCAGGAACGGGAACAGGCCGTCGTAGATGAAACGCGCCGCGTTGCGGCCCGAGGGCGAAAGTGCCGCGACGTCGAGCCCGACGGCGTTGAGCACGTAGAGCTCGAGATGGAACCGCTTTTGCCCGATAAAATCGGAGGTCGGGTCCGAGGGATCTTCGCGCACCACGGTGTCGAAAAACACCGGCACGGGGCGACCGTTGAACTCGACCTGCTGCGTGAGGGTGTCACTGCGGCTGAAGCCATCCACATGCGGGGCGATGAGGGACGGGGTGATGATGTTGAGAAAGGCCGAAATGATGACCGTCGACCACACCGCAGCCGACGTGAGTCGACGCCAGAAAAAGATGAGCATCACCGCCGCGCCGAACGGCACGTTGATGGTGAGCAACAACTGCACGATGGCGTAAACGTCGTCCATGTTGGCGGCGGCGTAGACGCCTATGGCGAGAATGCCGACGATGGCGAAGCGGCCGGTGCGGACCATCTGGGCCGGCGTGGCATCGGGCACGAAGTAGCCGTAGACATTGCGCGTGAACAGCGCCGAGACCGCCATGGTTTGCGAGGCGATGGTCGACATATTGGCGGCGAGCAGACCCGCCATCATGAGACCGAGGAAACCAGGTTGCAGGAGTTGCAGCGCCATGGTGCCCCACGCGGAATCGGGATCGGAAAGCTTGTCCGCCCCCTGATAGAGCGCGATGGCAATCAACCCGCAAAACGCCCACAGGATGATCATGACCCGTTTGGCGTAGGTCCCGGTGACGGCGCCGAAGCGGGCGGCAAATTCATTTTTGGCCGAGCCGGACACGCTCATGTTGCCGATGATACCGTGAATCTGAATCAGCGAGATAAGGAAGATGCCGAACAGTTCCCAACCGCCGATACTGTTGGCCCCACCGCCCCCGAGTAGCCTGAACATGTCGGGAGGCACCCGCTCGGCCAGCTGGCTCCAGCCGCCAATGGCGTTGAGGCCGAAGGGAATCAGAATGATGGAAAAGACGACGATGAGAATGCCTTGAAACGCCTCGTTGACGGCGGCGGCCTCGAGCCCACCCATCACGATGTAAGCTCCGACTACCAGCGAATAGATGAGGTAGTAGGCCCACTTGCCCGTGCTGCTATCGAGCCAGGAAATGTTGCTGCGCAGTTCGCCGCGCTTGTTCTGCTCGCGCAGAAGTTCGAGACGAGGGGTATCGATCGCACTGATCGTGCCGGCCGTGACCGCCTTTTCGAGCGCACGGAACTCCTGGTAGGATTCCACGGAAACGCGCTCTTCCGCCGTCCAGCGGGCCTCGGGTTTCACGAGCAGCGAGGCGGTGACTTTGTAGCCGACGAGATTGCCGAAACCGATGATGACGATGACGGTCGCGACGATCTGAAAGATGGCGTAGAAACGCGCCAGGCCCCGCGTGCCGAAGCGATCCTCGAAGAGGTCGGCGACCGTGACGAGACGCACGCGCCGGAACCACGGGTTCATAAACCAGTAGTAAGGATTCATGAACAGCGTCTGCAGCGAGAGCCACACGCCGGAGGCGCCCTTTTGGTAGACGAGACTGGCGGTGCTGACGGCGCCGTTGGCGTCGGTCGCGTTGCCGAAGTTTAGAAAGAACTGGTAGAGCTTGCCCAGTTTGCGGCCGGCGAGGAAGTAGCCCTCCTCGGTTTTCGATGCGGCGGCGGCGCGACGGCCGATGTAGATGACGACCGCGAGGTAGGCGAGGATGACGAGCAGGTCGACGAGGTGGAGGCTACCAAAACGCATGAGATAAAAGGGACGGAGAAAGCGAACGATGGCCGGTCGAAAAGAGAAGGCCAGGGGCGAAAACGACGCGGAGGGGTTGGAAGCGATGCTGCCGAGGCAGGACGGGATGCCGAGGCAAACCCGACGGGAAGCGTCATTGCGTCCCGGCGGCCCCGCACCGGCAACCGGAGCAAGAATCTGACAGTGGGGAAAATCGACGCAAATCGACATTCCTCTTCAGCGCGCGTCGCGCAAACCGGCCCCATGCCTCGCGGATGGTTCCAAACCAAAGACCCCTTGGCCGTGAAGCCAAGGGGTCCTGAATACCTGATGTGAACCCAGCCAAACCAAGCCGGCGGCTTGGAAACTGAATCTGGCCGATGGCGACTCTGGGAGCGGTCGCCGCACGTGGCGGCTGCACCGATCGGTTCCAAGCCTGCCAAGGTTAGTATTCTAGTAGATGAAGAACACGTAACAATAATACCAACCGCCCGAGGAAGTCCAATGAATCGAGTCGCCACCAACATAATAGCTTCCCGATCCACCAATGGAAAGTGTCGCAGTATAATTTCCCGCCGGTAAGCCACTGACTTCGAAGTAGCCAGGATTATTTTCCGTATAGGATACACCGGAAGCGGCATAGGTCACCCCAGATTGATCACATTCAAATACAAGGTCCGACCCACAATACAATCTCACCGGCCCGAACGCCGTATTTAAATAATCGAAATCTATTTCGACATTTCCAGATGAAACATAACCGAGAGAGAGCGGGGAAGATTGAGCCTGAGCGGTTGACGCGAATGTCAACAACGCGAGAAACGATACGATTTTAATCCAATTTTTCATCGTCTGATTCCTGCAATCGAGAACACCAAGGATAGCATTCTTAAGGGTTTATGATAACGAGTCTTCGAGCCGGGTATCCGGCTCAATCGACAGGGGTAACTGGCAATCAACGAAGCGACTTTTCACTGGATGGCTCCAGCCTGAGTGCAACGGCTACGTTGAATTCGATGGCCATGCCTTCACCTCCGCGAGCCAGGGCCAACTTGACAGTCAACATAGACAAAGACAGCCAGCCACCGATGCAAAACCGGAGGTATGACACCGGATGCCATAGCGCATTTTCACTTCCCTCCGCAATTTGTCGTCGCGAACAAACCTCCCGACTTCACGACTACTTCCCTTATGTAAACAAAAACCCCTTGGCGGTGAAGCCAAGGGGTCCTGCATACCTGAAATGAACCTAACCTATCAAAGCCAGCGGCTTAGAAACTGAACTTGGTCGAGAGGATGAACTGACGCGGGTCGACAATGCGGTAAGCATTGGGGGAACCATCGTAGTTCACTCCCACGGTCTGCAGGCCTCCGGACTCGAACACGTTCACGACGTTGAGCTGCGTCTTCATGGTCACCCGATCATTGAAGATCTTGGTGGTGTAGGAAACCCAGAGATCCACATACATATTGCTCGAGTCGTAGATCGGACGGGTCGTGTCAGACAGGGCGAGGTCTGTCGAGCCTGTGCCCGGGTTGATTTTACCATAGTAACCCATGATCGCTTTGTCTTCCCAACGGGTGCTACCGCCGACGGAAGCGCCCTTGAGCACGCCCTCGTCAAAGGAGTAGTTGGTCAGGTAGGACCAACGATACTTGCGCTGACCGGGGGCGGCTTGGCCTTCGAGATCGGAGGCAATGGCAATCTGCGGGGCCACGTCGCGATTGTAAACGTCCTCGGGATTGTGCACGTTGTTGGCATTCTCGATGCGAATATTGCCATCGTAACCGTAGCTGCTCCAGAAGTTACCGTAGTTATACATAATGCCATTGCTGGCCAAGAACGGCTGCGTATACTGCTGATACTGCGAATCCAGATGGTCGGCGGCGCTAGCGGAGGTCCAAACCGGATAACGGACATCTTTCCAAGCGTCGAACTCCTTGAGCACGTCGGAGTATTTGGTCTCCTGCTGACCGGCGGTGAACTTCATGGTCCAGTTGCGGGACGGGTTGTAGGTCAACTGAACTTCCACGCCTTCGGCCACCGCATCACGTGTAGCATAGACCTCGCCTCCGAGGCTGCTGTAGTAGTCGAACGGCTGCCCCCAGATGGCGGCGGTTTCGGCGTCGAGCGCGTCGAGATCGGCCTGGCTCCAATCGTTCGTATTGAAGTCGTCGCGGTTAACCGGATCCAAACCGCGGTTGATCAACGCGAGTTCCCGAGCCCAAGCGCGGAAGAGCGATGTATCAATGTTGCCATTGAGGCGGGATATCGACGTGCCCGGGTTGGTGCGCTCGTCCTGATTGCTGGCTTTGAACCAGTTGACCCGGGCGAACAGCTTGTTGTCGAAGAGGGAGAACTGCACCCCCCAGTCCTCGCCTACGCCGGTGGGCTTGGGCAGAGGACTGCCGAAGGCATCGACCTGCACCTTGGGCGGAGGATTGAAGTTATCCGACTTATTGTAGCTGAAGCCGAGGCTGCTGATGAACTGGTGGAACTGCGAGCCGTTGGCGGCACGTTCCTCGATACCACTCCAATTCTTGAAGGGACGGAGGACGGCACCCGTGGTGCGAGTCGTGCCTGCCACTTCTTCCCAGAAGTTCCAACGATTGAGGATAAGGTCCGTCTGCAATTCACCGTTCACCCACTTTTCCGCGTTGGTCAATTTGGGAGCGATTTCAGTGCCGCCGATGCCGTCAAGGAGGGTGTCTGCGGTGGAGTTACGGGCTTTGTATTCGTCCTTACGCACCCCGAAAGTGGTCACGAGACGATCATTCCAGAGGTTGCTGGTGATGCCAATGCTAGATGAATCAACGATGCGCTCGGAGCCATTGAGAGAGGCATCCATATCAATGAAGCCCATCGTGGTGCCAAGGTCACTCCAAGAAGACGCTCCGTAATCGTAGTAAGTCCGTCGCGTGTTGACGGTCAGGTCGTTGAACTCGCCGGAAGCGCGGGTAACGTTGCCCAGAGGGGCAGACCCCGGATTGGCCAGGTAGAACATCCGCTCGGAAGAACGACGCTGACGGTTCCAACCGGCATCAGCGGGATTGGACGCCCAGAAGATGGTATTGTTTTCAATCTGATCATCTTCGACCTCAAACCAGCGCTTGCGGATGAAGGTCGAGCTGACGTCGTTGCGGCTCCACAGACCGAGGACCTGATGGCGACCGAACCATTTGGAGAATCCGTCGTTGTCGGTGAAGTCCGGCGTCCAAGCCAACAAGGCGCGGAAATTGTCGTTGACCTCGGTATGGACGAATTGGTCGGGATCGAAGTCATTCACGTAGGGCTGACCGAAGAACGGATTCGGGGAACCGTTGGGCAGGCTGATGTTGGTATCGACGTAGATGGTCGCGACATTGAGCTGCGACACCGTGTAGTTGACGGCATCTTCGAAGTCCTGACGGAACCAGCCGGCACTGAAGTTGAGGCTCGGCAGGATTTCCTGCTCCAACTCCACATTGAACGTCGTGTTCTCCTTATGGGCGAAGTTCATCTGCAGCAGATTGATGTTTTCCCAATCGTAGATGGTCTTGTCGGTGACGCCCGGGTAGCGATAGCTGCCCACGCCGTTATTCGCACCCGTCCAAAAACTAGACTGGGTAAACGTCGAATTATAGGCGGTGTCCCAAGCTGGGTTGGCGAAAATATCGGCCTCCGCATAAGGAAAGATTGGGCCATCCGGCTCACCATAGAAAGTGCGATAACGATCGGCCGGATAGTAGTTATAGTTCACTACCTGACCGTCTTGGATTTGCATCTTCGGACGGGAGCCATTTCCTGTTCCCATACCGGGAGTGAAGAACACGCCACCGATCGTGCTGAAGGCACTGCCGCCATAGATATTGGCACCGTTGTATTGAGTCCGGTCAGCATTCCAAAGAGAGGCATTGTAGCCCGGCATATTTTCGATATAAGCGCGGGTCTCATCGATGCGCGGCGACCCTGTGCGCATCGCGATGGGACCGCGAGACTCGCCGGTCACCGTGCTGTATTGCATGCCGGTCGCGGCGTCAAAACCCCAGCCTCCGCCAGCGCGCCACTGCGTGACGCTGTCGCGGGGGGTGAGCGTGTTGGGGCGACGGTTGTCGTTCTCATACTGCTCGACGGACGCACGAATGACCGTCTTTTCGAACGGACGGAAGGTGAGGGCACCATAGAAGCGAGTGGTGTCGTCGTAGGATGGCTTGCGCTCGAAACGTGTGTTGTCCGAAACGCCCGCACCGTAGATGGCGAGTTTGTCGTCGATCAGCGCTTTGTTGAAGGTAAAGCTACCACGGTAGGAACCACGGTCATCGACGCGGAAGGCGACGGAAGCGGCGTCGGCATTGAGCACCGCCTGCGCGGTGGTTTGATTCACGATACCGGCCGGGCTGCCCATACCGAAGAGCATGGAGTTCGGGCCGCGGCTGATTTCAATCGACTGCACATTGTAAGCGTCGAACGGCACCTGTGAATTCGTCGGATAGAAGTTCTGGGAAGAACTGGGAGCACCGAGACCGCGCACGCGGTTGGCTCCGGCGTTGGTCTGCGCATTGCCGTCACCACCGTGGGTGTAACCGGCGTTCACGTCGACCACACCGTCGTTGCGCAGGGACTGCACGGACGGGGTGTAAGTGGAGGAACCTTCGGTGTTGGCCTCGTAACGGAAGACATCGTTGATGTCGACCGACGCGGTGTCTTCGAGTTGCTGGGCGGTCACCACCGTGATGGAAGACGCCAAGTCCGCGATGTTGGTGCGCATGCGCGAACCAGCCAGCGTGTTCTGGGCGAAGTAACCTTGATCCTTCGATGAATCAACTTGGAACGGGGTCAGGGTAACGATGTCTTCCTCAGTGTTTTCTTCACCGGTGTTGGCGTCGTTGGCCGATTGGGCGAACGCCGGAGCGGCGAGCGCGAGAGCCAGTAAGGCACGCGGCAGACGGCCGCGGCGGCTCCAGGGTTGGGTTGTTCTCTGCATGAGTTTGGGTAGCTTGGGGTTGGGTGTAGGGTGAACCCAGCTGCTAGCCGTAAGCAGGCTGGAACTGAGTTCACTTTCCGAAATGGAAATGACTGAAAACGAGGGGGTGGGTAACTAAGAGACTGCGGGGGTAAAACGCTGCACCGGGATCTGGGAACACGGCGCGGCGGGATGGAGACGAATAACAGGACTGGGGGGCGGGTTCGACAACGACACCCGGGTCGGACAGTCCGAGCCTTGTCCGATACGATGGAGGACAAGTCGAGTTAACGAGACGAAATTCATATGACGGGAGAATCGACGGAAGGCGCTGCCTGCGAGGTCCAACCATCCGCCGCGACGCTCAGCAGTCCGCTCACCGCATAGGCGTCGCGCATGGCCATTTCGAGGCCGCTGACATTCGGCACCGCGTCGGTCGAATCCGGGGTCGCGCTCCAATGCACAATGGAGGGGTCGAAGTTCTCGATCGTCGCCCCATCCAGGAGAGATTCCACAAACGCGGTGTGCTGCGTCGCCATGCGCGGCGCGCACACGGGATGGGCTTGATCCTGCAACCGGCGCAATACGGCCGCCATCATGTGTTGCCGGGCGCCGTTTACATCCAACAGCGGGTGCGTGCGTTTCTGGCCGTCTCCATTTTTCAACCACGCCTCACTTTCATAGCTCCAGCACGCGGTGCCGGTGGACCCCTTGATCTCGATCAACGGCTCCACCGTGGCCCGACTGGCGTGACTGGCACCGAACCACAGCTCGACGCCGGCCGCCGTGCGCGATCGCACGACGCCGGTGTCGAAGCTTTCAATCGCATGAGCACGATACAATTCGGCATCCGCGATCTCCGCCGCCGCGACTTCTTCCTCGCGCGGATCGGCAAAAAACAAGCTGAGCATGACGAAATGCGCGAAGGCATTGCTGAGCGGAGAATCATACACGGGCTGACCGCGCAGCGACAGACAACCCGCCCAGTCATTCCGTTCAAAGTAACGGCGGGCGCGCGGCCACAGGCCCAGGAAACGCACCGATTCAACCCGACCGATGGCTCCGCGCACCAGTTCCTTCTTCAACCACTGCGTGCCGGGCTCGTAGTAGTCCTGGAAACCCACGGCGACGAAACGGCCGGTCTCGCGCTCCGCCGTCGCAATCGCATCGGCTTCTCGCCGCGTGGCGCACAGCGGTTTTTCCACCAACACATTCGCACCGTGCCGCAAGGCGGCGATCGTCATGCGCGCGTGCCAGTGGATCCCGGTGGGGACCATGCACAGATCGAGAGCCCCGTCTTCCGCCGCAAACATGGCGTCATAATCTGCATAGATCGCACAACCCTGCTCCTGTAATTCGGCCACCAACACCCGCTCCTCGTCGGGGTTGATCACGACCGCCGCGACCAGTCGCAGTTGACCTTGAGCCTGACATTCCTGCGCCAGTTGGAGATGGATTCGACCATAGCCGGAAACGCCGATCAAAGCGACGCGGGGGCATGAGGGGGAGGGGTTTGACATGAGCGAAGAGGAAGAGGCTTAGCGCCGGGGCGAAGGCATCGCTTTCGCGAGGCATTCCTGCCTCCGATCGCCGGAACCGGCGCTAAAATCAGGCAAAACGAGGGATAAAGGGAAAGGGGTTCGATCACCCCGTCGCGAGAGACGAGGTGGAGCGGGGATCATGTCTACATCCTCGCCCCTTCGACGCCACGCGATGGATTTTTTGACAGTCAGAGAAACGCCGCCCCCACCGCCCGGTTGCGACCAAAACTGGACTGTCCGTGCCCGTAAATCATCGCTCCACCCCACCCGTTCGGCCATCACGCGGGTCCCATGCCCCTCCCTTCCCCTCGGCGGCGCGCCGTCGTCTCTTTGGCGCGGCCGCTCCTCGCCCTTTGCTCCGCCTCCCTCCTTTTCGCCGCGACGTCGCCCGATCCTCGGCCGTGGACGCGGTGGTGGTGGCCCGGGAGCGCCGTGGATCGCGCCGGTATCACCCAACAACTCGAAGCCTTCGCTCAGGCCGGTCTCGGCGGCGTCGAGATCACTCCGATCTATGGTGCTCAACACGCCGAGGATCGCTACCTGCCCTACCTCTCCCCCGCTTGGATGGAGGCACTCGCTCACACGACGCGCGAGGCCGCCCGGCTGGGGATGCAGGTCGACATGGCCACCGGCACGGGCTGGCCGTTCGGCGCGCCTTGGGTCGACCCGGCGGGCGGGTCACAAAAACTGGTGCAGGTCGACGGCCACCTCACCGGCGCCCCGACTCAAATGCAGGTCAAACGCGCCGCTCCCGGCGGCGAGGGCCTCGTGCTCGATCCTTACGCGGCCTCCGCCCTCCAGCGCTATTTGACACCCTTCGACGAGGCTTTCCGTCACATCGATCCATCCGGTATCCGGGCTCAATTTCACGACTCATTCGAATACTACGGCGCGGAATGGACCCCGGGCCTCGCCGCAGCATTCCGCGCCGCACATGGCTACGAACTCGATGATCACGCCGCCGAGCTTTTGACCGAAAATCCGCCTGCGGCAGGCAGTCCCGCCGCCGACGCCCTCGGACGTCTGAAAGCCGATTATCGCACCACCCTCGGCGAGCTCCATCTGGACTATCTGCAGGCTTGGGCCGATTGGTCGCACGACCACGGATGGCTCGTGCGCAATCAATCGCACGGCGCGCCCGCCAACCTGCTCGATCTCTACGGCGCGGTTGATATCCCCGAGACGGAAACCTTCGGCTCGACCCTCTTCCCCATTCCCGGCCTGCGACGATCCCCCGACGAAATTCGCTCGGGTCAGGATCTGCCCGAGCCGCTCATGATGAAGATGGCTTCCTCCGCCGCCCACGTCATGGGCCGACCGCTCACCTCCAGCGAAACCTGCACGTGGCTGCGCGAGCATTGGAAGACCACCCTCGCCATGGCCAAACCCGAAATCGACCGGTTGTTTGTCAACGGCATCAATCACGTGCTCTACCACGGCACGGTATACTCGCCCCCCGACGCCGCGTGGCCCGGCTGGCTGTTTTATGCCTCGACCCAGTTCAATCCGAACAACCCGTGGTGGCAGGATTTCGCCGCGCTCAACGCCTATGTCACCCGCGTCCAAACCGTCCTCCAATCGGGCCAACCGGACAACGAGGTCCTCCTCTACTGGCCCTACGCGGATGTCGTCGACGACCCTTCCGGGCTGATCAAACAACTGGGCGTGCACCACGTCGACTGGCTCACCCACAGCCCGTTCGGCGCGGCGGCCCGCGAGTTGGCCCAGGCGGGCTTTGCCTGTGACTATGTGTCGGACGCTCAACTCGAAGCATCCCGTCCCACGGCGAACGGCGATCTCCAAACGCCCGGCCAAACCTACCGTTTGCTCGTGGTCCCGGCGGCGCGACGCATGCCACTCGCCACGTTGCGATACATCATCAGCATGGTTCGCCAAGGCACCCATGTCGTCATGCTCGCGCTGCCCGATGACGTTCCCGGCCTCGGCCACCTTCCGGCCCGTCGGGCCGAATTCGCCGGCCTCCTCGACGAGCTGCGTTCGCTCGCGACCGACACGTCGCTGCACCTCACGCTCGGTTCACCCGACGAACGCCGCAACCCATTGATCGCAGTCGCCGCCCATCGAGGGCTCCGCCGGGAAACCATGGCGGCCGTCGGACTCGAGTATATCCGCCGCCGCACCGACGATGGCTTCGCCTATTTCATCACCAACCTCACCGGCGAATCATTCAACGCCTGGCTGCCCCTCGGCGCGCCCGCCACCACCGTGCGCCGCACCGATCCCCTTGACGGCATGGCCGGCGCTGCGCCCACGCGCATCGATGCGGCGGGAAAAACGTCCGTCCGCCTGCAGCTCGCGTCCGGGCAATCGGTTCTGCTCCATGCCACTTCCCCCGACCCCACGACGCCCGCGCTGGCCGCGTGGCCGATCCTGGAGCCCGCCGGACCCGCCCAGCCCATCCCGGGCTCGTGGTCGATCCGCTTTCGCCGCGGCGGTCCGGTGTTGCCTCCTTCGGTCGGGTCGACGGCTCTCGGCAGTTGGACGGAGTTGCCGGATCCCGAGAATCAACGCTTCGCCGGCACCGCCCGCTATACCATCGAATTCGACGCTCCTGTCGCGCCTCCCGGCACCACCGACTGGCTCCTGAATCTCGGCGACGTGCGTGAGAGCGCGCGCGTCCAACTCAATGGCCAACTCATCGGCACCGCCTGGAGCCTGCCGTTTCAACTTCGGCTCGATTCGGCCCTGCGGGCGGGCCGCAACGTGCTCGAAATCGATGTCACCAACCTCGCGGCCAATCGTATCCGCGATCTGGATCGCCGCGGCATCGACTGGCGCATCATGCACGAGATCAACTTCGTCAACATCCGTTACCGACCGTTCGATGCGAGCGACTGGCCGCTCACTCCGTCCGGCCTGCTCGGCCCGGTAACCCTCACGCCCCTGCGCCCCGAATAGACATTGTGGGATTGGCACGCGGTCGCAGATCTCCACCATCCCTCTCTCACCCCATGGATCTGCATCTTCGCGACCAAGTCGTTATCATCACCGGCGGTGCCAAAGGCATCGGACGCGCCATCGCCCTCGCCTTCGCCGCCGAGGGCGCGATTCCCTGCATAGTGGGTCGCAGTCCCGCCGAAGCCGACGCATTGGTCGCCACCATCGCGGCCGCGGGCGGGAGCGCCGCCGCTTTCCCGTGTGAGCTCACCGAGCCCACCGCCATCGCCGCCGCCGTGGAAAACATCGTCGCCCGCTTCGGTCGCATCGACGTGCTGGTCCACAATGCCGGGGTCAACGATGGGGTGGGACTCGATGCCGGCATCGCCGCCTTTCGCACCTCCCTCGAACGCAATCTGGTGCACGTCTACGAACTCACCCGGCTTTGCCTCCCGCAACTGACTGCAGCGAAGGGCGCCATCGTCAACATTGGCAGCAAGTGCTCGATCACCGGCCAGGGCGGCACCAACGGCTACGCCGCCGCCAAAGGGGCCATGAACAGCCTCACCCGCGAGTGGGGCGTCGAACTCGCCCCGCGCGGCATCCGCGTGAACTGCGTGCTCCCCGCCGAGGTCATGACCCCGCAATATGCCCACTGGATCAGCTCGCGGCCCGACCCCGACGCCGCGCTGGCGGCGATCCGCGCCACCATTCCCCTCGGCCAACGCATGACCACCGCCGAGGAAATCGCCGACACCGTCGTGTTTGTGGCTTCGCCCCGTTCCAGCCACACCACCGGCCAACTACTGTATGTCGACGGCGGATACATTCACTTCGACCGCGCCGTCACCCACCCCGGCGCCAGCGCCTGATCGTTCCGATGAGCGCTCCCGTCAAGCCTGTCCGCTACGGCCAAACGCTCCGCGTCCGCCCCGAGTCCTTCGAAGCATACCGACGGGCGCATGCCGCGGTCTGGCCCGACGTGCTCGCCACCATTGCCCGCTGCAACATCCGCAACTACTCCATCTTCCACCGGGCGGGTGAACTGTTCGCTTATTTCGAATACTGGGGCGATGACTTCGCGGCCGACATGAAGGCGATGGCCGCCGATCCCGCCACGCAGCGCTGGTGGGCGGTCACCGCGCCCATGCAGGAACCCTACGCCGATCGCGCTCCCGGTGATTGGTGGTCAAACATGGAGGAAGTTTTCCACGTCGACTGATCATCCGCCATGCGTGTCCGTATCACTGACAAACCGGTAAACTCACGCGGCACGTCCCGCCTTTCCGGCGGTGGGCTCGACACCGCCCGCCCGCTCGTTTGCGATCGGGTCCATCCTGTTCCGTCATCGCCCCTCTCCGCCCACCGCCACGGTGCCTGCCGCTTGATCTGACCATGTTCTCTCTCACCACCAAAACCGCTCTCGTCACCGGTGCCGGCTCCGGTATCGGACTCGCCATTGCCCGGTTGTTTGCCCGGCAGGGGGCCAAAGTTTGGGTCGTTGATCGCGACCTCACCGCCGGCGAAGCCGCGGTCGCGGCGATTCGCGAGGCGGGCCACGACGCCGAGTTTGCCGCGCTCGACGTGAGCGATCCCGAGGCCGTCGAAGCCTTGCGCGGTCGACTGCCCCGGCTTGATTTGCTCGTCAACAACGCGGGCATCGGCCACGTGGGCAACCTGCTCGCAACGGCCGCCGCCGACCTTGATCGCCTGCATGCCGTCAATGTTCGGGGTCCCTTCAACCTCTGCCACGCGTTTGTCCCCGCCATGCTCGAACACGGTGCCGGCAGCGT
Organism: Synoicihabitans lomoniglobus; assembly: GCF_029023725.1. Taxonomy (GTDB): domain Bacteria; phylum Verrucomicrobiota; class Verrucomicrobiia; order Opitutales; family Opitutaceae; genus Actomonas; species Actomonas lomonigloba. Next base: position 4,742,530 of record NZ_CP119075.1, read on the forward strand.
GATCAATCTGGCGTCCGTCGCCGGCATCGTGGCGGTGCGCGATCGCCTCGCCTACACCACGACCAAATTTGCCATCGTCGGCTTGACCAAGGCCCTCGCTCTCGACCACTCCCACACCGGCGTGCGCTTCAACGCCATCTGCCCCGGCCGCGTCGAGACACCGTTTGTCCAGGCCCGCATCGCCGAATACCCCGATCCGGAAAAAGCTTACCGCGAAATGGCCTCGACCCAGCTGGCGCAGCGCATGATCCGACCCGACGAAATTGCTTCCGCCGCCCTCTACCTCGCCGCCGACGCGTCCGCCATGGTGACCGGCAGCACCCTCATGATCGACGGCGGCTGGAGCGCCGGCAAATAACCGGCTTCGTTCCTCCCCTCCTGTTTCTGCTTTCCCCATCATGTCACTCTCCGGCCGCATCACCGATATTCACGTCCACGACGTTCGTTTTCCCACTTCCCTCGCTCTCGACGGGTCCGACGCGATGAACGCAGATCCGGATTACTCCGCCGCCTACGTGGTCCTGGAAACCGACCGCACGGACGGTCTCGCCGGCCACGGCCTCACCTTCACGATCGGCCGGGGCAACGATATCGTCGCCGCCGCGATCGCCAGCCTGCGGCCCCTCGTCATCGGCCTCTCCCTCGCCGACTTCGCCGCCACCCCCGGGGCCACCTGGAAACACCTCACCGGCGATTCCCAACTCCGTTGGCTGGGCCCGGAAAAAGGCGTCATCCACCTCGCCACCGCCGCCGTCGTCAATGCGCTCTGGGACCTCTGGGCCAAGGCCGTCGACAAACCACTCTGGAAACTGCTCGTCGATCTCTCGCCCGCGCAAATCGTCGAGATGGTCGACTGGCGCTACCTCACCGATGCGCTCACGCCCGACGAAGCCCTGGCCATGTTGGAAAAACTCGCGCCGACTCGCGCCACCCGCGAAGCCGAGATCCTCGCTCGCGGTTATCCCGCCTACACCACCTCCGCCGGCTGGCTCGGCTACGAGGATGAGAAGATTCGACGCCTCTGCGCCGAAGGCATCGAGCAGGGATTCACCCACTTCAAACTCAAGGTCGGCGCCGATCGCGCCGACGACCTCCGACGCGCCCGCGTCATGCGCGACGCCATTGGCCCAGACCGCGCCATGATGATCGACGCCAACCAACGTTGGGACGTGGACGTCGCGATCGACTGGGTGACCAGCCTCGCCGAGTGCCGCCCGCTCTGGATCGAGGAACCGACCTCGCCCGACGATATCCTCGGCCACGCCGCCATCGCGCGCGGCGTGCGTCCACTCGGCATCGGGGTCGCCACCGGCGAGCACTGCCAGAACCGGGTCATGTTCAAACAACTGCTCCAGGCCGACGCCATCGACTTTTGCCAGATCGATTCGTGCCGCCTCGCCGGCGTGAACGAGGTCGTCGCCGTGCTGCTGCTGGCGGCGAAATTCAACACCCCCGTCTGCCCTCACGCCGGCGGTGTCGGACTCTGTGAATACGTGCAGCACGAATCCATCTTCGACTACATCTGCGTCAGCGGTTCGCTCGACGGACGCATCACTGAATTCGTCGATCACCTGCATGAGCACTTCGTCGATCCTTGCGTGGTGCGCGACGGTCACTACGTCGCCCCCACCGCACCGGGCACCAACATCACGCTCAAACCCGAATCGCTCACCACCCACACCTTTCCCGACGGCCAAGTCTGGCGTGATCTGCGCGCCAACGCCCCCCTTCGCTCATGAAATCCCCGCTGCTCCTCGCCCTCCTCGTCTCCACCTCCGTGCTCGCCTCCGCGGCCCTGCCTCCCGACGGCACCATCCTCCCTCTCTGGCCCGAGGGCGTCCCGGCGCAGCAAGCCGCAGCCGCGGCCGAACAATTCGAAGACGGCCGCTACAGCGCGGTGCACGAACCCACCCTCACCTACTACGCCGCCGGCGTCGACCGCGCCAACGGCACCACCGTGGTGGTGTGCCCGGGAGGCGGATACAGCATTCTGTCCTGGGAACGCGAAGGCATCGCCTACGCCAAATGGCTCAACCACCTCGGCGTCTCCGCCTTTCTCCTGAAAAGCCGGCTCAAGGAATACGGTCACCCTTATCCACTGCAGGACGTGCTGCGCGCCATCCGCACCGTGCGTTCCCGCGCGCAGGAGTTCGGCGTCGATCCGGAGCACATCGGCGTAATGGGCAGCTCGGCCGGCGGCCACCTGGCCGCCTCGGCCTCGACGCTGTTTGACCATCCGGACGGCAAGACCGGCGCGGAGATCGATGCGGTCAGCGCCCGGCCCGATTTCGCCATCCTCATGTATCCGGTCATATCCATGGTCGACGGAGTGACCCACAATGGATCCCGCACCAACATCACCCGCGGCGATTCCGCCTTGCTCAAACTGCTGTCATTGGAGGACCAAGTCACCGCCGCCACGCCTCCGACGATCATCATTCATACCCAGGATGATCGCTCCGTGCCGGTGGCCAACGCTTTGCGCTACTACGACGCCATGTGCCGGGCGGGCGTGCCCGGCGAACTCTACATTTTTCAACATGGCCCCCACGGCATGGCCATGAATCCGGGCCTCGGCACCGCTTCCGATTGGCCCGCGCGCGCCGCGGCGTGGCTCCGCGACCGCGACCTCATCGCGACCAATCAGTAAACGTCCCGTCCCGCGCCAGCCGAAAACCGCGCCCGAAAAGTGTAACCATTATGGTTACACTGTCGGCGGCACGGCCTCGGTTTGACGGTCCGACTGCCGATCCGCGTGCATCTTCCGGGGTAAGCTGGAACGTGGTGGCCACCCCTCGCCATGAAACTTCCCCGCTTGCTTTCGCTTTGCCTCGTCCTCGCCACATCCCTCGGTGCTCAACCGATGGTCGAACGCCTCTCCCGCGGCGTGGTCGCCATCCACCAACCCGACGGCGCGGTCTTCGTCTCCTGGCGGTTGCTCGCCGATGACCCCGCCGACGTCGCTTTCAATGTCTACCGCGACACCGCCGCCGCCGCGCCCGAGGATGTCGGCCCTTTCGCGTCGCGCCGCGATCCCCGTGCCGGCATGCGCCAGCTCAACGAGGAGCCGCTGACCGCCGGGACCTGGTTCCGCGACACCTCCGCCGCATTGTATCGAGATACTTCATACTTTGTGCGCCCGGTGATCGAAGGCACCGAAGGTGAACCCAGCAAAGCGTTCACCCTGCCCGCCAGCGCCGCGCCGCTGCCCTACGTTTCGATCCCGTTGGATACCCCGGAGGGTTACACGCCCAACGACGGTTCGCTCGGCGACCTCGACGGCGACGGCGACTACGAGATCATTATCAAACAGGAACAGCATCCTCGGGACAACTCCCGCGCCGGCGTGACGGGGCAGACCTTGCTCCAAGCCTACCGCCTCGATGGCACCCATCTCTGGACCATCAATCTCGGCAAAAATATTCGCGAAGGCGCCCACTACACCATGTTCATGGTCGCCGATCTCGACGGCGACGGCCGCGCCGAGGTCGCCTGCAAAACCGCCGACGGCACGATCGATGGCGTGGGCCAAGTCATCGGCGACGCCGCCGCCGACTGGCGCGGCCAGGCCGGTATCGAAGTGCCTTCGCGCGATCGCAGCGGCGCCCGCGAAACGTCCACCGGCTACGTCGCCTCCATGGAAGGCCGCATCATGGCCGGACCCGAATACCTCACCGTGTTCGACGGCCTCACCGGTGCCGCCCTCGCCACCACCCGCTACATTCCCGGTCGCCACCCCGACACCGACAACCCCACGCCCGAACAGCTCAAATCCGTGTGGGGCGACGGTTACGCCAACCGCTCCGACCGCTTCGTGGCCGGGGTGGCCTACCTCGACGGCCACCTGCCCAGTCTGCTCTTTTGTCGCGGCTACTACACCCGCACCGTCATCGCCGCATGGGATTTCCGCGGCGGCGAACTCACGTCGCGTTGGGTCTTCGACAGTCACGATGGCAATCCCGACAACCTGCCTTTCGCCGGCCAGGGCAACCACCAACTCTCGGTCGCCGACGTCGACAACGACGGTAAACAGGAAGTCGTCTACGGCGCCATGGTCGTCGATGACGACGGCACCGGACTCTACTCCACCGGCTGGGGTCACGGCGACGCGCTGCATGTCTCGGATTTCGATTGGTCGAATCCCGGCCTTGAGGTGCACGACATCCAAGAACGATTCGACAACGAAGGTATGAGCCTGCGCGACGCCCGCACTGGCAAACCCCTCTTCCTGCTCCCTTCCGTCAAGGCCGCCGAATCCGGCGGTGACAAAGGCGAGGGTCCTGGCCGCGGCAACGCCTTCAACATCGACCCCCGCTATGCCGGAGCCGAGATGTGGGCCGCGGGGGCCGGCGTGGACGGACTCTATGCCGCCGACGGCACCATCATCCTCGCCCAACGTCCGCGGGGCTTTCCGGTCAACTTCGGCATCTGGTGGGACGGCGATCTCCTGCGCGAACTGCTCGACGGCAACCGCGTGCTGAAATGGAACTGGACCACCGAGCAACTCGATCCGCTGCTCGTGGCCCACGCCAGCACGTCGAACAACGGCACCAAATCCACGCCCACCGTCAGTGCCGACCTCTGGGGCGACTGGCGCGAAGAGATCATCTGGCGCACCCGCGACAATCAGGAGCTGCGCATCTACACCACCACGATCCCGACCAATTACCGGCTCGTGACCCTCATGCAGGACCCGCAATACCGCATGGCGATCGCGTGGCAAAACAGCGCCTACAACCAGCCGCCCCATCCGAGCTTCGCCCTCGACGAGACGTTGCCGCTGCCGACGCGCCCCGTGGTGACTTTTCCCGCCGCGCCGTAACCAAACCCGTCCGAAAGAACCGCACCCATTTCGGGATGTAATTCTCCACACGACTTCCCGTAGGCCGCCTGCTTTACTTCTCATATGTAATCGCGTGCTTGCGCGCGACAGCACCTGCCTCTCGCCACCAGCGCACCCGGATTAGCAGCGTGTTCATCGCGCGCCAGCACGCTCCTACCTCTCGACCGCCCCTTCGCGCCTTGGCGTGGAGAAAGTCCCCGAGCTTAAGCGGCGGGATAGACTTCAATCCCTCCGCAGCACGCGGATACGGTGAGCTTCGCTGTCGCCGACATAGACCGCACCATCCGCGTCGACGAACACGCCGTGCGGCCGGTTGAGTCCGCTGGCGGTGGGCTCGCCGTCGGGACCGTCGCCCAGGCGCCCGGTGCCGGCGACCCAATCAATCGTGCCGGTATCCGCATTAACCCTACGGATCGTATGGCTTTCGGTATCGGCCAGCCAGGCGTTGCCGGCGGCGTCGAGTGCGATGCCTTTGGGGCCGCTGAGTGCGGCTTCGCGCGCCGGCCCACCGTGACCGGTGAAACCTGCTTCGCCGTTGCCTGCGATGTGATGGATGCGTCCGGCCGCGAGATCGAATTTGCAGACCTGATTTCCCTCCCGCGTCACCAACCAGAGATTACCCGCCTGATCAAAGTCGATGGACCGGGGGTTGTTGAGCGGCGTGCCCTCAATGGGCGCGCCATCGAGAGTTGGCCCCGGCGCTCCCGTCCCTGCAATGGTCGTGATCACCCCGGTTCTCATGTCGACCCGGCGGATCACATGATTGCTCACATCGCAGATGAACAGTTCACCGGTCGGACTAAATTGGATGCTGTGCGGTGAGTTGAGTTTGGCATCCGTCGCTTGTCCGCCATCGCCGGCATAACCGCGTTGTTTCGGCCGTCCGGCGACGGTCGTGATCACCCCGGTTTGCGCATCAATCCGACGAACGACGTGGTTTCCCGTGTCGGCGATAAACAGGTGTCCCGCACCATCAAACCGCAGTTCATGCGGCAGGTTAAACTGCGCTTCGAGCGCGCGCCCGCCGTCGCCCACAAATCCTCGCTCTCCCGTGCCCGCCACCGTGGTGATGATTCCGTCCGCATCGATGCGACGAATGCGGTGCCCATGGTGTTCACAAAACCACAGCGCGCCATCAGGACCGCGCACAATCCCGTAGGGGTCATTGATTTCTGCGCTGATCGCCGGGCCGTCGTCGCCGGAAAACCCCGGCGATCCGGTGCCCGCAATCGTGCGAATCGTCCAGTCCGCCGCCCGCGCTTGATGAGCATACGCCGGAAGCATCAAACAGAGCACAACGATTCGAAGTATGGCGCAAGACAAGGGGAACATGGGCGGGGTAAGTTGGGGTAATAGGTCGGACACCGGCCACCATGCCCACCAAGCGACTCCACGGGTAGTCCGGAAATCTTCGGACGATCCGACCGACCAGCCGGTCGTCTCCCCGATCGAGTCACGTTTTCATCTCGGAATCCCCATCGCCGAGCCGCCTCCGAGCATTTCGGCTCCCTCTCCCCTGCCCCCCCACGACCTCCCCTCATGTCGCTGAATTTGCGTCTTTGTTTCTGTTGCCTCGTTCCGGTTTCCCTACTTTTCGCCACGCCGAACCCAGGTTCCCGATCTGTCGCCCCCCGACCGATCAACGTCACGCCCGGCGGCCCGACGATCCCAGACACACCCGCGACCGAGTCGGACCATGCCCCCGCCATTCCTTTGTGGCCGAACGGCGCTCCTGGTTCGGAGGCCCGTCAAAACGAACCCGAAGAGATCAGTTGGCGAAAGGAACCCGATATCGTCTTCGCCGTGGTTTCCAACATCCACCGACCCAGCCTCACCCCGTTCCTCCCCGAGCCATCGCGAGCGACCGGGTGCGCCGTCATCATCGCTCCGGGCGGCGGCCACATGCAGCACACCATTGAACGCGAAGGTCATGAACTCGCGCGTTGGCTCGCCGACCAAGGCATCGCCGCCTTCGTGCTGAAATACCGGCTGGCTCGCGATGGCTCCAATCCCTCCGGCCAACCCCAACCCTACACCATCGAGGACCACGGCGCCGCCGACGCCGCTCGCGCCATTCGCCTCATTCGCCATCGCGCCGCCCCCTGGCAACTCCGTTCCGATCGCATCGGCATCCTGGGCTTTTCGGCCGGCGGTGAAATCGCCCTGCTCGCCGCCGCTCAATCGGATTCGGGCGATCCGACCGCGACCGATCCGATCGAGCGCGCATCATCCCGGCCCGACTTCTTTGCGCCGATCTATCCGGGCGGCCTCAACCGCACCGATTACGGTTGGTCGTCCGCCACCACTCCGCCCGCGTTTCTGTCCTGCGCCTTTGACGACCGCATGCCCGAACCGCTTGCCGCCCTTTTCACGCAACTGCGCCAAGCCGGCGTCAACGCGGAGCTGCACATCTACAGCAGCGGCGGTCACGGCTACGGCGTTCGCGATGACCGCCCCGAGTTGCCCGTTTCATCCTGGCCAAACCGTTTCGTGGAATGGCTCGACGATCGCCAGTTTCTGCAACCGTGATGCTGCGTTCGCTTCACGTGCCACTATTCGCGGCGTTCGCGACGACGGCGGCTATGGCCGATACCGATACGTTGCTACTCGACCGCGACCTGACTCCGCTCTTGGAGCAATATTGCTACGACTGTCACGCCGCCGGCGAAGAGGAGGGCGGCCTCGCGCTGGACATCTACACCACCGCTGACGCGATCAAGACCGACCGGGACCGTTGGGAGGTCGTGCTCCGCTACGTCAGTCACCGCGAGATGCCTCCACCCGATCGTCGCAATCAACCTTCCGACGAAGAACGCGACCTCATCGCGCGCTACATCGAACAGGAACTCTACCAACTCGATCCCAACCACCCCGACCCGGGCCACGTGGTCCTGCGCCGACTGAATCGGGCCGAATACCAGGCCACCATCCGCGACCTCATCGGCGTCGAGTTCAATGCCACCGCCGAGTTCCCGCCCGACGACTCCGGCTACGGTTTCGACAACGTCGGCGACGTGCTCTCGCTACCACCGGTGTTGTTGGAAAAATACCTCGCCGCCGCCGATCAGATTCTCGACACCGCCATCTCCACCGATCCGATTCGCAGCCAGGTCCGACGCATTCCGGCCAGCCTCGCTCAGATCGGGTTCAACGCACTCGGCGATCGCGGCGACGGTTGGGTGCACCTCATCTCCCTCGAAGAGGACGACGCGGCCGTCGAACTCACGCTGCCCGCCGGCGACTACCAGTTTCGCGTCCACGCCTATGCCACCCGCGATGGCGGCGCGCTGAAAGGCCAGGGTAGCGACACGCCGCTCGTTTTCGAATCCGATCCTGGTCCCACCAAACTGGCCCTGCTGCTCGACGATACGTTTGTCACGGATTTCACCGTCACCACCGACGCCGACCACCCGGCGGTTTACGAGGCCCGGCTCGGCGTGCCGGCCGGTCAACATCGCTTCCGTGCCGCCGTCGCCCGCCAACGCGGCGGCGAGGACAACGAGACGTTCATGCTCAACGGCCGCGTCGGCCATCAACAGCCCGGCGTCGTCTACCTCAAGTGGCTCGAAATCGAGGGTCCGCTCGCCGCCGCGACCCAACGCACCGCCGCCGCCGACCTCAGCACCACCGGCGATCCGATCGTCACCCAACAGGGCGATCAACTGCTGCGCGCCAACGGCAGCGTGACCACCACCTTCGACCTGCCCCGCGAGACCGAGGTCATCCTGCGCGCTCAGGCGTTCGCCCAACAAGCGGGCGACGAACCCGCGCGCATGCAGTTCCGCATCGGCGACGAAACGATTCAGGAGTTCGACGTGCTCGCCCCCGCGCGCCACGAGCCGCTGCCGCGTCAGCGCGTGTTCTCCACCGCGTTGCTCGTCCCGCGCCCCCAAATCTACGAACACACCATTCGACTTCCCGCCGGGCCCCACACGTTCACCGCCGCCTTCGTCAACGACTTCACCGATCCCGCCGCCGCAAATCCGAATCTCCGCGACCGCAACCTCATCGTCCGCAGCCTGGAAGTCAGCCCACTCGGCCAACCCGTGCTCACCCCCGCCAAGCCCGCGCCGCTCGCCGCACTCTTCGCCCACCCTGACGCCGATCCGACGTCGCACGATCCGCGGGCCGCCGCCCGGGCCATCGTCGCGCCCTTTACGCGCCGCGCCTGGCGTCGCCCCGTCACCCGCGCCGAAACCGATCGCCTGCTTCAGCTCTACGATCTGGCCCGACACCAGGGCGAATCCTTCGACGCCGGCGTAAAACTCGCCCTCAAAGGTGCCCTCGTTTCGCCCCACTTCCTCCTCCTCGGCGGAGCCGAGGTCACCCCGGCCGATGCCACCTCCGACGACGCGGTTCAACCGCTCGATGAGTTCGCGCTCGCCTCCCGCCTTTCCTACTTCCTCTGGAGTTCGATGCCCGACGACGAGCTGCTTAATCTCGCCGAGCATCAACAGCTCCGCGACCAGTTGCCCGCCCAAGTGCGCCGCATGCTCGCCTCGCCCAAGGCGCGCGCGCTGGTCGAAAATTTCGCCGGTCAATGGCTCCAGATTCGCAGCCTCGAAACCTTCTCGCCCGACCGGAAGTTGTTCCCCGAATACGATCCCGTGTTGCGCGCCGCCATGCAGCGCGAGACCGAACTTTTCTTCGAACACGTGATGCGCGAGGACCGCAGCGTATTCGATTTCCTCACCGCCGACTACACCTTCGTCAACGCTCGCCTCGCCCAGTTCTACGGCCTGCCCGCCCTCACCGGCGACCAATTCCAAAAGGTGTCCCTCGCCGACACGCCTCGTCGCGGCGTGCTCACCCACGCCAGCGTGTTGACCCTCACCTCCAATCCCACCCGCACGTCGCCCGTGAAGCGCGGCAAGTGGGTGCTGGAAAACCTGCTCGGCACGCCACCGCCCCCACCGCCGCCCGACATCCCGGAACTCGATGAACCCGGTCGCGCCCTCACCGGAACTTTGCGCGAGCAACTCGAACAACATCGCGACAGTCCGACCTGCGCCTCCTGCCACAATCGCATGGACCCGATCGGTTTCGGATTGGAAAACTTCGACGCCATCGGAGCCTGGCGCGACTTCGACGGCGACCAGCCGGTCGATGCTTCGGGCAGCCTCGGCCGCCGCGCCCGCTTCGAGTCCGCCGCCGAGCTGGTCACTCTACTCGCCGAACACCGCCGCGCTGAATTCCTCCGCTGCATGGCCGATCGCCTGCTCACCTACGCGCTCGGCCGCGGCACCGCCTATTACGATCGCCCCGCCATCAACGAAATCGTGAGCCAGGTCGAAGCCGGGGAAGATCGCTTCTCGGCTCTCGTGCTCGCCATCGCCGAATCGTTCCCTTTCCAGATGCGCCGCGTCGTGACCGCGCCACCTGCCCCCGACGTCGCCGCACCCGCCGTCGTTTTCACCCCCTGACTTCGCCCCTCCCTCCACGCCACCGCTGCTTTCACCCGCCATGAGCTCTCTTCCTCCCGTCCCTCGTCGCCTGTTTCTCCGCGGGCTCGGCACCGCTGTCGCCTTGCCCGTGCTGCAATCCGTGTTGCCCGCCCGTCTCCGCGCCGCCGCCACCAACCCCGCCAACCAGCCGCAACGGGTCGCGTGGATCTACGTCCCCAACGGCGCCAACATGGCCGACTGGACTCCCGCCACCACTGGCACCGATTACGCGCTGCCATCGAGCCTGCAGCCACTGGCGGCTCATCAACGCGACCTCACCGTGCTCACCGGACTCGCGAACCCCCAGGGCGACGAACTCGGCGACGGCGGTGGGGCCCACGCCCGCGCGTCCGCCAGTTTTCTGTCCGGGGTGCACCCCCGCAAAACGGCCGGCGCGGACATCCAAGCCGGCATCTCGTGTGATCAGATCGCCGCCCGCCAGATCGGTCACCAAACGCGCCTGCCTTCGCTGGAACTCAGTTGCGACGGCGGCCAGCGGGCGGGGTCATGCGATTCCGGATACAGCTGCATTTATCAATTCAATGTCTCCTGGCGCTCCGCCACCCAACCGATGGCGCCCGAGGTCAATCCGCGCGCGGCCTTCGAACGCCTGTTCGGCAACGGTGACGCCGCCGCCAGCGTGGAGTCCGCCGCGCGTCGCTCGCTCTACCGTCGCAGCATTCTCGACTACGTGCTCGATGACGCCCAACGCCTCGAAGCCCGGCTCGGCGTGGATGATCGGCGCAAGCTCGACGAATACCTCACCTCCGTGCGCGAACTCGAAGTTCGCATCGCCCGCGCCGATCAATTTCCGATGCCCGACGTGCCCACCGGCGTCGATGCGCCCGGCATGTTTGAAACCTACGAGGAACACATGGAGTTGATGTATGAGGTCATGGCGCTCGCGTTCCAAACCGACTCGACCCGCATCGCCACCTTCATCGTCGCGCACGACGGCAGCAATCGCCCCTACCCCAATATCGGCATCCGTGACGGTCACCATGACCTTTCGCATCACCGTTCCGACGAGGAGAAGAAAAAGAAACTCGCGCAGATCAACCGCTACCATGTTTCGCGCTTCAGTCGTTTCCTCGATCGCCTGAAATCCATCCCCGAAGGCGAAGGCAATCTCCTGAACCACAGCACCATCCTCTACGGCAGCGCGTTGTCCGACGGCAACGAACACTCGCCCGTCAATCTCCCCATCCTCCTCGCCGGCCAAGGCGGCGGTCGCCTCAACGCCGGCCGTCACGTGCGGGTCGAGGAAGGCGCCCCCATGACCAACCTCTACCGTTCCATGCTCGATACCGTCGGCGTTTCCACCGAAACCATCGGCGACAGCACCGGCAAACTCGACGCCGTGTTCAAGGCGTGAAGACACTGAGCAAACGCTTCCGCCCATGGTTGACCGTGCGCCGTCTGTCTCGCTCCGCCGCGTGGCGCCCGGGACGGCCGGTGATTCTCGCCATCATCCACGTCCTCTGCGGCCTCGCCGCCACCGCATTGGAAAAGCCCGAGACGACTTATCCGGTCTTCCAATTTCCCCGCGACCAGATCCCGCGCATCGACGGTGAGACGATCGATTGGGACCTCGTGCCGGAGTCCTACGTCATCACCCGCGATCACATGCACAACACGGTGTCGCGGCCACCCGCCGCCGGTGACGCCACGCTTGCCGTGCGCGTCAAGGTCGGCTGGGTCGCGGGCTTGAATCGGCTGTATTTTCTCTACGAAGCCGAGGACGACTATTGGGATTTCGCCGGCCCCGGCCTGCGCAACGACACCTTCGAAATCATGGTCGACGGCGACGCCTCCGGCGGGCCCTTGGTCGGTCGCGGTCGCGAGGACATGTGGACAACCGAAAAGGTTGGCGCCGCCGCCTCGCGGCCCGAACCGCGCATCAGCGCTGACGCTTCCCACTGGGCCGTCGGCGGCGTGCACGCTCAGAATTACCACATCTTCACGCCCGCCGTGAACAAGGATTGGGCGATGGCCTGGGGTGCCCCCACCTGGACGAAAAGCTTTCCGTGGGCCAACGCCGCGCAGTCCTTTTCGTTCGCGCCTGGCGAGTCCGGAAAGCTTGTATTGGAATTCTGGATCACCCCGTTCGACTACGCTGGAGGCGAAGGTCCGACCCGAGCGGTGGAATCCGATCTGCGCGAAAACAAAATCATTGGCCTGTCTTGGATCGTCATCGACTACGATGGCGAAACTCCCCGCGGATTCTGGGTGCTTGCGCCGCAACGCACGTCCTTCGGTCAGGCGTCTGAATTGTGCGCCTTTCAACTCATGCCCATGGAGCCCACCCTGCTCCCCGAAATCGACGCCCGCTGGTCCTGGCAGATCGCCGACATGGCACGCCGGGTGGTCGCATTTCACGATGAGTCCGTCGGCGAAATCACGGCCTGGCGGTGGGACTTCGGCGACGGCACCACATCCACGGAGCGACACCCGATCCACGCTTACGCCAAGACCGGCAACTACGTGGTTGCGCTCGAAGTCACCGGTCCTGCCGGCACCGCCCGTCACGCCAAAGTCTGGGACGTGCAGTTTCGCGAATAACGCAGGCACACGCCCTCCCGCTTACCCGATACCTCTCGCCCCATGAATCGATTCAAAATTCCTCTCTCTCCGATGCTGGCGATCAGCCTGCTTTTCACCGCCACGTCACTCGCGGCTCAAACGGAAAAACCAGCGCCGCTGAACGTGCTGTTCATCTCGATCGACGACCTGCGCACGGAGGTCGGCAGCTACGGCATCGCCCGCGCGCTCACGCCCCACATCGACCGGCTCGCCACCCAAGGCGTGAAATTCGACCGCGCCTACGCGCAATACCCGTTGTGCAACCCTTCCCGCGTTTCGATGCTCACCGGCCGCTACCCGCGCACCAGCCAACTCTACGGCAACCGCGATTGGTTCAACGCCTGGTATCCCGACTGGGTCAGCCTGCCCAAATACTTCAAGCAACACGGCTACACCACCATTCGCGCCGGCAAGATCTTTCATGGCGACCGCATCGACGATGCCGCCGCGTGGACTATCGGCGGGGTGCCGCATCACTTCACCACTCCTCGCCCCGATCACATCGTCGCCGACCGCCCGATCACCGTGGCGGAAGAACAGGAACGTCTCGCCACCATGCGCGCCGGCGACATCGCCCGGGCCCCGGGCTCCGATTTCTGGAAAGCCGTCGACGATCCGACGGAACTCGCGGAACTCGCCGATACGCGCAACACCGACAAAGCCATTGCCCAATTGCGCACCTGGCAGCCGGGCGACGCCCCGTTCTTCATTGGTCTCGGTCTGGTCAAACCCCACACGCCACTCATCGCGCCCAAGCGTTTTTTCGATCTCTACAACGTCGACGACCTCACGCTCCCCGTCGATTTTGCCCGGCGGCCCCAAGTGCCCGCCGGCTTTCCCGCCGGTTCCATCCGCGAGATCAACGCCGATCTTTTCATCGAGCGCGACGCGACCGATCTCGAGTCCCGCGAAGTGATTCGTGCCTACCTCGCCTGCACGTCCTACGTGGATTGGAACGTCGGCCGCGTGCTCGCCGCGCTCGACGAAGCGGGCTTGCGCGAGTCGACCCTCATCGTGCTCTGGAGTGACCACGGCTACCAGCTCGGCGAGAAGGGCAAGTGGTCCAAGGCCGGCTCGCTCTGGGAACAAGGCGTGCATGTGCCGCTCATCATTCAAGCCCCCCACGCCGCCGGCAACGGCCACAGCTCACCCCGCGTCGTCGCGCTGATCGACCTTTATGCCACGATGGCGGATGTGTGCGACCTGCCCATCCCGTCCGAGATCGAAGGTCGCAGTCTGCGTCCATTGCTCGACAACCCCACCGCTCCGTGGCCGCACGTCGCCTACGCGGTGTGGAGCGAACGCAACCGCGGCATCAACGGCGTGGTCGTGCGCGACGAACGTTGGCGCTACGCCGAATTCTTCGGCCCGGGGGCCGGCGCTTTCCTGACCGATTCGGTCAACGACCCCCATGAATTAACCAACCTCGTCGACGATCCGCGCTATGCCGACGTCGTCGCCCGACTCGCTCTCCTCGCCCGCACGCACGTGGACGGCACCACCGAGCCCACGCCAGACGCCTGGCCCTTGGTGCGTTAAACTCGCCTCATTCGCACGGCTTTGGCCGACATCGCATCCGTTCAGAGAGGCCGCCATCACGAGGACTCACCGGGATCGTGGGTTGCCCGCGACGGAAAAAGGTTTATCGCTAAACCTTTCGACACCGCGTGCGCCCCTTTCGCTCGCCCAACCTCCCCGTGCCATGTCCCTCGCCCGTCTTTTTTGGCGCCACGTTCCCGTGGCGTTGTTCGCTCTGATCCCTCTCGGCACCGCCCGGGAACGCGTCGCCTTTGACGCCGACTGGCGGTTCGCTTTCGGTCATCCGTCCGACCCGACTCGCGACTTCGGCCACGCCACCGGATACTTTTCCTATCTCGCCAAAACCGGCTTCGGCGACGGCCCCGCCGCCGCCGCGTTCGACGATCGCGCCTGGCGCGAACTCGATCTCCCACATGACTGGGCGGTCGAAGCACCGTTTTCTCCCGCCGGCAGTCACAGCCATGGTTACAAGGCCGCCGGCAAAGGCTTTCCCGACCGCGCCATCGGCTGGTATCGCAAGGCGTTTCGCGTGCCCGAGTCCGACTTGGGGCAGCGCATCACGATCGCATTTGACGGCGTGTTTCGCGACAGCCGCGTCTGGGTAAACGGGTTCTATCTCGGCCAACAACCCAGCGGCTACACCGGCTTCGAATACGATCTCACCGACTACTTGAACTACGGCGGCGACAACGTCATCGCCGTGCGCGCCGATGCCTCCATGGAGGAGGGTTGGTTCTACGAAGGTGCTGGCATTTATCGCCATGTGTGGCTCCGCAAAACCGCGCCGGTGCACGTCGTCACTCATGGCACAGCCGTGACCACCGATCTCGCCGCACATCATCGCTCGGCCACCATCAACATTGCCACCGAGGTTCGCCACGATGGTCGCGCCCCGGTCGCGGTTGCGGTGGAACAAACCATCACTGATCCGACCGGTAAAGTAGTGGCCCGGCTCGTGCTCGATCCCATCAACATCGCTCCCGGAAAAACGATCACGTTTCCCGCCCACATGGTGATCAACGATCCCGCGCTGTGGTCCACCGTTTCCCCGCACCTTCACACCGTCGTCACGCTCGTGCGCGACATGGAGGGCGTCGAACTCGACCGCTACGAAACCACGTTCGGCATTCGCGACATCCGCTTCGATCCCGACCATGGCTTTTTCCTCAACGGCCAACGCGTGCAACTCAAGGGCGTCAACCTCCACCAGGACCACGCCGGTCTCGGGGCCGCCCTGCCCGACGCCATGTATGACTTCCGCCTGCGTCGTCTCATGGCGTTTGGCATCAACGCCATTCGCACCGGCCACCGCCCACCCGCCCCCGAGTTCCTCGACGCCTGCGATCGCCTCGGCCTGCTCGTCATCGACGAACACCGCCTCATGGGCATCAACCCCGCCCAACTCGACGATCTGCGCGCCTTGATTCGCCGCGATCGCAACCACCCCAGCGTGATCATCTGGTCGGTGGGCAACGAGGAATGGGCCATCGAAAGCAACATCCTCGGTGCCCGCATCACGCGCACCATGCAGGACTTCGCCCGCCGCCTCGATCCTTCCCGTCGCACCACCGTGGCCATCTCCGGCGGCTGGGGTGGATCCTCGACCACCGCCGATGTCGTCGGCTACAACTACATCAACCAAAGCGACCCCGACCAACAACACGCCGACTTCCCCCACCAACCCGGCATCGGCACCGAAGAGACCACCACCCAAAGCACTCGCGGCATCTTCTTTGACGATCACGACCGCGGCCACCTCGCCCCGCTCGAACGCGGCGACTCCGGCGGCAACAACGAGATGGGCTGGCAATTCTACGCCGCCCGGCCATGGCTCGCCGGCCTCTTCTACTGGACCGGCTTCGACTACCGCGGCGAACCCACTCCCCTCGGCTGGCCCGCCGTCTCGTCCCAATACGGCCTGCTCGACCTCTGCGGTTTCCCGAAGGATAGCACCTACTACGTCAAATCCTGGTGGACTGATGAACCCGTCCTCCACCTCGCGCCCCACTGGAACTGGCCCGGACGCGAAGGCCAGCCGATTGAAGTGATCGCCTACTCCAACCACGATGCCGTGGAACTCTTCCTCAACGGCAACTCGCTCGGCCGCCAAACCATGCCGATCAACAGCAAACTCAAGTGGTCGGTTCCCTACTCCCCCGGTCGCCTCGAAGCCCGCGGCTACCGCCACGACCGCCACGTGCAAACCGCCGTCGTCGGAACCACCGGCCCCGTCACCGCCCTGTCTCTCGCCGCCGACGAACCCACCACCGGCCCCGACGGCAAACGCACCGTCGTCTTCACCATCGCCGCCGAGGATGCCTCCGGCCGCGCGGTTCCCACCGCCGACCACGCCCTCTCCTTCGCCGTCACCGGCGGCACCATCATCGGCGTGGGCAACGGCGACCCCGGCTCGCACGAACCCGACCGCTTCATCCCCACCGACACGTTTCTCACCATCAACGATTGGCTCGGTCGCATCGCTCCCGCCGACACCACCGCCCCCGCCGATCCCGCCACGCTCGCCCCCATGCGCTCCCTTGGTGCCTGGCGCGCCACCGTGCCTCAAAACGGCGAGTTCTACGACCTCACCGGCACCTTCAATCTCGCCGCCCTGCCCGCCGACGCCACCTACGACCTCTACCTCCCGTCCATCGGTCGCACCTGCACCGTCTGGCTCAATGGGGCCGAACTCGCCCGCAACGTCGACACCACCTCGGCCGGTCCGATGATCGCCCTGACCCGCGCCCAACTCGCCCCCGGCTCCAATCGTATCCAACTTTTCGTGACCGCCTTCGACGGCGACACCCGCATCCCCGAACGCGACGACCTCGGCCTCGTGCGCCTGCGCACCCCCGCCCCTTCCCCCGCGCGTTACCTCTTCAACGGACTCGCCCAAGTCATCGTCGCGGCCGATGCTCCCACCGGTCCCGTCTCCCTCCGTGCCTCCGCGGCCGGTCTCGCGCCCGCCGAACTCCAGATCCCCTGACCCCATGCTCTTCCGCCTGCTTACTCTCGCCACCCTACTCGCCCTGCCGCTGGCCGCCGAGCTGAGGATCGCTTCACCCTTCGGCGATCACATGGTCCTGCAACGCGACCAACCCGTGCCTGTCTGGGGCTGGGCCGATCCCGGACAAACCGTCACGGTGACTTTCGCCGGCCAAACCCGCACGACGAAAACGGACGCCACCGGCGCATGGCGCACCACGCTCGCTCCTCTTTCCACCAACGCCACCCCTCGCACCTTCAACGTAACCGCCACCCATCCAAAATCGAAAACCCAAAGCCAAAAATTCACCGACGTGCTCGTCGGCGAGGTCTGGCTCTGCGGTGGCCAGTCCAACATGGAACGTCAACTCGGCCCTCGCGGTGGCCAGAAACCCCTCATCGGCTGGGAAGCCGAAGTCGCGACGGCCGATCGTCCCCTGCTGCGACAGCTCTATGTCACCCAAACCCGCGCCCCCGAACCTCAGGCGACCGTCGATGCCACCTGGTCGGTCTGCACTCCCGCCACCGCGCCCAACTTCACCGCCGTCGGCTACTATTTCGGCCGCGATCTGCAAGCCGCCCTCGGCGCCAACGTGCCCGTCGGCATCATTCATAGTTCTTGGGGCGGCACCCCCGCCGAGGCCTGGACCAGCCTCGAAGGCCTCGCCGATTTTCCGGAATTTTCCGACGCCATCGCCGTGCTCGACGCCAGCAACGAGACCGAGGCCAAGCGTCGTTATCTGGAAAAAACCGACGCGTGGCTGGCCGCTCACGATCCCGGTGAGAACGCCGACACCCCATGGTCCAGCACCGACGCCGCCACGACGAATTGGCCGACCATGGAGTTGCCCGCGTTGTGGGAAGACCGCGGTCACGACGGCTTCGACGGGCTCGGATGGTTCACCCGGTCATTCGATCTGCCTCCGAACTGGTCGGGCCGCGATTTGGTGCTCCGACTCGGTCGGGTCGACGACGTCGACACGACGTGGGTCAATGGCCAAAAACTCGGCACCACCACCGGCTACATGACCTTGCGCCGCTACGAGATTCCGGCCGCGCTGCTCAAGCCCTCCGGTAACGTTGTCACAGTGCGGATCATCGACACCGGCGGCGGCGGCGGCATCTGGGACCCGGCGACCGCGCTCGACCTCGCGCCCTCCGATGGCAGCGCGCCTGCGATCAATCTCTCTGGTTCGTGGCACTATCAACTCGTCGCCGATCTGCAGACTACGCCGCGTCCGCCCATGGACGTGAGCAATTCCGCCAGTTCGCCCATCGGACTCTACAACGGCATGATCGCCCCGCTTGTGCCCTACGCGATTCGCGGCGTCACCTTCTATCAAGGCGAGGCCAACGCCGGTCGCTCCACTCAATACCGCACCCTCCTACCCGCCCTCATCGCCGATTGGCGCACCCAATGGTCGCAGCCAGAACTGCCATTTCTCTTCGTGCAGATCGCACCCTTCGAAGGCCAACCGCCCGAGATCCGCGAAGCCCAACTCCTCGCCTGGCAAGCCACCGAAAACACCGCCATGATCGTCACCACCGACGTCGGTGACGCCACCGACATTCATCCCGCCCACAAGGAACCCGTCGGTGCCCGCCTCGCCCTCGCCGCCCGCGCCCTCGCCTACGATGAAGACCTCGTCTATTCCGGTCCCGTCTACGACTCCATGTCGATCGATGGCCACGCGGCTGCTGTGCGCTTCAAGCACGCCGCCAACGGCCTCGTTGCGCCCGGCGGCGAGTTGCAAGGCTTCACCATCGCGGGCGAGGACGGCGTATTTCATCCCGCCACGGCCAAAATCGTCGGCCACACCGTTGTCGTCACCGCCGCCACCGTGCCCGCGCCCACCGCGGTCCGCTACGCTTGGACCAACGTCGCCACCGGCAATCTCTTCAACACCGCCGGCCTCCCCGCCTCCCCCTTCCGCACCGACCACCCGTAGCGCCGCGGGCTCGCTTCGCGACTCCACCCGGCAGATCGAACTGTCCGCCCACCATCGCGCGCCCGAGACCGCGCCAATTGCGGCAGACTCGGGATCTAGGTGGCTTGCTTGGCGGGCCGCACCCCGCCCCCCTCGGTCAAACTCCCCTTCTTTCGTGTCTCGGTTATCGTATTTTCGCTGCGCTTTTCTCGGCGTTCTCTCCCTCACTGCTTCCGTCCTGATGGCCTCTCCTTCCTTTAATATCCGCGACCATGGCGCCGTCGGCGACGGCATCGCGCTCGATTCGCCCGCCATCAATGCCGCCATCAACGCCGCGGCCGATGCCGGTGGCGGCACGGTTGTCTTTCCCGCCGGCACCTACCTGAGTTTCTCCGTGCGCCTGCGCAGCCACATCACGCTGCATCTTGAATCCGGCGCCACCCTGCTCGCTGCCACGCCCGCCGCAGATTTTGGATCCTACGACCCCATCCTCCCCAACCGTTGGGGCGACGAGCTTCAGTATCAGGATTTTGGACACAGCCATTGGCGCAACAGTCTCATCTGGGGCGAAGACCTGACCGACATCGCCATCACCGGCCTCGGCCTCATTGACGGACTCGGCCTCAAGCGCCACGCCAACTACCCGCACGTCACCATGGCGACCGGACCCAACGGCACCGCCGCCAGCGGCTCCGCACCCCGACCCGCTCCGTCGGCCGCCCCTTCGCTCACTCAGGGCAACAAGGCCATCGCGCTGAAGAATTGCCGCAACGTCATCCTGCGCGATTTCTCCCTGCACCGCGGTGGTCACTTCGCGCTGCTCGCCACCGGTGTCGATGATCTCGCCATCACGGGCCTCACGCTCGACACCAATCGCGACGGACTCGACATCGATGGCTGTCGCCGCGTGACCATCACCGATTGCACCGTCAACACGCCCAACGACGACGCCATTGTGCTCAAAACCAGCTACGCGCTCGGCGAGCTGCGACCGTGTGAGGACATCACCATTCGAGATTGTCACGTCAGCGGCTTCGATCTGGGCACCGTGCTCGATGGCACCTTCGGCCGCACCACGGAACGCTCACCCGATCGCGATGGCCCCACCGGCCGCATTAAAATCGGCACCGAATCCAACGGCGACTTTCGCCGCATCACCATCGACAACTGCACCTTTCGGCGCTCTCGCGGACTCGCCCTCGAAACCGTCGACGGCGCGACCATTGAAGATGTCACCGCCTCGAATCTCACGATGCAGGAAGTGACCAATGCGCCGATCTTTCTGCGTATCGGCAACCGGGCCCGGGGGCCGGAGGGCACGCCTATCGGCCAACTGCGTCGCGTGGTCATTCGCGACATCACGGCCGACGATGTTGACGGTCGCTTTCCCATCATTCTCGCCGGCCTGCCCGGCCATCCCATCGAGGATGTCACCCTGGCCAACATTCGGGTCACCTCGCGGGGCGGCATTACCATGGCCGATGTCGCCGCCCAGGCCGACACCCACGTTAACGCGTTCTTTCTTCGGGGCGACGAACCCGGCGTCACCGGGCCGCGCGACCCTTTCACCGTGCCTGAACGCGAGCGAGGTTACCCCGAACCCAGCATGTTCGGCCTGCTGCCCGCATCCGCGCTCTATGCCCGTCATGTTCGCGACCTCAATCTGCGCAACGTCACCGTCACCATCAACCACCCCGACGAACGCCCGCCCGTCGTGCTCGACGACGCTCCGTCCGTCACCTTTGTCGGAGGCAACCTCACCCCATGAACGGTGGATCGCGCCCCGGGTTTCGGCGATTGGAGTTGTCGCCGAATCTCCTCAACCTGTGTCGCATGATCCCGCGCGCCTTCCCCTTGCGCGAGTCGCTCGTTCGAGTGTTTCCCTCCGCTCTGCTCGTGCTCGCGACATCGCTGGCCGGTTGCCAATCCACCTCCGGCCCCTCCCAACCCACCCTCACTGTGCAAGCTGACCGGGCGCCGGAATTCGCCCCGCCGACAGACGGTTCTCCGCTCACTTTCCGCCTGCGCTTTGTCAATCCGGACACCCAGGCCCTCATCGTGCCGCGCCAGACCGGATTGATCGATGCCCTCGCCCGGCTCGGCTTCCGTCCGGCCACCCGGGAGGAATCTCCCGACACCGTCGTCTGGATCGCCGCGATCGAAAACCTCCGGCAGGAAGTGAAGGGAGGCTCGATGATGGGACCGCCCGTCACCGGAAACTCCGACTCGATTCGACATCAGAACGCCGCCGCCATGTTCGGCCGCTACCGGACCTTGCTCACCGACAACCGCAACCACTCCGGCGAAATGATTCTCGGCCCGGAAGGCGAAGTCATCATGACGGGCAACCTCGCTTCACCGATCGGGGAAGACTCCACCGAGCCGCCGCTCGTCGCCAATCGCACCGTGCTGCGTCTGCGCAATGTCCTGGCCATCTGGGCCACCACCACCGCCGCCCCCACCAATGCCGACGACGATGGCGAACTCTGGCGGGTGGAAATCATGAGCGACCTGCCCGGCGATGCGCCGCCGCCGTCGTTCGACACGCTGCTCGGCACCGCAATCGAACATCTCGGCCAGCGCACCGACGGCCTGCGCGAAATTCCGCTACCCCGGTAAGCTCGCGCCACCGTCTTCTGTTTCCCGTCATGAAAACCCTGCTGATTCCACTGCTGTCCCTCCTGGCACTCGCCGCCGCCGCTGAATCCCGCACGTTTCCCGTCACCGCGGGCAACCATCGCGTCACGCTCACCTTCGGGGCCGCCGACCGCGCGACCGACACCACCGTGCTGGCCGAGTCGCGCCAGCTCATGCTTGAGCGGGTGCGCACCGCCCCCGGCGAATTCCTCAAGCGTAGTGTTGTCATCAATACACGCAATCCGGCGCTGGAACCTCCGCCCCGTTTTGCCCCCGGAGCCACCGCCGTGCTGCTCAACGAACGCGAAACCGGCATCAACCGCTGGGACGACCAACTCACGCTGACCCTGCTCGGGCCGGCTCCCGCCGCGGTTGACGTCATCATCACTCCCGCTCCGGATGCCGCCACGATTTATCTGCTCGGCGACTCGACCGTGACCGACCAACCGCGCGGCGACTACGCCAGCTGGGGCCAAATGTTGCCGCGGTTTTTCGACGGCAGCGTGGCGATCGCCAACCACGCGGAATCCGGTGAAACGATGAAGTCCTTTCTGTTCGAGAACCGCCTCAACAAAGTGCTCTCCACGCTGCGCGCCGGCGACACCGTCATCATGCAGTTCGGCCACAACGACCAGAAACGAAACTGGCCCCAGACCTACCTCGAAGCGCACACCACCTGGCCCGCCTACCTGCGCGCCTACGTGGCCGAAATCAAGCACCGCGGGGCCACTCCCGTGCTGGTCACGTCGATGGAGCGCCGCACCTTCACCGATGATGGTCGCATCCGCAGCACGCACGGCGACTACCCGCAAAACGTGCGCGACGTTGCCGCCGCCGAAGGAGTGGCCTTGGTCGATTTGCAGGCGGTGAGCTCCACGCTTTACACCGCGTTGGGGCCGGAACTGGCACCGCTCGCCTTTGCCAACGCGGGCAAGGATGCCACCCACCACAACGCCTACGGCGCCTACCAACTCGCCCTCGCCGTGGCGCATGGATTGCGCGCCGCGGCGGTGCCGGTGGCGGAACACCTGGCGACCGATTTGCCGGAGTTTGACCCGGCTCATCCGGTTTCACCCGCGGCGTTTGATCTCCCCTTCACCACCGCCGATGTGGCCGAGGCCCCGCGCGGCAATTAGCCCAGTTCACACGCGCCGCCGGCGCAGGCCACCACCTGTTTGAGTTCGGTGATGTCCTCGTCCTCGCATAGCTCGGTGTAGCGAACATCTTGATACGTCAATCCGTTCCACCGGACGATGTCCGACGACGTCGCCACCGCCTCCCGGGGGGCCTGAGCGTAGGCCTTGTCGCCGGAGTCTGGCAGCAGCGCAATGCCGGTGAAGGAGTCGCGGCAGGACCAGATGCGCTCGGCCACCGCATCCCACTCGCCGGGCCGCACCGTCACCGTGCACGACACATTGTGATGCAACCCCGGTGAATGCGTCTCGTGACGTCGCCCCGCCTGCACCCAGGCCAATTGCACCCGGCGAATGTATTCAAGGTGCGTGAGTGCATCGACCTCCTCCCGATAGATGCCAAAGTCGGGGCCCTCCACCGGGAAGGTGATGACTTCGGTGCGGCCGTGCGGATCGTAAACACTCTCCTCCACCATGTGCGGATTGGAGCGTTTGAAGTGCTGAAAAACCGGGCAAAGTTTGTTCGACTGCACCCGCCGAAAGTAACGCACCGCATGATGCGGGTGCAGCCCGCTCGACGTGCCCAGCAGCAGACTCGCCGTGCCCTCCGGTTTCACACACGTCGTGCGCGCGGCCGGATTGATCCCGATGGCCCGGGCCACGATCAGGTTGACCGCCTTCACCACCTGCGCTCCGCGTCGCAAAACCGCCTCGTCCAGCAGCACCTGCGGACGGTCCAGTATCCCACATATGGATACACCCAGCAACGCCTCCCGCTCCGTGATCACCCGCGACACGGGTGAAAGATAACCAAAATCGGTGTAGCCTGCCTGCAGCGTGCCGATCAGGGCAGCATGGGCGCACAGCTGGTAAAACTGGGCCGGGCTCTCCGCTGCCGCCGCCGACAAGGTGGTGAGATTGCAGAACTGCACCCCCGACATCACCGCCCCTTCCCGCAGCTCGCCCTCGTAGCCGAGTTCCCGCAAACGCGCGGTCGTCTCCGCATTTACCGTGATCCGAGGATTCAGGCCGATCTCCACACAGGGATTCGCCCCGTAGTCCGCGTCCTCCACGAAGTAAAATCCCGGCTCTCCAAATTGTTTTTGCGCTTCGAAGAGGTGATCAAACTGGGCCCGGGTTGCATGCGCGCGCACGATCACCGCCGAGTTGTTGCTGGCCGAGCGTTGCGGATGGGTTTCGAACCAGTTGCCCGTTTTGGCGGAACCCATTTCCTCATCGTCGGCCGAGAACAGACAGATCGTAGCCGAACGACGAATACCGCCCGACAATACCGCTTTGGCTCCCCACATGATGCAGTCGTAAACCTCGATCGGCCGGAGCTGGCGCCCGGCGGCTCCGCGCAAGATCGCGGCAATTTTATCCAACGCAAACATGAGTGGTTCCGGTCCCGGGGCCTTGCCTCCGGAAGTGCGCAACGGCGCGCCCGCCGGACGAATTTCGGAATAGTCGAAAGTAATTCGCCGCCCCTCCACTGCCGCGGTCACCAGCGCATGCAACGCATCCGCCCAACCCTCGATGGTGTCGCCCACCACCCAAGTCTCCACCGGTGTCTCCGCCGCCGCCAAAGGTGCCAAATCCGGCAGTCGCGCGACGTGCTGTTGCTGCACCGAAAACCCGACCCCGCAACCACAGAGCAAAAGATACAGCGATTCACGCAACGACTCCAGCCGGTCAATGTGCAGGAACGCGCAGTTGTAGATCCGGGCGTGTTTTTGCAGGATCGCCTCCCCCCCAAATTGGAGACTCCGCATCGAGGGCAGCACGCGCTTCTCCTCGACCGCTGCATAGGCGGCCGTGATGGCGTCGTGCAAAGTGGGAAACTGACCGATCAGCGCGGCTTCGCTTGGCTGCGCTTCCCCCGCCTGCAACGCCGCCGCCAGGACATCATCCAACGACCGGTCGGCGAACCTCCCCAAATGCATGTCGCACACCCGGGACACCGCCTCTGCCCAGGTTTCCCGGCGCCGCTTGCGGGCATCATAACGCGCATATCGCGACACGGCGATGTAGTCTTGCAAACCGTTGTGGGCATGACGCATCGGACGCGAGGACGACGCGGTGGAGGGGGGAGCAGAATCAGAGACTGAAGGATCGAAATTCATGGCAGTGGCACGGGGGCTCAAAGGGACATCTACGGAGGAATCATCCCATTGGTTGTGGTGGTTGCGAACTGTTACCACAACATATTGTGGTCTTCCGAATCAAACTCGTTTGCTGCGCAAATCTTGTTTTCCGCTCCACGTGCTCCGGTGAAGCCCTTGTTGGTCGGAGGATACCACCACCGACGTGGCCTTGAACGCACAGCAGCGAGTCGCTTGACCCCCACGCTCTCGCGTCGTCTCGTCAGGTCCATGGAACGCAAGACCGCCGCCGATTTCGATCAGGAGCTCCTCGATCTTTACGACTACTACGTTCACGGCCGGCTCGATCGCCGTGAGTTCATGGATCGCGCGGCCAAGTTCGCCGTCGGCGGTCTCACCGTCGCCAGTCTGATGGGTCTGCTCAACCCACAATATGCGCTCGCCGAACAGGTCCCGCCCGACGACGACCGCATCCACACGGAACGCCTCGATTACGCGTCCCCCGACGGCCACGGCGCGATGCAGGGTCTGCTGGCCCGCCCCGCTCAGCCGACGGGTCCGCTGCCCGCGGTGTTGGTCGTCCATGAGAACCGCGGCCTCAACCCCTACATCGAGGACGTTACCCGCCGCCTCGCCCTGGCCGGCTTTCTGGCCTTTGCCCCCGACGCTTTGTATCCACTGGGTGGTTACCCCGGCAACGACGACGAAGGCCGCACCATGCAACGCGAACTCGATCGCGCCAAAATCGTGGAGGACTTCATCGCCGCCGCGCAGCTCCTTGACGCCCACGAACTCGGCAACGGCCGGGTTGGCGTTGTGGGCTTCTGCTTTGGCGGCTACGTCAGCAACACGCTCGCGTGGCGCATTCCCGACGTAATCAACGCCGCCGCCCCCTACTACGGCGGCCAGCCCAATGCCGAGGAGACGGCCCGGATCAAAGCGCCGTTGCTCATCCACTACGGAGAATTGGACAAACGGGTAAACGCCGGTTGGCCCGACTACGAGACGGCCCTCAAGGCCAACAACGTCGACTATACGATGCACATGTATCCGGGCGTTAACCACGGTTTCCACAACGACACCACCCCGCGCTACGACGAAAAGGCGGCAGAGCTTTCCTGGACGCGCACCGTCGCATTTTTCAACGAACACCTGCGCGGTTAATCCCGTAGTTCGCGCGAACATTCCGCCCGTTCCCTTTTATCCTAATTAAGGTAGTTCACAGAAGGTAACAAAGTTAACAAAGCGTTGTAAAAACGTGAGTTAAATCGAGTAAACTGCATAGCATCCAACTCACCTTACGGGTGAATGAATTGATGCCCATAATCGCCTGCAACTCGTTCCAGCTTCGTGCTCTTCGTTGCCTTTTGTAAAATCCAACTGCGGAATTTAGGCTCATCTGGGTAGGAGCGAGCTTGCTCGCGATAGCATCTGCCTCACACCGCCGACACGCCGTGTTCATCGCGCGCCAGCACGCTCCTACCGATCGACGCAGTCGGTGCGGACCGGGTGGAACCGGTCCCTCCGGCAGGACGATTCCCGCTATTCGGCTGCGCCGAAAATCCGCGTCGGTTTGCCGTCGAGACTGGTTTGGTTTTTCTCCGTCCAATAATCGCGGATACCTTCCGGACCTTTTTTCGTCGCCCAGTCACTGAGCAGCGACCGGTCCGCTTTATACTCCAGGTTGGGCACCGCCATGCCACACGAGGTTTGCACGAGATCGACGGTCAGATCGAACATCTGGCGCGCGCCGGGCAACGGATTGAATTGGCCGTAGAGCTCCGCCCATTCCGGGTCGCGCGGATGCACCGCCTTCGCGTTGCCGTAGAGGCGCAGAATCAACGGCGCGCCGACCATCGCACAAAACATGATCGTCATGCGCGACTGCTCCAAGAGGTGCGCCGCCGTTTCGTTGCCGCTGCCGGTGACGTTGAGCCAGATGACGCGGTTCGCGCTCAGCACGCGCAACGAGTCCATGCCCTTCGGCGACACGTTGACCCGCGTATCGACGCCGGCCGTGCCGACAAAGAAAATCTTTTGCTCCCGAATGAACGCGACCTGCTTCTCGGGAATGGCGGTGTATTGCTGGCCCATGGGAGAAGATCGTGGGGAAGTGCGGCCCAAAACGCAGGTTTGTTTTCACCGGAGGGACGACTTCCACGTCGTCCGCATTATGCTGGGATTCAGTCGGTCAGATGAAACGCGGACCGGGCGGAACCGTTCCCTCCGCCAAACGTGTGATCCGTTTACTTTTTGTTGAGGCGGACGTCCATCCAGACAGCGAGCACGAGCACGGTGCCGCGGGCGATGAACTTGATCGCAGGGTCGGCCGAGATGAGCGTGAGGCCGTTGATCAGGCTCGCCATGATGAGTGAGCCGAACATTACGCCCATGACCGTGCCGCGACCGCCTTTGAGGCTCACGCCGCCGATTACACAGGCCGCGATGGCGTCGAGTTCCATGAGTTGTCCGACGGCCGTCGTCGAGTAACCGGTTTTCGCAGTTTGCAGGAATCCCGTGATCGCCACGAGTCCGCCCGCGATGGCGAAGGCCGTCACCACGGTGCGGTTAACTGGCACGCCCGAGACAAACGCCGCTTCTTCGTTGCCGCCGATGGCATAGAGGTAACGGCCGAAGGAGGTGTGCTGCGTGAGCACGTAAATCCCAAACGCGATGCCGCACAGAATGATCACCGACATCGGCACGCCGCGGAACATGTTGAGCACGACCACGACGATGAAGAGCCCGATGGCTTGCATCATGAATTTGTAGAACGCGACCTCCTGATCCTCGACCGCGAAGTTGTGCCGCCGACGCGATGCCCGGCTTTTCAGCGTCGCCACCGCGAGCGCCGCCGACACCCCGAAAGCGAGCAGATAACCCATGGCGGGCGACAGGTAAAAATCGGTGAGCAGCGAGTAGAGGTTGGTCTGGCCACCGAGCACGACCGGCACGGTCGAGACGTCGATCACGAGCCAGAAGATGCCTTTAAAAATCAACAGGCCGCCGAGCGTGATGATAAACGCCGGGATGTTCTGCGAGACGATGAACTTACCCATGCCGGCCCAGAGCAAAATGCCCGCGAGCAGCGACACGCCGAGGGCGGCCGGAGCCGGCCATCCGAACCACGTGGTGAGCACGGCGGCCAATCCACCGAACAGGCCCACGCCGCTGCCGATCGCGAGGTCGATGTGACCGCACAGGATGATGAGCAACACGCCGAGCGCCGCGACCGCCGTGGTCGACATCTCGATGGCGAGCAGCGACAGGTTGCGCGACTCGATGTAGCTCGGCGATAGCACGGTGAAGAATCCCCAGATGCCAACAATGGCCAGGAAGAGCGAAAAATCGCGGAGGGAAATTTGCTTGGTCATGAGGTAACAGGGGTCGAAGACGTGGCGGGCGCGGTGTCGGCCCCGATGGCCGCCGCGAGCAGTTTTTCCTGACTGAAGTCGGCGCGCGCAAAGGTTCCGCCCACGCGGCCTTCGGCGAGCATAATAATGCGGTCACTCAAGCCCATCAGCTCGGGCATCTCGCTGGACACGAGCACGACGGCTTTGCCGCGCGATTTGAGCGCGTTGATGAGTTCGTAGACTTCGAGTTTCGCCCCGACATCGATGCCGCGGGTGGGCTCGTCGAGGAAGATGACATCGGGCTCGCAGAGGAGCGCCTTGCCGAGCACGACCTTTTGCTGATTACCGCCGGAGAGCGTGCCGGTCTCGGTTTCGATCGTCGGCGCCTTGACGCGGAGTTGGCGGGAAATCTCTTCGTTGCGCCGCACCTCCTGGTTCACATCGACCATGCCGCTGCGGCGTGTGACCTTGCCGAGCGAGGCGAGGCTGAAGTTGAAGCTGTTGCTCTGGTCGAGCACGAGGCCGTAGCGCTTGCGGTCTTCCGTCACCATGACGAGGCCGGCGCGGATGGCGTCCTGCGGGGTGGCCGGGTTAAAAGGCTGACCCCGGTAGTTCACGGTGCCGCCGGTGCGCGTGCCATCGGCCCCGAGCACGTTCATGAGCAACTCGGATCGGCCGGCGCCCATCAAGCCGCCGAGCCCGAGCACTTCGCCGCGACGCAGATTGAGCGAAACCGATTTCACGATGTCGCGGCCATCCTCGTCCTGCACGGTGAGGTCGTCGACCCGCAGGATTTCTTCGCCCGCGTTGGCTGGCACGAACGGAAACAGATCCTCGATCTCGCGGCCGACCATGTTGCGAATGACTTCGTTTTGATCGGTCGCGGCGGCGTCGAGCGTGACGATGCTTTTGCCGTCGCGCAGCACGGTGATGCGATCGCTGATGGCGAAGACCTCGTCGAGCTTGTGGGAAATGTAAATGCAGGCGATGCCGCGGGCGCGGATCTCGCGCACCATATTGAGCAGGATCTCGACCTCGCGTTCGGTGAGCGCGGCCGTGGGCTCGTCGAGGATCAGAATGTGCGACTCCTTTTTGAGCGCCTTCACGATTTCGACCAACTGTTGTTTGCCCACGCCGAGGTTGCCCACGCGCTCGGCCGGATCGATGTCGATACCGAAGCGGCCCAGCAGCTCGGCGGCATCGGCATACATGCGGTCCCAATCGATGAAACCAAACCGCGTCGGCTCGTGCCCGAGGTAAATGTTTTCGGCGACGGTCATGTCGCTCACGAGCGCGAGTTCCTGATAGATCACCGCGACACCCGCCGCTTCGGCATCAGCGATGCCTTTGAAACGTGCCTCGTTGTCGTCGACGTAGAACGCTCCCTCGTAGGAGCCGGTCGCCCAGATGCCGGAAAGCGTTTTGATGAGGGTGGATTTGCCGGCTCCGTTTTCACCACACAGCGAATGCACCTCACCGCGGCGAAGGTCGAAGCTCACATCTTCCAGGGCTTTAACGCCGGGAAACGTTTTGGTGATGCGGTCGGCGCGGAGGACGAGCGAGTCGGACATGGCGGCAGCGGAATGGCGGCGAAACTTAAACGCGGGCGATCGCGCCGATCAGGGACGAGGCGGACGTTGGTTTTCCGGAACGGTTTTGTAGACCTCGTCGTAGGGGTGAAAACCATCCGCGATGATGGTCTCCATCATGTTCTCCTTGGTGACGTTTTTGATCTCGGCCATGGCCATGGGAATCATGCCCGCTTTGTTGTCGATTTCTGCCTGCACCACGAGAGGTTTGCCGGTGGCCAACTTCATGGCCATCTCGGCTGCCATGCGGGCGAGCGCGGGCAGCGGCTTGTAGACGGTTTGGTCCTGAGTGCCGGCGACAATGCGTTGGCAGGCGACGAGGTCGGCGTCCTGGCCGGTGACGAGCACCTTGCCGGTGAGGCCCTCTTCTTCGAGTGCTTTGACGGCGCCGTTGGAGAGCACGTCGGCCGAAGCGAGAATGCCGTGGATGTCGTGGCCGTGGAGCGTGATGGCGGCATTGACGATGCGCTTGGCGTTCACGCCCTCCCAGTTGTCGCACCAGTCCTCGTGGATGATCTCGATCTCACCGGCGGCGACGAGGGGCATGAGCACCTGATCCTGACCCTCTTTGAAGAGGAAGGCGTTGTTGTCGGTTTTGGAGCCGAGCAGGCGAATGATTTTCGGTTTCTTGACGCCCTTGGCCTTGAGGGTGTCGACGAGGTAGTTGGCCTGCAGCACGCCGACCTTCACGTTGTCGAACGTGGCATAGACATCGAGTTTGTCGGTGCCGGTGATGAGACGGTCGTAACTGATAGTGGGAATGCCCTCGGCGGCGGCCATCTCGACGCCCTTGGCCATGACGGCGCCGTCGTGCGGGATGATGACCATGGCTCCCACGCGTTGCGTGATGAGCGCCTCGACGTCCTTGATCTGCTGGGTGTCGTTGGAATCGGCGACGCGCACGGTGACCTCACCACCGAGTTCCTCGACGCGCTTGGTGAAGGCCTCCTGGTCTTTCTTCCAACGCGGGCCGCGCGTCTCATCCATGGACAAGCCGATGAGGATTTTGCGGTCTTCCGAGGCGGCAACATCGCCGGAACCGCGTTGGGCCAGCAAAAGTCCGAGCGCGACGCTCATGACCAAGCATACGAGGAGTAAACCAATTCGTAGTTTCATAGGGGAAAAAGGGTGCCGGGGTTCCAGCTCCGGCTTCGAGCCGGAACATACGCGTGGGGGTCGGGAACGGACGTTGAGCAACCGAGTTTCATGAATCCAGCGCAATGCGCCGGTTTTTGAAATGGATTTCCATTCCCGTTATGTGAGCACAGTTGAATTACCCCGCGATCTCCAGCTGCGCGTCGCCCGCTTTGTCGGGCGTGAGGTGCCAGGAGGTATCGACGATTTTGGCGAGAAACGCCTCGTCGTGACTCACCAACAACATCGCACAGGGGCAGTCCGCCAAGGCCTCTTCCAGACACAGGATGCTGGGCAGGTCCATGTGGTTGGTGGGCTCGTCCATCACAATGAGGTGCGGGCCGCGCACGATACCGAGCGCGAGCAGGAGTTTACGCACTTCGCCCGGACTGGGGAGCGCGCTTTCGAGTAGTCGCCCCGGCCGCGAACCGAGCCGGCTTATTGTCGTCATGATCCGTCCCCGCTCGTCGTTGGGCAGGCATTTGACCGATTCGAGCAGCGCTCGCGAATCCTCGGCGGATATCTCCTGCGGCACCGTCACGCATTTCTCCTCCGGTAACTGCAAATGCGTGAGCAGGTGCTTCACGAGCGTGCTCTTTCCCAAGCCGTTGGCGCCGGTCAGCGCGATGCGACTCGTGCCGCCGATCGCCAAATCGGGAAAATGCAGCTGACGGCCGTCGTCACCCAGCGGCAGACTTCCCGCCGGCAAACGCAGCAGAAAATCCCGCGGCATGAACGATGCACCATCCACCCAGATACCGGTCTCGTAGCGCTTCTTCACCTCGATGCCAGCGCGTTGCTGGGACATCTTGTCGGCGCGCTGATTCATCTGCGCGACCATTTTGCCGGCGTAGGCGTCCTTGCCACTGACCTTGGCGAGGTTGCGCTTGGCACGGCCATCGTGGTCGTGGATCGGAATCTTCTTCTGCTTCGAACCGCGCATGGCCGATGACTTCTGATCGGCGACCACGCGACGGCGTTGCGCCTCGGCCTTGAGTCGGCTTTCCGTGTGGCGCAGCGCGTCGTTGGCGCTGCGCGCGGACGCCTCCTCGTTATCCTGCTGAGCCAGCGCCGCGGTCACCCCGCCGGGACGCAGCACGGCCGACGGCGGATCGATCAGCACACACTGCGAGCACAACTCGTCCAGCAACGCGCGGTCGTGGCTCACCAGCAACCCAATGCCGCCAAACTCCTGCAGCGCGCGCACGAGCAGGCGCCGCGCATCGGCGTCGATGTGATTGGTCGGCTCGTCGAGCGCCAGCACCGCCGGTTCACGCCACAACGCGACGGCGATCTGCGCCCGCTTGCGCTCCCCGTGGCTCAAGGTCTCCCAGCGCTCCGGCCAGTCCTCGACCACGCGCAGACGCGCTTTGAGCACAGTGGCGTCGGGTGCCCAGATAAAATCCTCAAACTGCTCGGGCGGATCGTCGGTCCGTTGCGCCACATACAACGCCGGCCCTGACCGCTGCACCAAGCCGCCATGCGCCTCGAGTTCACCGGTGACGACCTTTAGCAGGGTGGTTTTACCCGCGCCATTGGGACCCACGATGCCGGTCCAACCGAACGGAAACTGCACCGTCAAATCGGTAAACAGGGGCATCGTCATCCCCGGATGAGAGAATTCGACCGACTGAAGGGTTAGCTGCGCAGACGCCATACGGCGACATCGTGATAGAGCCCGATTCGCCCGCAACGCCGTAGTTTTTAACCACGTTTCGAGCCAAGCGACCGGCCTGACATGGACACGGATATCCTCACCAGAACTCGGCGTGAATCGTTTCTTGAAATTAATATAACGTTATCTAACGTTTTATTTAAATGCCTTATGAATCGCTAGATCGTGATCGCCTTACCCAAGCGCTGCAACGCTTGGGTCAATTGGCGGTGGGCGAAGGCATCGAGCTGGAACTTTCGATTTACGGCGGGGCGGTCTTCACTTTGGTCTACGGATCACGCGACAGCACCAAGGACGTGGATGCCTTGATTCGGCCGGTCGAGGTGGGGCACCGTTTGGCCCGGCAAGTCGCGCGCGAACAGGAATTGCCGGACGACTGGATCAACGGCGACGTCGCCCTGTTCCTCGCCAAACGTGAAGCCAAGCGCCCCTTGTCTGGCGTTTCTTTTGGCCCTGGCCTCATCGTCACAGTGCCAACAGCCGCCTACCTGCTGGCACTGAAGCTACGAGCCTGCCGACCTGCCTTGCCCGGCTACCCAGGTGACGAACCCGATATCCAATTTCTCATTGGGAAAATGAAACCGGCGTCCCTCACCGAGGTTGAGTCGATTTTTGCCCGCTTCTTTCCTCAAGACGTGCTCACCGACACCGCGGTTGAAATCGTCGAAGCCGCCCTGCGCGAAGTCACTTGAACACCGCCATGCAACCCCGTCCCTCAACCTTGGCCGAAGTGGCTGATCGCGCCAGTTCGCTGGAGCACTTCGGCCGGGAACTCGCAGACTGGTTGCACACGGTGCGAGGCTTGGGCTCGCGTCCGGCGCTGGGCCAAACGATCGCGGAGCGCCCGCGCCTGCTGGCCCGCAAGTTTCCGGAAGGCGCACTCGCCGATGCCACGCTGGCGGCCTACGCCGACTATTTGGCTGAGCGCATCCGCATCGCGCCTCCGCGCTGGTGCTTCGAGCCTGAACGTATCTCGCCCGACCCGTGGTTTGGTGTCGACGGTCCGCGGTCGCGCCGGTTTGCCCTGCGCGACAGCCCGCCCGCCTTCAAACGCCGCAACCTCTTCACGCCCAATCCAGACTTGCCCGTCCGCCTGCGACGAGGCCGCCCGCCGGTTTCATTGGAAACCAAACGCGCCAATAACCGAGCCCGTCAGCGACGCTTCCAACTACGTCGAAAGGCACTGCTGTCGGATCTGCTCCAGCGCGCCATTCCCAACGACGAATCCACCTAAACTCGTAGTTGGATCGTGACACAATCAAGCGGGATTCCCGCCGGGATTCACCGACCGAGCTTTGTGAAACCGACAACGCGTCCGGAACCATTCAGCCCCGGCCCATCCGCGCTTTCCTCCAACCTAAATGTTCGTATTATGAACTTTGAGATCGGGCCAACGCCTTCGCTCTAGCGTTGCTCGTTGGGCCGTAGACGGGGAATTCGCCGCCAGAAGTTCCACCATGGCGGGTGCACGATCTCGCGTAGATAGTCTTGGTCCGTTTCGACGCTCAGGCTTGAAAGGTGAAGCGGCTGACCAGCCAGTGACCTTGCGGTTTGGCGAAGGTCATTTCGAAACGGCCGGACTCCCAGCGCACAGTGGAGGATTGGCCCTGCAAGCGGGCCATAGTTTCGAGGGTGGATTCCAATCTGAACGGTGTGCTGATTTCGACCTGCGAGTGACAGGTGGCATGAGCAACAAACTCGTTTTCGTTGATTGTCACCTCATCGTGGATACAATCAGCGGGCTGGCGAACGTCGGTGATCGATTCAGCGGGCTCGCGCGGGTCGAGAGGGTTGTGCGCGGCTGCAAAGACGATTCCCGGCAAAGCCACTTCGGCGTCGGGCGTGCAGAGTTCGGCGAGTGCGCCGTATGCGCCCCGCGCCACCATACCGATGCAGGTGCGTTGCAGTTCGCGGATCGCTGCTTGGTCGGTCAGTCGCGCCAAGGTTTGCTGCAAGTGCTGCAGCTCTGAAGCGTCGTCCGGACGGGCGGTTTCCAGCAAACGCGGGCCGGCCAACGCCGTCGCCGATGCCAGGCCCGCGCCCAAGACGGCCCCACCTTTAACGAGGAAGTTGCGACGCGTGGTGTTGATGGACGGTTGCTCATTCATGGCGGTATTCCTCAGACGTTGCGGGGGACCAAACCGAGGTATTTTTCGACGTTGAATTTGCCGGCATGGCGGGCGCGAGCACCGACGACTTTGAGGCTCAGGCCGTCCGGTCCGACGGCGTAGTCGAAGCCCGCGTTGTTCATGGTGCGCCGATTGAAACAAATCACTCCGAGCGTGCCGTTGCAGGCTTCCTCCACCCACGCCATGATGAACACATCTTCGCGCAGCTTGGCATACCAGCCGGGGGAGCTCCACTGCATGCCACCGGAGCCGTCGGTGAGGAAGATCAACCAGGAGTAGGTGGTCGGCGTCGTATACAAATGCATCGACGTCATGCCCGGGCTGCCCGGTTGGTAATTCCACGTGACGGCTTCGCCCACGAGTTCGTCGGTCCAGTGGTGACGCTGGTAAGTGGGTGGCGTGATGCCCTCCATTTCCAGCACGCCAAAATGAAAATGCGGCGTGGTCTCGTTGTTGCGAAACGGGGTGCCGGTTTCGCCGATGATGCAGGTGCTCAGGCCGTTCTTCAGGTCGAGTGCGACCATGGCGCATTGGCGCGGAAACGCCTCATCCAGCAGGTGGGCAAAGAAGTAGAGTTCGCCGTCCGGCTCATACATTTCATACCACGCCTCCCGCCAGTTCGCGTCGCCCTCATAGCGCCAACGCAGTTGAGTGCCGCTGGTGAAATCGTAGGCGATCACCGGTCCGCCGTTGTCCATGCGCACGGTGAGTTGGCGGCCGACAAAGCGCATGATCTGGGGGCCCTTGTAACCGCTCATGCCGCGCGAGGTGCTGCCCTCGCCGTTGTTGAACGCCTTCGCGTGATGGAAAACTTGGTCGCGCACCTCAGCATCGGTCATGACCGGAAACGTATCGAGCGGGCGATACACCAATCGTTGCCCTCTGATCTCCGGACGCCCCCGGTCGCCCCACGCGATCTCCTCGCCGTTGTTGCCAAAAACCTCAAACGACGCGATCTGGCCGGTGACTTCGCCGGAGCCTCGATAGAGGTGGTATTCGAGGACGTCCTTTTCGTTAAACCCCAGACGCACGCCAACCTGGGCTACGTCGAAGAGGTCGACCACATGCAACGTGAAGATGCCCGACAACTCGGCCTCCACGCGGGAATAGACGAATTGATGCTCATTGATCATGATGTAGTCGGACGGACTGCACACGGTCATCTCCCCGCCGAAACGAGTCAGCTCGACGAAGTTGGACGAGAGGATGGAGCAGTAGAACTCCAAGGTCTCGATGCCCGTATCCTGCTTCCAGTAGAGCCCCTTCCCTTCCAGCCGATTGGTGATGTGGTGCCGCGCGGCCGGAGCTTCCGCATCTGTTTTTACATACCCATAATACACCTGCCGCTGAACCTCCCGATGTTTCTGACCATTGGGAAAATCGAAAGGCTCGAGCTCGCGCGCTGCACGCACGGCATTGGTCAACGCGACATAGCCGCTGAACCACACCTCGAAAACCGTCACAAGCTGGGTCTCGCGATCAATGATCAGATTGAAGCCTTTCTGCGTCCCCGGCACCAGATGCGACACCAGCACCAACTGCTTCAACGCCAGCGCCCCATAGTCGGCGCGGACTCCGGCCGCGCCATTTTCCGCCACCGTGAGCTCGCGCCCGTCGTGAAACGTGTAGGACAGCGTGGGCCCGTCATCCGTGACGATGGTCAGCGTTTTCCCGGCTAAATCCTCGCTCGAAGTCGATGCGCTGTTGGGGCCCTTCCGCGTATCGCGCAACGCCGCGTCAATCTGGGTTTGGGATAGCTCCGTATAGGCGATCCGGTGCATCTGCAGGGGCTGATAGTGGCGCGTGTTCATGGGGTAGGCGGCAACGGGGCGAACGCATTCGCCGGTTGCGGCGAGTCGAATTGATTCGGCTCAATGTTTACTGATTTTGAAAGCGTTGAATCGCCCCAACTCCTACTATTGACGAATAACTGTAGCACTCGGTCGCCCTCTCTCCTAGCACTCCGGCTTCAGTCCCACTGCTTCAAGCTAAACGCCAAGTAGTTGTCCAACTCTCGCAGACTGCTAAACTGCGTTTTGTTGCGCTCGATCCGGGCGAGCACGGTTTCCATCGCAGCCACCAGTTTCAAGTAGTCCGCCCGGCGCGCGGCATTTGTCAGCGGACTGCCGTCCTTGGCCGCCGCCAAGGTGCGTTGCGGATAGTGCGCTTTGTAACCGGCGTAGTCGTCGCGAAAGTCCACCAGCGCAGCCGTGATCAACCCGCCCGTCTGCGCTCGCGCCATGCGATCGCGGGTAATCAACAGCACGGCCACGGCCGCCGCCGGAATCCGGTCATCGTTGGATTTGATTTTCAGAGCCATGGGCGTGCGTTTAATCGGGTTTGAGTTGAATCGAGCAACCCTCGATTCGATATCGCGGATAACGCCCCAGAGCGATCTTCAGTTTTTCGGTCGTAAAGGATGAAGCCTCAAGCGCGCCACCACCTGTTCCGCAACCGACCTCTGGTCATTATTTTTTGCGTTCCGCTTCATCCTCTCCCACCGTCTTTCGATCGCGAAAAAGGCGACCCTTGATGAATACCCCTCCCTCCCCCCGATCGACCTGCTGCTGGTGCAATTGGCAGGCCACTTTTTTCTTTGTAGCTATGGCTATGACCGGACACGGCTGGGCCCAAGATGACAGCCCGTTGATCGGCTCACCATGGTTGGATCAGGCCAACGACTACCCCGCCGAGGGATTTAGCGTCCAACAACATTTCGGAACACGCCTGCTGTGGCAGGAGTTTATTCCAACCGCGGATTTCGTGTCGAGAGTGGATCTAAACATCGCAGACGTCAGGGTGTGGCCCGCACTGACGGGGAACGTGGTCTTTACCTTGGAAAATAGCGACGGGGTGGAACTGAATAGTGTCACTATTCCCGTCGAACAGATCACGCCGGGATCATGGTTTTCGGTGCCCGTGCAAAGCGCAGTCACACCGGGTTCAGTTTACCGGCTCGTGATCAATCAAGGAGAAGTCCTGCCGTCCGTTCGGCATTTCAATATGATCAAGGCTACTACGGGCAGTGCGGACCCTTACCCAGGTGGGGAAACCTACTGGATGGGCACCGAAGCCGATCTACAGTTTCGCGTCTTTGGCCGCAGCCAAGCCAGCAAAGCCCACCGCCGCCAATTGGACAACGTCTCGGTTCGCCGCCTGCTATCGAGTGACTCCCGCATGATAACGGGATTCGTGATCGAGGGTCCCGGTCCCCGGCAGGTGATGATTCGAGGGATCGGTCCGAGTCTCCGGGAGTTCGGAGTGAACAACACGATGGACGATCCGGTTCTCACGGTATTCGACTCGTCCAATGAAATGGTCGCCCAGAACGACGATCATCCCAACTCCGATCTTCAAAACGAAATTCAGGCCGCGGTCGGGGCGTTCAGACTTACGGCCACTCAAGACGCTGCCATCGTCGCGACCCTCTCTCCCGGTGCTTACACGGCGCACCTTCGTTCGTCGGATGATTCGGGCGGCGACGCGTTAATCGAAGTCTATGATGCCACTGGTCTCACCGAAAATGGACCGACGGAAGACTTCGCGTCACGTCCGGTAAATCTATCCACCCGAAATCTGCTCGCCGCCAACGAGAAGCTGATCGTCGGCTTCGTCATCGGTTCCGACCGTTCGCGGCTGGTCATCGTTCGAGCCATCTCCCCCTCGCTGGCCGAATTCGGCGTTAGCCCCACCTTTGCCGAACCACGCTTTACGGTATTTGACGCTGCCGGCAACGTCGTCGCGGAGAACTATCGGTTTTGGGACAGAAACCCCGAACTCGTCGAAGCGATGCGCCGCGCCGGCGCATTCACTCCCACATCCGATAAAGAGGCTATGGTTTTACTGCCCTTGGCTCCGGGCGCTTACACCGTGCATGTCGAATCTTCCGATGGTTCCGCCGGTGAAGTATTGACGGAAATCTACGACGCCACCGACCTCAAATTTGACTGATGTTCGGACCGGCCAAGCACGGCGATCGCATTCACCTTCGCGCGCAAGCGAGAGTAATTCCCATGCCCGGTTCCGCGCTCGATTCGTCGGCAGCCCGCATTTCAGATTTCACGATCATTCCCGCCCCTCGTCCTTGACCTGGTGACGAGGGCACCAATCAGGACGAGGCTCCAGACTGCGGCGATGGCGATGGTGAAAATCTGGTAGTATTCCGGATCCGAAAGATTC
Organism: Synoicihabitans lomoniglobus; assembly: GCF_029023725.1. Taxonomy (GTDB): domain Bacteria; phylum Verrucomicrobiota; class Verrucomicrobiia; order Opitutales; family Opitutaceae; genus Actomonas; species Actomonas lomonigloba. The sequence goes on from NZ_CP119075.1 coordinate 4,781,783, forward strand.
GGGGTGAAGTATTTGAGCGCGGTGCCCGTGCCGTTGGTGCTCGCAAGGAGCACGAACGCCATGAGAACACTGCCACTGTTTTTAAACACCCACGTGTGGAGAAAACGAACTCCGGTCACGAAAGCGAAATGGAGCAGGATGGTGATAAGGGAAATCGGCATGCCGCTGATACTGGTTCCCGAACCCGCCCAAAACAGGGGCGTGTGCCAAAAGGTCCAAACCGTCCCCACCATGATACTCGTGGTAAAAACGCCACGCGTCTCAAGCAGGTGCGCGACGCCGAATCCGCGCCAGCCCAGTTCCTCCGCCAGCGGCCCAAAAACAATCGCGGTCAGGAAGAAGACCGGCAGCAGGACGACCACCAGATAGTTGATGTAATCCGTCTGCCCCCCGGTGAGAAAAAAGACCGCAATTCCGACGGCGTAGACCATGGGAACGGTGAAGAGTGCCGCCATCCACCATTTGCCGCCGGTTCTCCCGATCAAGAATTTGCGAAGCAGAGCCTTAACGACAAAGGACCCTCCATTGATTGCAGTAATCGTGATTGCAGAAACATTCGGGCCCACTCGACCGCCCTAAGCCCCACGCCCCCCACCCGAATCACGATCGAGAGCGGGGTTGCCCGATGAAACGGAACCGGTCCTATCGGCCCGGATGAAACGACGCGACTTTGTCCAAACTCTGGGCGTGGCCAGTGCGGCCGCATTGACCGGCCACCGCTTGAGTGCGTTGACACCAGCGACCGCCACGCCGCCGTTCACGATCTCGCTTTCACAGTGTGCCTTTCATCGCGCCATCTTCGGCGACGCCCGGGATGACTACGCCCACTTCACCGGGACTCTACACACCTCCCCGGACAATGTCTGGCGTGGCGACATGGACCCACGCGACATCGTTTGGCGTGCGCGCGAGCTGGGCGTGGGGGTCGTCGCTTGGTGAACATCCTTTGGCTGGGTCGCGGCCAAGATCGACCTTGGTTGAACGCGTTCAAATCAAAGGCTCGCGACGCCAACGTGACCTTCGGTGTTTTGATGTGCGATGAGCTCCCCCACATCGCCGCCGCACACCAAGCCGAGCGGGTAAAGAGCATCGCAGCCCACACCCGTTGGATGGAAACGACGGCGGAACTGGGTTGCCCCTTTCTACGCGTCAACCCCTACGGCGAAGGCACCTACTTGGAGCAATGCCAACGCGGCGCAGAGACGCTGCATACCCTGGCCGAACTCTCGGCGGACTACGGTCTGGAGATCCTGGTCGAGAACCCCACCGAGAAAGCCCTCGTCGCAGTCCATATGGTCTACCAGTCCGACGACGATCGCCCCCCCTCACACCTGAAACTCGCCGTCGCGGTAGATGACTTTCGTCGTGCCGTCGGTGAGGTGGGCGGTGACGGTGCGGTTACTGGTCGCGACGATGTCGGTGTGCACGACGGAGTTGTTGTAGCCCATCTCGGCCCATTGCGCTTCGGTCACGGTGGCGGGGTCACCGGTGAACGAGTCGCGGTAGGCGGAACCCACGGCGAGGTGGGTGTTGCCCCACTGGCCCCCGACATTCTCGTCGTAGAGGGTCTCACCCATGAACTTCGTGATGCGGGAGAAACGGCGGTCGGTGAGCGAAAACTCTCCGATCTTGTCGGCGTTTTCGACCGCGATCATTTCACGGAGCAGTGCCTCGCCTTTGGTGGCAGTAGCTTTGGTCACGACGCCGTCCTCAAATTCCAAATACGCACCTTCGATGAGCGAGCCGTAGCGGTAGAGCGGCTCGGTGAACTGGATGCGTCCCGTGGTGCCGCGCCAATCGGGTGAGATGAACAGCTCGAAGCTGGGGATGTTGCGGCCGGAGCCGCCGAGCCATTTGCGATCGGGACCGAGCTTGATCCAAATATCGGTATCGGCCGCCTCGACGTGGAGGCGGTCGATGGGCAGCGCATCGAGTTTGTCGCGCACGGCGTAGAGCTGCTCGTAGACAGCCTTCCACTTGTCCGCCGGGGAGTCCTCGGTGAGGTAGCAGGCGTCGATAATCTGCGCCCAGTAATCTTCGAGCGACATGCCCACTTCGTCGGCCATGGCCTGGGTGCCATACATTGCGAGCGTCCACGTGTAGTCACCGGCGCTTTCCTTGGCGCGGCGCCATTCCATGTAGGGCTTCAGGGCCTTTTGCACCGCCATGATCTTGGCCGTTGGAATGCCGGTGAGCTCCTGCTTGTCGGTCTCGGCCAGGATGGCGACGGTGTGGTCGATCTGGTCGACCGTGCCGCGATGGAAGGATTCGGCAAAAAAGGACAACTGGTCGTCACTGGCCAATTCGTAGAACTCGCGCGCGATGCCATCGGGCGTAAAGAACACGAGCGGATGCGCCCCGGCCTTGAGCACGGCGCGGCGCAGCGCGACGAGCAGCGGTTTGGCCACCTCGGGCACGCGCAATTGCACGACTTCGCCGGGTTTGACGCCCTCCCCGCTGTTAAGCGCGAAGTTGATCAAAACATCGGCATATTTATCGAGCAGGGCTTCCGAGGGTTGGTATGACATGCGTCGAACGTTGCGACCGCGTCATGAAGCGCAAGAGATGAGGCACGAGATTTGGGGCGGCGCGCTTCGCTTGCTTTGCGCGAGCGGTTGCGCGTCTCATATCCCTTCGCTCTCCGCCATGAAACGTGTCCCCAAAGAAATCCTCGTGCTCATCGCCATCTTCCTGGCGGGTATGAGCTATGTGCTGTGGTATGTGCACGACGCGAAAGCGAAACAGCGGCGGGAGGCGGAGGCAGTCGAACAAGGGCGGCCGTGAGGCTGAAGCAGACCAGCGTCGAGCAACTGCCTCACCACCGCGCGCCTGATGAAACCATTGGGCATAACGCCCAACCCACATCCGGATACTTGCCCGCCTTTCACGTGGGTCGGACTTTATGCCTGGTCGCACCTGGATGTTGCGGGAGCCTGCTGAACTGGTCCGTTCGGTAGGGACGATTGTGATCCGATTCACAGCCGCGCGGGGTTGCGATCCCGCGGTCGATCCATCCTGTTTCGATTTCTCTCCCGCCCACCATCATGGCCCGTCCCTCCGCAAACCAGACCGACAACGCCCGCGAACGGCTCCCGAAAGCCGACCTCGATCGGGATGGTCTGCGCGAAACGTGGTCACTCGCGACCTATGTGCGGCCTTACCGGGGCCGGTTTTTTTTCGGGCTGGGAGCGCTTTTCAGCAGTGCCTTGCTCGGCCTGTTGTTTCCATTGCTGGCCGGCGGCCTCATCGATGCCGCCATGCATGGCGGCCGGGCCACGCTGCCGTTCGTCGGGTCGCTCACGCTCAATCAGATCGCGCTCACGCTCGCGGTTTCCATTTTGCTGCAAGCGACCGGTTCGTTCAACAGTGCGTTGTCGTTTCATCGCGTCGGTCAAAGCGCCTTGGCCGATCTCCGCGCCGCCGCCTATGGCCGCCTGTTGGCACTCCCGATGACGTTCTTCGGCCAACGTCGGGTGGGAGAACTGGCCAGCCGCGTCTCGACGGACATCGCGCAGATCGAGGGCGCGCTCATTGATTCGCTGCCGCAACTATGCCGCCAGGCCGTTTTTCTCAGCGGGGGGCTCGTGCTGATCGCGGTCACGTCGTTGCCGCTCACGGCGGTGATGCTGGGCACCTTGCCACTGTTGATCGCCGCCGCCGTTTTCTTCGGCCGCCGCCTGCGCCGTTTTTCCCGCGATACGCAGGACCGCCTCGCCGACAGCCAGACCATTGTCGAGGAGACCCTGCAAGCGATTGCCAGCGTCAAGTCGTTCGCCAACGAGGCGTTTGAGCTCAATCGCTACGCCAAGGCCAATGGTGCAACCTTGGCGGCCGCGCTGCGGGCGGCACGGTGGCGGGCGGTGTTCGTCGCCTTCTTCATCGCGGCCCTCTTCGGCGGAATTCTCATCGTGCTCTGGTATGGCGCTCTGCAGCTGCAGGCGGGTGCGCTCACCGGCGGCGAGCTCACGCGTTTCGTGCTCTACACCACCTTCGTGGGCGGGGCGATGGCGCAGTCGGCGGAGTTGTTCAGCCAGATCCAGAAAACCGTCGGCGCCACGCAGCGCGTCCGCGAGATCCTCCGCGAACCCGTCGAGGACGAAGCCGCCATCCAGACCAACGACCCTTCTGCCGCTCCCGTCGAACGACTGCGGGGGGAGGTGACGTTTGAACGAGTGAGCTTCCATTATCCGGCACGCCCCGATGCGCCAGTGCTGCACGACGTCAACTTGGCGGCTCGTCCGGGCGAACGCATCGCGCTGGTCGGTCCCAGCGGCGCGGGCAAGTCCACCCTTACCGCCCTTTTGCTGCGCTTTTACGATCCCGAAACCGGCACGCTGTTAATCGATGGACGCGATGCCCGCACCTACCCGTTGCAGGCGTTGCGCAACCAGATGGCCCTCGTGCCTCAGGACGTGCTGCTGTTCGGCGGTTCGATCATGGAAAACATCGCGTATGGCCGCCCCGGGGCCGATGCCACGGCCGTCGAGGCCGCCGCGCGCCAGGCGAATGCCCACGAGTTCATCGCCGCCTTTCCCGAAGGCTACGCCACGCTGGTCGGCGACCGTGGTATCAAGCTGTCCGGCGGCCAACGCCAACGCATTGCCATCGCGCGGGCGCTGCTTAAGGACCCCGCCATTCTCATCCTCGATGAAGCCACCAGCTCCCTCGACAGCGAAAGCGAACGGCTGGTCCAGGACGCCCTCGACCACCTCATGCAAGGCCGCACGACCTTTGTGGTGGCGCATCGCCTGGCCACCATCCGCGACGTCGATCGCATTGCCGTGATCGATGGCGGTCGCGTTGTCGAAACCGGCACGCACGATGAGCTCTCGGTCCGCCCGGAAGGGCTCTACCGCCGCCTGAGCGCGCTGCAGTTCGGCGACACCAAAGTCGTCGAATAGAGCCGATCCGAGGGAGTGAATTGGCAGGTAATGTAGGGCGTTCGCTTGCGAATGCCGTAGCGGAGGGCCGGTGACGTCCTCGATCACCGGATACAAAAAAACGCCCCACTGCGATCGATCGCAGTGGGGCGCTGGCAGCTGTTTAAACGGATGCGATCAAGCGAGGTCGACGCGGTCGGCGTTCATCACCTTGTTCCAGGCGGCCACGAAGTCCTGCACGAACTTTCCTTGGGCGTCGCTGGAGGCGTAAACCTCGGCGAGGGCGCGCAGTTGGGAGTGCGAGCCGAAGACGAGATCCACGCGCGTCGCGGTCCACTTGACGTCACCGGTGACGCGGTCCTGCACTTCGAACATTTCCTCGGCGGGCGAGGTCGCCTTCATCTTGTTGCTCATGTCGAGCAGGTTGACGAAGAAGTCGTTGGTGAGCGTTTCCGGGCGGTCGGTGAACACACCATGTTGCGACTTGCCGTGATTGGCGTTGAGGACCCGCAAACCGCCGACGAGCACGGTCATTTCCGGCGCCGTCAACGTGAGGAGCTGCGCCCGGTCGACGAGCAATTGCTCGGTCGGGATGGTGTAGCGCGTCTGCTGATAGTTGCGGAAGCCATCCGTCGTGGGCTCAAGCGGCGCAAAGGACTCGGCGTCGGTTTGCTCCTGGGTGGCATCCGTGCGACCCGGCGTGAATGGCACCTCGATCTCTTGGCCACTCTTCTTCGCGGCGGCTTCGACGGCGGCGCATCCGCCGAGCACGATGAGGTCGGCGAGGGAGACTTTTTTGCCGTCGGATTGCGCGGCATTGAACTCGGCCTGAATGCCTTCGAGCGCCTTCAACACCTTGGCCAGTTTGCCGGGTTGGTTCACTTCCCAATCCTTCTGCGGCGCGAGGCGGATGCGCGCTCCATTGGCGCCACCGCGCTTGTCCGAGCCCCGGTAGGTCGAGGCCGAGGCCCAGGCCGTCGAAACGAGTTCCGAGATGGCGAGGCCGGAGTCGAGCAACTTCGCCTTGAGACCGGCGATGTCGTCGGCGTCGACCAGCGGGTGGTCCACGGAGGGCAGCGGGTCCTGCCAGATGAGGTCTTCGGCCGGAACTTCCGAGCCGAGGTAGAGGGCCTTGGGGCCCATGTCGCGGTGGGTCAGCTTGAACCAGGCGCGGGCAAAGGCGTCGGCGAACTGATCCGGGTTTTCCAAGAAGCGGCGGGAAATTTTTTCGTAAGCCGGGTCCATGCGCAGCGCGAGATCGGTGGTGAGCATCGTCGGGCGCTGTTTCTTCTCCGCGTCAAAGGCGTGAGGCACGGTGGCGTCGGCGTCCTTGGCTACCCACTGGTGAGCACCGGCGGGGCTCTTCTCGAGTTCCCATTCGTAGGCGAAGAGGTTTTCGAAGAAGTTGTTGCTCCACTGCGTCGGCGTGGTGGTCCAGGTGACTTCGAGGCCACTGGTGATGGCGTCGGCCCCTTTGCCACTGGCGTGACTGCTCGTCCACCCAAAGCCCTGTTCGGCCATGCCGGCAGCCTCAGGTTCTTTGCCCACGTGATCAGCCGAGTCGGCTCCGTGAGTCTTGCCAAAGGTGTGACCACCGGCGATGAGCGCGACGGTCTCTTCGTCGTTCATGGCCATGCGCTCGAACGTCACGCGGATGTCCTTGGCCGAGGCGAGCGGGTCGGGATTACCGTCCGGGCCTTCCGGATTAACGTAAATGAGTCCCATTTGGACGGCCGCGAGCGGGTCTTCGAGATCGCGATCGCCCGAGTAACGGCTGTGGGGATTGTCGCTGTGGGCGAGCCATTCTTTTTCGGCCCCCCAGTAAACATCTTCCTCGGGCTCCCAGACATCGGCGCGGCCGCCGCCGAAGCCGAAGGTTTTGAAGCCCATGGATTCGAGCGCGACGTTGCCGGTGAGGATCATGAGATCCGCCCACGAGAGACTGCGGCCGTATTTTTGTTTGATCGGCCAGAGCAGGCGGCGGGCCTTGTCGAGATTGGCGTTATCCGGCCAGCTGTTGAGCGGAGCAAAACGTTGCTGCCCGGCTCCCGCGCCGCCGCGACCATCGGCCGTGCGGTAGGTGCCGGCGCTGTGCCAGGCCATGCGGATGAAGAACGGACCGTAGTGACCGAAGTCGGCGGGCCACCACTCCTGCGAGTCGGTCATGAGCGCGGTGAGGTCCTGCTTCACGGCGGCCAGGTCGAGCTGTTTGAACGCCTCGGCGTAGTCGAAATCCGGGTCCATGGGATCGGACAAACCGGAGTTTTGGTGGAGCATCTTGAGGCTCAACTGATTGGGCCACCAATCGCGGTTGGAGTGGGCGCCGGCACTGGTCGGTTTCTGGGCCCCACCATGCAAGTGAGGGAACGGGCACTTTCCGCCGCTTTCGCTGCCGCGGGTGCTTTCGTTGAGGTCTTTGAGGACGGCTCCGTCGTGAGGGTTTTCCATAAAATTATCTGATGAGATTTTGAGGTGAAGTTAAAGGCTGTGATACGGGGATTTTGTTACGCCCCGGCAAAAAGTGAGGGACGACGGTGCGACGGGTCGCGCGGCGGGACAAGACGAGACGGCGTCAAACGGGCGCGGAGCATAACACGAAAATAGCCATCGATGGAAATTGTTATCCTTCATATAAACGATAGACAGCATCTATGGAAATCCATCAGCTGCGTTACTTCGTGGAAGTGGTGCGTATCGGCAACTTCACCCGGGCGGCCGAGCGTTGCCACGTGACGCAACCCACGTTGAGCCATCAGATCAAAAAACTGGAGGACGAGCTGGGAGAACCTCTGCTGCAACGGCGCAAAAAAGGGGTGGCGCCGACCCCCTTTGGCGAGCGCTTTCTCGTCCGTGCCACGACGGTGTTGCGGGAGCTCAACGAGGCGACGGCCGAAGCGAGCGCGTTCCGCTCCGAGGTGCAAGGCGTGCTGCGACTCGGCGCGATTCCGACGGTGGCGCCCTACCTGCTACCGCCGCTGCTGCACGCGGCCCGCGAACAGTTCCCGGCCCTGCGCTTCACCGTGAGCGAAGAGCCGACGGACGTGCTGTTGCAACAAATGCGACGCGGCGATCTGGACGCGGCCCTCGTGAGCCCGCCGATGCAAGGTGCCGAAGAATGGGGCATCGCCTCACTCCTCGAAGACGAGTTGCTCGCCACCCTGCCCGAAGGCCATGTGCTCGCCGCCAGCGCGACCGTTCCGCTGGCTCGCCTGGTCGCCGAACCACTGGTGTTGATGAAGGAGGCGCACTGCCTGCGCGGTCAGGCCTTGCAACTTTGCCGCGACGCCCGACTCGAAACGAATATCGCAATCGAAAGTTCGCAGTTGGAAACCGTGCTCGCGCTCGTCGAATCTGGCCTCGGCCTCTCGCTCACTCCGCGCATGGCCATCGCCCGCGCCGCGAGCCGCCCCGTGGTGTTTCGGTCGCTGGCCCCCAATCCGGTCTACCGCTCCATCGCCCTCGTCTGGCCGCGCCAAGCCACCCGCACCCACGCCTTCGACGCCTTCCTGCAACTCGCGCAAGAGACGCTGGCTGAATCGTTGAAGGAAAGGGAACCTGAGATAGAACAGTCCAGTGTCTCATTTTGAACTTTTGCTGTTCTACATTTTGTGAATTTTGACGATTTTCATCCCATGAAAACCATCACCGTTCGCGAGATGAAGGCTCACTGGTCGACGATCGAATCGCAGGTGCGTGACGGGGAAACGTTTGAGGTCGTGAACCGAGGAAAACCTACCGTTCACATCGGTCCGGCCACGCCCCGACGTATCTTAAAGTGGGACGATCATTTGGCCAGTGCCGTCCCGGTCTCGGGTCGCAGCGTGGCAACCACCATCGAGGCCGACCGCGAGGGACGCTGGTAGCGCCATGATTTACCTCGATACCAGCGCCTTCCTTAAGCTCTACGTGTTGGAGTCGGACTCGGCATCCGTTCAGCACTGCATCGAAGCGAGCTCATGGATATCTTCCGGAGACTCTGCGAGCACACGCCGAAACGGGGATGCCGCACGATGGATATTTTGCACGTGGCTTATGTCCGACTCTACCGCGTCGATGCTTTTGTGAGTTTTGATAAACGCCAAAAGCAGCTGGCTTCGGCGGCAGGGCTTTCGGTGGTGGAGCTCGGGTAGCGAAATCGCCACTACCTACACGTAGACGAAGCCGTGGCCACGGGATAGCGCGCGGGTGTGGCCGCGCCAGGCCACCCGCCCCCACACCTTCGACGCCTTCCTGCAACTCGCACAGGAAACGCTCGGGACCGAGCAATCCGAACCAAGCTGACTTTAGGCTCGGCAGTTTCAAGGATCAGTTTGAAGGAAGAGATGATATAAGATCCTGAAAGCATTAGGCGCTCGACTTTGGTCCGATAAATGCTCTACCCTAAGCCGGTTCACTGTCGGACTGGCCTCCGCAATAGGATAAATTCTACCCGATCAGTATGAAGGCCAGCTTCCCGTCAGTTCATTCTTCTTTTTCCAGTGTAACTATACGGAGCCTCAACCGTGGCACTCATTATCACCGGAGCGCGTCATGAGCCTACGGTTCTTGCTTTCCCTCGGGGCCAGTCTACTGGCTGGCACAGGCTGCACTTCAACGACACCACATAACGCTTCACGCGTAGGCAATGTGGCCGACGAGGTGAGCAATGGAATCGGATACTCTAGGCCACGAATCAACAGTATCGGGCTCCAGAGCATCATAACATTCGAGAGATCGACTTCCTCGAATCCCAGTAGCATTCTAATACCGATTGAGGGTCTCCAACTGCGCGATCAGCATTCGAAGATAAGTAATCTAGCGGTGCAGGTGGTGGGCACGGTTCCGGCGGTTCCCGGTTTAGACTATGAACTTGTTTGGCCGGATGAAGATCTTGGAGCGGCTACTTCAGTTACTTCCGAGCTGGTCTACGTCCAACTGAACCCGGTTTACGTCGAAAAACTGCAAGCCCATGACCGCTTGCGTATAATCGCGGCCGTCCATCGCGGAAAATCCCTGACCTCAGGTGGGATAACTGGTCAACGGACTCTACCAGCAACCACGGCCATTGCTCATCGCGAATTCATCCTTTATGACATCGAAACCTATCGCCGAGAAGTTATCGCGTCACGAGTGCCCGCCCACGATATTCAAGCCTTTCCTTTGCCCGAAAAGGAAGTGGAGTATCTTTTCGGACCTCTCGTAAGACGCAGCTATTACGTGATTCGCCTCACCTTGCGAAACACCAGCGGAACCGACAAACTCGTAAACTCCGGTCTCATTAGTGCGACAGGCCGCGCCTTGGTTGTGCCATTGGACAAATCCCAGCCAACTTTCACTGTGCCGGTAACGCTTTCGCCGCAGGGGCCGGTCCAAGTCTACACCATTCTCGACGATCAAACACCCTGGCGCACCCGGCCGTGGGTTTTTCGTGGCTTGGAATTCATCGGCGCCCTCGGCGCTGCTGCCGTGACCTCATTCCCCAACTCATCCACCGATCTCGTGAAGGGCACTGCGCTTTTGACAGGTGTTTTCGTTCCCGAGATGAAGAAGCTCTGGCCCGACGATTGGGCAGGCTTCAAGAAAAATGTGGTCACGTTCTCCATGCCGGAGCTGACGAAAATCCCGGGCCAGTCGACGACTTCGCCTATGTATCTCTTCTTCCCCAAGCGGGAACTGGAGTTGTTTGTCTCTGATCAGGCATTGTATGAGAGCCCTGTTTTGTTCGCCGTTCAGGACTATCTGCCAGTGCGCACTAAGGCGGACAATGCCAAGCCAAAGGTGAGAATCGTCAGCATCGGTTTTGATAGTCTTGACGTCCCCTTTGAGAACACATTGGCCCCAGCTAAAATCAGCCTTGCTGGCCGGATCGCTTCCGCCAACGAAGAGGTTGAGGTTCGGATCGACGAGCTTACCCGAATCAAAAACCGGCTCGAGGCTGCTTCGGCATCGGGTGAAGCGGCCTTAGTCATCGGCCAAGTCAGCAAACGGCAGCTGGTCGAGTTCCAAGAAATGGCGAAGAAAGCACTTGCAATAGTCAATATTGAATCGGCCACAGCCGACTCCAACGTTTCGTCGGGAGACGTAGCGGGTGGGGAGTCAACTTTCGTCAAGGATACCGAACTATCTGAGGCGCTGGAGGGTTTGTTAGTCGTGGCAAATGGCCTTATAGGGTTCTACGAATTGAAAGGAGAACTTTATGAGACGACGTTGACGGAATCAGGGAACGCGTCGTTCAGCTTGTTGGGCCTTGAGAAACTGAAAATTGGCGCTCTCCGGGATGCCACGACGGGTGTGCTCACGTATTCGGACTCCCAGTCTGGCGAGGAAATGCTTCGAACGATCAAGGAACGAATCGAGGCATCAGAGGCGCTGGTGAAATTCATCGCCGTAGCCGCGAAGCTCCTGGCTGAAAATTCACTCGTCGCCGCTTTAGGAGCAATTGCCCAACCAGCCGAGGGGATGGAGCCAATGGACCAAAGACCGCGCAGCCGAGTTATCGGCGTTTTTGCGACATTGAAACAGGCGCGGTCCGTGCCCGTGTTGCCGAATTTTGACCGCGATAACTACCCTCAACTGAGAAGCAATCTGAACACGCTGTTGGGTGATTCACTCACCCCTCCGACTATCGTAGACCAACCCGTTGGTGTCACTGTCACGTCCGGAAACACAGCAACCTTCACGGTGACGGCAAAGGGCAATCCAGAGCCTGACTATACTTGGTTCCGCAACGGCCAACAACTTGCCGGAGAGGTTGGATCCGTGCTTTCAATTCGCAACTGTGATTTGAGTCTCAATGGAACAAACTACCAAGTCTTCCTAAGCAACTCTCGCGGATCCCTATACAGCGATCCGTTCATCCTTTCGGTAACGCAGAAACCAGTAATCAGTCCGAGCGGTTTGACGGCTTCGGCGACAAGCGTAAGGGCAGGGACCAGCGTAAGTTTTTCAATTGAGGTCACTGGATCTGAAATAATGAGCTACCGCTGGTTTCACAATGGGAAGGCGCTTCCAAGCGAAAGTGGCCAAACACTCAATTTAACCGACGTAGGTGCCGCCCATGCCGGGAACTATTCCGTTCAAATCCACAACGTTTATGGTGATGCCTTGAGCAAGGCCGTTGCCCTTACCGTAGTTCCCTTCTCCAAGTAACTACTAATCCGGACGGTTCAATTTCCCGTAACCTGTTTCCGGCCAAGCTCTACCTCGTGTCGACGCCGCAAAGAGAATGCAAGACAGTTGGCGGAGACCACGGAGGCTCTCTCGCGCCTAGACCAAAAAACCACTAAGCTGGACCCATTTTCCGGCCTTTGGCGGCGGAGCGTATCCGGCTTTGGGATGAGTAACGAGGCGAGCAATCTGTTCGGCCGACAGTGAGACCCGTTGACTTTTATACGTATAGCTTAATTCTACACGTATAAAAACGAAACTCACGTTGTCCGTAGATGAAGCCGTGGTTGCAAGGGCCAAGCGGATCGCGCGGGAGCGCAAGGTGCCGCTTTCCCAATTGGTCGAAGATCATTTCGCGGCAGTCGCTTCGCCCTCGTCTTTGCCAGGAGGTGACGCGTTCGTGTGTCGGTGGAAAGGGGTGGCCAAAACTACCGAAGGAGTCGGCGGCACCGATGATCGGTTGGACGCCATCCGGGCCAAGCACGTGCGGTGAAAATCGTAATCGATACCGACGTCTGGCTGGACGTGTTGCTGGATCGGCCGAGCTTAGCGGAGGCCAGTGGTGCCGTGCTCGCCTGGGCGGCGGATGGACCGGGGCGCGGCGTCGTGGCCTGGCACTCAGTCGCGACGCTCGACTATTTCTTGTCCCGCTCGATGCCGACGAAGGCGCACCGGGAATTTCTGCGTGATCTCGCCAACGGGTTTCATGTCTCCGGCGGCGATGAGCGGGATCTTCGTCGGGCGCTGGGCTGGAGGATGGCCGACTTTGAAGACGCCATGGTCGCGGTCGTGGCGGAAAATGTCGGTGCCGATTGGATCGTGACTCGCAACGTGAAGAACTTTCGCGGCTCACCGGTAAAGGCGATTTCGCCGGAGGATTGGGGTCGACGCCGGAAGTAGCGGCACGGCGGTTCGGAGGAGCGCCTGCGAGCAGGCGGCTTAGCAGAATTTCCAATCACTCGTGGGGCGTGATGAGGCAGTGGCGGACCGGGTGGAACCGGTCCCTCCCTTGGTCACCCGCTGAAGTCGAATTTTACTTCACCGACTATGATCAGCAGTGCGGCTGTCGTCCCCCCCCAGGTTCAATCACGTTTATTGCCCGCGTCGGGATGGCGAGCGGCGTGCAGGATACTCAAAAACTGCACGGTGTCCGCTACGATGCGGTAGCGAATTACAAACGGGAATCGTTCCAATTGGAGACGACGGATTCCGGCCTGCCGTTGGGGCCAACGGAGCGGCGCAGCCATGATCAATTCAACCGTTGTCTCCGCCGTGGTGAGGAACTCGTGTCCGAGATTGGAACGTTGGGCCTCATAATAGCGGGCGGCAGAAATCAGATCGGTCTCAAACTCAGGATGAAACCTTCGGTTCATCCCAACCCGGCCCGGGCATTCTTGAACACTTCGTCATGAGTCTTGGCAGACACCTCTCCGGAGGTGAGTTCGTGGGAGCGAGCCAAAGCCTGCATGTCCGCAAGTGCCTCGTCGTTGCCTCCCAAACTTTTCCAGAGCGCCGCAGTTACTCCGAGTCGTTCACGCTCCGAGAGGTGAAGCGCGGCTTCGGTGATTTGCTGGCTGGTCAGGACCATAGAAATAGCGTGCGTTCAAGAGCGCGCTTAGTCAATTCCGAGGAGCCAGAGTGAAAGGTTGAGCCACATACCCTCGAAAGGCCCGGCGGGGTTTCACCCGCTGAAGTCGAACTTCACTTCGCCGGCGATGATCTTGAGTTTGGCGTCGAAGGGCTTGCCGGCCTTGGAGGTGAATCCACTCAAGAGCTCAGTCTCACGGTTGGCCAGGAGCGCCTTCACGATGTCGGGGGTGATCTCTTTTTGCGCGATGGTTTTCCACACCACAAAACCACAACCGTTTTTCCAATTGGAACAGCCGTAGGCTTTTTTGCCTTCCACAATGTCGCCCGCGCATTCCGGGCAAAGTCCGAAGGCGTCGGTTTTCGCGTCACTCTTTTCCACCGGAGCGAGGTCGTAGGCGGGTTCGCCTTTTTTGGTGAAGCGCAGGTGGGCAAACTTCGCCTTGCCGTTCACCACGATGCGATGCGGCGTGAGACTTTTTTTGTGGATGAGGATTTCTCGCGCGAGCACGGGTGTCACCGTCAGTCCCCAGAGCTCGCCGGGGAGCACGAATTTACAGCCCGTTTTCCATTTCGAACAACCGTAGCCGGTGCGACCGCGAATGACGGGCGCGTGGCAGCAGGGGCACGGTCCGAGGTTGGTAAGGTCGATCGTCGACTCGGCTTTGTTGGCCAAAATCTCCCGCGTGTAGTCACACACTTCGGCCATGAACTTGGCCGGTTCGTAGGCGCCGCGTTCCATTTGCTTGAGCCGGAACTCCCAGTCTCCCGTGAGCTCAGGAGACTTGAGCCGTTCGTCCTGCACGAGGCCGATCAGGGCGCGACCGGAATCGGTGCTGATGAGCGCCTTGCGTTTCCGTTCGACGTATTTGCGCGTGATGAGGACTTCGATGATCGAGGCGCGCGTCGCGGGCGTGCCAACGCCCTTTTCCTTGAGCGCTTCTTTCAACGTCTCGTCGGTCACGATCTTGCCGGCGGTCTCCATGAGGGACAGCAGACTGGCTTCGTTAAAACGCTTCGGCGCAGAGGTCTTGCCGGTGACCAGCAAGGGTTCGTGCGGATTGCTTTCACCTTCTACAAAGTCGGGCAGCACCTGCTTCGTATCGTCATCATCCGTCGTATCCGACTTCCCCTTACCTTTGCGTTTTGGGGGTTCGTCGTCGTCTTCGGTCTTGGGGTCGTTGGCGTAGAGCGCTTCCCAACCGAGGTCGACGATGACCGTGCCGCGGGCGCGAAACGGCTCTGCGGCGGACACGGCGTCGACCGTCGTGACGGCCCGGACGGCCGACGGATAAAACGCCGCGATGAGTCGTGTCACGACGGCATCGTAGAGCTTGGCTTCGTCTCCGGAGAGCCGATCCCCGAGGATCGTGGTCGGGATGATGGCGTGGTGATCGGCGACCTTGGTGTCGTCGATGATGCGCTTGGAAAAATTGAGCGCGGCGAGGTCGAGCGGTTCGATCTCGGCGGGCTTTACGGTGCGGAGTTTTTCCATCAACGGCGCGATGGTTGGCTGCAGGTCCGCCGTGAGGTAGCAGCTGTCGGTTCGCGGGTAAGTGAGGTGCTTGGACTCGTAGAGACTTTGCGCGAGTTTGAGCGTCTGGTCCGCCGTGAAACCGTGGCGTTTGTTCATGTCGCGCTGCAGGCTGGTGAGGTCGTAAAGCAGCGGCGGATGCGCGAGGGCGTTTTTCTTCGCCACCCCCGTGACCACCAGTGGCTCGGTCGCTACTTTTTCGATGATCGCCTGGGCTTCGGTCTGGGCGGTAAACTTGCCGCCGGTGTGCTTGAATTTCGCGTCCCGACACTTGGTGTGCACCTCGAAAAACTCCTCCGGCACGAAGTATTCCACCTCCAGATCGCGGTTCACGATCATGGCGAGAATGGGGGTTTGCACGCGCCCGAGACTGAGCAGCAATTTGCGCCGACCGTATTCGACGGTGAAGAAGCGCGTCGCGTTCATGCCCACAATCCAATCGGCCTCGCTGCGGCAGCGCGCGGCATGGTAGAGCGGCTCGTAGGCCGCGGCGGGTTTGAGCTCGGCGAAGCCCTTGGCAATGGCCTCGTCGGTGAGCGAGCTGATCCAGAGACGCTTGACGGGTTTGGCCTCACAGCCGGTCCAGTTGAGGATGTAGCGAAAGATCAACTCGCCCTCGCGACCGGCGTCCGTCGCACAGATGATTTCGTCGGCCGTTTCGAAGAATTTTTTGATCGTCGCCAACTGCTCAGTCGCCGAGCCGTCGGCACGCGGCCGGAGTTGAAATGGGTCGGGAATGATCGGCAGCGCGGAGAGCCGCCACGGCTTCCAGTCGAGGGTGTAATCCTCGGGCTCCTGCAACTCGATGAGGTGGCCGAACGCCCACGTCACCACCCAGCCATTACCTTCGAGAAAGCCATTGCCGCGGGAGGTCGCCCCAAGGTGTTTCGCGAGGTCGCGAGCGACGGAAGGTTTTTCAGCAATAACGACTTTCATGGACGAGCCCGACAACGAGATTTAACGCAAAGTCGCGGGGTCGCCAAGGACGCGAAGGCCGGCATGAGGTGAGACTGGGGCGACGGAGAGAGCCGCTCGGAAAACGCGGACGCAATCAAACGATGCGGTTGGCCATGTCGTCCGCGCGGTCGGCTTCGAAGGCGGCGAGGTTGTCCAGAAAGTGCGTGACGATGGCGTCGTCCTGATCCGAACGACCGCCGCCGGTGTGTGGCGTGATGTGGCAGTTCTTGGTCCGCCACAGACGGTGTTCCGGGGGCAACGGTTCGGGGTCCATCACATCAAGATAGGCGGAGTCGAGGTGACCCGATTCGAGCGCTTCCATGAGCGCATTCTGATCCACCGTGGGGCCGCGACCGATGTTGTAGAAACGGGCACCGCGTTTGAGCAGCGCGAGTCGGCGCGCGTTGACGAAACCGGTCGTGGCTTCACTTTCCGGCAAAATGTTCACGAGGTGGTCCACCTCGGGCAGCACGGCGCTGAGCTTTTCCTCCGCGATCACATGCACCCCGGCTTCGCTGTAGGTGCGGCGACGCAGCGCGTAGATTTTCATGCCGAAAGGCTGCAGCAGCTCGACCAAACGACGCGCGATCGAGCCGTAGCTGAGCAGCAGCACCGTCTGCCCGTTGAGCAGCGTGGATTGGGCGCGACGATCGGTGTAGTTCCACGGTGGGGAGTCCTGGTGTTGATCGTTCCAGGACGCCGGGAGTTGCCGAGCCAGCGCGAGCATCTGCGCGAGCAAATGTTGCGCGCAGGGCTCGGCGAAGACGCCGGACATGTTGGTGAACAAGGCACCGCGAGCGCCGAGCGTTTCCTTGAAATCGGGTGTATCGTAACGGGCATAACCGGCAGTGGTCACTTCGACCCAGCGCAGTTTGGCGGAATCGCGGCTCTGGCTCACGTCGGGTTGGCCGAAGGCAATGTCGGCTTCGTTCATGGCGGCATCCGGCCCGCCGGCATCGAGCACCGAGGCGCTGGCGTTGCTGGCCCAGACGAGTTGGTGGCCTCGGTCGCGGATGGCGGCGACGAGGCGTTGCGTGACGGTTTCGTTGAACTTGGCGTTGCACCAGATGGTGAGACTCATGGCGAGGGGCGGACGACGGTGGTTGAGGTGAGAGTTATTCCGACTCGGAGAAGGAGCAAAGGGAGTGCACGGGCAAACCGGCTTCGCGGAGTTTGGCGGAGCCGCCGAGTTCGGGCAGATCGATGATGGCGGCCACGCCGACGACTTCCGCTTCGACTTTGGCAAAAAGTTTGGCGGCGGCGAGCAACGTGCCACCGGTCGCGATCAAGTCGTCGACGAGGAGCACGCGTTGGCCGGGCGCGCAGGCGTCGGTGTTGATCTGGATCGAGGCGGTGCCGTATTCGAGCGCATAGTCCTCGGTGTGCGTGGTGTAGGGAAGTTTGCCCTTTTTGCGCACGAGCACGAAGGGCTTGTGCAATTGGTAGGAAAGCGCGCCCCCGATGATGAAGCCACGTGCATCGATGGCCGCGATCACGTCGACCCCCAGTTGCGTGCAATCCAGCGAGAAGGCCTCGATCATGACCCGAAACGCCTCGGGATCGTTAAAGAGCGTGGTGACATCCCGAAAATTCACTCCGGCGATGGGCCAGTCGGGCACGGTGCGGATGCGGGCTTTAAGAAAGTTGGCGAGTCGGGTGGTATCCATGGCGAGAGCAGAGGGGAAACGGGGGCAGACAATGCCGCCGCCCGGACAAATGCGGCAAGGCAAACCCGGTCAGCCCGGCGCGTTCGACGCTCGGATCGCCGTGGCGGCCCGGTTGAGCGCGGTGAGCGGCGCCACCGTCAGCGGGTTGATGCGGCCGCTGCCATCCAACAGCCCGGGCGAAACGGGGTTGGCCTCGATGGTGTCGCCCGCCACGTGATGCGACCAGACGTAGCCCACGATATGGGGATCCATCAACAATTGGGAGAGCTCTTCCCGGCCCTTCACCACCACCCGTTCGAGCAGACTTACGCCCCACGGTTCGTCGGCATCAGCTGGCAGCGCGGCCAGCGCGGACCAATTGTATTCCCACAACAACTCCGCCGCCCGGCCCTGCCCGAGCCCGGGTTGACGCACCAACAACACGTCGAAGTGAGCGGCGGCACTGTCCCTCACCACCAGCGGTGTGACTTCGTTCAGCGGAGCACTCAGCAACAACCGCGCCGGGTCGACCCGGCGAACGGACTCGGCCACGATGCGATGATAACGCAGCGCGAATTCCCGCTGAAAACGCTCCAAATCCACGCGGTAGCCCGGCGAATCCAACGCGATCTCGTCCCGGGTCATTTGGCGCACCGATTCCTTGTTGGCCAAGGCCAGCCCCCAGTCGCGAGCCAGTTGCGCCAACTCGCCTCCGCGTGTCGCAAAGACAAACTCCCAGGCCGCGTGGTAAGCGGCAAACGCCGGGTCGAGGCTCAGACAGGCCTGCAACAATCCCGGCCGGGTCAACGGCGCGTCGGGCGCGGCCACTGCGCCCCACCTCAATTCGTCATCCGTCACGTATCCGGCCAAACTGGCCGTGCGCCGCACGGCGTTTGCGACTTGCTCCACCGCGGCGGGCCAGCGGGGATCAAACACATCGGGCAACAATACGCCCACGCTGCGAATCGCCAGGTCTCCCGCTTGCCGCAGCGCCAGGTGATGCAGGTGCGGCACCGCCCGATCACAAAACCCCTCGGCCACCGGCGGCGCCAACAGGTTGAATCCCCACTCGCGCAACGCATCAACCACCGGCGCGTCGCCCAACGATTGCACCGCGCCCTGGACGCCCGCGACTGCGACCGGCCCCCGGACCGGATCGACCCACCACCATTGCCCCGTCAAGGTGCGACCCACGCGGTGGCGCTCAGCCCCTCCCCGCCAGGCGTCGGGCTTGAAATCCGCCGCAGCAGGCGGACGGAGATCGGACGGAGGGGCAACGGGCGCGAAATGGTCGGGCACGGGTGACGACGCTGAGGCGAGCCCCGCCGCTTGGAAAGGCCGATTACCAAACCGGCGAACTTAATCCGGCCGTTCGACCGTGAACTGATCGCGCGTCGTGCAATAGTCGTCGCCCCCCATGCGCCCGATCAGATCGAGCCGACGCGGATCAATGCGGCCATCGATCCCCAGCACGGTGTCACTCACATGGGCCGTCAGTATCCGCCCGAAGACTACGTTGGCCACCCCCGGTTCGTCGCCCATGCGCACGATCTGGTGCAGTTTGCACTCCAACGCCACGCGGGCCGTCGCCACCCGCGGCGGTGCGACGCGCTCACTGGCCACGGATTCGATCCCAAACCGGGCGAACTCACTCTCACCATACGGCAAGGCCGCCGCGGTCGCGTTCATCGCCTCCGCCAAATCCGCCGAGACCAGATTGATCACAAATTCCTCCGTCTCCTCGATGTTGCGCAGCGTGTCCTTGGGCGTGCCATCGAACTTGGTCACAGGCACGAACATTATGGTGGGCGGACGCGAAGTGATGCCGTTGAAAAACGAAAAGGGGGCCAGATTCACGACGCCCTCGCCGCTCATGGTCGACACCCAGGCGATCGGCCGGGGAGCGATCATGGATACCATCCATTGGTAAGCTTGGCGTGAATCAATCTCGGTAAAGTCTAGTAACATCTTACTATTGGGGATGAAGAATCGGGTTCACGCGGCAGTTCGGCATGCAGAAATGTGACGTCTCCAGTCGATGTAAAAAGGTCGGGAAACCACTCAAAACGGAGTCGATATGAGTAAAACCCCTACGTAAAGACCGCAAACGCCCCGGACACTTTCAGAAATTTTTAACTTTTTTCAGATGCGCCACCCACTTGCATTTACATTTACAGGCCAGTTATCCGGGATGAAATGAATAAATAACCCTAGTTTGGGGAAGGGGTGGCCGCCCGCGGAGTCAAAAAGGGAATAGTTTGTGAATAAGACTATAACACCATGTTATATAAAGGTTTATATTTACGCAACCAAGGGACCATTTGCCCAATTCCAACGCAGATGACGCAGCCCGTTCCCATCAGTCCCCCAACTCCGAGTCATTTCGCGTATACAGCGGAACTCTGGGCCATAGTTGCTTAACGACGAGCTGCTTACGGAATCCGACGCCCGGGCGGGTCCTACGTATTTTCGCAAATTGCCCGAACAACCATCTCATGGCTTAATTAGGGTCAACTCCCCGGATAGATGAAATATTCCAACCATAACCGCAGCAAAAAGACCTCCGGTTTCACGATGGCGGAAATCGCCGTCTCGGCGACGGTCATGCTGTTTGTGATCACGGGAATGCTCGGAGCGGTCACGTCGGGAGTGCAGATGCTCGATTCCTCCAAACGGACCATCGTCGCCAGCAACCTCATCACGCATCACGTGAATGATCTGCGCCTCGCAGGCTGGGACACGGTTTCAACGCTCCCTGCCAATCGCACCCTCACTCTCCCGGCCCGCTTCTCCTCGGTCGCCGATGGAATGACCCTCCAACGCACCGTCGTGGAGGAAGACACCGACCTCTATCGCGTCACCTTCACCGTCACCTGGAACGGTATCACGGGGCGCGCCTACAGCCGCAGCGATGACGCCCTCTTCGCCAAAAACGGACTCAGTGCCAGCTATGGTTACTAAAGCACAGTCCTCTTCAAAGCGCGCCCGGGGATTCACCTTGGTCGAAGTCATGATCGCCGCCTCCCTGGCCGGCGTGATCACCCTCGGCGTGATCTCCAGCCTCACTTATCTGGGTCGCAACCTGGTCCGCGTGGCCAACAACAGTGACCTGCAAACCCGGGCCGCCGTGGCTTCCGCCACGATGCAAAAGGACGTGGGCAACGCGACCACCGTCACCAGCATCAGCAGCACGAGCGTCACCATGACGATCGACAACAATGGCACGGCCGAGTCGATCACCTACGCGTTCGACTCCGGTGCCGGTGAAGTCATCCGCACCGGCCCCAGCCACTCTTACACCGTGCTCCGCAACGTGCAGTCCTGCTCGTTCACGTTCTCCGACGCCGATTCGGCCGTCACCACCAACCCCACCGCCGTGCGCAAGATCGAAGTCGATGCCCGCACCGCCACCGGCGTCGCCAACGTCGGCACCTACGTCACTTACGAAATCGTCACCCCCGCGATGATCGTCGCGACCTCCTCCCTCTAATCCGTCCCCCCCCTTCCCTCCCATGAAGACCAAACGGACAAATCCAGAAAGCGGCTCCACCATGCTGGCTTCCCTGTGTCTGTCCACGGTCGCCGCGATCTCACTGGGAAGCTACGTCACCATCACCTACAACTCCCTCAAGGAGTCCGACGCGATCGTGACCGCCGTGAGCGAAGAGCTCGCCGCCGAGAACGTGATGGAAGAGACGCTCTACACCGTCCAATCCATTGCCAACGACGTGATCCCGGACGATTGGTCCGTCGAGGATGGCACCACGACCCGCACGATCACAGGCCTCAATTTGGCCACCGTCGCGAGTTCGCTGCCGGTTAAGTTCAATGAGGCAATCGACCTCCTCCCCGCCCCGGAAGTGGTGCAGAAGGTGCTCTCGCCGTTCGAAGCGCTGATGCAGAGTTACTACAGCCGTTTCTTTCGCTACCGCGAACCTGAACCGGAACCCGAAGTCGTCGTCGAGACCGAGGTGATCGACCCCACCGCCGTGGAAGTCGCCCTCAGCTCACCGGATGCAGACAACGTGCGCACGCTCACGCTCACCCAGAAAAAGCAAAACGATGACGGCTCCATCCTCGTGCGCACCCTGACCGCCACGATCGAGCCGCTGAAGCCGATCCAAAACGCCATCATCGCCGGACAAAACATTCGTCTCCGTCGCGCCGGCGTGGTCGACAGCTACCAATCCTCCCTCGGCACCTACGCCGAACAAACCCCCGGCTATGACGCTGTGCTCGCAGCCAAAAACATCGTCGTCAATCGCGCCGTCATCAGCGGCTACGTCTCCGCGTCCGGTGACCGCGCCCCTTACTTCGGTCGCCGCGCCGTCCTGCAAGGGCCCGATTCCGACCAACGCGAACCCATCGATGGCACCCGTATCGTCGCGAGCCCTTACCAACCCAACCTCGACGCCTTGTCCGTCAGCGGCGTGGGCAGCGAATTCACGAACCAAAGCACCGTCCTGGGCAGCTCCGACTCCGCGGAACCTCGCATCTACTACGCCGGCAACGTCGACCTCTCGGGCGACCAACAAATCGTCATCAACGGCGACACCCAACTCGTGGTCGACGGCACGTTCCAACTCCGTGACAGCGCCCGCATCGTGGTGCAATCCGGCGCGAAACTCGAGCTGCAGGTCAAGGGCAACGTCAACCTCTCCGGCCAGGGTATCGTCAACGAATCCCAAGTGCCGGCCAATGTCGCCGTGATCGTCACGACGCCCTACGAATCCGAAGTGCTGATCTCCACCCGCACTCCCCTTCACGGCGTGATCTACGCGCCCAAAGCCAACATCCGCTCCGTCCGCGACGGCAGCGAATTGTTCGGCGCGATCGTCGCCCAACGGGTGATCTTCGACGAAGACACCAGCTTTCACTTCGACACCGATCTGCGTAAGGCTTCCTTCGACGGCATCGAGACAGCCTACGTTTTCGGCTCCGGCAAGTGATCACGGCAGTTCGCGCCAGTTCGCTCGCCAAGCGGGCCCGGAATGTTCAAGGATCACATGTCATCCATGTTTGAACGCTCGTCCCGCTGCACGGTCCTCGTGCATTCCTCGCCCAATTTTCTGCGCATCGCCCGACTGGAAACCGAGGGCTCAAACCAACGTCGCGTGCTCGCAGCCGCCGAACTGCCGCCCGACGATCCCGCCGCCCTAAGCGCGTGGATGGCGCAGGAAACCGAAACCGGCGGAGGCTGGGCGGCCGGCATCTGCGGTTTCCACCCGGCCGGCAGCATTCTTGCCCGCGAAGACATTCTGGTGCGCAACGACACCGGACCCACCCCCGAAGCCCTCGAGGCGCTGGTCCAACGCCGCGCCGTTTCGCCGTCCAACGACGGTTGGCGCATCGGCTTGATCGATGCCGTCACCGGCGGCAATGTGCCGATGAAATCCGGTGCGCACACCACGTTGTTGGTCGCCGTGCCCCAAGGCGAAGCGAGCACCTTTCAGCGCGCCATGCTCAAGCAACGCATCCGCCCCCGGCAGACAGACTTCGCCACCCTGCCCGCCCTCGGCGCGATTTCCCGCCAGTTCAAAAGCGCATCCGGCAACGGCGCCATCGCGGTGTGCGAATTCGGCCTGCGCTCGACCACCGTGTTCTACGTCGACCGCAAGGGCGTGCACCCGCAGGAACCGTTGCCCTTCGGCCTCTACACGCTGGAGGAGAGCGCACACAAGGATCTCAAAACCGACACCATCGAGGACGCCCAGGAAGCCCTCAATGCCCCCGACGAAGCCACGCGCAAACTGCTGCCCAAGTTGCTCCGCATCTACGCCCGCCACCTGCGCCTCAACCTCGATTACTTCGAGCACCAGACCGGACGCATCGTCGGCTCGCTGTTTGCCACCAATCTCCCCGCGAATCGCCAGTGGCTGGGCACCGCCCTCGCCCACGAAGTCGACCTGAAATGCCCGCCGCTCGACGTGCCCGCGTGGGCCGCCGATCAAGGTCTCATCGCCGAAGACCTGCCCGCCAACGGGGCCGGTTGGATGACTACGCTCGCCCTCGCCGCCGAACTCTCGACGCCGTCCCATGCCCCGTCCGACTAATCAACTCCAGCCCACCAGCGCATGGCGGCTGGACCTGCGACTCGTCGATGAATTGCCCGAGGACTCCATCGTCGGACGCCGCTTCATTTTCAACGCGCTCGCCGGCGTCGTCGCCTCCGCCGCCTTGATCGCCGCCGCCTGGGCCGGCTACCACCTCTACACCACCATCAACGGCATCAGCGACTGGGAGAACCGCATCACCGTCGCCGAACCCGACGTCCGCGTGGTCGAGTCCCTGCAGCGCAACTACGCCACCCAGGCCGCACGGTTGGACATCATTCACCAGCTCATGCACAACCCGATCCCGCTCACGGTCTTTATCGCCGAGCTGGGTCGCACCCTGCCTCCCCACATGGACGTGCACATGATGCAGACGCGCAGCGGCATCTTCGTCGTGCGCGGCATCCTCAACGACGGCTCCGAACGCGCCAGCCGCATGATCGGCTCCTACGTGAGCAGCCTCTCCACCAACGAGGTCATCGGCCCGCATTTCAAGGAAATCAAACTCTCCGGCCTGGAACGCTTCGACGCCGAAGACGGCTTGAGTTTCGAGATCACCCTCACCCCCCGCTGATCGCCATGTTCGAAAATTCGATCAACTTTGTGCGGCGGCACACCTTCATCACCGGTTGCTTCGTCGTCACCTTCGTCTCCCTCGGGGTGGCCGCCTGGATGATGCAGACCGCCGCCGACTACGACACCGAACTCGAGCGCGTCACCGATACCGGCACCGCCATTCTGCGCCTCGTCTCCACGCGCTCCCTCCTCGAGAGCGAACTCGAATTCGTGAAACTCGCCGTCAATCGCACCGAGGACAACCTCGTCGTGGAAGACAACCTCGCCGAGAACCTGTGGTATTTCTACAGCATCGAGGGCCGCACCAAAACCCGCCTTGCCGATCTGCGCCAAATCGACAGTCCCCGGCCCAACGAGGACGACCTTTTCCGCCGCATTCCCTACGAGCTGCGGGTCACCGGCACCTTCGTCCAAGTGAGCGAGTTCCTCCGCCAACTGGAAGTCGGTCCGCGCTTGATGCGCATCAAGGACTTCACCTTTCGCCGCGAACCCGGCAGCGGTGAAACCATTTCCCTCGAACTCATGATCGAACTGCTCGGTCGCAAATAGATGAAAGCCCGCGCCCTTCCCCTCATCTGCCTCCTGGTGATCGCCACCGTCGCCGCCCCCCCGGCGTGGGCCGACATCAATACCAAGCTCAGTATGCGCCAGCAGGCCGTGCGCGAGAAGATCTCCCAGCTGTTCGCCCAACGCGACGACCCCATCCCGGAACTCACCAACCAACTCAACCCCTTCTACCGGGTCATCCCGGAAGAGAAAGAGGACGGCGACGACGAGGCCGCGATCTTCGTGCCGCCTCCCCCCACTGCCGAACGCACCCTCCAGACGATCGCCGTCGGCCTGCGTATCAGCGGCGTGGTTACATTCAACAAGCGCGAATACATCGTGATCAATGAAACCCCCATCCCCACCGGTGGCGTGCTGCTGAT
This sequence comes from Synoicihabitans lomoniglobus, assembly GCF_029023725.1. Classification (GTDB taxonomy): domain Bacteria; phylum Verrucomicrobiota; class Verrucomicrobiia; order Opitutales; family Opitutaceae; genus Actomonas; species Actomonas lomonigloba. The sequence continues at coordinate 4,807,091 of NZ_CP119075.1, forward strand.
CGAGGACGAACTCGGAGCCAACATGATCAAGGTTGAAGAGATTCGCATCGGCGAAGTGCTGCTGTCCCTCGGTTCCGCCCTCACCCGCGTCAAGTTCGACCGCTAACGCGCCCCGGTGCGCCTGAAAACTCCGCGCATGCCCCGCCGCCGCTCCGCTTTGTTATGGGTCCTGGCATGGACGCTGTTCAGCGGCTGCGCGAGCCCCTCAATCACCGTCACCGTGCCCGAAGTCTACACCTTCGACATCGCTGATCCGGCGGCCACGCGCCAACAAATCGGCCTCGCCCTTGGTCGCCAAGCCGACGCCTTCGCCGCCACCCGACCCGACGCGCAAACCTGGCGCGGCATGGGCCTGTCGATGGAACCCTTGATCCCACCCGAAGCATGGGTGGTCACCGAACCCGTTGCCTTCGCTCAATTGCAGATCGGTCAAGTCGTGCTCTTCCGCGGCCGCGGCGGCCGCCTCGTCGCCCACGCCCTCGTAAAATCAACCCGCCAAGGTTGGATCACCATGGGCGTCAACAACCGCCAGGTTACCGATTCCACCCGGGTCAATGCGATCAACTACATCGGCGTCGTCACCGCCGCCTTCGTCGCCCGCTGAGGCCAGCCCCCTCCCGCTCAAGCGCTCACACGCCCACGCTCACGCCCTTCTCACCTCAGTCCTCAGCCTCAAATGTTCGTAATACGAACATTTGAGGCAAAATGCTGAAACAGAGTGCTCGTCGGAATCGGACGGGAGCGTCTCAGTAACGAATGTGGATTCGGGTCAGCCCAGCACGAAACGCTGCACCACGACCGTCGCGATTCCCGTCAGCCTACTCCCCGGTGACGTGAACAACAAAGGCAGGGGAACCAGCATATGTTCCATCGTTGCCTGCTTGGCCGTTCGTGCCACGGTGAGGACTTCGCCTTTAATTTGAGTCCACGGCATCCCTCCTACCCCCCCGCTCATGTTCTCCGACTTTCGCGCCGCCTTACGGGCCCTCAACCGCGCTCGCGGCTTTACCAGTATCACCATTCTCACCCTCGCGCTGGGGATGGGTTCCGCCACCGCGATTTTCAGCGTCGTGGACTGGGTGCTTTTTCGATCCATCGACTACCCGCCTGGTCTCGTGTCCGTCGGTCGCCAATTCTCCGAGACCCAGTTTATCCCCAGCATTTCAGGAATCGTCGCCGAGGACTTCGAGACGCGCTCCAACCTCTTCGCCAAAACCAGCATGGCCGCGGTCATGCTGAGCAACGTCGTCCTCGACGATCAACCCGTTGGCCGGGGCAGCATCGGTGTCACCAAAAACCTGATGTCCATGCTGGAAATCAAACCCACGCGAGGTCGCGGCTTTCTCCCGGATGAATTCTCTCCGGGTCAAAACAACGTCGTGATCGTCACCCACCGTTTCTGGCAATCCAAACTGGCGGGGGATGCCGCTGCCCTCGGGCAAACCCTCCTCGTCGGCGATACGATTTGCACCATTGTCGGCATTCTCGGTCGGGACCAAACCATGCCTTCCAATTTCGGCATGGGCGTCCTGCGACCCCACCAGGCCGTGGCCGATCCCAGCAATCCCTGGTCCCTCGTCTATTTTTTCTTCGGACAACTCCAACCGGGCCAAACCCCCGCCACGGTGCAAACCGAACTCACGGCCAACCCTCCCCAACTTTCTCCCCGTCTCCAACGACAAGTATGGGGACAGCCTCCCGGGGTGAGATCCCTCGACCGCGTCTCCTCCTGGCTCCGCCCCGAATACTATCGCGTCATGTTGGGCGCCGTGGCGTTTCTCTACGCCATTGCCTGCCTCAACGCCACCAATCTCATTGTGGTGCGCCGTCTCCGCCAGGCCCGTGAACTCTCCATCCGCCTCGCCTTGGGCGCAGGGCGCTGGGGTATCATTCGCCTCAATATTATCGAAAGCATCCTCTTGGTGAGCGCCGGTGCCATCGCCGCCCTCGTCGTGGCCAATACGATGTTGCCGCTACTGCTCTCCCTCGCGGGCGCAACCCACACCACCGACGACGACGCGCTTTGGCGACTCGATCACCGCGCCGGACTGATTCTACTCGCCCTCACCTTCGTGACCGCCGCGATCATCACAATCATTCCGTTTGTGCGCACGATGCGCGCCCGCCCCCAAACTCATCTCAAGGAAAGCAGCGGCGCCCTCGGCGAAAGCCGGGGACTCGCCCGTCTCCGGGGCGGTCTGGTCGTCCTCCAAATCGCCGCCGCCCTCATCCTCCTCACCGGAGCTGGCTTGATGGTGCGCACATTTCACAACCTGCAGGCCACCGAGCCCGGATTCACCCTCGAAAACCGTTGGAAAATCTCGCTAATGATACCTCCGGGATCAGCGCCGAATGTCGATGATTTCGTCGCTTCCTGGCACGCGGCCAAAGCCCGACTCGAACAAATTCCGGGAGTCGAAAGCGTAGGCTATGGCTCCGACTTCATCATGTCGGGACATGCCTTCTCCCGTCAGGGTATCGAAGCCAAATCCGGCGATCCGCTCGCCGTGGCTATCCATTTTATGGATACAGATTATCTGCCGACCGCGGGACTTCAACTTGTCCAGGGCCGGAACATCGATCCCGCCGCCCCGCACACCGAGGTTCTCATCAATGAGTCTCTCGCCCAACTCCGTTGGCCCTACCAAAACCCCATCGGACAACTCGTCCGCCCCATCAAACGCAATCGCAGTCTCCCGACCGACGAAGCCGGTCTTCAGGTGGTCGGTATCATCCGCGACGTCCGCGCCACACCCCGCCTCGCCTGCGCCCCTTCCGTCTATCGTTCCATCGAGAACGGTCCGTTCATTGCAAACCACTTCATTCTCCAGACCACCACTCAACCGCCCCCGGCATTGGCCGAAACGGTGCGCCGCGAACTCTACGCCTTGAATCCCGACATTATCGTTTTCAACGCCACTGGCTTTTCTGACCTCCAACAACTCTACCTTCGCCCCGAAAGCATGGTGCGCTCGGTCCTACAAGTGCTTGCCGTCATCGCGACCACCCTCACCGCCATCGGCATCTTCGCTCTGCTTGCTTTTTCCGTTAACCTCCGCCGCGGCGAATTCGGCGTGCGCCTCGCCTTGGGCGCGACGTCCCAACACCTCGTGCGACTCGTCATCGGCCAGGGTTTTCGTCTCGCCGTCATCGGCGTGCTCGCCGGACTGGCCGGCGCATGGGCCCTCGTTCATTATCTGGAAAGCCTGCTCTTCGGCACCACGCCCTACGATCCCGCCGTGTTCATCGGTGTCACGCTCGGTTTATTCACGATTGCCCTCCTCGCCTGCCTGATCCCCGCCATCCGCGCCACCCGCATCAACATCGCCCTGCTCCTGCGCTCGGAGTAAACCGACCACGGTTCGAACTCACTCGCGCCAAACGCACGCAACCGCATCCGTTGGTAGTATTCCGCCAGGCGGGGCCCGGTTCAACCCGGTCCGCGCCGGCGAGTTCCCGCGCTGGCAGAACGGTCGGCCGTCCGGGTTAGCCCAGCACGAACCGTAGCATCACGATTGTCGCGATTCCGGTCAGCCCGGCGATGCCCGACGCCAGCGTGACCAAACGGTAACCCTGCGCCACGCTCAGGCCGGTGAGCTGCGTGACCACCCAAAAATAGCTGTCGTTGACGTGCGACACGGTCATCGCGCCCGCGCCGATCGCCAACACGGTCAGTGCCAGCGCCGTCGGTTGATCGAGCCCCAACACACCCAATAACGGAGCGATCAATGAAGCCGTCGTCACAATCGCCACCGTCGACGATCCCTGCGCCGTCTTAAGTCCCGCAGCGACGAGAAACGGCAGCACGATATTCCACCGACCCAGGTCCAGCGACGAAAGCGTGGTCGCGATCACATCGGCCAATGGCGTCGCCCGCAGCACCGCGCCCAGCGCCCCACCCGCCCCTGTCACCAATACGATCGCACCGGCGGTGCGCATCGCCTCGCCCGACCATTCGCCCAACACCGTCGCTCCTTCGCGACGAGCCAATACCAACGCCAGTAACGCCCCCAACATGAGTGCGACATTGGGATGACCGATCGCCGCCACCAGCGCCGCGCCATCCGAACCCGGCGTCCCGGGAAAAAACGACCGCCACGCGATGAGCATCATCGGCAAAACAATCGGCGCAAAGGCTACGGCGACGGACACGTTCGGCTTCACCGCCGCCGTTTCCGTCGTGGTCTCGGTCGCCGCGAGTTCGATCGGCCAACGCCGCCCCGCCCAGACCGCAAACCAACAAACCACGCCGATCACCACCGCGGCGACCAGGAGTCCCAGCCCGATCACGCGACCGAGGTCAGCCCGCACCGCTTCGGCCGCCGCCACCGGACCCGGCGTGGGCGGCACGAGGCAATGGGTCACATACAATCCCATGCTCAACGCCACCGCCAGAGCCGCCACCGATTGCTTCGCCCCCCGCGCCATCCCCCGCACCAACGGCGCCAACACCACGTATCCAGAATCACAGAACACCGGCACCGAGACGATGCCCCCCGTCAGCCCCATCGCCAACACCGCGCGCGTGCGGCCCACCACCCGCAACACCGCCTGCGCCATCACCATCGCCGCGCCCGTGCGTTCCAACACCGCACCGATCACGCAGCCGCACGCGATCACGATGCCGATCCCGCCCACCGTCTTGCCCAGCCCTCCCGTAATCGCCGCCAGCGTTTCCGCCGCCGAGAGCCCGGAGGCCAAACCATAAAAACCCGCGCCGATGAGCAGGGTCAGAAAAGGCGGCAACTTCCACCGCGTCGTGGCAACGACGATGAAAGCGATCGCGAGGAGCAGTAATATTATCGGGGTAATAATGACCGGTATACGGGTGTGAAGCGTCATGACGACATCGAATCACCCGCCGCTTCGACGGCGTTCAGCACGCCTCCGCCCTGCTCCCGCTCAGTAGGGTCCGCGAATGTGCGCCGCCACTTGATTCGCGTAAAACTCGGCCAGCTTCGCGTGCAACTCCGCCCCCAAAGGCGGCAACTCGGCCACGCTCAAGTTGGCCGCCACCTGCTCCGGATTGCGCGCGCCGGGGATGATCGCGCTCACCGCGTCGTGATCGAGAATCCACCGCAACGCCATCTGCGCCATGGTCATGCCTTCCGGCACGAGCGGGCGCAGGTCTTCGATGAGTTCCAACCCCGTCTCAAACGGTAGTCCCGAGAACGTTTCTCCGACGTTAAAGGCCTGCCCATCGCGGTTGAAATTCCGGTGATCATCCGCCGCGAAGGTCGTGTATTTCGACATTTTCCCGCCGAGCAATCCACTCGCCAGCGGCAACCGCACGATCAGACCGACGTTCGCCGCCTTGGCCTGCTCGAAGAGGGTCGCGACCGGTTTTTGCCGCAGCACATTGAAGATAATTTGCAGCGACGCCACCCGGCCGTCCTCGATGCAGAACAACGCTTCGTCCATCGATTCGACACTCGCCCCAAAGGCCTTGATTTTACCTTCCGTTTTGAGCTCGTCCAACCAGCCCAACAGCTCCCCTTGCTTCAACACCTCGGTCGGCACACAATGGAGCTGCGTCAGGTCGAGCGCGTCGACACCGAGACGTTCGAGGGAGTCTTCGGTATGCTGCCGCACCGCCGCCCGGGTGAAGTTCTCCGCCCCGCCGGGCTCGCTGCCGCGGCCGAGCTTGGTGGCCACGAAAATCTCGTCCGGATCGTCGCAATGATCACTGAGAAACTCGCCGATGATCGTCTCACTGCGACCCGCGCCATACACGTCGGCCGTATCGAGAAAGTTAACCCCACCGGACACGGCGGCCTGCAACGTGGCGATCGCGTCCTCTTCGGAGACATCGCCCCAGTTCGCGCCAAGTTGCCACGTGCCGAGACCTATCTCGCCGACCGCACGGCCGGTTTTACCAAGAGAGCGTTGCTGCATGTTCCCTCCTGCGTAGCACCTCAACTCCCGCTGGCAAGTCAACGCTGGTTGGGCCCTGGCAACTTCAGGCGTGCGTTTTGAAGCCGTAACCCAGCACTTCGCTGGCATCGGCGAGGGTCACGAAGGCCGACGGATCGAGCTCCCGCACCACCCGCTTCAGTCTCGGCACATCCCCCGGCCGCATCACCACCATCAACAAATCCCGCGCTTCGTCGGTGTAGCCGCCGCGGCCCTGCAACCGGGTCAGTCCCAGATCGATCTCGTGCAACACAGCATCCTGCACCGCTTCCGCTCGGCGCGTCACCACCAGCGCCAGCTTGGCATGATCGCCCCCCGTCAACACCCGGCGCACCGTCCGTGCCAATAACGCCGCCGCCACGATGGCGCACAACGCCTGCTCGGTGGGAAACACAAACGCGGCCGCCAGAATTACTCCGCCATCCATGACCATGATCGAACGGTCCACCGGCCAATCAAACCGCCGGTGCAACACGAGCGCCACCGTGCTGAACCCGCCCACCGAACCCCGACCCAGAAACACGAGGCCAATACCCGCGCCCACCACCACGCCCCCACAGATCGCCGCCAACAGGGGATTGGTGGTCAAAGGCGTCAAGTCTCGCGTCAGCGCCACGAACCCCGGCACCAACGCCGAACCCAGCGCGCAACGCACCAGAAACGCCTTACCCAACATCAGTCCGCCAAACACCAGCAGCCCGCCGTTGAGCACCGCCTGCCAAATCGCCGGCTCCACCCCGGTCATCCGTTGCAACACCAGCGACGCGCCGGGCACACCACCCGGAGCAATGCCACCGGCACGCAGCAGCAGATTGAAACCGAGCGCCACAATGAGCGCCCCGATCACGACCAGCACCAGGTCGCGCCACGTGCGTGGCCTCGGATCCCGCCGTCGGTTGTTTCCCGCCTTAAATTTAGCCATGATCCGTATCGAAAATCATCCCCCGTCATCGACAACGATGAAGCACAAGGGCCCGTCCTCCCTCGGGGAGCGACGGGCCGCGTTCGCACTACAAAACGAACGAAAACTTCACCACCAGCGGCGTCACACGGTCGATCAAAGTCCGAGCAAACGCTTCACCTCGGACTCCAGCTTCGGACCACGAGCGTTGGTCGACACCAACATGCCGTCCTGATCGAGCAGGAACATGGCCGGGATGCCCGAGATCGTGTAGCGCGCCACCAGTGGATCTTTCCAACCCTTGCCCTCAAAACGCTGCGGCCAGGTCGTGCCTTCCTCTTCGACGAGGTCGATGAATTTCTGCCGGTCCCGCTCCGCGTCGAGCGACACACTGATGATCTCGAACCCCTTGTCGTGATAGTCCGCAAATACGCGCTTCACGTTGGGCAGCTCCGCAATGCACGGTCCGCACCACGTGGCCCAGAAGTCGATCAACACGACCTTGCCCCGCAACTTCTGCAGATCGACCTGCCGACCATCGATGGCCGTGAAGGCGAGTTCAAAAGGCGCCTTGCTCAGCTCGAAGAACCGCAGCCGGTCCCGCACGTATTCGCGGGCGTGACGGTTCGGACTGTCGGCAAACTCGGCGAGGACTTCCTCTTCCGTCGGTGCGGCGGCCGTGGCCATTTTCAACCGCACAAACGTCGAGAGCATGCCGCGACCCGTTTCGCTTTCCGGCCAGCGTTTGATGAAGGCCAGAAACGCCGGCTCGATGGTGGAGAGATCCGGTTCCCGACCATCGCGCATCGCTTCGTAGGCCGGAAAGAACTTCGGGTTGAGGTCACCGAACTCGAGTTGCTCCATCACTTCGTCCGGCACATCACTCGCCACGCGCATCGCCGTTTCCAACGCCACCACGCGGGCCTCGAACGCGGCCTCCGCGACGGTGTCACGATGCACCGCATCTTCGCCGCCCTCGGGATAGGTCTCGTCAATCGACTGCACAAAACGCGGATGAAACCGCCGCTGTTGCAGGATGAGCGCGGCTTCCCATCGCCGCGGGTCATCCGGGTGCGCCTCTACAAACGCGAAAGCCGCCGCCCCGAGTTTACGCGTGAGTTGGTCAAACCACAGGTAGTTTTCGCGCGGCGTCATCTCGCCCGCTCGTGGCGTGGCCATGATGGCCTTGAGCGCATTGAGCTCCTGCTCCACCGGATCGTCACTCGGGACGATGGGCGGGCCGGAAGCCGCGCCGAGCACGACGGAAGTGAGGAGACTGAGCAGCGTGAGGCGGAGGAGTTTCATGTGGTCGAAAACGTTAGAGGGATTTCTTGATCTGCACGTAAACGAAGCGCTGACGGGGGTCAGCGGCGCGATCGTAGAAGGACGTTCCGTCGGTGACAAAACTGGGCTCCTTGTTGGTCACGTTGAGCACCCCCAGCGTCCACTTGGTGCCTTGGAACCAATTCCGCGTGTCCGTCGAGTAAGACTGCTCATAGCTGACCTGCAGATCGGCGGTGAGGATCGAAGGCAGCATGTGCCCATCGATCGGATACGCCCCGGGAAAACTGGGGGATGGATCGGTGGTTGGACCAAAACGGCTGTCCACGTAACGGGCGGTGACGGTGGCCGACCAACGGTTGCGCTCCCACGTAAACGCCGCATTGCCGCGCCAGTGCACCGGACCCGCCGAACCGACTTGTTCGATGATGGGCGCCGTGGGCGTCGCGAGCAGTTCGAAACTGTTCGTGAAGGTCGCCGTGGCGTTGAAGGTGAAGTCGCCCAACTCGTCGGCATCCATCCGATAACGGAGGCGAATGTCGGCACCCTCGGTGCGCGTGATCGAAGCATTGAACGCCCGCGCGTCGACCGCCGTGATGCGCCCCAGCCACCCCATCGCTGCCTCATCAGGCGTGGGATCTTCACGGGTGATGAGGAAGCCGAACGCGTCGGGATTGGCGATCACCGATACGAAGGACGAGTAGAAGATCGCGTCGGTTTTTTCGATGCGCCAGAAATCGAGGTTAAGCGAAAAGTCCGGCAAAGCGCGCGGGGTGAAGATGAGGCCTAGGTTGTAAGATTCAGCCAATTCCGGTTCGAGGCCGGGATTGCCGCCCTGTGTGATCGCCATCATCGGGGTGAACTGCATCGTGTTGCCCCGCGCGGGATCTGGAAAGAATCCCGGCAATGAGAACTGCGATTCCGGCGCGCTCACGTCGCTCCAATTGGGTGGATAGAAACCCTCCGAATAAGAGCCACGGATGGCAATATCGGGCGTGAACTGGATCTTGGTGGCGATGACGTTGCTGTTGGCCGACTGCTCGTTGGTGAAGGCATCACCATTGAAGTTCACCCCCTCGGTGGTGTTCTCTTCACGCGAGAAACTGGCTTGGATCTCCCACCCGGAAATGAACGGAATGGGGTGCCAGTCGCGGCCGAAGATGGGCGCACTCAATTCGATGGCACCGTAAATGCCCTCACGGGAAGCCTCGCTCGAACTCGGGCTCGGGCTGAACGGCTCGCCGTTTATCGCTTGGTAATAGCCATCGCTGTAAATGAGGCTTTGTCCGCTTTCGTAGGTCCAATCGGTATACTTGCCCAAAATTGAAGCCCGCAATGGGCCGGCCGGGAGACGGAACACCTCGCCGAGCAGACGTGCATTCCCTTCCTTCTGGGTGCCATTGCTGAAGGAGTTCCGGTTGTAACCAAAGTAGTCCGCCACCGTGACTTCAGAAATTGGATACTGAGCATGATCGGCCAAGATCGGATAAACCTGCCTCCGCGTGGCCGCCGGGGCGGCCGGGCCCGGATCAGAAAAGGGGGTCAACTGGTTCAGCGTGGTGAGATTAGACTCAGGGTTGAGGCTGTTGAGATTGTTATCAGTGTAGTCGATGGTGCCGTCGACAGACCACTCCCAGGTCTCCGTAATCTGCCCCTTCAAACCAGCCACCAGACGGGCCGAATCGTAGCGGGCATCGTATTCGGGATCGGGCAGATCCGGCACATCAATGAACACCGCGATCGGACGGCCGACAAAGCCCGGGGTCACGTCCGTGCGAAACGGGTTGAGCGGATCGGTCGCGGTCAGATTGATGCGCAGACTTTGCGGCGCCGCGTAGCCATTCTCCGTGCGACCCAGCGTGAACTCGGCGTAACCTTCGAGGCGCTCGGGCACAAACTCGTGTTCCAGGATGGCGTTCAGGCTAATCGACTCGGTGGGCTGGTAGATGATCGTGCGACCGTTGCGCGGTTGCAGGTTCGCCACACCTGCCGTGGCCGCAAAATCGTCGGGAGTGAGCGTAAACGAATCCGCCGGCGAGGTGCCAGCGGGGATCGCCGCATAACGTGCACCGGCCGCTCCCGGAATGCCGAGGTCGCCGGTGCTGTTGCCCACCAGAATGGTGCCCGGCGCACCTGCAAACGCGGGCAGGATCATCTGCTCGAAATAGGACACTCCTTGCGCATTGGTCAGCGTGGAATTCGGACCGTAGCGACGCAGCGCCTCGTCGAGATAACCCCGATCCTCCGAGCGCAATCCGTCGCGGTGGTGGTAGCTGAGCGTGTAAGTAAGATTGGTGCGGCCCTCGTTGAAGCCTTTGCCTTCGAGATAGGTGAAACGGTGTTCGGTCGCGCCGCCTTCCGTCGACGTGCCGATGTAGGCGGTGAGATCGCGGCCCGCGTATTCTTTGCGCAGGATAATGTTAATGGCCCCACCCAACGCACCACCGCCATAGATCGCGGAACCGGATGACGGCAGGATTTCCACCCGCTCGATCGCGGCCAACGGGATGCGACTCAAATCGGCTCCACCATTATCAGTCAGACCCGTGCGCGGCATGGGACGACCGTTAACGAGCATGACCGTCTGCGCGGAACTGAATCCGCGAAGACCGATCGTGGAGTAGCTCGGTGACAGTCCACCACTCGTGTTGGTGTTGCTGCCCGCAGCCTGTAATGAAGTCGAAATCGACGACGTTTGCGGCAGGTAGCGAAAGAGTTCTTCGAGGCTGGAAACGCCCATGCGCTCGATCTCGGCTCGGGTCACGACGTCGTGATAGAGCGGCGCGTTATCACCGGCCTGCAACAGGCCGCGGTTGATCACACCGTCAATGCGCGCCTCGGTGACCTCGAAGCGCTCGAGGACGAGCGCGCCGTTTTCAATTTTCGGGTCGTTTTTCGGACGGTCGCTGGTCTGCGGCGCCGTCCTTGCGACGTTTGGGTCCGACTTCCGTCGCACGGCCAACGCGTCGGACTCGGGATCGGCGACGAGCATAAGATCGGTGCCGCGCAACATCTCCCGCAGCGCCTCGACCGGGAGATAATCGCCACTCAGCGCGCGCGTCGTTACGCCGCTCACGGAATCCGCGGCGAACAGGGTTTCGCGCCCGGAAACCTCGGCAAAGTGCTTGAGGGTTTCCGCGGCGTCACCGGCGGGCAGGTCGTAGGTTTTTTTGGTGTCAGTATCAGCGGCGGCGCAGACCGTCGCGGCGAAAAACGCCCCGAGCAGGAGCGTGCAGAGGCGTTGAAGAAGGAGTCGATAGGTCATGTTGGCAAAACCGCATGGGCGGTCATGAGTTAAGACGGGTGCCTCGCGTCGACCCGTAACAATTTCGCTAAAAAATAGCCGCGATCGTGCGGCGAACAGATGACGGACATCAGCGCCGTCGCGACAACACCGTGCGATCCGCACTCAGCTCACGGGCCTCCACGTCGAACGTGAGTCCGAGCAGACGCACAAACGCATCCACGTTGTCGGGCCGAAAATTTCCGCCGATGCGCAGTTCGCCCAAATCAGCTCCGCGTAGTTCGAGTTGGTGGCGATTGAGGCGGTTGAACTCCGCCACGGCGTCAGCCAAACGGGTCTCGTCGAATTGCAGTCGGGGCGCCTGCCAAGCAAGCTCCGCCGCGATCTGCGCGACCGACACCGCTTTGACTTGAGGGACGACGGATTCACGGTCCCAGCGGACGCGCGGCACGATGGCACGCTCTCCCCGGGAAACCATCAAATCGAGCCCCGCCACCTCGGTGCGCGGTGGTGCCACCGCACGCGTTTCCTCCGTTGGTCCGTCCTGCACTTTCACGCGGCCCTCGGTCACCAGCACTTCAATGTTGTCTGGCGCCAAGCGCACGTTGAAGGCGGTGCCCACGGCGACGACTTCAACGCCCGGAGCTTCGACCACGAACGGCCGGGTCGCGTCTTTCCACACCGTGAAATGCGCTTCGCCACCCGTCAGGCGAACACGACGTTCGGTGGCGGAATACAGCACCACGACATCGGCCCCGGCGTTAAGTTCGATGCGAGATCCATCGGGCAGCGCCTGCCGTTCGTTGACGTGTAAAAACGAGGCGGGCGCGGACGCGGCAGCCATCGCCGGGGCATCGTGGGCAGTCTCCGAATCACCGCCCGTCCACAATAACAGCGCGATGGCGGCCGCCGCCAGCCCCAGCCCACCGGTCCAACTTTGCCATGGATGTGAACCCACCCAACGCCGCCAGTGTCGGGTGCGGGACGGGGGCGCAAACAGATCCGGGTTGGGCTTTTCCATGCCGCCGGCCGGCGTCCATTCGTGCAGTTGCATCATGCGCTCCAACGCCCGCGCATGGCGGGCCAGCGCCTCGCTGTGCCGCGGATCGGCAGCCAGCCATTGCAAGTAGGCGTCCTGCTCATCCGCCGCGAGTCCGCGGTCGCGCCGGACCAGCCATTCGCTGGCGGCCGTGTCGATGGCGGCGGGAATTTCGTCGTGAGGAGAAGGGGTTTCTCGGGCACTCATGGTCACTTCACCCGCGGTCGGGATCCTTAAAAAACGTGGCGCACTGTCGCACACTGCGAGACATGTCCTTTTCGACCGTGCTGAGCGAAACCCCCAGGTGATCGGCGATCTCCTTCTGGGTCATACCGTAGGCGGTCCGCAGCGTGAAGATGCGGCGGCAACGGGGTGGCAGTGACTGGATGGCCTGGGTCAAAATTTCGAGTTCCTGTTGTTTACTGACGATTGCGACCACGTCGGTGGCCTCATCAGCTAAGACGGATGAGTCAGCCATGTCCGTAATCGGCTCGAAGGAAACCACCTTCTGCCGACGCACCACATCGAGCGCCAGATTGCGCGCCGTGGTAAACAACAACGCGCGCACGGAGCGGATTTCGCCGGTCTCACGGGCCTTGAGCAGGCGGGAAAGCGCCTCTTGCACGAGGTCGTCCACGTCGGTCAACGAAGGGAAACGCGCCAACAACCACGCCCGGAGCGCCGGGCAGTGCGGGTGCACTTCCGCATGATACCAGGTGGCGGTTTCCGGAGCTAAATTAGGCGGCATGTCGAGTCGAGGGGAGCGAATCGCCCCTTGCAGCCCACGTGCCAAAACGGCCAGGCGGCAAGCCCGTTTATGAAATAGACAACTTTAGTTACGGGGTTTCCGGCTTCGCCCGTCTTGCGCCCCAACGGGCGCAACGGAAGGCAGGGGCGAGACTAGGAATTGTCGGGCAGCAGGCGCAGGATTTGCCGCTCCAGCTCCTCGCCGCGGGCTTCGATCGATGCGACCTGGCCGTCCGGGCCAATGAGGACCATGGCCGGGATCGCCTTGATGCCGAACCGCAGGGCGAGGTCGTTCTGCCAGAACTTGCCGTCGTAATATTGCGGCCACGGCATGTCCTTGGACTTGGCAAACGCGAGCATCTTGGCCTTCGCCATCTTCAGCTTGGACGCGTTCGCCGGGTCGTCGAAGTCCTTGCGCACACCGGAGTTTTCCAACGTCACCCCGATCACTTCGAAACCTCGGTCGTGATACTTTTGGTAGTTCGCGACGACATTGGGAATTTCCCCGATGCACGGTCCGCACCAGGTGGCCCAGAAGTCGATCAGCACGACCTTGCCGCGCATCTTGCCCAGGTCGATCTCGCGCCCATCGGCGGCGGTGAACGCGATGTCCGCGATGCCGCTGAAACGACTGAAGTCGCCGCGGCTTTCCGCCACCATCTGCTTCACGTCCGGATCATCGCTCGACTCCAGCCGGGCCACAAACGCCGCCTGCTGCTCCGCCGTGCCATGGAACTTGAGAAATCCGAGGTGCTCCTTGGCCAGGTTGGCGGCCGCATCCGGCAGGCGATCCATCATGGCTTCGGCCACGTCGAGATACTCCTGCAACCGCGCCGACGTCTGGTCTTTCATGAACCGCCCGCGGGCCTCCACAAACAGGGTGTAGAAGGCCCCGCCCACCTGACGCTTGGTCGCGTCCGGTGAAGCCAGCACCTCCGCAATGCGCTTGGCCTGCCGCGCTTCGAACGCCGCCATCTTCGCCTCGTCCCCGATTATGCTGTTCCAGCCGGGCATCTCGTCATCGGCCGAAGAAAAACCCGTGATGTATTTGGGTGGCTGATACGACAATTGCACGAAGACCTCCAAGCGACGCGGGTCATCCGGGAATTGCGCGGCAAACGCCGTCACCGCCGCCTCGAGGGCCTGCGTGCGAACGTCATTCATCCGCAGAGACTCCCGCCGCTGAGCCGGAGTCATTTCCGCCCAGGGCGTAACGGTCGGCGAGGACGACTGCAGGGCCGTCACCTCCGCCCACGCGACGTCGGCGGGGGAGGTCGGAACGACCTCCGCCGGAGCTTCCGCGGCCTCATCCGCCGCCACGGCGGGCGGAGTGAGGCCGCCGGCGAGACCGACGAGAGCAGTGAGCAGGAAACGGGAGCGAGGACGGAGCGAGACAGACATGACGGGGTTTAGAATTTCTTGGTGAAGTTCAGCACGTAGCGGCTGAGGCGGGGGTCCATGACCACGCGACCGTTTGAGGCGGCGTAATCGGAGGGACCGGCGTTGAAGACGTTGATCACGGTGAGTCCGATCTTCGAACCCGCCAGGGCACGATCGACGAACGAATCACCGCCATTGTCGGCGAAGGAATAGGCCACCCGCGGGTTCCATTCCACGAAGGACGGATAGGCATACTGGGTGTTGGTCAGCCCACTGATGTAGTAGGTGCCCTGGTGATTGACCGAGAACCCGGCTTCCCAGCCATTTTTGGCCCAGAAGAAGGAACCGCTGAAGCGTTCCGGCTTGTAGTAATAGTAGAACGAGGAGGCCGGGGTGGAGAGCGACGTCTGTGGATCCTGCTCGGTGTAGGTGCCGGTGGCGAGGAACTCGCCCCACTCCGTCATGCGGTGGTAGGTGAGACCGAGGTCGTAGCCCTGCGCCTTGACCCAGGCGAGATTGAGCGCGCTGGTATCGAAGCCCGTGATGGGGCCGAGCCAGTCCGACGGATCCGTGCTCGCCTTTGCTCCGCGAGTGATGCGCGCCGGGAAATGGTCGATCAAGGTTTGGTAGGAAGTGGAGCCCACTTTGTCGGTGAACAAGGTATCCCACCAGTCGGCGGAAAGGGAGAGTCCCTTGATCCACGGCACATCCAGCACGATGCCGATGTTGCGGGAGACTGAGGTCTCGGGATTCAATCCGGGTTGACCGCCGCTGGTGAGGTCATAACTGCCGACCACGGCTTCACCGCCCCGCGCGGTGTCGATCACGTTGCGCGACGCCGTGATGTTGGTGGTGGTCGAGTAGTTGGGGCTCAACAGGTCGTAGAGCTTGGGCGCTTTGAAGCCTTCGGTGCGGGCGGCCCGGATCGTCATCCAGGGAAAGGGTTGCAACAAGGCGCTGACGCTCGGCGTCAATTGACTGCCGATGTCGGAGAAATCCTCATACCGACCCGCGCCGCGGATCTCGAGGCGATGCAGTCCGGGAATGCCCTGCGCCTCGCTGATGAGCGGGAAGGCCACCTCGGCGAACACGGCGTTGGTCGTGCGGCTGAAGGGCTCGCTGAGGGCATAACTCACGACGGGATCGATGAAAAACTCGACTTCTTCTTTTTGCGACTCGGCCCCCACGGCGAGGCGCACATCGCCGGCCCAGCCCGTCCAAACGGGGCCGTCCGCCACGAGCAAGGCGTCATAGACGTCGGAGGTATCCTCGTGTAGTTGCGAGGCCAGCACGCTGTCCAATGCCCCGGTGTAGGGACCGGAGGTGCGGGAGTCGTAGGCGAAGTTGAGCTGGCTCGCGGGATCGGTGATCGCCCAGGCCGAGCCCAGCGCGCCCCAGTTGAACCCGGAGTTGACGGACTTGTCGTAGACCACATTGCGCGTCCAGGTCAGGCCCAGATCGTAGCGCCAGCCGTTGGTCCAGTCGCCTTCCACGCCGAGCGTGAGGCCGGAGTTTTCCTGACTCGCGTCGGTTTCGGGCCGGATGTCGTAAAACACCTTGCTCAGGTAAACCGGCTCCGAGAACGGGTTGCCCAAATAATTGGCGGGCAATTGGGTCGTCAGGCTCAGCGGGCTGCCGACATAGTCGAACTTGATCTCGCTCCAGCGCACTTCGATGTAAGGGCGGAAGGTGTCAGTGAACTCGTAGTCTCCCTTGAACAGGATGCTCTTCGAGTCCGAGGCATCCACCAAATGGGAGTAGTTCGCATAATTGTAATGCGGTTGGATGGTGTTCCCCACCAACGCGTCGGCGGTGTAGCCGGAGCCGCTGGTGCCATCGGGCAGCGCCACCACATGGGTGGAGAGGCCGGGCAGGTTGGAGCCGCCGAAATCAGGGGCATACGCCGTCGACAGAGTCGCGCCCTCGTAGGGCGTGTAGGCCGACGGTGCCGGGGCGAAACTGAAGGCGCGGTCGCGCGCCGCGAGGGCGTTTTGTTTCGCCGTGCTCACGGTGACGAAGCCCGAAAATTTGTCCTTGGCAAAGCCCCCGGTGAGGCTGGCGGTGAGATTGGCGGCATCGCCGTCAAACGTATTGTCGTAGGACAGGTCGAGCTGCCCGCCGGTGTAGTTTTTCTTCAATACGATGTTCACCACGCCGGCGATGGCGTCGGAACCGTAAATGGCGCCCGCACCCTGCGGCAGGATGTCGATGCGCTCGATGGCGGAAACCGGCAGACCGTCGATGTTGAAATCTTCCCGACCACCCGCGCCGCCCGGAAAGGCCTGTCCGGTGTGGGGAATGCGTCGACCGTCGATGAGCACGAGCGTCGAGTTGCCACCGAGACCGCGCAGGTCGAACGACGTGCTCGACTGTTGGGCGCGGGACGGGCCGCCGTTCATCATGTTGTCATTAAAGCCCACCGACGCGCCGAGTTGCGGGATGGCCCAGCGCACATCAGCGAGCCGACTCATGCCACGGCGGCTGAGTTCCTCCGCGCCGAGCGTGATAACGGGCATGGCCGGCTGTTCGCCGACGAGGGAGCGTAACCGGGAACCGGTGACCTCGACTTGTTGCAACTCAACGACGGCGGCCGACTCTTCAGAGCGGGTCGCTTCGTCGGCCGGAGTGGATTGCGCCCGGACTCCAGCGGTCGGGACAACGGCCGCGAGCAGGGCGACCGTGAGTAGTTTGCGATAGGTTGGCGTGGCCATGAAACCGACCTTTGATCGTGCCTTCCACGCGATTCAAACTAACAAACGTTAAGACCCTACCCCGTCCCTCTGGATCGTTTCCTGCTCAGTTCATGCTTTCACGTTTATGTCGACGACCACCACACTGCCCATCGTTCCACCGCCCCGCAGCTTGCTCGCTGAAGAGCAGAATGCCGTGCTGGAGGTAAATAGAGCTCTGGGCATCAAAGCATTATGGAAAAGCCTGCAATCGCTATTCGAGGACTTGGTGCCCCACGACAGTCTCGTTATGTCCCAAGGCTACACCGACTGGCGCAGCGAATCGACCACCCGTCGGCTCACGTCCGCCCGCTCCCGGGTGCCCGATGACAGCCACATGGAACCGGTCGTCGCCGGGGAAGGGCGTAATTTTTTCCAACCTTTTCTCAACGCCCACAACGGCATCGCGGCCTATACCCACAGCCAGCTGATGTCGGACCCGCGCAAGATCCCGCAAAGCCGTTACTACAAGCGCTTCATGCAACCGCTGGGGTGGCGCTACTCCGCCCACCTGCTCTATTGGAAACAAGGCGAGGTCACCACGTCCTTCGCCCTGCGCCGCCGCCCCGATCAGGGCGATTTCAGCCCCGAGGAATTGTCCCGCTTGCACACCCTGCACCCGCACATTGGCGCGGCCCTCGACCGACTCGACGCCTACGAAGGCGAACACCGCGCCCGCGTGTTGTTGGAATCCTACTACCGCTCCCAGCCCGACGCCGTGCTGTTCCTCGATTGGGATTTGCAAGTGATCTACACGAGCATGGAAGCGTCCCGACTCTGCGCCGTGTGGAACTTCGGTCTGTCCGAAGCCCGCCGCTACAACTCCCAGGCCGTGTTCGCCCTGCCGCCCGAAATCGCCGGCGCGGTGGAAGAACTGAAAAACTCCCTCCTGATCTCCGGCAAGGAGCTCCCGCTCAACGCCGAACCCGCCCCGCGCACCGCCCAGGTCGTCTCCCCGCGGGGCGAGTGCCAGGCCTTGGTCACCATGAAGCGCGACAACCGCGGCGCCCACAACCGCCCCGTTTTTCTGGTGCGCTTCCAAGAGGCCTCCACCACGCCCGAGGGTCCCTCCGACGCCAAACGTTTGCTCGCCCAACTTTCGCCCGCCGAACGCGAGCTGGCCGCGCTCATCTGTGAGGGGCTGCCCAACAAGGTCATCGCGCAACAGCTCCACAAGACCGAGGGCAGCGTGCGGGTGCAGATCAGCGGGATTTACCAAAAGCTCCGCGTCGGCAGCCGCACCCAACTCGTGCTCGCGCTCCGCTGAAATCGGTTCGGTCGCCCCGCGCGCCCCCCCGACTCACGCAATACCTAACGAAAGTTAACCTGACTCCCCGGGAGCAGGCCTCGCAGGTTCAGGGCTCCAGCTACTCGTGAGCTGGATTTGCCCATGTATTTCACTTCCGAATTCGGTCCTGACGCCTCCTCCTCCTCCTCGTCCGCTGCCATTCTACAGGCCGTCGGCAACACGCCGTTGCTCAAGCTCACTTTGGACGAGACGGGCACGACGATCTACGCGAAGGCCGAATTCCTGAATCCATCCGGGTCGATCAAAGACCGCCTCGCCCTCTCCGTGGCCCGCGACCTCCGTCGCCTCAACCGGCTCGACAACACCACCACCATCGTCGAAGTCAGCAGCGGCAACACCGGCATCGCCCTCGCCATGCTCGGCGCCATTCACGGCTGCGGCGTGCATATCCTGATGAGTGATACGGCCAATCCCGAGCGCCAGCAGCTCATCCGCCACTACGGCGCGCGGCTCACGTTGTTTCCCGCCAACCGCGGCTACCTCACCGGCTTGGAACTGGCCGACGACCTCGCCGCCCGGGACGCCAATGTTTTCCTGCCGCGCCAGTTTGAGAACCCGCTCAACGCCCACGATCACGCTCGCCACACCGGCCCGGAAATCCTGCGCCAGATTCCCGGAGGCCGGGTCGATGCCTTCGTCTCGGGCTATGGCACCGGCGGCACGCTGGCGGGGTGCGGACAAGCCCTCCGCGCCGCCAATGCCGCCCTGCTCCTCGTCGGCATGGAGCCCGACGGCGGCCCCGGCATCGGGGGTGAAATGCCGTGCTGCGAACTCATCGAAGGCATTGCCGGCGGCTTCCTGCCGCCCTTGCTGCAAGCCGCCGCCATCGACTCCACCGTCAAGGTCTCGGCCGACGACGCCTATGCCATGACTCGGCGTCTCGCCCGCGAATTCGGCCTGCCCGTCGGCCCGTCGAGCGGGGCCAATGTTTGCGCGGCGCTGCGCATCGCCCGCCAGCTCGGACCGGACCACCAGGTCGCCACCATCCTCTGCGATCGGGCCGAACGCTACTTCTCCACCGGTCTATTTGCCGCCAAATTTTCCTGATCACCTTACGGCCTTCCCGCCCCCCATTCGTCTCAACCCTTCAGAAGCTCCCCGCGGTCGCACGCGGCGTCATCCGCGCTCCCTCACCACGACCCCACCTCCCATCCATTTTCCACCCATGACTCGTCCCTCGCTCACTCGTCTCGCTCTCGCGTCCCTACTCAGTTTCGCGCCCATCGCCACCTTTGCCACGTCGCCGACGGAGGCCCCGGATCTGCCGGCCCGCGTGGTCGCTCCCACCGACAAAGCCCAGTTCTCCCGCCTCGTGCTCGACAACGGTCTGCGCGTGCTGCTCGTGAGCGATCCCGCCTTCAATAAATCCGCCGCCTCGCTCGCCGTCGGCATCGGTCAACTGGAAGATCCGGAAGAAACCACCGGCATCGCTCACTTCACCGAGCACATGCTTTTTCTCGGCACGGAAAAATACCCCGACGAGGGCGAATACGGCACCTTCGTCAAAAGCAACGGCGGCTACACCAACGCCTACACGTCCTCCGATCTCACCAACTACCAGTTCGAGGTTCGTCACGAGGCCTTCGACGCCGCGCTCGATCGCTTCGCCCAGTTTTTCATCGCCCCGCTGTTCACCCCCAAATTCACCGAACGCGAAATCAGTGCCGTGCACAACGAGGTGATGCGCCACGTGCAAAACGACGGCCGCCGCATCTACAACGTCATGCGCGAACTCTACGCGCCCGGGTCGCCCGAATCCCGCTTCACCGCCGGCAACAAGGAGACACTCGCCACCGCCGATTCCCCCACCGTGCGCGCCTTTTTCGAGGCCAACTACAGCGCCGAGCGCATGGCCCTCGCTCTCACCGGCAACGCCTCCCTCGCCGAGCTCGAAACCATGGCGCGCACCCACTTCAGCGCCATCCCGAATCGTGGTCTCCCGTCCCTCGAACGCAGCTCCACTTTTCTGCCTCGCCAAGCCGCCCTCCGGCTCGCCCAGGTCGAGCCCGTGCGCGAGGTCCGTGAGCTCCAACTCCAATTTCCCCTCGACGCCACGCGCGCCAACTTCACCGCCAAAAACGCCGAGACAATCCGCGCCCTGCTCTCGCACTCCAGCGCCGGTGGCATCACTCACGCGCTCAAGGAAGCCGGACTCGCCCTCTCCGCCGGCGGCAGCATCTGGGACCGCAGTCCCGACTACAGCTCCCTGTTCATCTACGCCACCCTCACGCCCGGGGGAGCCGATCGTCTGCCCGAGGTTTTTGATCTGATTTTCGAGTATATTGACTTCCTGCGCACGGCACCGTTTCCCCACGCCTTGTGGTCGGAAAACGCCCGCATCGCCCGTCTCGGCGAGACCTACAACGATCGCGGCGAAGGCGCATCCCTCGCCATTGAGCTGGCCAACCAGGCCCTGTTCTTCCCCCTGGCCGTGGCCGAGCGCGTGCCCCACGTGTGGGTCGCCCCCGACGAAGCCGACTACCGCAACATTCTCGATCAACTCACCCCCGACAATCTGCTCGCCGTCTTCGCCGCCAAAGGCGTGCCCACCGATCGCACCGAACACTTCTACGGCTCCGCGTATTCATATACCGAGGACACCGGCCCGGCCTACCAACGCCTGCTCGACGTTCGCGCGCCCACCGACGGCACCTTCGCCCTGCCCCGCCCCAACCCTTACCTCGGCGCCGAACCCGAGCTCCTCACCGAGCGCCCCGTGCAACTCATCGACGAACCCGGTCTCGCCCTCTACTACGCGCCCGACCTCGAGTTCCTGCGTCCGCAGACCACCCTCCGCTTCCGCCTCGTCCCGACCACGTCCCACACCGACGTGCGCACCGCCACCTTGCTCGCGCTCTACGATCAATGCCTGGGCGATGCCCTCGATGCCGCCGCCGATGAAGCCGCCCGCGCCGGCGTGTCCTTTAACGTCGGTGCCAGCCTGCACAGCTTTAACCTGACCGTCACCGGCTTCGGCGATTCGCCCGTGCGCTTCGCTCGGGAGGCGGTCAGTCAACTTCACGACGTCGCGCCGTCCGCCGAACGCTTCGCCGCGCTCAAGGACGGCTTCCTGCGCAACCTGCGCAGCTTCCCCCAAACCGAGGCGTTCCGGCTCGCCGGGGCTCGTCGCGGGGCCTGGACCGAAGAGTATTCCTACCTCCCTGACGAGATGCTCGCGCCCGCCCTCGCCGCCACCTGGCCCGAGGTCAAGGCCGCCGCCGACGCCTTTCTCCGCGCCGGCAAACTCGAGGGCGTCATCCATGGACACCTCGCGCCCGACCACGCCATCGCCGCCGCCCGCGAACTCGTCACCGGCATCGGCTTCACGCCCGCGCCCGCCGATCAACTCCTGCGCTCCCGCGAGCTCACCCAGGCCGACGGCGAGACGATCATCGACGTCGCGCCCACCGCCGGGGCCAACTCCGCCTACACCGCGCTCTACCTGCTGCCCGATGCCTCCCCGCGTCACCGCGCGGCCGGAGCCTTGCTGGGCAACTTCATCAGCCAGCCGTTCTTCAACGAACTGCGCACCCGTCAGCAACTCGGCTACATCGTCGGTGCCGGCGGCAGCGGCACGCGGCTCACGCGCTACTTGAGCTTCACCATTCAATCCAGCGACTACGGGCCCGACGAGCTCCGCACCCGCGCCGAGGCCTTCATCGCCACGCTGCCCGATGCCCTCGCCGCCCTGCCCGCCGCGGACTTCGCTCAACTCGTCGGCGGCGTGCGCGCCAATTTCGAAGCCAAGCCCAAGAGCCTCGCCGAAAAAACCGACCGCTTCTTCGCCTACGCCTACGACTACGACGCCGACTGGGAGCGCCAACACGACGCCCTCGACGCCCTCGAATCACTCACCCAAGCCGATGCAGCCGCCTTGCTGACGGACGTGTTGACCGGCTCGGCCACCCGTCGCCGCCTGGTTCTCCTCACCGGCGAAAACCACGAGGCGTCCACCGCTCCCGCTTCGTTCACCGATCGGGCGACGTGGAAGGCCTCCCGCCGCTTCCAATAACCCGTCCCTGTTTCATTTCCCACCGGTAGGAGCGAGCTCGCTCGCGATGCGGCGGCGGAGTCATCACCTTCACTCCCCGCCATCGCGCGCCGACCCGCTCCACCCGTTCGCCTAAAACCCGTCCCGACCATCCATGTCGTCCGCCACCCTCTCCGCCCGCCGCAGTCCGCTGCTGGCGCTCATCGGCAACACCCCGCTGCTGGAACTGCGCTTCGAAGCCGAAGCCCTGACGATCTTCGCCAAGGCCGAGTTCCTCAATCCCTCCGGCTCCATCAAAGACCGGCTCGCGCTCACCATCATCGACGATGCCGAGGAGCGCGGCGTCCTGGGACCCGACTCGATCATTCTGGAATGCACCTCCGGCAACACCGGCATCGCGCTCGCCATGGTCGGTGCGGCCAAAGGTTACCGCGTTAAAATCCTCATGAGCGAATCCGCCAGCGTGGAACGCCGCCACCTCATCCGCCACTTCGGCGGAGAGGTGCAGTTGTTCAAAACGAGCGACGGCTACGCCACCGGCATCGACCTCAGTCGCGAAATGGCCGCCGCCGACGCCCGCTATTTCCTGCCCTGTCAGTTCGAGAATCCGCTCAACGCCCACGACCACGAAACCCAAACCGGCCCGGAAATCCTGCGTCAAATTCCCGGCGGTCGCGTCGATGCCTTTGTATCCGGCTACGGCACCGGCGGCACGATCACCGGTTGCGGCCGCGCCCTCAAAGCCGCCCGCGCCGAGACCCGCATCGTCGCCATGGAGCCCGCCGAGGCCGCCATGCTCTCCGGCGAGATGCCCTGCTGCCACACCATCGAAGGCGTGGCGGGCGGCTACATTCCGCCGCTGGTGCGCGAGGCCCCCATCGACGAAAAACGCACGGTCTCCAGCGAGGACGCCATGCACATGACGCGCCGACTCGCCCGTGAATTCGGGCTGCTCGTCGGCACCTCCTCCGGGGCCAACATCTGCGCCGCGCTGGCCGTGGCGCGCGACCTGGGTCCCGCCGCGCAGGTCGTCACCATCCTCTGCGATCGCGCGGAACGTTATTACTCCACCCGCCTCTTCCAGGCCGAACGCCCGTAACCTGCCACGCCGATGACTCCGTATACTTGTAGGGGCGTTGCTTGCGACGACCGCGTCCACATCTCGCGTTTCAGAAACACCCGCTGAACGCACACCGGCAGAACCACCCGGGAACAAACCCCTTCGGTTGCGCCTCTCCCCTTCATCTTCAGTCTATTCACCATGATCGCTCCCCGCGTCCTTTTGGCGGCCTTCGCCAGTTTACTTTTTGCGACCGCCAGCCTGGCTCAGGTCGAAGCCTCCCTCGCCTCCGCCGATGCCGCCGTGCGCCCCGGTGAGCCCATCACCGTCGCCCTGCGCCTGGACCACGAGGACCACTGGCACTCCTATTGGGTCAATGCCGGCACCGGCTACCCCACCTCCATCGAATGGGACCTGCCCGAGGGCTGGACCGCCGGGGAAATCCAATGGCCCACGCCCGTCATCATCCGCGACTCCCACGGCACGATCACGGGCAATGGCTATGAACACGTCACCTACCTGCCCGTCACCCTCACGCCGCCCGCCGACCTCGCTCCCGGCACCGAGGTCACGCTGCAGGGCCACGCCGATTGGCTCATGTGCGCCGACGTGTGCATTCCCGGTGATCAGGCGATCGCGCTAACCTTGCCCGTCGTCGCCCCCGACACCCCGCGCCAGCCCCACGCCGCCCACGGAGCCGAAGTGCGCGACGTGCTCGCCGCCCTGCCCGCCGCCCCCGGCGACCTGCAAATCAGCGCCACCAAAACCGGCACCTCCGCGACGCTCACCGTCAGCGGCCTCTCCAGCGAACCCGCCACCCCTTGGTTTTTCGCCAGCGACGCCTTCATCCAATACGACCTGCCACAATCCGCCACCTACGCCGACGGCACGCTCACCGTTACCCTGCCCGTATCCGAATTCTATGACGGCGACGGCGACCGCCTCGTCGGCGTGCTGCGCCAGGATGGCAGCTGGACCAGCGGTCAAAACCTCCCCGGCATCGCCATCGACGCGGTCTTCGGCGCCGCGCCCATCGGCATGGTGGCAGGTCCCGCAGCGACCGATGCCCCGGCCACCAGTTCGGTCAACCTACTCGGCACGCTCGCCCTCGCCTTCATCGGCGGACTCATCCTCAATCTCATGCCCTGCGTCTTCCCGGTGCTGGGCATCAAGATCCTCGGCTTCGTCAACCAAGCGGGCTCCGATCGCCGTAAAGTTGCCCTGCACGGCTGGGTCTTTACCCTCGGGGTGCTCGCCTCGTTCTGGTCGCTCGCGGGACTACTCGCCGTATTGCGCGCCGGTGGTGACAACCTCGGCTGGGGTTTCCAGCTCCAGTCCGCACCCTTCGTCTTCGTGCTCGCCGCCGTCATGCTCATCTTTGCCATGGCGATGAGTGGCGTCTTCGAATTTGGCCTGAGCGCCACCGGCGTCGGGGCCAAGCTCCAGTCCAAGGATGGCCTCACCGGCACCTTCTTCACCGGCGTGCTCGCCACCGTCGTGGCCACGCCCTGCAGCGCCCCGTTCCTCGCGCCCGCCCTCGGTGCCGCGCTCGCCGTGCCCATCGTGGCCTCGTTTGCCATCTTCACCGCCATCGCGATCGGCCTGAGCATGCCCTACCTGCTGCTATCGCTGTTCCCCAGCGCGATCAAAATTCTCCCGCGTCCCGGCGCCTGGATGGAGACCTTCAAGCAGGCCATGGCGTTTCCGTTGTATGCAACCGTCGGATACCTCGTATGGGTGCTGGCCGGACAGACCACCGAAGGCGGCGCGCTCAACGCCATTTTCGGCCTGACCCTCATCGCCTTCGGCGTGTGGTTCTACGGCCGCTACGCCGCCGCCGGCAACAAACCCGCCCGCCGCCGCTTCGGCATCATCGCGGGACTCGTGGTGCTCGGCACCGGCGCGCTCTTCGGCTGGCCGAAACCACCCGCCCCCAACGACATTGTCTGGGAAAAATGGAGCCCCGAAGCCATCGCCGCCGCGCGGGCCGAAGGCCGCCCCGTCTACGTCGATTTCACGGCGCGGTGGTGCGCCACCTGCCAAGCCAACAAGAAACTCGTTTTCAGCTCCGACGATGTGAAGGAAACCTTCCGCGACCAAAACGTGCTCACGCTCAAGGCCGACTGGACCAACAAAGATCCGGCCATCACGGCCGAGCTCGCCAAGTGGAACCGCAGCGCCGTCCCCTTCAACCTCGTCTACCTCCCCGGCGAATCCGACCCCACCATCCTCCCCGAGCTCCTCACCCCCAGCACCGTCCTGGAAGCGCTAAACTAAACCGCGCCCTCAGGGCGTTCGCTCGCGAATGCCGACACCACCACGGGCCGAGGTCAACGGCACCAGCACCAGGTGTCCATAGGTCAGGGCAAGTTCAGCGCCCGCCGCAGGTCCTCGTGTTCAAATGCACTCGCCATGCGGTGAATTTCCGTCGTCCGCGCGCCAAACCGATCCGGCAAGTCTGCCCTCCTCGGCAAACCTACATATCAGAATTCATGATGATTGCTCAGCTCCGGCTTCGCGGCATGTGCACCCGCTGGGGCAGCGCCTCGTTCGCCATGGCCTGGCCCACTGAATCGCCGGCCGGGTCCGCCACCGCGCCCAATTTTTCCAGTAAACCCAAGGCCTGCGTCACGGCGGCATAAATGCCCATGCTCACGCCCGGATCGCCTGCCTCGATCCGCTGTAGAGTAGGACGGGAGGTGAAGGCTCGATCCGCTACCACCGCCATGGAAAGACGACGACGCCGCCGCGCATCACGCAAATCCGCCCCGAGCTGCCGCAACGTGCGACGAACCGCTGCGGATGGATGGTGAGGTGCAGGCATTATGTTAGATTCACTTTACTTTATTTCCTTTAATGTCAATTGATGTTTACATTTATGAGTCAAGAGACAGAGCCCTCCCATGCCGTCCTGCCAGAAGCAATCGACCGGGAGCGGGCAATGTGACGGGCATTTCACCGCCTCCTCTATCTTTTCCATTCTCACCGCCATGCCCGCCTCCTCTTCCCCCGTCGAAGTCATCGTCTCCCGCCAACTCGAAGCCTATAACCGGCAAGACGTGGACGCGTTTGTCGCCTGCTTCTCTCCCGATGTGGAGATCGTCCGTGACGGCTCCCCCGACGTGCAGCATGGCCGCGAGACCATGCGTCAAAACTACGCGGCCATGTTTGCCCGGTTCCCGCAGAACCAAGCGACAGTCACCCAGCGGATGGTCGTCGGGCAGCACGCGGTGGACGAGGAATTGGTCGAGGGTCGCGATGGTCCGCCCTTTCGCACCATCGCGGTCTACACCATCACGGCGGGCCTCATCTCCCACGTCCGCTTTCTCAGCTGCGAAAACACGTAGCTCCTCCCCGTCAGCGTCGCGGCACCACCAGTTTCACCTTAGGGAAATAGGTGCGATACCGCGCCACATCTCGCGTCACCAAAGTAAATCCCGCGTGTTCGGCGTGGGCCCCGATATAGAAATCCGGCAACGGCGAGGTTTTGCTGCCGCCCGCGCGCCGGTAAGCGAGAAAGGCCCGACTGGCGCGAAAGCCCGCCTCGTAAGGCAGCGGCAACCGTTTGAAGATCCCGGGACGTAAGAAGTGGTCGACTTCGGCCGCACTTTCAAAGTGGGCCGCCAGCTCCGCATACAGGATGGGATTCAGCGGAATCGGTCCCTCGTTCCGGGCCCGGATCAACTGCTTTTGCGACCAGTCCGCCCACTCGGGATCGTCGGTCAGAATATCCAGCAGCACGTTCGTATCGAGCAGGTAGGCCATCAATCCTCCCCGCGCGTTAATTTCATCCGCTCATCGGTGGACATACCCTTCAAAACGCCCCGCGCTTCATTCAACCAATCCATGGTGGCATCCGACTTACGAGCCCGAGGTGTGATGACGACCTTGTCTCCCTCGACCACGAACTCGACCGCTGTGCCGGGCTTCAACCCGAACTTGTTCCGAATCCGCTGAGGAATCGTAACCTGCCCCTTGCTGGTGATGTTCATCTGCTAAGTAATACCTGCATCGGTATTACCATCAAGATCCGATTCGATTCCGCGCCTCCTCGCTATCGCGCCTACTTCCCTGACGTGCAGCCCGCAAGTCCCTGATCCACGCGGATACCGAAAGCCGCTCGAACTTAGCCCCACTCCACCACGATCTACCCCAAACCCCAAAGCCCGACCCCTTTCTTGGCCCCCCCAACAACTCGCCGATCAGCAGCCCCAGCAAATGGAGCTTTTGGCAATCGCGGGCCGAGTAGTCGGTGTGCTTGCGATTCAGGCTGATCACCACCGCCGAGTCACCCCCCACCCCCGGGCTGAAGGCAACTTGATGATTGGCGTCGAGATGACGGTAGGCTTCCCGGTGCAGGGGGTTGTCGCGAAAACGCGGCAGCGACTGAAAGTCGGAGATACGCCGAGGCTGGACGCGGGAGCCTGACCATCCCACGGCCTCCAGGGCGGGGTGATGCGGCAGTAGTTGACTGATCGGTTCCACCAGCCGGGCGGTGGTGGCGAGGTAGGCGGGGGAGATTTCCATCCCAGTGAATTGCTCGTAATCGGGAGACATTTCCCCCCAACCGGCCATGTCTCCCGGCAGGCAGCAGTCGATCTCGGTGATGAAGGCCGCCGCCAACTCGGAGCGGGTCTCGGCGCGATGAAGTCGACGAACCATCCCGTTCACCTGACGTTGATCGCCACCGGTCAAATCTGGCAGACGCGGCAGCTTCATGCGTCGGGCTGCCACAACAGTTCGGACAATCGGGAGACTCCCAGCTTTCGATAAAGGTTTTGCTGGTGCTTCTGCACAGTGCGTCGGGTGCAGCCCAGAATACCGGCGATTTCATCCGGTCGTTTTCCGGTGCGCAACCACTGCCGGACCTCCCGTTCGCGAGGCGTCAGTGGGGCGCGGATCGAGGAACGATTCGAAGCGGGAGCAGGCAGAGGCTGCCAGATCAACAGTCCCGACTCCCGGATCGCCAAATCACCGGCGGCCCGCAGGAAAGATTCCCAACGGCCGGGTGGATCGCTGGCGCACAACCCGCGTTTTTTCAGGTCCCGGATGGCGGCGGGGTTAAGCTTTATCTGTCCGCGGTCCGTCCGCCGAGCAATGGCCCATTCCAGTCCCGCCAACAACTCCAGCCAAGCGTCCCGGCGTGCCATGCAAGCCTCGGTTCGACGCAGGGTCGGAAGCAACAGGTCATGAGGAGCAACCCCACGCATGGACGTTTCAGCGGCCATGATCCTAACCTGAAAGCTCACCAAGAATCGTCAATTCAGCAGTTCCAAGTCGGCGGTCTATTGGGGTCACTTTCCCAACAATTCGCTGGCGGCTTCAATGGCGGCCGAGAAATGAGGCAGCTTGTGGCGGCGGGCGTAGGCTTCCAAGCGCCTCACTGCGGCAGGGGAAAGTTTGACTGTTTTACGCGTCTTGCCGAGCGCGGTGCGACCGGCTCCCGCCCGCTTGCCGCCGCGGCCAACGACACGCACACGCCCACTGGCAATGGCTTCGTCGGTGACCTCGGGCTGATCCGAGAAATCAATCTCCGCATCCGGTTTCGCGGCAAGTTTGGCCAAACGAGCCTTAGCGGCAGCGGAGAGCGGTCGGGCTTTGGCCTCGGCGAGGGTTAATTTAGTCTTGGGCATGGTAGCGTTTCCTTTCCTGTCGGCTGGCGGGGCGGGCTGAAATGATGCGGGTGACGCCGGAGCGGTCGGTGTGAGTCACGGAGACAACCACCAGCCCGGCGACGAGACCGGTGGTGTTTTCTCGATGTTCGGTGGTGTGGCGAGAGTCGATGACCGTCAGCCGCCGAGGATCCGCAAATACCAAAGCCGCTTCGGGAAAGCTGATCCCATGCTTGGCGAGGTTTTTGGTAGCCTTGGCGGCATCCCACTCAAAAGTCATCTTTTGATATCGTGCGCACGTTTTCAATCAGCGCAAGCGCACAATCCGTTTGAAAAGCACCGACCGCGGCACGCTGAATCGCCACACTTCCCTCACCCGAATCCGATCTTTGTAGCTGACCCGCATCTGAAGCGTGGCCCGACCGGCTTGCGTCAACGCCCTCTCCGTCAGTCAAGAGTCAAACAATGTCCCGTTTTGACTGCGCACCGCAAAGATAGGAATGATCGGGACATGGGTTACACAAAGTCCAGGCACATGGGTTACACTTTTGGGAGGTTGGGTTTACGGGTTGTGTTTGGCGAGGGGAACCTGATGCGGGGGAACCATGTAGGCCGCAGGCCGGAATGGGTCCCCCGCATTGAGGGTGAGGTTGGCGAGGTGGATGTTCGCAAAGTGCAGCTCGCTCGTGCCCGCATCCGTGCGGTGGATTCCCACGGTGACTCCGGCAAACGCCTCCCCGACATGATAGCTGCGTTTGCGGTAGTTGATGAACCCGGCCTCGGTAACACGTCGACGCAGATAGTCGGCCGGGTAACGCACGGCGTTGTCGTTCTCGTTTAGGCGCCGCTGACTGGAGTGGTAAATCTCGGCCGGTTTTTGCATGTTGATGCCTTCGTGAGGACGCTCGTGGTTGTAGGTAAAGCGCCACCGGTCGAAGAGGCGTTGTTGGGCGCGTTGATTGCGTGCGCTGGGCTGCAGGGTCTCGGCTTTCAGGTCGCGGTGCATGCGTTCGTGGGACCCATTATCCTGCGGATGCCCCGGTCGGGTGAACTCCACTTGGATGCCTTGGCTGATCCACCACACGCTCAATCGAGAGAGCCTGCCCCAGCCGTTGGAAGCGAAGGGTGAGCCGTTGTCGACGCGGATGATCTCCGGAACCCCGTGGTAGCGCATGATGTTACGACAGGCCAGGTGGGTGCCTCGGAACTGCTGATCATATCGGGCTTGGCAGCACACGACGTAGCGCGAGAACCGATCACACACCGTCAACGGATCACAGCGGATGCGATCCTGCGTCAGGAACCAACCCTTGTAGTCGAACGTCCACACGTGGTTGGGGTGAGTCGGATCGGTCAACTCGCTGGGCCGGGGATGATAGAGTCCAGGTTTACGCCGCCGCTTCTTGATCAGGCCGTGACTCTTCAGCAACGAGGCGATCGTGCTGCGCGCCGGAGGCTGCATTATCCCGTGCTTACAGTGCAGTAGATCCTGTAGCTTCTTGGGGCCCCAACTGGGCTTGGCTTTGCGCTCCTGGAGCACCAGCTCGACTAGCTCCGTAGTCGTCTGGTGGGCACAGCCACGGGGACGACGGGACCGATCGCCCAAACCGGCGGAACCTTCCGCCGCGTAACGACGCAGCCACTTATGACCGGTCTTGCGACTGATATCAAAGTCTTCGCACAACTGCGAGACGGTAAAGCGGCCCGTAGCCGCCATGCTGATGAACTGCATCTTCTGGTCCATTGGTGACACTTCTTTCCAGGGCATACGCCCAGTTTAAGTGTAACCTATGTCCCTAGACTATCTGTTACCTATGTCCCCGGTTCATACCATAAAGCATTGACTCCTTTTTCGGCCTCCTTTTTCGGCCTCCTTTTTCGGCCTCGGAATGACCCCTTTTTTGCCACTGAGGAATCGTAACCTGCCCCTTGCTGGTGATGTTCATCTGCTAAGTAATACCAGCATCGGTATTACCATCAAGATCCGATTCGATTCCGCGCCTCCTCGCTATCGCACCTACTTCCCTGACGTGCAGCCCGTAAGTCCCTGATCCACGCGGATACCGAAAGCCGCTCGAACTTAGCCCCACTCCACCACGACCTACCCCAAACCCCAAAGCCAGACCCCATTTCTGGTCCCCATTTCTGGTCCAGACCCCATTTCTGGTCCAGACCCCATTTCTGGTCCCCATTTCTGGTCCCAAAGCCAGACCCCATTTCTGGTCCCCCCAAAGCCAGACCCCATTTCTGGTCCCCAAAGCCAGACCCCATTTCTGGTCCCCCATTTCTGGTCCAGACCCCATTTCTGGTCCCCATGTCATCTTTTTCTCTAATATTCTGCGTTTCAGGATTCTCAAATTCGGGCGGTATCGACCCACACAGTGATGACTAACTCGCGCCCCTCCGGCATTTTAAAGAGATGAGTTTAAACAGTAAGGATCGATCCTTTTTGCCGCCTCAGAAACACTTAACCCGCCGAAAGCTTGCTCGCCGATTCATATGAATCGCAAAGCTGTCGCCCCAAAATAACCCCTCGCATGCTTCCTCTGGTTTTACGATCAGACCAATAAAACCCGTCCATCGATTCATAATTTGGGCAAGTGATTTCCATCTTGAAAGCACCATGGTGAATTTCACTCCTTACGCCCTGTAATTCAATTTTGGGTTCGTTTCGATAAACCACGTGCAACCTGTATATCTCGTCGCTCTCTAGAGTGATACTATAGGCTACCGAATGCGAAATAGATTCTGGAGTGATCAGTCGTGCGGACAGCGATGATAACGTTTGGCGAACGACTAAATAGCACTGGATTGGCTCGATACCTTTTTGAGTATTCGGATCGATCCAATCAGATTTTAAGTCTATCCGCCAAGTTCCTCGAATATAGGGAATCTTAATATACCATCCTCGCAATATAGGAAGTCGCCAAATCCAAATATTAAAGGCGACCGAGAAAGCTGCCAATACACCTACCACCAAACTGAACGGTTTTAGAAAACTCAATGACAACACAGGTTGGCCCTGAAACCAAAGAGCGGCTAACCAAACTACAATGGTTAATCCCACAAATGATGATACGTGCAAGCGGGTGATCATTATTTATAACCAATAGTATCCCAACAATCACTCACGAATTGGTGGGCACTCAGCCTCGTCCAAGGTTGAATACCCCTGAATAAATACTTTAGCTCGCTGACTTCACCCCATTCGGAACACTTGTCATCATTCATTGTTTCGTTGAAAAGATGTGCTAGAACTCGCCGCATCATCTCATAGAAAGTTGTGGCTTCAAATAAAGAATTTGGAACATTCCAAACGAGACATTCACAAAGGAAGCTAGGTGCGTTTTTTGCCGATTCTACACCATTCAAGGACATCTCATTTGATAGGGATTTCAATATTCGAACCGTGCGTTTAAATCTCCTCTTGGTGGCGGTATTTTTATTGACGCCATTATTGTAGTGCTGCTCGGGCCAGTTAATTATGCTGGGCGGATCGCGGTCGTCAGGCCTCATTTCAACTCCAGACAAATAGTCGCTTGAACTCGTATATCGCCGATGTTCGAAAAAAGCAGCGACATCCGACTCTACTCGATACGAGCTGGCCTTGATATCAAAAGCTTTGCTGCCGCGAGTCACTGCAGCTCTTCCAAATTTATTGATCAACGCTTCTTCTACCTCATTTTTAAACTGCGCATAGTTGTATTCGGTCGATGCAAAATTTCGGGTGACAGCTTCTTTGATGTTGTTATCCGGAATCTGATGGTAGAACGCATCAAAACATAGGACCCCGATATCAACATCACTATCGCGCCTCACATTGACGCGGTTTTTATAGGACCCCTGCGTGAAAACTTTGATATCTCTCGACGAGAGTTTTGGAGATTCTTTGATCGCGCTTCTAATCATGTTTTCGGCATTTTCAGAGCGCTCCTTCTCTGTTTGCGATGGACCTGCGGACCACGTAGAAAAAACAGATTCCCATTCGCTAATTTGTCTCATGTCGGGGTGGATTTATATTGGTAGCGATTGTTCGATACAAGTGTTATTCGGCATCGTGCCAAGCGAAGTGCAACACGTGGGCTAAAGGCCTGAAGACGGCGCCAGCTGCTTGCAGTTTGGCTCCGGCAAGGCCGGAAGACCGAGGGGGCAAAAAGGGTCAAGGGGGCAAAAAGGGTCAGGTTTAAACAATTGTAGTTTGTGGATTCCGGGTGAACTGGAGCGTATGCACCGAGGGAAATCGCTTAGCCTCTTGAGTGATTCGGTAATCCGGCCAGAACAGGGCCGCTCAATGGTGTCATGTCCCGATCTCCTTCGCTTGCTTCGGTGGACTCTGGGAGGGAGAAAAGGGGTCGGAGGGAGAAAAGGGGGTCGGGCTTTGGGGTTTGGGGTTCAGTCGGAACAACCGTGCAACACGCAGTGGCCGAGCTGGAGCTCGGCGTTCCCAGCCGAGGGCGGGGGCGATCCGACGGGGTCATGTCGTCACTTTGTCACCACGAATAGGGGGAGAAAAGAGACAGCAAAACGGGTCAAGACAGCAAAACGAGACAGCAAAACGGGTCAGACAGCAAAACGGGTCAGGTTTAAACTCTTGTGGTTTTTTTGATTCGAACGAGGCCCCGTTAGCCGACTTCCGTGTGGAAGACTACGTGTGCATGCTTTGAGGCACGTAATTCCTCGCGATGGGAGGATCGTTCGCGTTGACTTCGTGGCACTGGCCAACTGCCGCGGCGTCGCTTCGCGCCACCGCGTTTTCTCTTCGAAACGCAATCCCCCGTCCCCTTGTTCGCCATGTTCGTTGTCACTAATCGTGAGGTCTTCCCGACCAAAACCGGCCTCAATGCCTTCGGTTCCACCCCCAGTTGCTCCGGCCCGCTGGAGCTCCGTCTCGCCGAGGCCAAAAAATCCCGCGATCGCTGGAAGATCGATATCCTGCCCGACCAGGTCACCGCCGCCATGGCCGCCGAGAGCGGCCTCGATGTGTCCGGCCCCGAGCCCGTCTATACCAGCCGCTACGTCGCGGCCAAACTGCTGGCCCGCATCAATCCCAAGTTGTCCGGCGGCCGCGGCAAGGGCCGCAACTTCGTGCTGTTCGTGCATGGTTTTAACAACGACCTGAAATCCGCCCTCGATCGCGCGTGGCGTTTCGAAAAAACCTACCAAGTCGAGGTGCTCGTGTTTTCCTGGCCAGCCAACGGCGGCGGGGCCAAGGGCGTCGCCAGTTACCTCAGCGACAAGGCCGATGCGCAGGCATCCGTCGGCGCGTTGGGTCGCGTGCTCGGCAAGCTGCAAAGCATCATGGCCGAGGTGCATGCCACTCACGAACAACGGGTCGAGGAACTCGCCAATCGCCGCCACCCGGATGATGACGAGGCCTGGCGCACGTTCTTCACCGAACAGGCGGAGAAGAGCTGTCCTTTCACCGTCAATCTCGTGCTCCACAGCATGGGCAATTATCTCTTCAAAAAGATGCTGGAAACGTCGGTGTTTCGGTCCGCCCAACCCATCTTCGACAATGTGGTATTGGTCGCCGCCGACACCAATACCGCCGACCACGCGGAGTGGGTTGAAAACATCGCCGCCCGTCGCCGGGTGTTCGTCACCCTCAACGAACACGACATCGCGCTGGCGGCATCCCGCCTCAAGATGGGTGAGCGCCAAAAGGCCCGGCTCGGCCACTACGTGTTTGAGCTCAACGCGAGCAACGCGTCCTACGTCAACTTCACCGACGCCGCACATGTCGCGCGCTCGCACGCCTACTTCGAGGGCAAGCCGACCCGCAACCCATCCGTGAAGGCGTTTTTCGACGCCGCGTTCAACGGACTCGCCGCCGAACAAGCCCTCCCCTACGACGCCGCCCGCAACCTCTACCAAGTGAGCTGAACGCGCGCGGCGCGCCCGCCCACCCTGCCTCCTCAGCGCTCGAAGATCGGTAACGGTCCTTCGAACGCGCCGGCGGGCTCGTTGATTTTGAGCAGAGCTGAAATCGTCGGCGCGATCTGCGTGATGGCGACCCGCTCATAGATCTCCGCACCAGCCGCGATGCCCGGACCAGAAATCAAAAACGGGGCATGCGTGTCATACGAAAACGGTTGGCTGTGGCTCGCCCCACCCCGGTCGTAGCCGAAGACCGATCCCGGCGTGAACAGTGTCAGCACATCCCCCGAGCGGATGGCGTGCGTGCCGCGGCGCATAAGAGCCCGGTAGCCGTCGTGGGCCGCGCTTTCCGCCAACTCCGCCGCCGTGACCACATCGATCACCCCGTCCTGCTCCAACAGGTAGTCGCGCAGAAACTCGCTGACCTCCTCCAGCTCTTCGCCCGCGGCGCGAATGGCGGGTCGATCCAGCACCACGTTGCCCTTGTAGTCCGCCAGCACCCACGATGCGGCAGAGACCGACGGGTAGTGCGCCGTCAGCGCTTTTTCGACGCCGGTCCGGAAGGTTTTTTTGTTCAACGTGCGGGCGGAGGCCATGCCGCGCGAACGCAGGAAAGCCGAATTAAACGCCACGCCGTGATCGGACGTGAGAAACACCACGGTATGCTCGAGCCCCACCGTGCGGTCGATCGTGTCCAGCAGTTGCGCGAGGTCGTCGTCGAGCCGCCGGTAGGTGTCCTCGACCTCCAGGGAGGTGGGGCCAAAACGATGGCCGATGTAATCCGTGGAGGAGAAACTGACGGCGAGCACATCCGGCACGTCGTCGCGCCCCAGGGTGGTGTGTTCCAGCGCGGCTTGGGCGAGTTCACGCACGGCGACATTGCCCCATGGCGACGTGGCAAAGGGTTTGAAATGATCCTTGTCGCCCTCGCTACTCAGCGCGATGGCGCGGGCGATGTCGTGGGGAAACACCGGCGCGGTTTCGCCCGGCAGGGGCTCTTCGAACGGGTTGTCGTCGGGTAGGCTTTCGGTGTAGGTTGCAGCCGCATCGCGCAGGGTCCACGGGGTGGCGGCCAGTTCGGCGACCCGCCCGCCCTCGTTGTAGGCCTGCACCCAGTCCGGAAGCGACTTGGCGTAATACGATGATGTCACAAACCGGCCCGAGGTCACATCCATCCAGTAGGCGGCGTCCGCAAAATGGCCGCCGGGTAGCACGCTGGCGCGATCCTTCAGGCTGATTGCGATCACCTGCGCCCGCTCATTGGTGGCGAGTTTGAGTTCGTCGCCGACCGTCGTAACCAGCAGCCGATGCGGCGAGCGTTGGCCGTCCGCCGCCGTCGTGCCCACCGACGACACGCTGTCATCCTCCACACAATACACCTCCCGGCCCAGTTCACGGTCGAAGAATTCGTTGTTGGCGATGCCGGAGACCGCCGGATAAGCGCCCGACCAAATCGCCGCGTGACCGGGTCCGGTGGACGTGGGCACGTAGTTGTAGTGCATCGAGCGGAATTGCGTGCCCTCACGCTGCAGGCGCTTGAAACCCTCTTCGCCAAACGCCTCGGCAAACCGCGTCAGATAGTCGTAACGCATCTGGTCGACCACGATGCCGACGACCAAACGCGGGCGGGTCGGAGCTGCGGCGCTCAGGACCTGAGGGGATAAAATGCCAAAAAGGAAGAGGCTTAAACCGGTGCGGATCATGGGAAAATCATTCGGGTAAAATCTGACGTAAACCCCCACCTTTTTCAGCTTTCCGATCGAAGCGAGCGAGATGCACACTGAACGCTCTCAAGCGCGATATCGTAACCTGTTCGTGCGGTATCTGTCACTCGCTTCGCTCCATACGCGACCCAACGGTTCTGATCGACTGCACAAACCGGGCGAACAAACTGCGCGGCCATGCCTGTCACATCCGCTCAACGCTCTGCTGGTTTGCTGGTGGTGGCGGCGCTGTTTTGGAGCACGGGCGGACTGCTCATCAAACACATCGATTGGCCGCCGTTGGCGGTGGCCGGCGGCCGGGGCCTTTTCGCCGCGTTGTTTTTGATCGTCGCGGGTCGCCGCTGGAGCCTGCGTTGGACGCGGGTGCAGTGGATCGGAGCCGCCTGCTACGCCACCTGCACGGTCGCGTTTTGCGCCGCGACCAAACTCACCACCGCCGCCAACGCCATCCTGCTCCAATACACCGCGCCGGTGTGGATCGCTTTGTTCGGTGCCTGGTTCTTGGGGGAGCGGGCGACCCGGCTCGACTGGGCCACGATCGTAGCGGTGCTGGGCGGCATGGTGGTGTTCTTGGCCAATGGGCTGTCGGTCGGCCACCTGCTCGGCGACACTCTGGGTTTGATCGCCGGCCTGGGCTTCGCGGCGATGACCATCGCGCTGCGTTACCAGAAAGATGCGTCGCCTCTGGACTGCATTATTCTGGGCAACCTGTTGGCGTTTGTCGTGGGGCTGCCGTGGATCGTCGATGCACCGGCGTTGAGTGGATCGGGAGCCCTCGCGCTGGTCACCCTCGGCGTGGTGCAGCTCGGTATCCCGTATTTGATGTATGCCTACGCGATCCGTCACGTGACCGCGTTGCAGGCGGTGCTCATTCCCGTGATCGAGCCCCTCCTCAATCCCGTGTGGGTATTGCTCGCGCTCGGCGAAAAACCCACGCCCCTCGCGTTGGTGGGCGGTGCCATCGTGCTAGCCGCCGTGACGGGCCGGTCGTTGTTCAACCTGTCCCGGCGCACCGCTCGCCGGCCGGACGTGCGCGAGACCGTGGTGCTGCTGCATGGGCTCGGCCTGGGAGGTTGGGCGATGGCGCGGCTCGCCCGGTCTTTGCGCGCGGACGACTACCGGGTCATCAATCTGACGTATCGCTCGCGCAGCATGCCAGTGGAGCAAATCGGCGCGGAATGGCTGCCCGCCCAACTCCGCCGCCACGGGATCGATCCGCAAGACCCCGCCGTGGCGCTGCACTGCGTCACCCATTCCATGGGTGGCCTGGTCGTGCGCCGGTGGTTGCAGCAACACGGTGCCCCGACCGCGCTCCGTCGCGTCGTCATGATTGCCCCACCCAATCACGGCACCGCCCTGGTCGATCGCATCGGTCACTGGCTGCCCTTTCGGTGGTTTACGGGCGTCAACGGCCGCCGACTCGGCACCGGTCCCCATGACGTCCCCGCCCGACTGGGGCCGTGGCCCGCCGGACCCGAGTTGGGCATCATCGCGGGCGACATGAATCTGAATCCGTGGCTCGCATCGCTCACGGGCCATCCTGGTGACGGCAAAGTCACGATCGCCTCGACGCGACTCGACGGCATGCACGATCACATCGTGCTGCCCCACTCGCACACGTGGCTGCAATACCGCCGCGAACCGATCGCCCAAGTCCACACGTTCCTACGTCACGGCCGGTTTGCGCAGTAGCTCACCGCCCCCTCTTTCTCGTTCTCGTTCTCGTTCTCGTTCTCGTTCTCGTTCTCGTTCTCGTTCTCGTTCTCCTACCAACCCTAAACGCGATCCGTCCTCCCGGAGATAAAGAGGAAAGAGAAAGACGAAAGATGAGCCAGATTTACGCCGAGGAAGCGGGTCGCATCTGCAGCAGCACGTTGGCGATCAGGATCAGGCCACCCCCAATCAAGAGATTACCGGACAATGATTCGTTGGCGTAGTTGATGCCCGCCCACACCGAAAACAACCCCGGCAAGACCAGCGACGCACTCGAGCTGAACACGGGCTCCGCGCAATACAACAGGCCCGCCTCCGTCGAGGTGATTCGCGGCTGCCATTTGTTCATCAACAGGAATGCGCCGAGGGTGCAAAATACCGTGAGCGCCAACGTGAAGCCCCACCACGGCAACGAGCTCAGCGGTGCGATCAACGCCGCCGCCGAGGGCGCGGTGCCGACCGCCAAAGCCCCGAACACCACTCCCTCCACGAGAAACATGACAAACGTGAGCGGCAGCACCCGGTTGAACGCAAACTCCGCCCGCTCCAGGGTCAAAATCTGGCCCATGAAAAACACCGAGGCCAACAGCGTTTCCGCTTCCCCGCGTCCCAATCGCAAAGCGTGCCAGTCGAACTGCCCCAACACCGCCACCCCCGCCAACACCAGCATCGTGCACAGCCACACCCTCGCCCCTGGATTGCGCCACGAACGCACCGCTATCCACATGGGTATGAGAATGGCGTAAA
The DNA here is from genome assembly GCF_029023725.1 of Synoicihabitans lomoniglobus. Classification (GTDB taxonomy): domain Bacteria; phylum Verrucomicrobiota; class Verrucomicrobiia; order Opitutales; family Opitutaceae; genus Actomonas; species Actomonas lomonigloba. The sequence goes on from NZ_CP119075.1 coordinate 4,846,358, forward strand.
ACTGCGACAGGAACGCCGAGGTCGAGGCCGCCGTGAACTGCAGCCCGTCGGCCTGAAACAACATGCCGGCCGAGGCGAACAGCCCCATCATCAGACCTTGTTTCCATTCCAATCGCGTGATCCCGCGCAGCGTCCGCCCCAGTGCCACCGCGAGCACCAGCGCCGCCAACACGAAACGCGGCATCACCATCATGGTCGTGTAGAACCACGTGCTCGCATCCGGCGCGCCGCGTTCGGCCAGTTGGCCGGCGCCTTTCATGAGCGGAAAGCTCAACCCCCAGAACGTGGTGGCGAGCAACAGCATGAGGATGGCGCGGCGGCGCACGGGCGGGTCGGGAAATGGCATCGGAGAAATCGCGACCGTAGGTTCCGTCCTCCCACCTCCAAGGCAATACGCCACTGTGCGGCCCAAAAGCCACCCCCAGTGTCGTCCGGAGCTCGACACTCCCGGCCTCACTCCACCACGCTTCGCCGCCATGGCCTCAAGCACCGGCGACACGGAAAAGCTGCCCAAAAAAATCTACGACGCCCAGGTCGCGACCCTGCGCGAAGAATTGGTGCAGTTACAGGTTGAGCTGAAAAAGACCGATTTCAAAATCGTGCTCATTCTCGCGGGCGTCGACGGCGCGGGTCGCGGTGATGCCATCAACACCTTGATGGGGTGGCTCGACCCCCGCGGCGTCGAAACCATCGCCCTGCAACAACCGACCGACGAGGAACGCGAACGTCCGCTCATGTGGCGGTTCTGGCGCGGTCTGCCGACGAGCGGTCGCATCGGTATTTTTGTCGGCTCCTGGTATACCGAAACCCTGCGCGAAGAGGCGCGCAGCAAAAAGGCCCTCGCGGAGCTCGACCACGAACTGCGTCGCATCCGTCACTTCGAGCGCCTGCTGTCCGACAACGGCACGCTCGTCGTCAAAGTGTGGTTTCACTTGTCCAAGGCCGAGCAGGGACGTCGCCTGCGCGCCCACCTCGCCCACGCCGACACCGCGTGGCGCGTCACCGACGAGCAACAACGCGCGCATCGCATCTACAATCGTCTGGCCACCACCGCCGAGCACATCCTCGGTGAGACCGACCGCCCGGGCGCGCATTGGGACCGCATCGAAGCCGCCGACCCGCGGGCCCGAAATGTTAACTTCGCCGGCATGCTGGTGCGTCGCTTCAAGGAGCATCACCGCCGCTACACGAATAAAAAACACGTCTCCCCGACCAAGCCCAAACGGGTCGTCGCCCTGCGGCCCGACGGTCGCAAGCGGCTGCTCAGCCTGGAACTGGATCGCAAACTGTCCTCCAAAGCCTACGAAGCCAAACGCGAAAAGTGGCTCGGCCGTCTCAACCGTGCCGTGCGCCGCGCCCGCGATGCCAAACGCTCCATCGTCTTCGTGTTCGAAGGCCAGGACGCCGCCGGCAAAGGCGGCGCCATCCGCCGACTCACCGGGGCGATCGACGCCCGCGACTACCGGGTCGTGCCCGTGGCCAAGCCGACCGATGAGGAAAAGGCACACCACTACCTGTGGCGCTTCTGGCGGCAGATCCCGCGCGACGGGTTTGTGGCGATCTTCGACCGCTCCTGGTATGGCCGCGTGCTGGTCGAACGCGTGGAAGGTTTTTGTCACCCGCACGAATGGCGGCGGGCCTTCGAAGAGATCAACGACTTCGAGGAACAGCTCATCGATCACGGCTCCATCGTGGTGAAATTCTGGCTGCAGGTCTCCAAGGACGAGCAACTGGAGCGCTTTCGCGCCCGCGAGGAGACCCCCTACAAACAGCACAAAATCAACGACGAAGACTGGCGCAACCGGGCCCAGTGGTCGGCCTACGAGACCGCCGTGGGCGACATGCTCGCCCTCACCGACACCGCACCGGCGCCCTGGCATCTCGTGCCGGCCAACAACAAGCGCTTCGCCCGTTTCGACGTGTTGCGCCACGCCTGCAAGCAGATCACGGCCGCACTCGACGCGTGATTTTCCCTCGAAGCGTGAAAATGCATCGCCATCGTTAATTGCTGAAAATCAGCAAATAACCCACTTCACCGGATCGCGGCAGCAGTTCGCCGCCCCAAAAAAAACGCCGCCCCGCGCAAGCGGAACGGCGTTGAGAAACAAGAAAGTGCTTTGGGGTTTAAAGCTTACTTGGTCACGTGACCCGAGACGAGCTTGGTCATCTCGAACATGCTCACGGACTTCTTACCGTCGAAGACCTTCTTCAGCTTATCGTCAGCGTTGATGATCGTCTTCTTCTTCGGATCCTGAAGGTTGTTCTTCTTGATGTAGACCCACAGAGCCTTGGTGAGCTCGGTGCGGGGCAGCGGCTTGGACCCAACAACGGCCGCGAGGGCTTCGTCAGGGGTTACCGGTTTCATGAATGCAGCGTTGGGTTTGCGTTTAGCCATATCGGATTCCGGGTCTAGACTGCACCTTACCGAAAGCAATACGTTTTTCAGAGGTAAATTCGCGCATTTTCATAGGTAAAATGCTTGCGCCGACCCCCTTCGAGCTGCCACGGCCCAAGCCCGGTTCCCTCCCCGGCGGCGATTACGATGTAATTATTTTCCGGATACCGTCCCGCCCGGGGCTCAGCGCCGACCACCGCCGGACTTGGCCGCGGCGGCCTGCCGCATCTCGCGCCGCCGGCGCACCTCCGCCGCCACCGCCTCCAACCGGCGGCGTTCATCGGCCGGCGTGGGGTTTACCTTTACCGTATCCACAATTCGGTTACCAGTGGCCGGGCCGGACGCCGTCGCCAGGGGCCGGGCGCCGCCCGCGACCCGGGCGGCCTGCAGCCCGAGGGTCAGGGACTGGGCGCCCTGGCGAACCTGCACGAGGCCTTCGTCGGCATCGTAGGACTCGACCACCAGCTCGTCGGGGCCGACCTCACCGAGCTTGAGCCAGACCGAACGCTGCTTGGTCACGTTGTAGACGTTGAAGCGCTTGGCGTCGCCGTCGCCAAAGGTGCCGCAGAACTGGATCTCGGCGTTTTCCACCGGCACGGCCGCGGCTTCAGCGGCCGGAGGCGCCGCCCGGTTGAAGGGATTGCGACCCGGCATCTGTGCCGAGCTCGTTCCCGCCAGACCCAGCAGGCTGGTCAGAACAAGGGAGGTGAAACGAAGGGAGGGCATGACAGTGAGACGCGGCGACGGACGATTTGTTAGCAGGACCACCTTCCATGACGCACGGGGGCGGGTCAAGTGACACCCCGGGACAAATCCGGATCGAGTCCTCGCTTGCTCCCGCGCCGGGCTCCTCTGCATGTTCGCCGCTTCTATGCACATGCTGCCAACCTGGGCCTGGGGAGCCTTTCTCGTCTTCATCATCGCGATGCTCGCGCTCGACCTGGGGGTGTTTCACCGCAAGTCGCACACGATCAAGCTCAAGGAGGCGCTGACCTGGTGCGGCGTGTGGTTCACCCTCGCCATGGTGTTCAATGCGGTGGTGTGGCACTGGCTCGGGGCGCAGCACGGCAAGGAATGGACGGCGGGCTATCTCGTGGAAATCGCGCTCAGCGTGGACAACGTTTTCGTGTTCATCGTCATCTTCGGCTATTTCAAGGTGCCGGCGGCCTACCAGCACCGGGTGCTGTTCTGGGGCATTATCGGCGCTGCCGTGCTGCGGTTCGTATTCATCCTCGCGGGCGTGAGTCTGTTGGCGCAGTTCCACTGGCTCATCTACGGCTTCGGCGCGTTCTTGGTCTTCACCGGCATCAAGCTGGCATTGCCTCATGACGACAATTTTGACCCGGAGAAAAACATCGCTGTGCGTCTGCTGCGCAAGGTGATCCCGGTGGGTCGGGACTACGAGGGGAAACACTTCTTCACCCGTATCGACGGACGCCGCGCGGTGACACCGCTGTTCGTGGTGCTGCTGGTGATCGAGACGACGGATGTGGCGTTTGCGCTCGATTCGATCCCGGCCGTGCTGGCGATCACGGACGTGCCGTTCATCGTTTTCACGTCCAACATTTTTGCGATTCTCGGGCTGCGCTCGCTCTACTTCGCGCTGAGCGGCGTGATGGATTTGTTCCGGTTTCTCAACATCGGTCTGGCGGTCATCCTCACCTTCATCGGCGCTAAGATGCTCCTCTCAGGCTACCATCACATCTCGATCGAACTCTCACTCGGCGTCATCGGCGGCGTGCTGGCGATCGCCGTAGGGGCCTCGCTTCTGTTCCCCGCCTCCCCCAAGGATAAGCGGTAACCCCTCCACCATGCGTCACGGTTTTTGCCTCATTGTTGCCACGTTGCTCCTGGCCTCACGGATCACGGCGCAGGAGGCAGAGCGCGATGAGCCGATTCGTGGCGTGGTCATTTCCTGCCAGACGTGGGGCCGCGAATGGGGCACCGACGAAATGGTCGAGGCTATGCGGGAGATCAAGGCCCTCGGCGCCAACTGGGTGCAGATTCACCCCTACGGGAGTGTCACACGGGAGGGCGCCGTCTCGTTCGGACGGCTGCCGGAAACCAGTGCAAACGCTCCGGTGTGGCTGGCGCGGCCGATCGCCGAAGCCCACCGGCTCGGGCTCAAAGTCTGCATCACGCCTCACCTCGCTCCGTGGCGCGCCGGTTGGGGTTGGCGGGGAGACGTGCGGTTCGAAACCAGGGCGCAATGGGACCGCTTTTTTGCCGACTACCGCGAGTGGATCACGCGCCTCGCGCGACTTTGCCGCGACGCCGACGGATTCACGGTCGGCTCTGAGCTCGACCGGACCATCCCCGGTCACGAGCGCGAATGGCGCGACATCATCGCGGCCGTCCGCGCCGAAACCGCGGCCCCGCTCACTTACGCCGCCAATTGGCCCGACTATCGCCGGGTGCCGTTTTGGGATGCTTTGGACGTCATCGGGTTGTCCGCCTACTTCCCGCTCGTGGACCACGACCGCCCGCCCACTGCGGCCGAGATCGATGCCACGTGGCGACGCATTCGCGGCGACGTGTTGACCTATGCCGCCCGCCAGCAAAAGCGCGTGGTGTTCATGGAACTCGGATACGACACCGGCCTCAACGCCGCCCGCGAACCCTGGCGCGATGGCGACGGACAGCCGGGCGGTGGCATGGTGCAGGCCCTGTGTCTCGACCGCGCCCTCGCCGCGATGGAAGTGCCCGACGACCTCATCGGCGCGTTTTTGTGGAAGTGGTTTCCCGGAAACTCGCGCGGCGAAAACTTTCTCGTGAGCGACCCCCACATGCGCGAAGTCGTCGCCCGGCATTGGCGCGCCCAACCGGAGTAACGGGCCTCCCCCGCCATCGATCCTCTTCCCGCCCCAGCCTCCCCCGTCCGCATTGTCCCCCCCTCTGCCCCCAATGTTCGTAATACGAACATTGGAACGCTCCGGTGCAAAAGCACCCGAACTATCCGAACCGAAGATTGCGGACCCGACCGGCCACAAGTGCCTCAACGCCACGCGCCTCTTTGTTCGTATTACGAACAAGGTGGTTTTCGCCAGAACCTGCTGCATCCCGCCTCGAATGTTCGTAATATGAACATTCGCGACGGGTCGGTGGACGCGGCGGCGCGGGGCAGGTAGGGCGCGACGCAGGTCGGGCGCGGGGTGGGTCGAATGTGGGGTGGACGCGGGCATGAGTAGGGTTTGCGATGCCGCCATGCTGCATCCGTGGGAAATCACCGCCTCGCGCTATATCGTGAACGATCGTTGGTTGCGATTGCGCGCCGATACGTGCCGCCGCCAAGACGGCTTGACGATCGATCCGTTTTACGTGCTGGAGAAACGCGACTGGGTGCACGTCATCCCGGTGTTGCCCGATGGCCGTATCGTGTTGGTGCGGCAGTATCGCCATGGCGCCGGGATCATGTGTCTGGAGTTTCCCGGTGGCGTGACCGAACCCGATGAGGATCCGCTCGTCGGCGCACAACGTGAACTCGTCGAGGAATGCGGTGCCACCGGCGGCACGTGGTCGCATGTCACAACATTTTATCCGAACCCGGCGCGCCAGAGTAACCAGTTCCACTGTTATCTCGCCCGCAACGTCGAAGAGACGCAGGCCGCCAACCTCGATCCCAACGAGGAGATCGAAGTGCTGCGGCTCACGCCGACCGAGATCGACGCCGCCATCGCCAACGGCGAATTTTCTCAGGGCAACCACATCGCTGCCTACCTGCTCGCGCGCTCTCAATTGGTGAATTAACGGGAGTCGGCGGCAGCCGCGTCCACCCGGTTCACGTTTCAGTTTTCTAACTGTCCGTCACAAGCGATTGGACCTCAGCCGATCTTGCGTGCAACCTTACTCCATGCCCCACCCCACTCGACGTGATTTCCTGCGCTCCGGTGCGATCGTTTCCTCTTTGCTTTGGACCGGTTGCCAAACCCGCCCCAACGCGTCGCCTTCCGTCGCGACGCTTGCTCCATCCGGCCGGGTCCGTCTCGCCCTCGTGGGCATCGGCAATCGCGGCAAGGACCTCATCCAGGCCTTCAACGACACCGGGTTCACGAGTTTCGTAACGGCGGCCGACGTCGATCTCGGCGGCGCGCACTGCGTGGAGCCCAAACAGATGCTGGGCGACATCCCGTATTACGCCGACTTCCGGGAAATGTTGGCCGAGCAGGGCGACCACATCGACGCGGTCGTCATCGCCACGCCCGACTTTTCGCACTTCCCCGTCGCCATGGCGGCGATGGCCGCGGGCAAGCACGTCTACGTCGAGAAGCCGCTTGCCCACACTTTCGAAGAAGTCGATTTGCTCATCGAGCAGGCCGCGCGCACCGGCGTGGTCACGCAGATGGGCAACCAAGGCCATTCCGGTCCCAATTATTTCCAGTTCAAAGCCTGGTCCGAGGCCGGTGTCATCAAAGACATCACCCGTATCGACGCCTACATGAACTCACCGCGGCGTTGGCACGGCTGGACGGTCGACGGGTTCGATCACGGCCCAGCCGCCCCCGCCTCGATCGATTGGGATCTGTGGCACGTCGGTCGGCCCATGCATCCCTTCAGCGAGCGCCTGCACCCCGGCAATTGGCGCAGTTGGTTTGAGTATGGTGACGGGGCGTTCGGTGACTGGGCTCCCCACATTCTGGATACGGCGCACCGCTTCCTCGACCTCGGCCTGCCCGCGACGATCGAAGCCGTGAAACGCGACGGGCCCAACGACTACATCTTCCCGCAGGCCACCACCATCCGCTTTGGTTTCCCCACCCGCGGCGCGCACCCGGCTTGCGATGTCTTTTGGTATGACGGCGTGGACAACCAACCGGCTCTCCCGCCTGAGGAGACCGTGGGCGCGGAAAGTCAGCGCAATGGCAAATACCTTTATGCGGCGGACGGCACCGTTTTTCGCGGTGGCACGCACAGCGCTACGCTGCGCATCATTCCCGCCGCTAAAATGCGCGAGATGGCGCCGACGCTGCCTCGTTTCCCGCAGAAAAACAGCGACCACTTCGCCAACTTCGCGCTCGCTTGCCTGGGTCAAGAGGAGGCGCGGTCACCGTTCTCGGTCTCGGGTCCGTTGTCGCAGGTGTTTATCCTCGGCTGCATCGCCCAGCGTCTCGGCGGCACCTTGAAGTTCGACCGCGAGCAACGCCGCTTCGTCGACCACCCGATCGCCAACGCCTTGCTCAGCGGTCCGCCCCCGCGCAAGGGTTGGGAAGCGTGCTACCGGATTTGAGGAAGTAAAGGCACCGGACACGCCCTCCGCTCCGCCCCGGCTACGACGCAGCGCCCGCATGCGGGCGGCCTACCATGCGCGGTGCCCGTATGCGCAGATGTTGGGCATCGAACGGGTCTTCGTCGCCTGTCGCCCTCCGGGAGCGGGGCGGGAGTGGCTCACGCGGTGCCGGTTCGCCCGAGCAAAATCTGCGCCGCAATTTCTTTCGTCTCACTCCGGTCGTGATCGCACAATTTCGTTTCCGCCAAACGCGGGCGGTTCCTCCACGCCATGAAGACCCTGCTGCTTTACCCGGAATTTCCCAACACGTTTTGGAGCTTCAAACACGCGTTGAAGTTCATCCTGAAGCGGGCGTCCCTGCCGCCTTTGGGCCTGGTCACCATCGCCGCCATGCTGCCCAGTTCGTGGCAACTGCGCTTGGTCGATCTCAACGTGCGCCGGCTGCGCGACCAGGATCTCGCCTGGGCCGACGCAGTGTGCATCAGCGCGATGATCGTCCAGCGGCCATCGGTGCAGGCTCTGCTCGCCCGTTGCCGGGCGGCCGGCAAACTCATCATCGCCGGAGGGCCGCTCTTCACCAGCGCCCACGCAGACTTTCCCGAGGTCGATCATTTCATCCTCAACGAAGCCGAGATCACCTTGCCGGAATTCCTGCGCGACTTCGCGAACGACACGGCGAAACGGGTCTATGCCACCTCGCGGTTTGCGGATATCGCCACCACCCCGGCGCCGCGTTGGGACCTGTTGGAACTGAGCCACTACGGTTCCATGGCGGTGCAGTATTCGCGGGGCTGTCCCTTCGACTGCGAGTTCTGCGACGTGACCGCGAAATTCGGCCATCGGCCGCGCATCAAGACCCCCGCTCAAATCACGACCGAACTCGACGACCTGCATGACGCCGGCTGGCGCGGGCAGGTCTTCTTCGTCGACGACAACCTCATCGGCAACAAGCGCTCCCTGGCTCGGGACTTGTTACCCGCCCTCATCACCTGGCAGGAAAACCACGGCCGCCGCACGCCCTTCTACACCGAGGCGTCGATCAACCTGGCAGACGATCCGCGGCTGATGAATCAGATGGTGGAGGCGGGGTTTGACTCCGTCTTCATCGGCATCGAAACCCCGAATGAGTTGGCGCTGGCCGAGTGCAACAAGCGACAAAACCAGCAGCGCGATCTCGCCGCCGACGTGCACCGCATCCAGCGAGCGGGCCTGCAGGTTCAGGGCGGTTTCATCGTCGGCTTCGACAGCGACACCCCGAACATCTTTCACCGCCAGGTGGAGTTCATTCAACGCAGCGGCATCGTCACCGCCATGGTCGGTCTGCTCAACGCCCTGCCGGGCACGCGTCTGCACGACCGTCTGAACCAGGAGGGGCGTTTGTTGGGGAACAGCAGTGGCGACAACGTGGATGGCACCATGAACTTCCGGCCCACCATGCCGGTGGAAAAACTGCAGGCCGGCTACCAGTGGATTCTCGAAGGCATTTACTCACCGAAGCCCTACTACCAACGGGTGCGCACCTTCCTGCGGGAATACCAACTGCCCCGCGTGCGCTCACCCCGCAGTTGGCGCAACGGCATCGGCCTGGCGCAGGCAACCGTGCGCCTGGGCGTGCTCGGGCGGGAACGCTGGCAGTATTGGCGGCTGCTTACGTGGACGCTGTTTCACCGTCCGGCCATGATGCAACTGGCCATCACGCTCGCGATCCACGGCCAACATTTCCGCCGCTGCTGCGACCGCATGAAGGCGGCTGCTTGAACGGTCGCGCCGGGGTCGCTCATCGTGTCGTGATCGCGGCACGGCCGGCGGCAATGTCTTCACCCTCCGCGGTCACCGTCACGGTAATCTCGCCCGGTTCACCGGGTTTGCCGCGCACGATGGCCAGGGCGAGGCCGTTGAAGGCTTGACGTTGGAGTGAGGGGAAGGCGGTCAGGTCGGTCGGGTCGCCGTTGTCGGTCGCGACGATTTCGCCCGGGCCGCTGATGGAGAATTTCAGCTTCGGCTTGGCGTTGCGGATGAATTCACCGTCGGCATCGAGCACTCGCACGGTCACGAAGCTCAGATCCTGACCGTCGGCCGTGATGGTGGCGCGGTCGGGCTCGGCCTTGAGTGCGGCGGCGGGGCCGGTCGTCTTGACAATGTGCTCGGCCCATTTGGCTCCGGCTTGGTAGGCGACGACTTTGATCTCGCCCGGGGCATAGATGACGTCGTCCCACCGCAGGCGGTAGTCATACTCGCCTTTGGTTTTCCGGCCCAGCGATTTGCCGTTGAGGAAAAGCTCCGCCTCGTCGCCCGTGGTGAACACATGCACCGGCGTGACCTCGCCCACGCGGTCCGGCCAATTCCAGTGCGGCAGGACGTGCACCATCGGCAGGTCAGGCCGCCACGCGGCTTGATAGAGGTAGAAGCGGTCCTTGGGAAAACCCGCGAGGTCGATCACCCCAAAGTAGGAACTGCGGGCGCCGTAGTAAGGCGTCGGTTCACCGAGGTAATCCCAACCGCTCCACACAAAACCACCCGCGACGTAGGGGTGGCGCGCCAGCGAACCGAGCACCTTGTCGGCCGACGAGCCGAAGGGCGCGGTGTAGAGTTCGTAGGCGCTCACGTGCTGCGCGACCGGGTCCCCGCCCTTGCCGCCCTCGACCGGCGCGCTGATGCCCGGCGTGACCGGAAACAGGTATTCACCGCGACTGCTCACGGCGGCGGCGTTTTCGCTGCTGATGATCATCTTGTCCGGAAACGCTTCGTGAAAGGCCGGGTAAAGCGGCGGCGTGTTGATGCCTTTCAAGTGCGCGTAGGCGGGCGCGTTGCGGATACCCTCGCCTTGGTAATTGAGCGTGACCGTGTCGAACACCGTCGGCAGCGGCATGTGCGGCTTCGCGTAGTTCATTGATGCGGCGGTCGGGCGCGTCGGATCTTCGGCCTTGGTGATGTCGTGCATGCGCTGACCCACGGTCGCGCCGGCTTCGTCGGTGTATTGTTCGCCGACCTCGTTGCCCACGCTCCACATGATCACGGACGGGCTGTTGCGATCGCGGCGCACGAGGGCGCGCATGTCCTGCTCGCCCCACTCGGGAAAAATGAGGTGAAAATCGAGCGGCGGCTTTTTGCGCTCCCACGCATCGAAACTCTCGTTGATGACGAGGAAGCCCATGCGATCAGTGAGTTCGAGCAACTCCGGCGCGGGCGGGTTGTGCGCCAGGCGAATGGCATTGCAGCCGAGCTCACGCAGGATCTCGAGCTGACGCTCGGCCGCGCGCACGTTGAAGGCCGCGCCCAACGCCCCCAGATCGTGGTGCTGGTTCACCCCTTGAAACGTGATGTGCTCGCCATTCACGAACAGCCCTTTGACGGGATCGAAAAGCAGATCGCGGATGCCGAAACGCGTTTCGTAAACATCCACCATGTCGCCGCCTTGATGCAGCGTCGTCACCGCCACGTAGAGATGAGGCGTCTGGCTCGGATACGGTCCCCACAGACGCGGTTGCGCGAGCGTCACGGTGCTCGCGATGCGTTGGTCGCTGCCCGCGACCACCGTGGCCTCGCGCGGGGCGAACGCGGCGACGGCACTGCCGACGCGCTCCCCGGCCGCATCGAGCGCGTAGATTTCCGTCGTGGTGCGAACCGACGCGTCGGTATCGGCGCGGTTGGTGAGATTGATGGCGATATCGACGGTCGCAGCTTCCGCCGAAACATCGCGCGTCGTGATGAAGGTGCCCCATTGACCGACCTGCACCGGGTTGGTTTTGGTCAGCCAAACACTGCGATAAAGACCGCCGCCCGGATACCAGCGAGATGAGTTGGGCGGGTTGTCGAGGCGGATGGAGAGTTGGTTGGGGCCGCCGAAATTCACGTAAGGCGTGAGGTCCAGATGGAACGATGTGTAACCAAACGGCCAACCTCCGACGAGATGGCCATTGAGCCACACCATGGCGTAGGACATCGCGCCATCGACTTCGAGCGTGAGCGTGCGGCCCGCGTCACTCGCCGGGATGTCGAGATCGCGCCGATACCACGCCACGCCGGGGCTCGGCAGGCGGCCCATGCCACCGCCGACAGGAGTCGGGTAACCCTCGTAAAACGGCCCCTTGATGGCCCAGTCGTGCGGCAACGTCACGGGCTCCCACGCCGCATCATTGAAGTCGTCCTGCACAAACGGAAAGTCCGCCCCCGGATCACCCTCGGGCCGCACGTGACGCCGGGCCGGGTCCGCAATGAAGGCGTTGCCGGAGGGCAGTATCCACGGTTTGAGCACGAGCTGCCCGGCCACGACATCCACGGCCTCCGTCGGCTTGGCGTCGGCCGGACGCGTGTCGACCGCATCGGAATCGTCGGGGCGCACATCGTAGATCAGAGCATCGGCTTCGGCCGCGTTGGCGTATTTGAAGAAACGCCAATCGTCGTTGAGAGAAATGCGTTCGCGCGGCGCCGCGGAAAGCGCGGACGTGGTGGCGAAGACGAGACAAGTCAGGGCAAAGGTGGAGCGGATCATCGGGTAAACATAGGGCGTGGACTCGCCCCGAAAGGGTGACGCGGCAAAGGGGGAAAATACAGGCTTGGGCTCACCTGAAGCCGGGTCGAGATTCGTCGTAACAAACGGTTAGCTTTCCGGCATTCGACCTGCTTCCGTCGCCCGCATGATTCGTCGTTGGTATACCTGCTTTCTCCTCCTCACCTCCCTTGCCGCCTTCGCCACCGCCGAGCCGCTCTACGCCGTGTTGGGTGCTTACCGGCCCGAAATGGAGGCCCTGCAAGCTGAGTTCGAAGTCGACGCCGACCACGGTTGGACCAGCGAAGAAATCAAGGGCATCACGTTTTGGCGCGGCACCGCCGACGGCAAAGACATCATCCTTTTCCGCACCGGCGTGAGCATCGTCAACGCGGCCTATCGCCTGCAACTTGCCCTCGACCGGTTCCCCATCACCCACGTGCTTTTCAGCGGCGTGGCGGGCGGCACCGATCCGGCGCTCGACGTCGGCGACGTCGTCATTCCCGAGCAATGGGCGTTCCACGATGAAGCCGCCTACCTCAACGAAGACCCCGACAAACCCGGAGCCTATCTCGTGCCCGACTATCTCAACCCCAAGATTGAGAACTTCGACATGATCTTCCCCGACAGCATCCGCGCCACGCGAGGCGACGGACTCGGCGCCCGCGAAATGCCCTTCTTTCCCTGCGACCCCGAGCTGCTCGACGTCGCCCGGCGCGTCGTGCCCACGCTCCCGCCCATGACCAAGGGAGGTCGCACCGTGGACATCTCCGTCGGCGGCAACGGCGTGGCCGGCACGGTGTTTTTGGACAACGCTCGTTACCGTGAATGGATCTTCAAAATCTGGCAGGCGCGCTGCCTCGACATGGAATCCACCGCCCTCGCTCAAGTGGCCTGGGCCAACGAAATCCCCATCCTCATCGTGCGTGGCCTCAGCGACCTCGCCGGTGGCCAACACGGCAAAAACCCCATCGACGACAACGAACTCCGCGTCTCGGAAATCGCCGCCAAAGCCACCCGCGCCATCATCGCCGCGCACGCGAAATAGGCCGCGAGGTTGCGCGTCACCCCAGACCTGCTTGCTTACCGCTCTATGGAAAAACGGCGACTTGGACGGAGTGGGATCGTGGTGACGGATTTGTGCTTCGGCACGATGATGATTGGGTCGCGCAATACGGAGGCCGAGGGCCATGCCTTGCTTGATCGCGCTTACGAGGCGGGCATCACGTTTTACGACACGGCCGAGGTTTATCCCGTGCCACCGAAAGCGGAATACGTGAACACCTGCGAGGAGATGGTCGGCCGTTGGCTCAAAGCCAAACCACGCGACAGCATCATCCTCGCGACCAAGATCGCTGGCCCCGCCCACGGCTGGTTTGTGCCGCCCGTGCGGAACGGTAACGCCGCCATGGATCGTCACCAGATCCGCCGCGCCATCGAGGGCAGCCTGAAGCGGCTCCAGACCGACTACGTCGATCTCTACCAAACCCACTGGCCCGACCACGATTTCGGCTACGAGGAAACCCTCGCCGCTCTCACAGAGCTCAAGGACGAGGGCCTCGTGCGCGTGATCGGTTCCAGCAACGAATCCGCGTGGGGCACGATGAAAGCCGACGCCACCGCCAAGGAACACGGCCTCGCCCGCTACGAATCGATCCAGAATAATTTCTCGATCATCAACCGCCGCTTTGAAGACGCGCTGGCCGACATCTGCCGCCGCGAGCAAATCAGTTGCCTGCCCTACTCGCCCCTCGGCGCCGGCGTGTGCTCCGGCAAATACAACGACGGCGCGCTGCCCGAAGGAGCCCGCTTCACCGGTTACCTCACCGGAGACGGCGAACGCCAAAAGAAGATGGCCGAACGTTTCGTCAACGAACGCAGCCTCAACTCGGTCGCCGCGCTGCGCGAACTGGCCCAAGAAGCCGGACTGAATCTCGTCGCCATGTGCCTCGCGTGGAGCAAGCAGCACGACTTCGTCGCCTCGACGATCTTCGGGGCGACCACGATGGAACAACTCGAGGAAAACCTCGGCGCGTCCGACCTCGTGCTCAGTGCCGACGTATTGGCCAAGATCGACGAGATTTCAAAACAGTATCCGTATCCGCTGGGTTGAGGTGATCGATGTTGGAGCCGGGAGCGGCCGGCCAGTCGGCGGCCTACCCCGGATCGGATATGGCGGGCGGCGAGCTTGTTCACGCCCGACGCGAGGTTGCGTCAGAACTCGACTGCTACTTATCCAACCAGCCACCCGTCGCCTGCAAGGGTCCCGGATCGCCCTGGCGGCTGATCCATATCGCCACCGCTTGTCGGACGGGCGCGACGTCTTCGGCGCTGGCCGGTAGGGTGAGGTGAGCTTCACCGCCTGGGCGCAACGGCGTGGAACGCCACCCCAACACCAAAAACTCATGCTCCAGCTGTTTGCCGCGGTTCTCACCCCGGCGGACGTCGCTGGCGATACCACCCCCGAGCAGCGCGACGTGGGCGACGAGGTTTGTTCGCTCATTTCCAATCTCGAATCGCACCGTGACTTTGCCGTCGGCCACTTCGGCCGTGAGCACACCGACGGGAGCGTCGTCGTCATCGGACCGGGACAACCCGTGCTCGCGTGGCGTCCATTCCTGGCCTGCCCGCACGAAACCCGGCGTGTAGACCCGACCACTCCGCCACGACTGGGCGTAAGCGTATTGACGATCTGTATACGCCGGCGCCGCAAATTTATCGGGCCAGCCCAGACGGTCCCAGTAATTGACGTGCCACGCGACCGGCACGAAGTCGCGCCAGAGGCCTTGATCGTGACGCAACTCGCCCAGCCAATGCTCGGCCGGCGGACAACTCGAGCAACCCTCGCTGGTGAAGAGTTCCACCAGCGGGACGGCCGACGGACCACTGCGAAACATCTGAGCCGGTGCGACCGTGGCCGACATGACCGCCACCGCGAACGTGACTTCCCGTAAAAACAAAAACGGCCTCATGAAAACATGAGGCCGCTCGCAAAGCGTTTATTCCAATGAGATCGGGCTCAATCCCAGTTGAGCACGAGGCGGGTGTAGTAGGTGGTGTCCATCTTCTCGACGCCGGGAGCGGGCTCGCTGGTGTAGTCGTTGGACAGACCCAGACGGAGCTTCCACTTGGAGGATGCGAGGGGCATTTCGAAGTAGGAGTCGTGGATGGCGCGGTAGTTGGCGAAGTCGTCAAAGGACGGCACGATGCTCAACGAGTTGGTCATCTTCATGGTCTCAAAGGCGTAGGTGTGGTTGAGGCCGAAATCGAGACCGGCGCTCTTCACGTCTTCGGTGAGCGGGTTCTTGTAACCCTCGTAGCGGAACGACAAACCGGCGCGACCCGTGAGGGTTTGATGTGCCTTGCTGATCATGTCGTAGCCCAGACCGGCGGCGGACACGTTGTAGAGCTCGATGTCCTTGATGCGGTCGAAGCCGCCTTCGTTACGCACATACCAGGACATTCTGCCGCGGAAGTTGTTGGCGTAGTCGATGCCGGCCTTGAACTGGTCGGCCGATTTCACGTCATCCGTTTCCTGCCGATTGTAGGCAGTGTAGAATTTGAGGGTATCCTTGGAGCCCTTGAGGGTCGCCCGCATGCTGACGGCGGAGCCGAACTGGCTCTTGTTGCCGCTCTTGCCAGTGATGTCCAAGGCCGCCTCGTAGGCCCACTTGCGCTGGAGCGCGGCCACGGCGGGATCGGTGCCACCGGGAGCCCACGTCGTCGCAATTTTGTCGACGCTGGTGTTGATGGTGCCATCACCACCGGCGATCGCGACCTGACCCGTGGAGGAGGTGGTGATCTTGCCTTCCATGGTCGTGCCACCGGCCAGGCGAATCACCAAGGGATCATCCATGGTGAGCGAAGCGACTTCGCTCTGAGCGATCGAAACATCGCCCGCATAAGAGGTGCCGAGAGTGATCTTGCCACCCGCGATTTTCTTAACGGTGCCCACCAAACGGGCACCATCTTTAGTCTCAACCACGTCGGCCTGCAAAAACGCCGCAGCAGTCGCGGCGATGAGCGCACCCAGGAGGGACTTGATAACAGTTTGTGTCTTCATAAGTAGGAAATATAGGGTCTTTACCCTAGTTTTATTTGTCAACGACTTGTTTCACCCAAACTCCATCGTCACACCGCGAGATTCATTTACAGTTTCTTCGACTGTGTCACGTTGCCCGGACCGGATGAGCAAACTGATACACAGCCCTTCCCTGGCAACCGCGAACGGTTGGCGTAACTACCGACTCCTCGACACCGGCGCCGGCATGAAAATGGAGCGCTGGGGCGACGTGACTCTCGTAAGGCCCGACCCTCAGGTCATTTGGCCACAAAAACGGGCGGTCTGGACCAATTGGGACGGCTATTATCACCGCAGCGAACGCGGCGGCGGAAAGTGGGAATTTCGCAAAAAATTACCAGAATCCTGGCATCTCGACTACGAGCCGCTCGGGCTGCGTTTTCGCATTTCGCCCACCTCCTTCAAGCACACCGGTCTCTTCCCTGAGCAAGCGGTCAACTGGGAATGGAGCTCCAAGCTCGTTAAAAAAGCGCGCGCCGCCGGTCGGGAAATCTCCGTGCTCAACCTGTTCGGCTACACGGGCGGCGCCACCTGCGCCGCCGCCAAAGCCGGGGCGACCGTATGCCACGTCGATGCGGCTGACGGCATGGTCAAGTGGTGCCGGGAAAATGCCGAACTCAGCGGTCTGGGTGATGCTCCGATTCGCTTCATCGTCGATGACTGCCTCAAGTTCGTGCGTCGCGAGATCCGCCGCGGTCGTCACTACGATGCCATCATCATGGACCCGCCCACCTACGGCCGCGGCAGTGGCGGCGAGATGTGGAAGCTCGATCAAAACCTTTGGGAATTGTTGTCCGAATGCGGCAAAGTGCTGAGCGACGATCCGCTGTTCTTCCTCATCAACGCCTACACCGCCCGCCTCTCGCCCACCGTGGTCACCAACCTGCTCGCCGATCTCATGGAGCCTCACGGCGGCACCGTCACGGGAGGTGAAGTCGGCCTGCCCGTGGAAGCCGATGACAAGGTCCTACCCTGTGGCGTCTACGGTCGCTGGGAGAAATAATCGCCGCTCGTCGCATCAGTCCTTCAGTTCTAAGCTTTTCAGCCTCTCAGCGTTTTCCACCGCCATGCCTTCCCCTGCCGACTCCTACTTCGACACCGCCACCGCGATGCTGCAACGCGCCCGCGAGATCAATGCCACCACGATCAAGACATGCGCCGGCATTATCGGCCAGTCCATCGCCGATGGCGGCGTGCTGCACACGTTTGGCAGCGGCCACAGCGAGATCATCGGTCGCGAAATCATTGGCCGCGCCGGTGGACTCATGCCGGTCTCGGGCATCTTCGATCCCGGCATGGGATTTTCGGAAAACGTCGTCGGCTACGGCACCCGCCTCGCCCGGCGCTACCATAATACCAACGGCCTGCACGTCGGCGAAGTCGTCATCGTGATTTCCAACTCGGGTAAGAACGCGTCGCCCATCGAAGTCGCACTCGTGGCCCAGGAACTCGGACTGACCGTCATCGGGCTGACCTCGGTCGCCATGAGTTCCACCGCGAAAACCGTGCATCCCGGCGGACAAAACCTCCACGCCGTCAGCGACCACGTGCTCGACAACCTCGGTGTGTCTGGAGATGCGATTGTGGAAATTGACCAAGGCCAAATGGCAGGCCCGACTTCCACGCTCATCGGCACGACCCTGCTCAATCTCCTCGCCCTCGAAACCATGACTTGGCTGCGCGACCACGGCCACGAACTGCCCGTGGTGCGCAGCCAGAACCTCCCGGGCGGCATGAAAGCCAACATCGAACTTTCGAAACGCTACCGCACCCGTCTGAGCAAACTCATCGGTTAGGCTGGTAGCGCGTAACGACGAAGACGTCGGATACCTGTCGTGCCGTTGCCTACGACGATGGCGGCCACCAGGCTGCGGCATTCGCAAGCGAACGCCCTACGCAGGGTTACGACAACGTCGTGGAACCGTTGCACGACGACGACGGTGGCCCGGCGAGGAGTAATGATCCTTGAGGCCCGCCCCGAAGCATTGGATCAAACCGCGACAGCCGAGCGGACCATTCCAGGGGTCATCTCAAATGCGTAGGAGCGTGCTGGCGCGCGATAACACCTGCCTTCGCCGCCCGCGCACCCTGTTGAGCGTGTTCATCGCTCCTACGTCCCGACCAAGCTTCTGCTAGACCATCACTCGCCCTGCCCTAATCACCCCGGCCGGCCGCAGGTAACGATCGCCCGCCCGCCGCTTGGTCGTCGTATCGACGAACACCGTCGGTTCTTCCACCAGCTCCAACAGGGTCACGTCGGCCGGGGCTCCCGGCGCCAGCGTGCCCAATCCTTGAATACGATCAATCACACCCGCCGGTCGCGTCGTCACCATGGCCACCACTTCGTCGAGCGAGAAACCCAGCGCCAGAAACTTGCTCATCACCCAGGGTAGTCGCGGATTACCCGGGGTATCGATGCTGGCCCGATGCAGGTCACTGCTGATCGTGTGCGGTCGCAGGCCTTGGTCGAGCGCCGCTTCCGCCACGGCAAAATCGAAACTCCCGCCACCGTGACCCACGTCGAAGATCACACCGCGAGTTTGCGCCTCCCGCGCCGCCGGCAACAACTTGCCCGCCTGCACGATGTTGTTGCCGAGTCCGCTGAAGCAGTGCGTGAGAATATCGCCGGGGCGCAGCAAATCGAGCAAGTCGGACAACGCGCCCGGCGCGTCGCCGATGTGACACATCACCCGAGCACCTCCGCCCGCCCGCTCCGCCGCCGCGATGGCGCGCCGTAGCGGCTCGAGCCCGTTTTCACCCACGATCGCACTGCCTTCCCGCACTTTGATGCCGAGCAATACGTCGGCATGGGCGGCCACCGTCTCCGCTGCTCGGTCCACCGCGATGTCGGCAAGATCAAGCATCTCAGGTTCCGGAAAGCCCAACAGTCCCCGATTGGAAATGTGCAAAAACGCCAGCACGCGCGTGTTGAGTTGGTCGACCACGTCGCGCTGAAACGCGGCCCAGTCCGGTGCCCCCACATCTCCCGCGCTCACACACGTCGTCACTCCCGTTTCCGCCGTCAGCGTATCCACCGGCAAACCCAACGTGGCCTCCGGCGCGCCCACATGCGCGTGCAGGTCCACCAATCCCGGCACCACCAGTAGCCCCGTCGCATCGATCACATGGCCGCCCATTGATCCCGCCTCCGCCAGGCCCACTTGTTGAATCCGTCCATCTCGCACCATCACATCACGACGCCCGTGCAACCCGCTCGCCGGATCTATGACGGTGCCACCCCGAATGGTCAGCTCCGGCGGCGCCAACACGTTCGACTGCGCCCCCAGCCACGGACTCGCCAACACGGCTCCCGTGCCCCACGCGCTCCACTCGATGAATTGCC
The DNA here is from genome assembly GCF_029023725.1 of Synoicihabitans lomoniglobus. Taxonomy (GTDB): domain Bacteria; phylum Verrucomicrobiota; class Verrucomicrobiia; order Opitutales; family Opitutaceae; genus Actomonas; species Actomonas lomonigloba. The sequence goes on from NZ_CP119075.1 coordinate 4,865,890, forward strand.
GACGGCTGAAACGCTTCATGGCCGAAATCTGCGCGGACTTCCTCCCGCGAACAACCCGCCAGCGATCGCACGTTCAGCAGAGCCCGTGACCATTTCATCGCGTTCCCATTGCTCGCTCTCGCCCCGCGTCCATTTTGGCATCTCAACCTCAAACCACCGCGATGCCCCTCCTCTCCTTTCGCCTTCTCCCCGCCGCCGCCCTCGGACTGGCCGGTTTCTGCCTCACCTCGTCCGCGGCCGACCCTGTCGACACCTCCGCATGGACCCGGGAGCAGGACCACGCCAACATGGTGCAGCAGCTCGGTATCACGGAACTCCGTCGCGGCCCCAATGGTCGGCCCGAGCCCGGTGATCCCCACGCCGCCAACTACGACGAGGCCATCGCCAATCCTTATCCCGACCTGCCTCCGCTGCTCACGCTCGACAACGGACGACCCGTCACCAACGCCGCCCAATGGTGGGTCGAGCGCCGCCCGGAGATTGTCGAGGCATTCGAAAGCGAGATCGTCGGCCGCGTGCCCGCGCAGGTTCCCGCCGTGACATGGGCAGTCGTCGAAACCGGTGCCGCCCAGGCCCAACTCGGTGGTGTGCGGGTCGTCGCCCAAAAACTCCTTGGTCGCGTCGACAACTCCGCCTTTCCCGCCATCGCCGTGAACATCGAGATGACGGTCGTCACGCCCGCCGACGCCCCCGGTCCCGTGCCTCTGCTCATGATGTTCACCTGGCGCGATCCCGGCCTGCCGACACCACCCGATCCCGAAGCCGACCCCAAGGCCGGCTGGCGCAACGGTCACGCCCCCTCCCGCGAGCAACTCATCGCCTCGGGCTGGGGCTACGCCACGATCAACCCCGCCAGCATCCAAGCCGACAACGGCGCCGGTCTCACCAAAGGCATCATCGGTCTCACCAACCTCGGTCAACCTCGCCAACCCGACGACTGGGGCGCCCTTCGCGCTTGGGCCTGGGGGGCGGCCCGCGGACTCGATTACCTCGAAACCTACGCCCCTGTCGACGCCCAGCGCGTCGGCATCGAAGGCGTTTCGCGCTACGGCAAGGCCGCCCTGGTCACGCTCGCGTTCGAGCCGCGTTTTGCCATCGGACTCATCGGATCGGCCGGGGAAGGCGGCACCAGCCTCTACCGCCGTCACTTTGGCGAAGCGGTGGAGAACCTCACTGGCTCCGGCCAATACCATTGGATGGCGGGCAACTTCCTCAAATACGGCACCGCCGCTTCGTCCTTCGGCAGTCTGAACGCCGACGATCTGCCCATCGACGCCCACTCTCTCATCGCGCTGTGCGCCCCCCGCCCGACGTTCATCAGCTACGGCATTCCCGAGCAAGGCGACGCCCTCTGGCTCGACCAACGCGGCAGCTACCGGGCGACCGTTGCCGCCGGCGCCGTGTTCCGGTTGCTCGGCGTCAAAGACCTCGGCGATACCACCGACTACCGCGTGGCCAACCACCCCGCCGTCAACAGTGGCATGCTCAACGGCGCCCTCGCGTGGCGTCAGCACGACGGCGGTCACGAGGACCAGTCCAACATGACCCACTTCATCGCCTGGGCCAACCGCTTCCTCGACCACGTGCCCCCGGCCCGACAGTAGGTGCCCGCCTCTCGAGGGACGATCGCCGCGCGCGGCGGGAGTAAAATCCGCTAAATTTTGTCCTATAGAAACGCTTCCGGGAGTCGATTTAGGGAACAAGCGAGGTTCTGCCTCCCGATAGCCGATGGTCCGTCCCGAAAAACACCCCGACGAGTCCCGCCGCATTGCGGCTCTGCATGACTATGGTGTGTTGGACACGTTGGCGGAGTCGGTTTTCGACGACCTAACGACGCTCGCAGGACATATCTGCGACGCCCCCATTGCCCTGATCACCTTGGTCGACGAGGACCGCCAGTGGTTCAAGTCGAGCTTGGGCATGACCATGTCGGAGATCTCGCGTGACATCTCATTCTGTGGCCATGCCATTCTGGGTCAGGGGATCTTCGAAGTCCCCGATGCCTTGGAAGATGAGCGATTCGCGGACAATCCGTTAGTGACCCAGAATCCGGCGATTCGATTCTACGCCGGTTCGCCGTTGGTGAGCGAAGACGGTCTGCCGTTGGGCACGCTGTGCGTGTTCGATCACCATCCCCGCCTACTCACCGCCCTCCAGCGCCAGGGCCTCGAAGTGCTCGGACGACAGGTGATGGGGCAGCTTGACCTGCGCAAACGCTCGCGGGCATTGGCCGAACGTGAGGCCCGTTTGAACACGACCCTCGATGCGGCCCGTTTGGGCGGATTCGTCTGGGACGTCACCACGGGCAACATCACCGGTTCGAACTGGCACAACGAGATTTGGGGCCTGGCATCAGGTAACCAACAGCATCGCTACGAGACTCTGCTGGACCGCATCTACCCCCCGGATCGCGAAGCCATGATCGCGGCCGCCAAACAAAGCGTCAGTTCACGCGAGCAATTCGTGCACGAATTCCGGGTCCAGTGGGACGACGGCAGCATCCACTGGGTCGAATCCACCGGTAAATTTGAATTCTCCCCCCACGACGGCAAACCCCTGCGAATGCACGGCGTGGTCGTGGAAACCACCGCCCGACGGCAATCCGAAGAAACCCTCCGGCGCACCCAGGCCGATCTCGAACGAGCCCAGTCCATCAGTGCCACCGGCAGTTGGGAATACGAGATTTCGAGCGGGGCCGTCACTTGGTCGGATGAGCACTATCGCCTCTGGGGCCTGAAGCCCGGCAGTGGGATCACTTTTAAAGACCTGGCCTCCGCCGTTCACCCGGCGGATTTCGCCATATTCGAGGCTCACGCGCGCAGTCTGTTTGACGCGACGGTCGGTTTTGTACCCGAGCCGCTCGAATATCGAATTCAACAGCCGAACGGCCGGACGATATATGTCCTCGTCGAAGTGGAGATCAAATATGGTGCCGATGGCCGCGCGGAACGACTGTTCGGCACGTCCCAAGACATCACCGCCCGCAGGCTCGCCGAAGCCGCCCTGCGGCAAAGCGAAACTCAACTGCGCCACTTCGTTGAATACAGCCCGGTGGCGATTGCCATGTTTGACGACGACATGCGCTACCTGCAGGTGAGCCAGCGGTGGCGTGACGACTTCCGCTTGGGCAATCGGACGCTCGTCGGTGAGAGCCATTACACCGTCTTCCCGGAGATCGTTGAAGTGTGGCGCGACGTGCACCGCCGCGGTCTCGCGGGTGAGGTGATCAAATGCGAGGAAGAACCCTTTCAACGCGCCGACGGACGCCTCGACTGGATCCGCTGGGAGGTGCGGCCATGGCATACCGCGGAAGGCGTCGTCGGCGGTATCATTATCTTCACGGAAAACATCACCGAACGGAAACGCAGCGAACAGCTGATCATCGAGAATCAAAATCGACTGCGCAACCTCATCGACGGCATCGGCCCTTCCATCTACGTCGCCATGATGAACCTCGACGGCACCTTGCTGGAGGTCGGGCGATCCGTCGTGGAAGCCACCGGCAAACAGCCCGAAGATCTGGTGGGGCGTCGCATGGACGAGATTGACCCGTGGCCCCACCCACCCGCCGTCAAACGTCGTCTGCGCGAACGCATCGCCGCCGCCGCCGCGGGACAACCCTCCCGGTATGACGCGAAGGTCCACACCGCCAACGGGCGGACCGTTGATGTCGATTTTTCCCTGCACCCTCTGCGCAATGGAGACGGCGAAGTGATTTCCATCGTGGCCTCGGCCATCGACATCACCGAACGCCGGGCCGCCGAGATGAAGGTGAAGGAGCAGGAAGCGATCCTGCGCGAAACCGGCCGCATCGCCCACGTCGGCGGATGGGAGTTTGATCCGGCAACGGGCAAAGGAAGCTGGACCGAGGAAGTGGCGCAGATCCACGACCTCGATCCGGTGGACGATCCCGACATGGAACTGGGTTTGTCCTTCTATACCGAGAAGTCGCGCGCTCACATCGACACCGCCATCCAGGCCGCCATCGAGCACGGCACACCCTATGATCTGGAGCTGGAGATGGTGACTGCCAAAGGCGCCCGAAAGTGGGTCCGCACCATCGGTCGCCCGGAGATAAGAAACGGCCAAGTCGTCAAAGTGCGGGGATCGTTTCAAGACATCACCGAGCGGGTGAACCTCGAGGAACAGTTTCGCCAATCCCAGAAAATGGAGGCCATCGGCCAACTGGCCGGCGGCGTGGCCCACGATTTCAACAACATCCTGGCCGCGATCCTGATGCAGATCGACCTGGCTACGTCCTCAACCGGGTCCCCCGAAGACCACATTGAATCCATGGCGGAAATCAAAGTGGCGGCGTTGCGGGCCGCCGAACTGACCCGGCAGCTGCTGGCCTTTGGTCGTCGTCAGGTCATGCAAACCGTGCCGCTGAACCTGAACGAATCCGTCAAAAACACCGCTCAGATGCTGGATCGGATTGTGGGCGAGGATATCGTGCTCAAACTCGAATTGCATCCGCAGCCGCTGATGATTCGGGCAGACTCCGGCATGCTCGACCAAGTGTTGCTCAACCTGGTCGTGAATGCCCGCGACGCCATGCCGGACGGCGGAGCCCTGACCATTGCCACCGGCCTGAAGTCCAGGGCGACCACGGAGGGCGCTCCCGCCCTGCCCGGCGACTCCGCCCGGGACTACGTCACCGTGAAGGTCACCGACTCGGGTTCCGGGATGAGCCCGGAAGTTAAGAACCACATTTTCGAGCCCTTCTTTACGACCAAGGAACCGGGCAAAGGCACCGGCCTGGGATTGGCGACCGCATTTGGTATTTTGAAGCAGCACGGTGGATCGATCGAAGTGACCAGCACCGTCGATCACGGATCGACCTTCACCATCTATCTACCCGTCGATGAATCCATCGGACCTGAGAAGGCTCGGCCCGTCGCACCCCCAAAACCGCTTCGCGGTTCGGAAACCATCCTCCTCGTCGAAGACGATCACAGTTTGAGAGCGCTGACTCGGATCGTGCTCATGAAACAGGGCTACACGGTGCTCGAAGCAGCCCACGGCCCGGAAGCACTGCGGGTGGCACGCACGGCGAAAGACAAAATTCATCTGCTGCTCACCGACATGGTGATGCCGGAGGGAATGACCGGGTGGGATCTCGCGCAGACCTTGCAGGCGGAGGACCGCAACCTCCGGGTGATCTTCAGTTCCGGCTACAGTCCCGAAGTCGCCGGGCAGGAAGTGTCGCTCCAGGACGGACAGTATTTCATCTCCAAACCCTGCGAAGCGGACCAACTCCTACACCTGGTGCGCACCGCGTTGGACGCCTGATCCGCGCCCTTCGACCGGCCACCGTTCCGCGTCCGGACGAGTGGTGACCCCCCCGCGATGAAAACGCGGGCTAATTTTCATGGTTTAGGGGATGGCCGTTCCCTCCGGCCGGGCTTTCCCTGCTTGGAATCGTCCACCTCATCCCCCCGCCCATCCATGACTCGCCGTGAACTTTTACGCTGGGGAGGCTCCTCCCTCCTCGTTGCCCAACTGGCTCCCTCCCGACTTTGGGCCGCCACCACCACCGCTGGTGATGCGACCCGGCGCCGACTGTTTTTCCGTCCGGAAGATCTGCCTCGGATCCGGGCCAATGCTCGCACGCCGCTCTTGAGTCCCCTGTATCAACAATGGGCCGCATCAGCGCCCACGGTGCTGACCGCCGCGTTCGAAAAATTTGAGGCCTCGGGCGATATTATCCGCGATTTCGCGACCGTGTTGTTCGAAATGGAACACAGCTTGGTCGTGCAAATCGTCGAGCCCAGCCCAGCCCGCCAGGACTCCATTATCAACGCCATCGAACGGCTGATCGCTCGCCCGCACTGGGACTATTTTCGCGATGGGAGCGAGGTGATTGGGATACAGCGCGCATCGTTTGCCACCGTGCGTCTGTTGTTCGCGCGCGAAGTTCTGGGCGATGCCATTTCTCCCGACCTCGACAAAGCCCTCCTCGCCGCGATCGCCGAGAAAGGCTGCCTCCCCTGTTACCGCACGGTCCAGGACATGGACCATCCGGAACTCGCCAGCGGGTGGGACTTCGACGAGCAACACGCCGGCTTTTACGACATCTCCATGGCACGCTGGCCCATGATTTTGGGCGCCAACAACCTGCGGGCCGCCCCCACCGGGGCTCTCGGTCTCGGTGCCATCGCGTTGCAAGGACACGATCCCCGCGCCGACGAATGGCTCGCCACCGCGGTGGGCAGCACCGCACGTTTTCTCCAACTCTTCACCGCCGACGGCAGCTACTTCGAGGGTCTCAGCTACCTCGACTACTCGCTGCGCACGACCCTGCCGTTTATCGAAGCCCATCGGCGCAATATCGGCGACGTGAATTGGCTTTCTCAGGTCAACTTCGACGGCATGCTCGACTACGTCATGACCATGCAAATGGGCCGCACGTCCGCCGGCGACCCCGACATCGTCAACTTCAGCGACGCCCGTCGGAGCGTGTTTCCCGGATCGATGTCACTGATCGGTGAATACACCAAAAATCCGCTCGCCGGTTACGCGGCGCAACACGCGGGCCATCCCTACTTCTTTTACGATTTTCTGTGGTATCGCCCCGACGCCCCCAGCGCGCCACCCCGGCCTGCGTTGCTCAATCACCGCAACGATTTCAACTGGATCATCTGTCGCTCCGGCTGGCAGCCCGACGACGCCGTGCTCGCCTTCAAGAGCGGCGGACCCGCCAACCACGAACACGCCGATCGCAACCACCTCACGTTCAAAGCCCACGGCGAGCGCCTCCTCAATGATCACCTCGGGGCCGCCTACGACCGCCGCAGCGACGGTTGGATGATGCGTCTTACGCGCGGCCACAACGCCATCCTCCTCGATGGCAAGGGTCACACCTACGTCGACGGCGTCGAAGGCACCAACGACAGCCAGGCCTACGCCAACATTCTTTCCTACGAAGACCACGGCGACCACGTCTGGTGGACCAGCGACGCCACCCCCGCGTATGTGATCGACAACTACCATGTGAATCAGGTTCTGCGCACCGTGATCTACGCCAAACCCGGCGTGATCATTATTCACGACCAGATTCGCTTCCGCTACCGCGCTCAAACCGTCGACGCGCGATTCTTCCCCGACAACGTCGATGGGCTCGCGCGCCTCGCCGTGGATGGCCCACGCTTCACGCTATCGCGACCGCAGGCGCAGTTGCACGGTCTCGTGGCCAGTGACTCGGCCGCGGCCCCACGCCGGGCAAAACTTGAAGTCAAACCCGAGACCGGCGATTTCCCCTGCGTCGAAGTGCATTCCCCCTCCGCGCTATCGCATCAGGTCATCACCGTGCTCACCACCACCGCCGGGGCCAACTCCCCTGCCCCTGAATTTTCCGTCTCTCAGAATGACGCGCAATGGAAGGTCACGGTTGGAGACTTCGCCGCCGAAATCACCCCCACCTCCTTCGCTCCCACGATTAGAATTATTTAAGATGGGCCGGCATCCGACGCGCGGAAACGCGTCGGCGTGGTGCCGGTGTAGCGGCGGAACGCGGTGTTGAAAGTCGACTTGGAATTGAAGCCCACGGCCAACGCGATTTCCAACACCGTGCGATCCGGTTCGGCGCGCAGGCGTTGTTGTGCCCGCGTGATGCGATGCCGGTTTACCAACTCGTAGAAATTCGTGCCGAGGTCCTGATTGATCACCTGGGAAACATAGTGCGGTTTCTCGTTCAGGCTGCGACTGAGCGACGAGAGACTGATCATGCTGTCCTCACCCTGGCCCTCGGTCTCAAGCGCGGACTTCAACTTGCTCCGGATGCGCTCGCGCCGATCATCTTCGAGACGCGACTTCGCATATTTAGGTTCCGTGTTGATCACGGGGAGCACCGGTGCCGCGTTGATTTCAGGTTGGGCTTCAGCATCCGCCAACAATTCACCGCCCGACGCGCGTTGGATGATCACAAACATCGCTCCGACCGTCATGCCCACATCGGCCAGCGCGAACAACAGGTTCAATCCGGCCGGGGCTTGGGAGGCGCATTGCACGGTGCGCGCCATGCCCATGATCCACGTCGTGCCCACGATGAACAGCGGCAGGTGCAGCCATGCTCGCTGCGCGAGCCCGACCATCTCTCCACCCTGGCGCTGAGCCATCAGCAGGCGGCGGGACTTCCACAAGTAAAACGGCACCTGCACCGCGAAGATCACCATGCAACCAATCATCGCGTGGTGGATAAAATCAAAATGCCAGGCCCGCGCACTCTCCGGCGGCCCCACCCACTCCGTCCCGCTGTGCGCCGAGAACATCAACGGCACCGTCATCAATGCCCCGACCGCGATCACGACCCAATGGCCGAACGGCAAATCGCTCAAACGGGAACGCTGCCCCGACACCGTTTCCCGAATGGCCAGCCACAGACATGGTGCCGTCAGCAAGGAGGTCGCCATGAGCAACCCCAGCGACAACGATTTGAACGGCGCGGCCGGGTGCACGACCAGCAACTCCAGCGCGAAGCCCAGAGACTCGATCACCAGGTAACCGATGAAGAACGCCATCGGCTGGCCGGTCCGCGTTTGCCGACTACTCAGAATACCGGTCGAGAACACGCATAAGGCGAGAGCGACGGTATAGAGTGAACTTTGCAGCGCAGGCATAACAAACAGGCATGATCGCCTCTTCCCAGACAGAGGAAACCCGCCCGGGTTGCAAAACGTTTAGGTCGAAGCGGAAGCTTCTCCTCCCGACGTAAACGAATATTACCGTGCAGAAACTCGGCCCTACTTTTTCCGGAAACGAGCTGAAATGAAGCTAGGACAAATCAACCAGCCGGAACATTTTAATTGGTCTTTCCTCTTGGAGAAAAAGCGACCGCTACTTGGAGTCCTCCCGCATGATATCTAACCCAGCCTCAAAATCGTGCTGACCAGCCGGGTCGAAATGGGACTTGTCGAATTTATCGTCAAGTTTGATGGCCTTGGTTGAGAGCGCATGCTTCAACCGCAGCTCCTCACAAAATTTATACAAACTGCGAGCGTCTTCGGTAATGACAAAGCCGATGTCGTTAGCCTTAGCTTGGCCTAGGAGTTTGAAATCGTCCTTGAGCGCATCGCGAGCTACGCCGGGAGTGCCTTTGAACAAGGTAAAATCCAGCTCCGCTGCGCACATCGCATCGGTGAGATTGAAGGGCAGCACGATAATCGCATCAAGTGGCAGATCGGTCACGGCTTGCCTTTGGTGAAACTCCGATGCGGCAATGGTGGAGAGAAACATCGGCACGCCTTCGGTTGCGAAGAACTTGAAGAACTGAAGGGCGACAGAGTGTTGTTCCCGGTCAGGACTGGCGAGTGAGATAAGAAAACTCGTATCAAGTAGCACCCCGTCAGACACCCGAACCTCCTCTTAATTCCTCCACCCACGCTCCACCATCCGGCACACCTGCCCAAGCCTTGGCCCCCGCAGCGAATAATTGATCAAGTCGTGCATCCTCGACATCTGGCGCGTAGGCGCGCAGCTCGATAAGTTTGTAGTCCTTCAGCTCGCCTGTCGCGGGGTTCTGTTTAGCGCGGACATGGACGATTGCCTTATGGAAAACAAGGTTGTCGCGCTGCTCACGGATTTGGTCCGCAGTGGCATCGACAATGAGGGTCTCCCGCGTGTTGCGTAAGCGCAGATGGACGTTCGGATTCTGTGAACCACCCCAATCGGTGATTTCTCCGATTAAGTAGCGCTCGGCATTTACCCACAATACGCGCTCCTCGCGCTGGAAGTTTGAAGCCTGAGAAATAAGCACAGGAGGGAACGCTCCGCGCGGGCTGCGCACCGTAAACGTCAGATCTGGTTCCGCTTGGGAGCGTTGCTGCCAACGAAGCAGAACCTTGGCTCGATTCGCATCGATGTCAGACAGCGAACCCGTGGAACCAATCCGAGCGGAGTCGCTAAGGAGTGATGCAAGCAGTCCGGCGGGGATGAGAACTCGCAAAAGATATGACCCCTCGTGAACCTGAACCCTAACGTCCTGCAACACGGTTTTGTTATCACTCCCTTGCACGTATTTTTGCACGTCCTCGTTGAATTCAACGAAACGATTAAACGGCACGCCTTCGAGCGCCGACACGCGGTGGCCGGCGATCGACCCTTTAAGAACAAATTCGACTGTCTCTGGCTGGGACATGGCTGGGAAGGAGCGTCAACATGTTCGATATTTCCGTCTGCCGCAAGTCCGGTTGCGTCGCGTCGGCTCGTGCTTTGAACCGGCTGGGAAGACTTGTTCGAACATGGAGTAGGTAAGCAGGCAAACAGACGGCCCCGCAGAGACAAGACTGGCGGCGGGGTTTCACCGGCCTACCGCTCCAGGCTCGCGCTTTGGGCGTAGACTTTGAGGGCGTGCTCCATGCAACCCGCCGGATCTTCCGGCGCGAGGCCGACTTCGCGCGCGGGCACTCCCACCACCGTGGTATGCGCATTCACGTCCTCCAGGACGACGCTCCCGGCTCCGATCTTGGCGCATTCGCCGATCTTGATGTCGCCCAGCAGCTTCGCCCCGGCGCCGATCAACACCCCGCGACACACGTGCGGGTGGCGGCGGCCGCGAGCCTTGCCGGTGCCGCCTAGAGTCACTTCGTGCAGAATGGAAACGTGGTCCTCCACCACCGCCGTCTCACCAATCACAATCGACGTCGCATGATCGAAGAGAATGCCCGCCCCGATCTGCGCCGCCGGGTGGATGTCCACCCCGCAGACTTCGGAAATGGAACTCTGCAGATGCAGCGCGATCTCGTGCCGATCCTGATTCCACAGATGATGCGCCAGACGATAGGCCGTGAGCGCCTGAAAGCCTTTGAAGTAGAGAAACGGCGACAGAAATCCCCGGCTCGCCGGATCACGTTCGTGAATCGCCTGGATGTCCTCCCGCACCTGCGCGCCGATGACGGGATTGCCCGCGAACGCTTCCTCGAAGAGCTCCTGCAACGACGGCTCGCTCACCACGTCATGCCCCAGCTTGCGCGAAATTCGATACGCCAGCGCACATTCCAGCGAACCGTAATGGAGGATGCTCTCGTGCAACAAGCCCGAGAGCACCGGCTCTTTTACGGCGGCAGCCTGGGCCTCGGCCCGCAGCGTTGTCCAAACAAGATCTGCGCTCATAGTCCGCCCAACCTGCACGCCTCGCCGAAACGCGCAATGCGGATTCCAACTCCGCCTTGGGGTGTGTTTTGAAAAGCACTTTTGGCTCCTTTTTCATTCGTGGCCATTCGTGGCTGAAAAGAATGAAGCCGTAGCGGTGTTCCCATTCGCCCCACCCCATGTAACCAAACACCTGATACCACCATCCCGGATGAATTGAATTTTACCCCAAGAACGCAAAGTTCGCAAAGCTCTGGCTGTTTGATGCTTGGCGGACTTCGCGATCTTCGTGTCAGGTCGGATTGAATAGAGCCCTTGGTATGATACCGGCGCAGACGATTCCGGCTGGCACCGAGTGCGCAGTTCGACCTTTCCTCTTGACCAGCTAGAGGAGCTGGGCCTTGTTCTAGTTTAACTAGAGAACGCCATGACTCCTTCCCCCAACGATCTTCTACAAGGCACCCTCGGCCTGCTCGCCCTGCGCGCCCTCCGCGACGAAAGTCGTCACGGCTGGGGCATCCAGCAACGTATCAACCAAATCGCCGACAACGTGCTGAGCGTGAATCAGGGTTCCCTCTACCCTGCCCTCATCCGGCTCGAAAAACAGGGTCTGATCAAATCCGAGTGGGGCACTTCCGAAGCCGGACGGCGCGCCAAATACTACGCGCTGACCGCCAAAGGGCGGAAGCAGATGGACGCCGAGACCGCCAACTGGCGCAAGTTCGCCACCGTCGTGGACCTTATTCTGGAGACTGCTTAAATGAGTCCGTTCAAGAGTCTTTGGGTCAGCCTGCGGGCACTCTTCCGTCCCCGGGCCGCGGAGTCCGAACTCGACGAGGAGCTGCGCATCCATCTCGAGATGGAGATCGAGCACAACATCGCCCAGGGCATGTCGCCCGCCGCCGCCCGCCGCGCCGCACGAGTCGCGCTGGGTGGCGTCGATCAAACCAAGGAAGCCAGCCGCGACGCGTGGGGCTGGCGCATCCTGCAGGATTTTTGGCGCGACGGCGGGTTCGCCCTCAAGTCCCTGCGCCGCACGCCTGGTTTCACGGTGATTGCCGTGCTGACCCTCGGCCTGGGTATCGGCGTCAATACCGTCATGTTTGCCTTTGTTCGCGACACCGTGCTGCGCCCGTTGGTGCGCGATGAATCGCTCGGCCTCACGACCATCTACAACAGCCGCGCCGGAGCCGACCGCGACTTCCGTCATTCGTCCTACGCCGAGTTTGAGACGTTGCGTGAATCCACCGACGTGTTCGCTGATGTCGCGGCTTCGTTTTACAGCATCGAAGCCGTCGGGGTGAAAAACGATCTCCACCGTCGCTTGATCGGCATCGCCTCTCAAAACTACCTGTCGCTCATCGGCGGTCGTCCCCTGCACGGCCGGTTCTTCAACACCGCCGAGTCGCAACTCGAGGCCGCCATCCCGGTCGTCGTGGCCAATCACAGTTTGTGGCAACGGCTGGGCTTTCCCGCCAATTTTATCGGCAGCACCCTGCGCGTGAACCAACGCGACTACACCGTCATCGGCATCACCCCGCGCGGTTTCGTGGGTGAGCATGTATCGATCGGCCCCGAGATCTGGTTGCCCTTCGGCGAAGCCCATTTTTACCGCGACCAGAGTCTGCGTTCGACCGAACTTCACGCCCTCGGTCTGACCGCCCGACTCGCTCCCGGTCTGTCGATCGAGACCGCCCGCGCCCGCCTGCCCGCCCTCGACGAACGTCTCAATGACCGTGCCTTACCCGAAGACGACGGCCCCCGCCACCTTGTGCTCGCCCCGCCTTCCCGCGCCGACTTGGGCAGTTCGAGTCCGAACAATGAGAGCTACCTCAATCTCTTTGCCCTCCTCTCCATGGGCCTGTCCGCCGCCGTGCTCATCGTAGCCTGTCTCAACCTCGCCAACATGGTGCTCGCCCGCGGTGCCGCGCGGCGCAAAGAGATCGCGATTCGCCTTTCGCTCGGAGCGTCCCGCGGGCGCATCGTGCGTCAGCTCAGCACCGAGGGGTTGGTCCTGTGCCTGCTCGGCAGTGTGGCGGGGCTACTCCTCAGTGTCTGGGCCGACAGCGGCATCTACCAAATTTCACTGCAGGTGTTTTCCACCAGCAATTTCACTCTGGGCGTCTCGCCGTTTCTCGACGGTTCCATGATGTCCGCCACCGTGGTGTTCTGCCTCATCGCCACGCTCGCCTCCAGCGTCGGCCCGGCCCTGCGCATCACGCGGCCCAACATCGTCGACGACCTCAAGCAGACTCGGAGCGGTGGAACCGGGTCCGCTCCGTGGCGGCGCTTTTTCACGCTGGGCAACACGCTCGTCATCGCTCAAATCGCGCTCTCCCTCGCCCTGTTGTTCAGCGCCGCCCTGTTCGTGCGCAGCTCGCTGGGCGCGAAGTCCATGGATCTGGGCTTCCAGACGGCCGATCAACTGGTCGCCAATCTCGACTACGGCATGACCGATCTCTCGGACCCCGCCATCGCCCGCCAACAGCAGGCGCTCCTCGCTCGCCTCACCCCGTTGGCGGGAGCAGGCAACGTCGCACTCGCGTCCGATGTTCCCTACAATTTTGAGCTCGGATATCACCCCGTCTTTCCCGCTGCCGACGCCGCCCCGATCAGTCTCGATCAGGCCCACGACGGACGCAGCTACGCCGGCTTTACCGCGGTCAGTCGGGACTACTTCTCCCTGCTCGGGATCAACGTTCTGCGTGGACGCACCTTCACCACCGCCGAGTCGACCGAGCCCGATGGCCCCGGTGTCGCCATCATCGACCAAAGCCTCGCCCGGTCCCTCTTCGGTGACCGCGACGCAATCGGTCAACGCGTGTTTCTCGGTGAAGAAGCCGCCGCCAGCGGCGATCTCGCCCGGTCTCTCGAAATCGTCGGCATCGTGCGCAGCCCGCGCGATCATGTCTTCGAAGACGCAGCCCCCGCGCGGATTTATCGTCCCCTCGGACAAGCCCCCGAATCCAATATTTACCTACACCTCGGCACGTCGGAACCCCAGCGGCGCGCGCCGACGATTCGGCGGGAGTTGCAGGCGTTCGATCCGGCCACCCCCGTGCTTTTCATCCGCCCGCTCAGCAGCTTTGTGGAGAACAACGTAAACAGTCTGCTGGTGAAACTCGCCGCCCTCATTTTCGGCATCTTCGGCGGTATCGCACTGCTCCTCGCCATTGTCGGGGTTTACGGGGTGAAATCCCACGCCGTCACCCGCCGCACCCGCGAGATCGGCATTCGCATGGCGCTGGGCGCTCATCCGCGCGAAGTCATGGGATTGATCCTCCGACAGGGCGCCCTGCAAACGCTGGTGGGATTGATGCTCGGCACCGCCCTTTCCCTGGCCGCCAGCCGCGCCCTCGCCAGCATGATTTATCAAGCCACGCAGACGGACGTTTTGGCACTGATCGTCAGCGGCGCGGTTCTCGGATTGGCGGTCCTGCTCGCGTGCTACCTGCCGGCCCGGCGCGCCACCCGGGTCGACCCGGCCACGACTTTGCGCAGCGAATAAACGCGAAACGGCGGGGTCGGATCGAGCGTTCCCGCCGACGCGCGTTCAGTTGAATTTCGCGCGGTCCAGCAAGGCCTGCACGTCCGGCGCGATCGCAGGATCACTTAGAAATTCCGGGAAGACCTGGCCGATTCGCACACGAGTCTGCCAGTGCAACTGACGGTCATAGGTATTGATCACCGCCTTTCGGAATTCGGCGTCCCCGGCCAACGCCCGCATCGCGGCGGCGGCGCGATCGACTTTGTCGGGGTAAAACCCGGTCACGGTCTTCGACGCCAGGAGGCGCACCATGCCCTGCTTCGCGGTGGCGATCTCGGCTTCGGTCGCGCCCTCGGTGGTTGCGATCGCGATCCAGGCGTCGACCCCGGAGATGTCGGTCCAACGCCGCAGCGCATTGATCGCATCCGGACGAAGCGGATTGTCGGTGAGGACCAGTTCCTGCAAATAAGTCGCAGTCGCCGCGCCGGAGTTGCCATCGATGATGACCAACACGTCGCGCCGCCGGTCATCGTTCGAAGCCGCCGCCATCGCGGGTGCATAGATTTCGTTCCAGAGATAATCGGACACATCCAGATTGGCCGAGAGTTTCTTCAAGCTGCCCTGCGCGTCGCGCTTCACGGTGGTGTTTTCCGCCAACACGACATCGAGCAGCACCCGGACACTCTCCGGGTCTCCCACCATCTCCATGCCCTTGAACGCCGCCACGCGGATCGCCGCCTCCTGATCGGCTTGAGCGAGTTGGTTGACCAATGCCGTCACTCCCGCGGTATTGCGCAGCACGAGCAAACGCAGCGACGCCGCCCGCGCCGCGACGTCTCCGTCGCCCTGCACCGTCGCGAGCAACGCCGCCTCGGACGCGGGGGCATTCAAACGGGCCAACGCCGCCGTGACATCCCGGTCCCGCCCGTTGGCCAGATGAAGGTCGAGCAAGGGCTGAAAACTTGTATCCGAACCCACGATACCGAGCGCACGCACCACCACCGGATGCAGCGTTTCCGACGCACCTTCCAGTCGCGCCAGGACCGCCGCTTCGTAAGCGCGCAGGCGCTGGTCGGCGATGGCATCGAGCACGACGATTTGCGCGGGCTCCGGGAGATCGGGCAGTCGCGCCACCACGTCGTTTTGGAGCGACGAATCCATCGCGGCGCGCAGGAACAGCAGCGGCAGTTGCGACTCGGATCCGCTCAAGGTGGCGGTCAATACGGCGTTGGCCCCGCGAGCGTCCAGCTCCAGCAATCGCGCAAATGCGGCCACACGCACGGCTTCACCAGTCCCGGTCTCCGCCAACTCCCGCGCCAAACGACGGTCGGTGACGCCAGCGTCCAACAGCGCGAGCTCGACGGTCTCGCGAAACACTCCGGTCGCGCCGGAGCGCGCCTTGGCCAAAGCCGACCGCGCCGCCCGGTTGCCGATCTTTCCCAGGGCGAGCGCGGCCTCCGACGAACCGGTCTTCAGGACGGCCGTTAGTTCGCGCACTGCCCGAGATTCACCGCGGTAGGCCAAGGCATCGGCCAAGGGACCGCGCTCCGCCGCCGGGGCTTTCAAAATCGCCTTTTCCAGCACGGCGGCCGCACCCCGCGAGGGGTTGGCCGACAAGGCCCGACGGGCGAGATCCTGGATGCGCGGATCAGGGTCGGCGAGCAAGGCCGCGAGGGGCTTGACCGCCGCCTTGGTGCCGACGAGTTCCAACATGCGGATCGACCAGTCGCGGGTCGCCCAATCGCGGTCAGGACCGATGGCCTGCAGCAGTTCACTTTCCAGGGCTTTCAACTCCCGGGGCGTGGCGTCGACGAGCGCCTGGCGGAGATCGAGCCGGGCCGACTGGCGCACGGCAAAATCGGTGGCATTGAGATCGTCGATGAAGGCGGTGATATCGCTGGCTTGAGCCGAGATCGGCGCACACCAAACCGCGCAACAAAGCGTGAGAAGAGAGAGGGGTTTGTTCATGATGGGGAACAACAGGGTGACGGGGTTTAGGCGGGCAGTTCGTAGCCGGCGCGGCGGGGGCGGTCTTCCCAACGGCTGGCGCCGGCGTCGTCGAGGATACGCTCGGCGCGGGGATCCCAGCGCACCGGCCGGTTGAGCCGTTCGGCGATGCCGGCCAGCTGGCAGATCGTGGCCGTGCGGTGGCCGATAGTGGCCGGACAAATGGTCGCGCGACGCGAGCGCACGCACTCCAACCAGTTCTGCTGGTGGTTGTGGGACTCGTAGAGCCGCGTGTCACCGGGACCGAGCGGGCGTTTGGCCAACTCCGGCCGCGAGGTGTCGAGGCGACCTTCGCGGCTCACCCAGATGTCGCCTTCGCTGCCGACGAAGCGGACCATGTGGTTGTTGGCGATCGGGTGATCGCGGATGACCTTAATGCCGTCGTCGTATTGATGATATTGATACTCCGAACCTTCGAAGCCTTTTGGCACGAAGAGCGTGGGGCCGGAGTCGTCGCGCCCGAGGGCCCATTGCGCGATGTCAAAGTGATGCGCGCCCCAGTCTCCGTTCTTGCGGGAACCGTATTCCCAATAACAGCGCCAGCCGCCGCCGAAGTCACTGCGCACGCGCGCCTCGGTGTAGGGTTCGTAGGGCGTCGGGCCGAGCCACTTGTCGTAATTGAAACCTGCTGGGATCGGCTCTTCCGCGCCCAGCGTCGCCGGGGCAAAGGAGCCCAGCCGGGCGTGAACTTCCTTGATCTCGCCGATCCACCCGCTGCGCACCATTTCCGCTGCCTTGCGAAAGGCATGTTCGGAGCGTTGTTGGGAGCCCACCTGGAGGACGGTGCCGTAACGGCGCTCGGCCTCCACCATGGCTTTGCCCTCGGCAATGGTGAGCGTCATCGGCTTCTCCACGTAAACGTCCTTGCCCGCGCGCATGGCCGCGATGGCGATGGCGGCATGCCAGTGATCGGGCGTGACGATAAACACCGCGTCGACCGCCGGATCATTGATCACGTCCTCGTAATTCTCCGTCGCCCGCACGTCCGCAAAACCTCGCCGCACCATGTCGGCCTGAGCCCGGTCCCGCGCTTGCGTGCGCACATCGCAAACCCACAGCGGTTGGACGCCGGGGCCGCCGACGACCTCAACATGGGCCCCCATCTGCAGACCCTGGCCGATGAAGCCGAGGTTGATGCGGTCGTTGGCGCCCGGCACTCCGCCGCGCCCCAACACCTGCGAGCGGACCAGTTGCGGCGCCGCCCACATAAAAGCGCCCCACGTGGCGCTTTGTTTCAAAAATGAGCGCCGCGAACGGGCACCGGTCGGAAGAGGGGTTTTCATGACGACAATGGGAGATGCGGCCATCGACCGGGAACGGACCCAGTGATGGGAGGGGAGAATCGACTCAACTTGAGCCGCGTGGGCACCCACTCCGAACCAATTCTACCGTTGGCGCAAAATCCGCACGCTGTCCGCCAAGAAATGCGACCACCGGTTCCGACGGTTTCTCCGCATCGCCCAATCAGCCACGCTCGCGGCACCGCGCACGTTCGACTTGCGACGCTCGGTTCGCTCGGGCCAACTGGTCGTCCCATGGCTTCCTCGAACAACCGCCTTCTCGCCGCCCTCGCCTCCCGCCGTCTCGTTTGTGACGGCGGCATGGGCACCCAACTCATGCTCGCCGGTCTCGAACAAGGCGCTTCCGGCGAGGCCTGGAACATCACTCACCCCGAGCGCGTGCTGGAGATCCAAAAACGCTACGTCGACGCCGGAGCCGACTGCATCATCACCAACACGTTTGGCGGTTCGCGGCTCATGCTGGAACGCCACGGCGTGGCCGACGACGTCGTCGCAATCAACCAAGCCGCCGTGCGCATCGCCCGTGAAGCCTTTGGCGACAAAGAAGGCTTCGTGCTCGGCGACATCGGCCCGCTCGGCGCCATCCTCGAACCTTACGGCGACCTGCCCTACGCCGACGCCGTGGCCGCCATCACCGAGCAAGCCAAGGCGCTCGTGGAGGCCGGCGTCGATGCGATCATTCTCGAAACCCAAACCGGCAAGGAAGAGATCCAGGCCGGCCTCGAAGGCGCCAAGGCCGCCGGTGCCCCCTGCATCATCGCGTCGTTCGCCTACGACCTGTCCGCCGATAAGTCCTTTTACAAAACCATGATGGGCTTTGGCCCCGAAGACGCCGCCGAGTTCTGCGAAGAACACGGCGCCGACATCATCGCCCTCAACTGCGGCACCGGCATGGACATGCCTGGGGCGGCCAGCGTGGCCGAAATCTACCGCGACACCGTCGATCTCCCCATCATGATCCAGCCCAACGCAGGCCTGCCCGTGTTGGAAAACATGAAGGCCGTCTACAAGCAGCCCCCCGAGGAAACCGCCGCCGAGACCCCGGCCGCCCTCGCCGCCGGTGCCAACATCATCGGCTCCTGCTGCGGCAGCACCCCTGACCACACCGCCGCCATCCGCGCCAAGGTCGACGCCTTCAACGCCGCCAATTAAGCCGGGAAGCGCGAGCAAGCTCGCGGCCTACCCCTACATTTGGAATTCGCCTTCCCGCAGGCTGCCTGCTTGCAGGCGCTCGCTCAACTCGGGCGACTCGCCAACACCATCGGCTCAACAGTTGAATTTCAGTCCGGTGTGAAACACCAAAGGGGCGTGGTTAGGTGGTCCTCCTTATCACCATGACCACGTTCCCGAACATCTTCTCGCTCCAGGGTGAAACCGCTTTGATCACCGGCGGCGGCACCGGTATCGGCCGCGCCATCGCCGAGTGCATGCATCAAGCCGGTGCGACCATCGTGCTCACCGGTCGGCGAGAAAACCTGTTGCAGGAGCAAGTGTCCCGCCTCGGCGACCGCGCCCACTACGTGGTCCACGACGTCACCCAACTGGATCAAGCCCACGTCCTGCGCGAAAAGGCCGAAGCCCTCGTCGGCCCGGTGACCTGCCTCGTCAACAACGCCGGCATTCACATGAAAAAGGAGGCCGTGAAAACGACCACGCAGGAGTTCCAACTCGTGCTCGATACGCACGTGCTCGGTTCCCACGCGCTTACGGTCGAATTCGCTCCCGGCATGATGGAGCGCAAACACGGCAGCATCCTCTTCACCGCTTCCATGGCCTCGCTCTTTGGCATCCCCAAGGTCATCGCCTACACCGCCGCAAAGTCAGCTTACGTCGGCATGGTTAAGGGCCTCGCCACCGAATTCTCGCCCCACGGCCTGCGGGTTAACGCCATCGCGCCCGGTTGGATCGATACCGACATGTCACGCCAAGCCTTCGCCGGTGATCCTGCGCGCTTGGAAAAAATCCTCGCCCGCACCCCCACCGGCGAACTCGGCCAGTCCAGTGATGTCGGCTGGGCTGCCGTCTACCTCGCTTCCCCCGCCGCCCACTTCGTCACCGGCACCATCCTCCCCGTCGACGGCGGCGTAAGCATCGGCTTTTAAAGCCGGAGGAAGTTTCACCACGAAATACACGAACAACACGAAAGCCGTCCTTCGTCGGATAGTCTTTCGTGCGCTTCGTGTATTTCGTGGTGAAGAAGATCGTTTAACGGCATTCCAGTTCTCTGTGTTCATCCCCGTCCATTCGTGGTTAATCCTTCGCCCATGAAACGCGTTCTGCCCCTCGCCGCCACTCTGCTGCTACTCGCCTCGTTCGCCCGCGCTGACTTTGTGCGCACCGATACCACGATCGGTTGGGAACAGGACGGCGATATCATCTGGCAATTCTCCTTCGATCCCGACGCCGGCAAACCGTTCTTCCATCCGTTGCGCGTGCCTGGCGGTCCGTCCCTCACCAAACTCCGCCCCGATGACCATGTGTGGCATTATGGCCTGTGGTTTTCCTGGAAATACATCAACGAAGCCAACTACTGGGAGCAGAGCCGCGAGACCGGTCGCTCCGAAGGCCGCACTGTCTGGGGCACACCTCACATCCGCACCTTTCCCGATGGCGGCGCCGAGATCACCCTCGATCTCGACTACGTGCATCCGACCGGCCGGGTCGACCTCACCGAAACCCGCTTTATCATCGTTTCCGCCGTCGCCACCGACGGCAGCTACACCATCGATTGGAGTAGCACTTTCACCGCCGGACGCGAAGGCGCCTACCTCGACCGCACGCCCCTGCCCGACGAGCCCAATGGTGTGCTTTGGGGCGGCTACGCTGGTCTCGGCATGCGCCTCGGCCACGGTCCCGATCCGGTGCAAATGGTAAACCTCCAAGGACCCATGACCGACTGGGTCGATAATCGTATCCGCCCGCGCACCGGCGCGCTCGGTGTGACCGTGTATCCAAACATTCCCGACAGCGGCAGTCTCGCCGTGCTCGCGGGCGATGCCAACATGCCCGGCGACGGCGACGACCCGTGGTATTGCATCAACGGCCAACCCTCCCGCTTCTGGTGCTCCGCCGTGCTCGTGCCCAAGCCTCTGCAACTTGCCCCCGGCGAGGTCTGGCCCCTGCGCTACCGCCTCCAAATGCGCAAACAGGCGTGGACGACCGCCGACCTCAGCGAGGCCGTCGAGGCCTGGGAAAACTGACCATCGGTGGGTCGAGGCATGCTGCGACCGGGCACCACTGAGTCTTAATACTCAAACAGACGGCTGGAGAGAGGTGACGAGGGGTGGGTTGATGGCGGGGAAATCTGGCCGATTTCCCTCCACCAACCTGCTGCTTCCCTCATGAAACCGACCCGTTTTATCTCGACGCTCCCGCGCGTCCGCCCGCATCCGATTGCCTGGGTTCCCACCCTCCTGCTCGCCTTTGCCATCACGGCCGCCACCACTTCCGCGCAGTCTGTGGTGACCATCGGCGACGACTTGATCGATCGCACCTTCACGGATGGGTCCAGCGGCGGCGTCTACCTCTACACCGGCACTTTCGGTCAGGCGGGCACGGCATCGAGCTGGGCGTTCCACACGGAGTCGGCGGCCGGTCGCTACCTGACTCCTTTGCTGTTCCAAAAACTGGACGATTCAAACTTTCAAGTTACGGGCGTCGGTCAGTGGACCTATTCCGAATCGAGCGGAACCCACAGCGACCTCACCTTCAACCTCATCGCTGGCACCGATGTCGTCGGAGCGGACTACACCTTCGGGTTCACCGACCGCAAGACAAGCTACCCGGGCAGCGGCACGGCGATCACCACCGACTCCCGGCAAACCGGAATAATCGAAGCCGAAGCCGACGGCCTCTGGGCCTTCACCTACGGGGAGGATGCGTTTGATGGTCTCAGTCTGGGCCAAATCTACCAGATCGGCGCCGACCTCGGTGGCGACGAAACCATCGTCGCGCTGTATGGTTTGGGCCTGCGCACGTATTCCTCGCAGATGAGTATCTCCGCCGTGCCCGAACCGGCGTCCGCCGGGCTGTGGATAGGTGGGGCCGTTCTGGTTGGCTTCATGACCGTTCGACGCCGCCTGCGAACACCCTGCTCCTCTACGGCCTGATTTCCGATGGGCGGCAGGCCGCCGCCCGCCCCTAGGGGATCGCTTGCGACCGGACTTTCTTTCTCTACCCTTCTTCGAGCCGAGCTGCCCTCGCTCGGATGCGACGACCACGCATTCCCGCTGGTCGCCTTGTTACCTCAACTCCGCGAATCATGTCACCTTGGACGACCGTCATCATCGAGGACCAGTTCCTGTTTCGTGATTTGTTGGTGAAACTGGTCAACGGAGATCCCCGATTCGAGTGCGTGGGCGCGGCCGGTGATGGCGAGGCCGGCTTGGCGCTGTGCCGCCGACTTCACCCGCGACTCGTTTGCCTCGATTTGAACATGCCACGACTCGGAGGTCTGGCGATGGCGGAACAGCTTCGCGCGGAATCCAACGGTTCCCGCATTCTCGCGCTCACCTCGTGCAAGGACGAGACGTCGATCGCCGGCGTGCTCGAATTGGGACTCGCGGGGTATGTGGAGAAGGATCAGCCCATCACGGTCCTCGAAAAAGCCATGGTGGCCGTGGCCGAGGGGCGCACCTATTACTCGCCCACGTTTAACACGGTGCGACGACGCCTGGGCGGCAACCCGATGGCCGTCTCCAAAATCCTGAGCCTGCGCGAACGAGAAGTCCTCCAGCTCGTAGCCCGCGGCCTCACCAGCGCGGAGATTGCCCGCGACTTGGACCTGAGCCTGCGCACCGTGGGCAACCATCGCTACAACATCATGAAAAAACTCGAGCTGCGAAACGCCGCCGAAATGGTGGCCTACGCCCTGAAGCAAGATCAGACTTCGGCGGTTTCGTCGCGAGCGGTCGATTGAAACCACGCCCAAGCTTCGGTCCCGCCTTCGACCGCCGGGCGCAATTCCAAGGAACCTCCCAGCTGCCCCATCAGCTGTCGACAAAGTGCCAGACCGAGTGCCGGTCGCAGCTCCGCGGAATCGTTCGCCGTTTCGTCAATGCCCGGACCGGTGTCGGTCACGATCAGGGCCACCCGACCGGGAGAAGATTGGCCCGCGGTGCTCACGGATATACGGCCGCCTGACGGCGTGAATTTTACCGCGTTGGACAATAGATTGCGGGCTATCGTCGCCACGGCCGCCGCATCGCCCCGCACCTGCACGCGGGAAGGCAGTGACACCTCGATCGTCAATTGCCGCGCGGTGATGGCCGGCTCGAACAACTGGACCACGGGCGCGCACACTTCCGCCAACACCACGGCGCGCAGCGGCATGCAGCCTTGGCCCGAGCGTAGTTCCGCCCAGACCACGAGATTGTCCAGCAACTCACGGAGGTTGTGGGCCGTGCCGTGAATTTCGTCGGCGTATTTTCGAATGTCATCAGCAGTGAAACGATCCGGTGCCCGAGCCATGAGTTGAGCCAAACTCGCCACGCCATCAAGCGGCGCGCGCAGGTCGTGACTGAGGATCGAAATGAGTTCGTTCTTCTCGAGAATCGTTTCCGCCGCGCGCTCGTATTCCGCCGTGCGAACGTCCAATGCCTGTTGCACGTTCTCCCGCTCGGAATGCTCGCGAATGACATCCTCCAGCCGCCGTCGGCTTTGATGAGCGATGATGCCCGCCAGCATCCCGCAGCCCAGCAGTAAAAATCCCTTGGCAATCTGCAAATTGACCGTGAGAGCAACCACCGCCGCGGGACTGTCCGCCGCGTCCACCGCGAGGACCAGCATGACCCAAAAGCCGACCGCCATGACGACTCCCTGCACCACCGGAATTCGAAAATCCAACCGCAGGGTGGAAATCAATGGGATCAGCGCCGCACCGATCAGGGGCGGACCACCCAGCGCGCTCGGCCACCCCAACACCCCTCCGAGCAGAGCGATGCCCGACACCGGCACCAGCGCCTCGATCACCACGGAAATCCACACCGAAAAATCCGTGGACGGCGGCTCCTGACCTTCGTCGATTCTCGACGGGCAAAGACTGCGACTCTCCACCCACTCATACACGGCCAACACAAAGACCAGTGCCGGCAAAATGAAGAGGTAATCCCCTTCCAAGCTCTGAGCCGCCACTGAGCGCAGCAATACGAGCTGCCCCACCGAACCGACGACAAAGAACACGGCGAACATCTGCGCGGCGATCTGGCGATTGCGGAGAAGGGCCATTCTCCACGGGAGGTCGACGTGAGCCCCGTCTGGCATGATCGCAAACTACGCTCCCGACCAAGGGAGGCAATCGACGATTCGGCCCAAGACAAAGCGCCGTCGCGAAACACCCCGTTCTCACCGCACTTGCCCGCTTCCATGTCACCGTCCCCTCGCTCGGCCTACCCGCCACTTAACGTCCAACTCCCTTGCCGTCGCAGCGCGGCCTGCGGTTTAATTTCATCACCGCCCCAAACCTATCCCGTCCTTATCTTACCTCGCCTTGGTTTCGCCCCCTGGAAACGAAGGCGGATTCACCCTCCGCTATGACTTCCCCCCTCCTGCGTCCCCGCTCACTTCTTATGTGCGCTCTCGTTTCCTCGACCGGTCTCTTCGCCGGCTCCACTCCTCACGGCACTCACTCCGCCTACGGTCCGGCCGTCGGTGACTTTGCCCATCACGGCGACGTCGGCGCCCCCGCCATTCGGGGCAACACCACTTACGACGCGATGACACAGTCGTATCACATGTCCGGCTCCGGCACCAACTTGTGGGGCGGCGAAGACGAGTTTCAATTCGCGTGGAACCACCTCGAGGGCGACTTCATCCTGCGCGCCCGCGTCAAGTTCCTCGGCGAGGGCGTCGACCCCCACCGCAAGCTCGGCTGGATGGTGCGCTCCGATCTCGACACCGGCTCCACCTACGCCGATGGCACCGTCCACGGCGACGGTCTCACTTCCCTGCAATACCGCGCCGCCAAGAACGGTGAGACCGACCAGATCATTCTCGAAAACGAACTCGATGGCACCTACCCGGACGTCATCCAACTCGAACGCTGGGGCGACAAATTCATCTTCTCCGCCGCCCGCTATGGTGAGCCGTTCAAGTCCGTCGAACTCGCCGAGATCGACGTGCCCAACGTCGTCTACGCCGGCCTCTTCCTCTGCTCCCACAATGCCGAAGTGACCGAGCAGGCCATCTTCACCGACGTGCGCATCATCAAGCCCGCCGCCTCGGACTTCCGCCCTTACCGCGACTACATCGGCTCCACCCTCGAAATTCTCGACGTGTTCTCCGGCGAGCTCACCGCCATCCATTCCAGTGCCGAATCCTTCGAAGCCCCCAACTGGACCACCGACGGCCAGAAGCTCATCGTCAATGTCTCCGGCAACGGCCCGGCCAAGGGCGTGCTGCGCACCTTCGACCTCGCCACCCGCCGTATCGAAACCCTCGATACCGGCCCCCAGATCAACAACAACAACGACCACGTGCTGACCTTCGACGGCAGCATGCTCGCCATTTCCAACCACGTCGGCGAGGCCCGCACCTCCACCGTCTTCACCCTGCCCTCCACCGGCTCCAGCGAGCCCGAGCAGATCACCGATCCGGCCTGGGGCCACTCCTTCCTCCACGGCTGGTCGCCCGACAACAAATGGATCGTCTACACCGCCAACCGCAAAGACCAGTGGGACATCTACAAGGTCAATGTGGACACCAAAAAAGAGGTCCAGGTCACGAACAACACCGACCTCGACGACGGCCCTGAATTCTCCCCCGACGGCGAGTGGATCTACTTCAACTCCACCCGCACCGGCCTCATGCAGATCTTCCGCATGAAACCCGACGGCTCGGGCCAGGAGCAGGTCTTCGCCGACGGCATGCAAAACTGGTTCCCGCACATCTCGCCCGATGGCAAGTGGATGACCATCATCTCCTACGACGCCGACGTCGTCGAAGCCCGCGATCACCCTTACTACAAACACGTCTACCTGCGCCTCATGCCCACCGACGGCAGCGCGGCGCCCAAGATCATCGCCTACGTCTACGGCGGCCAAGGCACCATCAACGTGCCCTCCTGGTCCCCCGACGGCCGCAAAATCGCCTTCGTCAGCAACAGCGACATCAAGTAACCAGAGCCCATCAGCGGGCTGACGGCATCCCGTCAGCCCGACCACACATCCTTCTCCGCTTCCATCCAACGCGTCCCGCCCGGGGCGCGTTTTTTTACGTCATAACTGTTAGGCAAAAGCCCTCCTGACATCGCCTGCCGCCACGCTAGGTTCAGGGTTCACGGCCGCATCGACGATCTTGGTGAAATCCCCTTCGCCCGCCCTTTGTCCCGCCATCGCGCTTCCGCTCCACCTTGCCCCTCCTCCTCCGATGAGACTTTTGTCCCTCGTCCTCGCCGCTTCGCTCCTTGGCGGACTCAGGTCGACCGCCTCCCCCGAGCCCTCGATTGCGGCGGCCTCCACGCCGCTCCACTACTTTCCCCTCCGCGACGTCACGTTGCTCGACGGTCCGTTCAAACACGCCCAGGACCTCAACACCACCTACCTCCTCGCCCTCGACCCCGACCGTCTGCTGGCTGGCTTTCGACTCGAAGCCGGCCTCACCCCCAAAGCCGAAAAATACGGTAACTGGGAAAACATCGGTCTCGATGGCCACACCCTCGGCCACTACCTCACCGCCACCGCCCAGATGTGGGCCGCCACCGGCGACGCCGAGATGAAACGTCGCCTCGACTACTGCGTGGCCGAACTCGCCGTCTGCCAACAGGCCAACGGTAACGGCTACGTCGGCGCCGTGCCCGACTCCGCCGAAGTCTGGGCCCGCGTCGCTGCCGGCGGTTTCGACGCCCAGGGCTTCAGCCTCGGTGGCGCCTGGGTGCCCTGGTATAATCTGCACAAAACCTACGCCGGGCTGCGCGACGCCTGGCTCATCGCCGACAACGCCCAAGCCCGCGAAGTCCTCATCGAGCTCACCGACTGGTGCGCCGATCTCATCGCCCCGCTCTCCGACGCCGACCTCGAAATCATGCTCCGCGCCGAACACGGCGGTATGACCGAAACCCTCGCCGACGTCTACGCCATCACCGGCGACGAGAAATACCTGCGCCTCGCGCAACGCTTCACCCACCACGCCATTCTCGACGATCTCCTCCAGCGCCGAGACACGCTCACCGGCCAACACGCCAATACCCAGATCCCCAAGATCATCGGCTACGCCCGCGTCGCCGAACTCGGCGGCGATCCCACCTGGGACGACGCCGCGCGCTTCTTTTGGGAAACGGTCATCGGACACCGCACCGTCGCCTTCGGCGGCAACAGCGTGCGCGAACACTTCAACGCCCCGGATGATTTCTCCGGCATGCTCCAGTCCCGCGAAGGCCCCGAGTCCTGCAACACCTACAACATGTTGCGCCTCTCCGAAGCCCTGTTCCGGCGCGACGGCGACGCCCGCTACGCCGACACCTACGAACGCGCCCTCTACAACCACATCCTCTCCACCCAACACCCCGAACACGGCGGTTTCGTCTACTTCACCCCCATTCGCCCGCGCCACTACCGCGTCTACTCCCAACCCGAACAATGCTTCTGGTGCTGCGTCGGCTCCGGCCTCGAAAACCACGGCAAATACGGCCAATTCATCTACGCCGCCAACGACACCGGCGACCTGTGGGTAAACCTCTTCATCGCCTCCGATCTCGACGTCGGTCCCGGTCTTCGTATCCGCCAATCTACTACCTTTCCCGACGAAGCGCGCACCCGCCTCACCCTCACCCTCGAAGCGCCGCGCACCTTCGCCCTGCACCTCCGCCACCCGGCCTGGGTCAGCGCCGAAGGTTTCAAAATCACCATCAACGGAGAGCCAGTCGACGGGCGCTCCACGCCCGGTTCCTACGCCGCCCTCACCCGGGAATGGCATGACGGCGACACCATCGGCATTGAGCTGCCCATGACCACGCGCCTCGAACGCTTGCCCGACGACTCCGCTTACGCCGCAGTCCTGCACGGTCCCATCCTCCTCGCCGCCAAAACCGGCACCGACCACCTCGACGGACTCGTGGCCGACGGCTCCCGCATGGGCCACGCCGCTCCCGGCGCCTTCGAACCGCTCGACGCCGCCCCGATGTTCGTCGGAAACCCTACCGAAATGGCTGCGGCCATCCAGCCCGTGCCCGGCCGACCGCTACACTTCACCGCCGCCAATCTCATTCGTCCTGATAATTTCGATACGCTCGAACTCGAACCCTTCTTCCGCCTGCACGACGCCCGCTACATGATGTATTGGCAACTCGCCTCGGCCACGGACTACGAACGCATCGTCGCCGAACTCCACGCCACTGAAACCGCCCGCCTCGCGCTCGACGCCCGCACCATCGACCTCGTCATACCCGGAGAACAACAGCCCGAAGTGGAGCACAACTTCACGGACGGCGACTCCTGGCAAGGTCACAGCTTTGGACGCTCCTTCCGCGCCGCCAACGACTGGTTCAGCTACGAACTCACCCCGCGCCACGAAGCCGCGCTCGAGCTCCAACTCACCCACTGGGGCAACGCCTGGCAACCCGCGTCCTACACCGTTGAAATCAACGGCACCCCCATCGGCAAAATTGAAATCTCCGGCCAAGACGGCGAACGCTTCATCATCAAAACCCTGTCCATCCCCACCGGCTCCAGGAGCAACCCCCTGATCCTCACCTTCCGCGGCACCGAAAAATCCCCCGGCGTCCCCGCCCTCTACGAAGTCCGCCTCGTGCGCCCGCGTTCTGAATGAGTTGTAGGACAAATGGACGAACTGCCGGAATATTTTTACCCATTCTGAAAGAAGAGACCCTGCAACCGCGTTACACGCGACCAAGATGATTCAATCGTTTGCGGATCGCGACACGGAGCAACTTTTCCTCAAAGAGAAGAATCGTCGTTTTCAGGCGGTTAGCCGCGTGGCCTTGCGTAAACTCATCCAACTCAATAGTGCCAGCCGTCTGGGCGACCTCTCGGTTCCACCCGGAAACCACCTGGAGCAACTTGCAGGGAATCTCGCGGGACAATACTCGATTCGGGTCAACGACCAGTGGCGCATTGTCTTTCGGTGGACGGACTCGGGACCCAGCGACGTCCGAATTGAAGATTACCATTGAAGCACCCCTATAACGTCATACGTTATAACTATATGAAAACCCCGATAACGCCCGGTGAAATCCTGCTGGAGGAATACTTGAGGCCCATGGGTATCTCCCAAAACGCCATGGCCCGTGCGCTTGGGGTGTCCCCGCGCGCCATCAATGAGATTGTCCTCGGCAAACGTTCCATCACCCCCGCCATGTCGATAAGGTTCGGTGCCTTCTTCGATCAGTCCCCGCAGTTCTGGCACGGAATTCAGGTGGATTGCGATTTCAGAGCCCTAGCGACCGACACCCCTAGATTAGTGAAAGCCGTCCGCCCGGCCTCCGAGCTGATTTCCGCGTAGAAATCCGCAAAACACGGCCTGACCCTCTCGGTCTGGCGACCCTCTCGGTCTGGCTACGCTGATTGGTATATTCTTTCTATTCTTTGGTCTACTAATCAAACTTATGACTGGATTGGCATTTCTTCACCGCTTGACATAGATTGGCTTAAAAACCACTTGGGGCTGCCGCAGGGAGTAATGTTCACTAGGTCATTCCCGATTCAGTATTACAATGAAAATACTGCCAGTTATCAGAATTTCGAGTTCGTGACCCATCGCCACGACTATCAGTCTAATGGCGTAGGACTTGGTTCAATTACCTATGACGGAATAACCGTTTATTCCCCATCCTGTAGCGGCCCTTGGCAATACTAAAATACCACCATGAATAGATTAACATTCGTCCTTTTTGTTTTTTCTATATTAACTGCAGCACATGCCCAAATTGGGACCAATCAAAAGTTTGCGGACATATTAAATCTCCTACTAAGGGAATCGGCGGAGGCAGATAGGGCGATTGAGATATCTACTGCTATTGCAAGTCGCTACGAAATGGAAGAGGGCGCCGAAGAGCGAAAGCAACTTTCGAATTTGGTTATTAATCATTTATCAGGCGACTTAGGCACAAACTACGAAACTATACTGGCAGTATCATCGAAGTTGCAACCCAAGGTTGGCGAGCCAACTGCCATTCGAATTATGGAACTAGAAGTGTCGGCGCGACACACACGTGCGGGGGAGAATTCAAAGGAATTATTGGTAAATCGGAACATCGAACTATATGTAAAATGCCTAGCATATGCAGACGAATTAAGAAATCGTGAAGGCTTTGATGAAGCATCTGACCTAAATGGTCTACGCGGTGGCTTGGGTCCAAAGGATTTTAGTTCAGAAGAAGAGTTTCGAACCCGGCAATCGGATATTCGAGAAACTCGAATTGAGTGGATAAGACTCAGCGCGATTGTCAGAGCGGTGCGTTTTAGGGTGTCCAGACTTGAAAAGGAAAAGGATGTATCAGAACTTTTGAGGGACGCTGCAGCCAGAGCGGGAGTGGAGACGGCTCAAGATTTTTTTCCAGTCAATTGACATCAACCCAGATTGCTTGTGAGCCCACCGGTATGAACCGGAGGGCCGAAAAGAAGGGCCGAAAAGGGTCAGGTTTGAATGGCGCTTAGTTAAGGGGGGTGATCGTCTCTTATTGTCGCCGTGATATGGATACACGCATGTGGTGCCGAGGTTTGGTCATCAGTTGGTAGACTTTGGGTCTGCGTTTGATGGCGCGCGGTTCACTGCGATGGGGTCGGTCGGGCACGAGGTCGGCGGCGAGCGCGAGCAACAACTCCTCGAAGCGTTGGGCAGCCTGCCGGGCGTTGGTGGCAAATAATGGAGCAAAGGCGCGCAGCGTGCTCACCGTGCCCTTGAACGACAGGCGCGCGGGTGGCACGTCGTGCTGCCGAGGGCCAAAAAGGGTCGAGGGCCAAAAAGGAGGGGGTATGAACCGGGGACATAGGTAACAGATAGTCTAGGGACATAGGTTACACTTAAACTGGGCGTATGCCCTGGAAAGAAGTGTCACCAATGGACCAGAAGATGCAGTTCATCAGCATGGCGGCTACGGGCCGCTTTACCGTCTCGCAGTTGTGCGAAGACTTTGATATCAGTCGCAAGACCGGTCATAAGTGGCTGCGTCGTTACGCGGCGGAAGGTTCCGCCGGTTTGGGCGATCGGTCCCGTCGTCCCCGTGGCTGTGCCCACCAGACGACTACGGAGCTAGTCGAGCTGGTGCTCCAGGAGCGCAAAGCCAAGCCCAGTTGGGGCCCCAAGAAGCTACAGGATCTACTGCACTGTAAGCACGGGATAATGCAGCCTCCGGCGCGCAGCACGATCGCCTCGTTGCTGAAGAGTCACGGCCTGATCAAGAAGCGGCGGCGTAAACCTGGACTCTATCATCCCCGGCCCAGCGAGTTGACCGATCCGACTCACCCCAACCACGTGTGGACGTTCGACTACAAGGGTTGGTTCCTGACGCAGGATCGCATCCGCTGTGATCCGTTGACGGTGTGTGATCGGTTCTCGCGCTACGTCGTGTGCTGCCAAGCCCGATATGATCAGCAGTTCCGAGGCACCCACCTGGCCTGTCGTAACATCATGCGCTACCACGGGGTTCCGGAGATCATCCGCGTCGACAACGGCTCACCCTTCGCTTCCAACGGCTGGGGCAGGCTCTCTCGATTGAGCGTGTGGTGGATCAGCCAAGGCATCCAAGTGGAGTTCACCCGACCGGGGCATCCGCAGGATAATGGGTCCCACGAACGCATGCACCGCGACCTGAAAGCCGAGACCCTGCAGCCCAGCGCACGCAATCAACGCGCCCAACAACGCCTCTTCGACCGGTGGCGCTTTACCTACAACCACGAGCGTCCTCACGAAGGCATCAACATGCAAAAACCGGCCGAGATTTACCACTCCAGTCAGCGGCGCCTAAACGAGAACGACAACGCCGTGCGTTACCCGGCCGACTATCTGCGTCGACGTGTTACCGAGGCCGGGTTCATCAACTACCGCAAACGCAGCTATCATGTCGGGGAGGCGTTTGCCGGAGTCACCGTGGGAATCCACCGCACGGATGCGGGCACGAGCGAGCTGCACTTTGCGAACATCCACCTCGCCAACCTCACCCTCAATGCGGGGGACCCATTCCGGCCTGCGGCCTACATGGTTCCCCCGCATCAGGTTCCCCTCGCCAAACACAACCCGTAAACCCAACCTCCCAAAAGTGTAACCCATGTGCCTGGACTTTGTGTAACCCATGTCCCGATCATTCCGGGCCAAAAAGGGTCAAGGGCCAAAAAGGGTCAGGTTTAAACAATTGTAGTTCCCGACGTTCGCAACGCGTTCCTCGCCTACTCCAAGTATACTCAGTCGGCAGGCAACGGGCTCACCTCCTGTTTGATTTTGTCATCTACGGTGTTGCGTGCCTCACGCAGATCGTCGGCGAGTTGAAAGCGAGGCCAGTAATCTGGGACCTGACCGGAGGGCGACAAAAGGAGTCGAACGCAAAACCTAGAAATCCCTCCCTGACACAACGGCTGAAAAACGCGTCAACACATCATCTTTTTGCGGTTGTTCGTTGGTCGCCAAACGTTTCGGTCGACCGCCGCATCTCAAGGTCTTTCGTCTCCGGACTCGCACGCTGAAGATGTAGGATTGCCTCCATCGCGAACAGCCGAAGCGGCTGGCTTCGTTCCGGCAACGGGCGGGTTAGATCCGTTTGCTGCCCAGCACGACTTTGCCGCTCGGTGCAGTGAATCGGCTCGACGAGGCGCTCTCGGACGTAACGAAGAAATTAAGCTGGGGCGGGGGCGTGTTACCCGACGCGGCGACGGCGAACGAGTAAAGGCCGCTCGTCGCCTGCGTGGCGGGCAGCACCCCAGCTTGAACCACGTGACCGGATGCCGTGTCGATGATCCACATGTGATAGAGCTGGCCGGGCGCGGGTTCGGGCAAATTTCGGATGGCGATGAATCCCTGGTTACTGGCCGGGTCGAATAGGGCATAGCCGTTGGCCGCGTTGGCAACGGTCGATGCGTCGGGAAGTATGGTGGGGTTGTTCCACAGGTTTTCTGCAAACGAGGCGAGCTGGATGAATCCGCCGCCTTCGTCATTTGAGGCGACGGGCATAGGCATTCGGGTGAGCGTGCTGCCCTCGGCGTTGAGGCCCACGATCAAGACCATGTTTGGCTCGGTGGTGGCATCAGAACGGCGCAGTGATTGGACGGCCAGAATGGCGGTGCTGACGGCGATCACGGCGGCGATACTCCAGCGGGCAAAAGCGATCCAGATCGACGAGCGTGCGGATTCACCCACGGGTGTCGGATCATCGGGGCGGTCGAGACGGGACTCGATACGGGTGAGGAGGTCGGCGGCCGGCGGGTGCTGCGGCAGCAGTCGGATTTCACGGTCGAGGGCGGATTCGAGTTCACGCACGAGGGCAGCCAGCTCAGGCGATTGGAGAAGTTGCGCCTCAAATGCCGCGTGTTCACCGGGATCGAGGCCGTCGAGCACGTAAAGCGTGGCTTGTTCTTCGAATTTCGAGTTCATGATTTGGCTTGGGCGAGGGTGGTGCGTAGCTCAAGGAGACCACGGCGAATCCAGGACTTGACCGTGCCGATGGGCTGCACGAGTTGGCGCGCGATCTCGGCGTGGGTGAGCTCGGAATAGAGCGCGAGCTCGAGGGCGCGACGGCGGTCGCCGGAGATATGCTCAAGAGCGCGATCGACGTTGCGGGATGTCTCGTGAGCCTCGGCGGTGCGGCGGGCAGTCTCAGCGGTGGCAAAGTCGGCGCCACCTTCGGTTTCGAGAGGCAGCGGAGTAAACGACGGGGCCGAGCGGCGGCGGCGCAGGTGGTCGATGCAGGTGCGACGGACGATGGTGACGGCCCAAGTAAAGGCACGCGACTTGTGCGGGTCGTAATCGTTGGCGTGGTGCCAGATTTTTACGAAGGCATCCTGCAGGAGTTCCTCCGCGGTGGCGCGATCACCCACCAGACGGAGCGTGAAGGAGAAAAGCGGTGTGCTGAAACGCGCATAGAGATCGCGAAACGCCGCTCGGTCCCCGGCGCCGATGCGCGCAAGCAGAAAGGCTTCTTCTGCTGAACTGTCGGCATCCGGCGGCACGCAGGTTCAGGATTCGGATTTGGCGAGCTGGGGAAAAAGAATGGGTTCGATTTTCCGGGCGGCAACTTCCGCGGCTCCGTAAAAGAGCTTGTCGAGCAATTCATTCAAATCCTCCCGGTATCGACCCTGCTCACGACTAATGATCATGTTGAGATCGTGCTTGGTGCCGTCGGCGTGGAGCGTCATCCAGCCGCGGAACGTGAATTCTTCGGGTCGGTCCCGGCGCACGGGTTGAAGATAAACACGAAGCTCGAGTTCATGCGGAGCGGTGGTGGCCGAGAGCCGTTCGGCCACAATTTTGACCGGCCAGTGGCGTTGCTCGGCAACTTTCTGGAACGCCAGATCGAGACGATCAAAATCCGTGTAGGCGCCGGAATCAGCCCCAATGTTTTCACCGGAGGAGAGTGGCGGGACAATCACCAGTGCGAGTTCGGGCATTTCGGCCTCCGCTGCACCGGCAGTGCCCAAGGCAATGCTGCACAGCAGCATGTAGACGGAGTGGAATTTAAATTTCATGGGAAGAACAAATGGCAGATACTTACTTTTACGCAAAATCCACCGCGACGGATGCAGGAAAACCCTGAGAGTTTGGATGTCGCGGAGCCGACATCCTGACTCCTGATGAACAAGCCCCAAGCAAGGTCAGGCGTGGGTGCCTACGCCTTATGCGTTTTGTATTTCGAGCGGGATATCGACCATGGGATCGAAGCCGTCCGCCGCTGACCCGCTCGGTGTTGGTCGAAGCACGTTTCTGACTTCCTCCGGGTTCGTTTTGGCAGGTTGAGTCACCCGTAGTGGTGGTCCAGATACGCCGTAGCATGATCTGCGCGCCACGCAGGCACGCCGGCGCGTGTCCACCGCGACGAGCGGTGGATTCATGTCTGAGGAATCGTTGGTGGTGGTCTTCATGCGGCCCGTGGGACGAACGGAGGCGAACGTGCGACGCGTGGCAGGGTGCCGACGCAGCGCAACGACTCGGCTTGGCAATGCGGGCACACCAGGTGCCACTGCACCACGTCCTCGGCCTGCTTCGGGCGCACAACGATCTCCACGGCGAGCAAGGTCTCGACCACCCGTCGGCGTCGCCACGCGGCAGGGTGCTCCCAGCCGAAGTGGCGCACGCGGTGGACTCCGGTCGGCAAGACGTGCTGCAAGTATCGCCGCATGAACTCAGCCGCATCCAACGTGCATTCCTTGCGCTCACCACTCGCACTGTCGCGGTAGCCAAAGCGAACCGTCTTCGCATCCATGGTTCGGATACGTTCATCGCTGATGGCGGTGCGCTGCACGTAGCGAGCGAGGTATTTGATCGCCGATTCGCCCGAGCCGACGTGCTGGATGTCGACCACCCACGGTTGCCGCCAGCACGAGTCGGGCACTTGCGCGTGCCTTCCAGGCAACGCAACGCGTAGCGCCGCTGCCATGCCTTGGCGAAAGCGCGCCGCGACCGGTGCAGACGGCATCAGCCACGCGGGTTTGTGGGTATGGCGCCACGCGGAACCCTCTTCAGCCAAACCACCGCCCGGCACGATGAAGTGGACATGCGGATGCAACTGCATCTGGCGTCCCCACGTGTGCAACACGCCGGTCATGCCCAGATCGGCTCCGAGGTGTTTGGGCAACGACGCGATCGATTGCAGCGCGCGGGCCGACTCGCCAAAGAGCAGGTCGATCATCACCTTCGGCTCCGCCGCGAAGATCGCGCGCAGCGGTGCGGGCAGTGTGAAGGTCACCATAAAATATGGCACCGGCAGCAAGCGGTCCCGCTGGCGCTGCGTCCATGCCGCCGTGCGGGCCCCGCCGCACCGCGGACACGAGCGGTGATGGCAGCTATGGTAGGCGAAGTCGTGCTTTGTGCAGTGGGCACAGCGATACACGCGGCCGCCCATCTCGGGCGTCCGACACCGCGCGATCGCCGCCAACGCCCGGCGCTGCGCCGGGCTGATGGCATGCGTGCACGCGTAGCCCGGGGCTTGCGCCCCGAGCCACTCGGCCAAGGCCGACACGGATTTAACTAAATGCCGTCGAGCAAACGACTCACCGCCGCGCGAGCGGCGGCTTCATTGACGGCGGTCAGATGCGTGTAAATGGCGGTCGTTTCAATGGAGGAGTGGCCCATGAACTGCGCAATCAAGCGGATGCTCACGCCCTCTTCGAGCAGGTGCGTCGCATACGAATGACGCAGCGTGTGCGGGTGGGTGCCCTTGGGCAGTTTGGCCACCGGCACGACCAACCGCAGGCAGTTTTGGATCGAACCCACGCCCATCGGTTCGGACGCGAGAGCCAGGCGCTCGCGCGCACCGGGCCCCTCGCGCCAGCCCCGACCGGTGCCAGGGAACACCCACTTCGGATGCCGGTGCGTGCGCCAGTAGGCGCGCAACTCCTCGAGCATCGATTCGGGCAGCGGCACGTAGCGCTCCTTTTGCCCCTTCGTGTGGTGCAGATGCAGTCGGCACGGCTCACGCTTGATATCGGTCACCTCTAGTGTCGTTGCTTCACGGATACGCAACCCGCACGCATAGATGAGTCGCAGGATGGTGCGAAACCGAGGTTCGGTGATCGCCGCGAACAACCGCGCCACCTCGGCGCGGGTGAGCACCGCGGGCAAGGTTTTGCGATCGGGCGAGCGCACCAGGTCGAACAGCTTCCACGGGTGGCCCAGCAACTTGCCGTAGAAGTTGCGCATGGCGCACACGGCGGTGCGCATCGTGCTGCCGCTGTAGTGGTGGACCTCCTTGAGGTGCAGCAGGTAGGCGCGAAGCTGCGCCTCGTTCAATTCGGCCGGATCGCGCTTCACGTGCTGCGCGAGTTTGCGCACGTAGCGCACATACTCCGAGCGGGTGGAGAAGGCCATGCTTCGCAGCTTGAGCATCTCATCGAAGCGCACTAACGATTGATACTGTTCGGTGACGTCACGACGGAAGTCGCGACCTTTACGGGTGGATTTGTTTTTGGACATAGCACCGCCAGTCTTGCGATTGGCGGACCAAAATACATCGTCAACCGCCGTGCGTCCCGAACGTCATACCCCTCACTCCTCACTGCGCCGCGCAGCGGCTTCGTTCAACCCCATGGTTGAGACAAACGTTGTCGTGGTGGTTCGACGCGCCGGTGGCGGCAGACTGATGACGATCCGATCAAACTCATTCTGGGCCTTTTGTGCCCCCGATTCAATCGACACATTTTCGCCCGATTTAGGCTCGCCGTCAGCTCGATGCTTGCCTGCATGAAGCACGCCACTGCGGGGCGTCGGGGATTTCATCGAGATCCACCGACCACGCTTAGCCGATGAACCGCTCGCCTTCACTTCGCCACTCGTGACTCCATTTTCGAGTCGCCGTACCAATCCCTCCATGAGCGCGAAAGACCTATCAGAATTAACCGATCAGGAGCTGTAGCTGTTGGACGAAGCCAAGAAGGTGAAATCAAATGCCATGATAAATGCGGGACTCATCGGCATGATGGTCGGGATCGTGATCTATGGCGTGGCGAAGAACAACCTGGGATTGGCCGCCTTAATCCCCCTGATCATTGCCTTCAAATTATTCAACAAGCCCAACCAAAATGAGGCCTTGGAAAAACTGCTCCGGGAGCGAAATTTGAAATAAAGGGCTGTTGGTTTGAAACCACCCCCAACGCCGCCTCCGAAAAGAAATATCCCATCCATAGATCGCATGGAGAGGCATGAAGCGGACTGGTTTGAACAACCGAGGTCGAAGTCGAAAGTCGACTCGCTCGCGAATACTCAGGCAGCCTGCAACGGGCGCACGTCCGATTTGATCTTGTCACCCACGGTGTTGAGCGCCTCACGAAGATCATAAGCGAGTTGGACACGTAGCCAATAACCAGGAGCTTGCCCAAAGTAGGCACAGAGGTGGAGGTCGGTTTCGGCGGTGATGCCACGCCTTTCATTGACAATTTCACTCACCCGCTGGTGCGGAAGTTTGGCGTCTTTGGCCAAGCGGTAGGCTGTGATTCCGAGCGGAGATAAAAACTCTTCGCGAAGGAGTTCACCGGGGTGGACGTTCAGATGCTTTTTCATGGTGTCAGTGATAGTCGGTTATGGCTACATCGGTGGCGTTTGCGTTCTTCCATCGAAAGCATACTCGAAACTGGTCATTCACCCGAATGCTGAATTGGCCTGCTCGATCTCCCTTCAATGCCTCAAGACGATTGCCGGGAGGAAATCGCAATTCACTAAGAGAAGATGCAGCTTCGAGTTGCGTGAGTTTGCGCAGGGCGGTTTTCAGAATGGTGGACGGAAGCTCAGGCGGCTTTTTACCAAGCCACAAAGCCTGGGTCGGGGCGTCGGCGAATGATTGAATCACGAATTGCTACGCTCACGTTGCACGCTATCCATAAGCACGTCAAGCGTGCATATGCACGCCTAACATGAATATCCGTGAATCCAATGTCGCGAGGCCATTATTTTTCCCCGAAGACCACAACGCTTTCCGAGAAATATTCCTGCAATGCTTGGGGATTTTGCGGCCTTTGAATGAGGTTCGATCCACTGGAACAGGCTAGAACGGATCAGCTAAAACAATGGTAACCGTCACCGCTGCGCGGAGCGAACACCGTGACATATAAGGCTTGGTTCGTTCACGAATCGACCCGTCAACGAACCTACCCCGCCCGCTGGCGATCTGCCGCGCCGAGCCTTTGTTCTCTTTGTTACCTTCTGTAAAAACTCACCCGTTCCACGGTCACTGACGGGCCATCATGCCCACGAGCACGCCGATGAAATCGTAGCTGGTGCTGACGCTGAGGTTGCGAGCGTCGAAGATGCCACCGACCTGGATCCAGGTTTCGCCCCCGTCGGTCGAGTAGTCGAAGACGTAATCGGTGTCGTGACCGGTGAGGCGCAAGGTGATGGTGTCGCCGGGGGCCGCCGCGAAGTGGGCTGTCGTCAACTGGGCGGCGGTGGCCGCGCCGCGTTGGGCTTCGACAAACACGTTGTAGCCGCCGGAGGTCGCCCGGTTGACCCCGAGGACGTAGTGGCGCGTTTCGTTGTGGTAGGCGACCAGGCCGGCGTCGACGTTGGCTGCCGCGGGCAGCACGAGCTCGGTCGATGCCACGAAGCGGTTGTGCTGCAACCGACGGCCGATAAACGAGGGGTTGTGCTTTTCGCGCAATGAATCCGGACGCGGCTCGATGCTCAGACCGTCGCCGGTGGACCACCAGGTGGTCTGCGGGGCACGCAGGAACAGCCAAGGCAGACTCAGCTCGTCGGCGGAAAAGTCGTCGGTCCACGTGAAGTTACCGGTGAGCGGCAGGCGGTCGGCCGACTCGTCGAGTCCCACGCCATTGGGCCCGCGTTGCACATAGGGCACCGGCTGACCGGGCGGTAAGATCAGTGGCCAGCCGTCCTTCCACGTCACCGGCAGGAGGAAGGTCTGGCGGCCGGTATTGTAGTGCCCATCTTTATACGGGGTGCAGCCGAGGAAGACCGACCACCAATTGCCATCGGGACCGACAACGAAATCGGCGTGGCCCGTGCAGGTGACCGGGTGGTCGCGCGCAGGATCGAGATCACGCTGGGTGAGCGTCGGGTGATCGGTGAACGGAACGAAAGGTCCGTCCGGGGATTCGCTGCGGAAGATGACTTGCGAGTGATTGTCACTGGTGCCGCCTTCGGCGCAATTGAGGTAATACCAGTCGTCCCGCTGGTAAATGTGCGGACCTTCGATCCAGACCGGTTGCTCGGCCAGATCGACGCCACCGTTGATGATGATCTTACGCGGCCCCATGAGACGCTTCGACGCGATGTCCCACTCCTGAATCCAGATCGCACGGTGACCTTCGTAGAGGGGTTTGTTGTTGGGAGGACCGCCGTTGTTGAC
The DNA here is from genome assembly GCF_029023725.1 of Synoicihabitans lomoniglobus. Classification (GTDB taxonomy): domain Bacteria; phylum Verrucomicrobiota; class Verrucomicrobiia; order Opitutales; family Opitutaceae; genus Actomonas; species Actomonas lomonigloba. The sequence continues at coordinate 4,905,725 of NZ_CP119075.1, forward strand.
CATCCATGCCCGACCGGTGGACTCGTCGAAGAAGAGCGACGGGTCGATGCCATCAAAATCGAGCCAGATCGGATCGCTCCACGGACCGGCCGGATCCTCGGCGGTGATGAGGAAGTTGCCGCCGTTATCAATCATGGTGCAAACGAGGTAAAACAGTCCGTCGTGATAACTGATGCCCGGCGCAAACAGCGCGCGGGTGATACCGAGCCCGTCGTAGGGCAACTGGTCGGGTCGGTCGATGGCGTGACCGAACTGAGTCCAGTTCACGAGGTCGGTGGAGTGGAAAATCGGCAGTCCCGGGTAGTGGGCGAACGACGAATTCACCAAGTAGTAGTCCTCGCCGACCTGGCAGATGCTCGGGTCCGGATAATAGCCGGCCAGGATGGGATTGCGATACTCATAAGCCGAGATCGGCGTATCAAAAATCTCATCACGCCCGGTGTATTCGAACGAGGTAAACGTGACGGGTTCGGCCACAACCACGGATGTTGCCAACAGGGCGAGGGATAGGGACTTAATCATAGCGCCGAAACGTTTGGTTCTTTAGTCGGTCACTTCGCCGTAGACGCGGAAGTGGCCGCTTACTTTTAGGAGGCCGAACATCGACAGGAGGCCTTCGTAGTAGCGCCAGCTTCGCAGTTCACCTTCCACGATTAGGCCGTCCGTATTGCGACCCACATCACTGGGGAGAGCCATGTTCCACAGGCGTTCGACGAATGGCTTGCCGAGGTCGGGCTCGGCCGCGAGGGCGGCGACCGCGGCCATGCCGGTCATGCCGGGTGCGATCGGATTGGTGCGCACTACGGTGCCGTCCAACTGGAGTTTGTCGGGCCAGTTGTCCGCCGGTTGCGAAGCCAGGAATCGCAGGATGCGGTTGGACTGCTCAACCATCCATTCGTCTTGGCCCCACCATGACCAATCCATGGCGGGCCAACCGAGGGTGCGCCACGCATCGGCCTCAAAATCACGACCTCGGCGTTCGAGCTGCGTGCCGTCGAAGTGGGAATAGTTGGGCATGATGCCCGTTTCCGGGTGAGCCGCCTTACGAAAGAACTCGCGACTGGTTTTCGCAACTTCAGCCATGAAGGCACGGTCAGCCGGATCCTCGGCCCAGCGCGCCATGAGTTCGTAGAAATGTGGCACGTGGTAGGACGGGTCGGTGAAGCTGGCACCGTAACCATCGGGCGTGAACCGGATCTGTTTTTCCTCAGGGTGAAACATGCTGACGACACTCCCGCGATCAGGCTGGTCGTCTTTGTGAATCATCATCCGCAGGAGGTCCTGAGCTTCCCGGTTGTAGTCAAAGATTCCCTCGCCGTCGCCCCAACGGTTGGAGGCAAACATGAGCGCCATGACCATCCATTCTTCGCCGTCGGGGGCCGGGCCATCACCGCGAATCACCGAGCCATCCGATCGCGTCATGCCGCCATCGTAGGCGCGGTGCCAGGTGAAGTAGCCGCGCAGGGGACCTTCGTCGTGATACATGTAGGTCTTGGCGAACTTCCACAGCTTGTTGAACTCGCTCTGCTTATCGAGCTGCACGGTGATCATCATGCCGTAGGAAATACCCTCCGACCGAATGTCGCGGCTGCCGACGTCGGCCAGGTAGGCCATGTCGTCAGCGATCGTGTAGTAGATTTTCTGGGTGAACGGATCGCCGTAGAACATCAGCTGGAACGCGGTATCGAGCCGCGCCTCCACTTCCGCATCGGTCTTGCCGAGGTAGGTTTTAAACAGATTGGGGTAATCGCCAGTGCGAGCGGCCCCGCCGGGAGGCGGCGCTGCACTCGCCACAAAAACGGACGCGAGAAACACGGATAAAACTGCTCTAATCATGACAAGGGTGGAATTGGTTTTTTAACCACAGATGAACACAGGTGGCTCCACGGCCGTTACGCACTGAAGCGAGGAGGAGATGGGATTGATCCGTGTTAATCGGTGTCCATCTGTGGTTAAAAAACAGCGGCGGCGTGGGCCGGCTCAGTATTCGCCGGGGTGGCCGGGGTAGTAGCGGCGGTTTACGTCGATGTAGTGCTGGAGATCATACTCCGCGGGTTCGACGCCTTCGGGGAGCGGACGCTGCGAGAATTGTTGGAAATACAGCAGGCAGGCGTCGCGCCATTCGCGGGCGTCCTTTTCCTGGAGCGCCATTCGCTGCCGTGTGGCGTCCCAGCGTTCGTCATCGATCTTACCCTGGAGATCGTCCCAACGCGCTTGCATCGCGTGAACTTCGTCGACGCCTTGCTGATAGCGCAGCGCGAGTTCGTCCCACAGCGGGCGGCCGGACTTCATTTCGTAGTCCCACGGCACATGGTGAAACCAGAGCAGGAGGTTGTCGGGCACGGTGTCCAAATTCCCCCACTGCTGCCGCAATTCGAGGGCGTATTGGTTGATTGCCTTGGAGCCAAACTGTCCGCGATCCGCGCCCACGCCGATTTCGTTGGCTTGGTGGTAATAGGGCGAGGTCCAGTCACTGCGTCCACCCATCACCCAGGGTCCCGGTCCGTAGTGATGACCACGCTCCATGATGTGGTGCAGGCCGAGCGGCATGGAGTAGTTCACCACCGTTTCGCGCGAGCCCATGAGAATCTCTACAATCTCGTTGGCGGCGTCCTCTTCGGCATCGAAGGTCAACGCCGTCCATTCCTCGGCGATTTGGTGGGCGGTGAGCTCGTGATCCCAGGCGAGGCGGCCGTAGGCATACCAGTTGGATTGGGCGAGGGGATGGCCGGTCCAGTTGCGATCGGTGCCGGTGTTGGCGACGCCGGCGATGGCGGAAAGCGGATGTCCCTTGAGCGTGCCGTCGACGACACGACCGATGGTCGATCCCTCCCCTTGGGCGTAGGTGTCCTGCGTCAGGACTTCCTCCCACATCGGCCCGAGGTAGGCGAGTTGCACGGAACCACCGAGATACTCCTGCGTGATCTGCAACTCCGCCATGAGTCGCGTGTGCGGCATGGCCCCGAAGAGCGGACTGAACGCCTCGCGCGGCATGAAGTCGAGCGGACCGTTTTTGATCTGCACGATGACGTTATCGAGGAACTTGCCGTCGAGCGGCACGAATTGGTTGTAGGCCTGTTTGACGCGATCGGTGTCGTCCTCAAACGCGTAGACAAAGGCACGCCACATCACGATGCCATCGCGACCTTCGGCGGCGAGCGGCGCGGCCAACATGTTGGCCCCGTCGGCGTGGTCGCGGCCGAAGTCGTGCGGACCGGGCTGGCCTTCGGAGTTGGCCTTGACGAGGAAGCCGCCGAAGTCGGGCACGTAGGTGTAGATCTCGGCGACCTTGGCGTCCCACCACGCCTGCACCGCCGGATCGAGCGGATCGGCGGTTTCCAGCCCGCCGATTTCCATCGGCGCACTGAAGCGCGATGTAAGGTAAAGACGGATACCCCATTGGCGAAACACGTCGGCCAGCGCGGCCACCTTGGCCAAATACTCGGGCGTGAGGATGAGGGCGTTGGCGTTGACGTTGTTGATGACGGTGCCGTTGATCCCGGTCGATGCGAGGGCGCGCGCGTAGTCTTCGTAACGCGGCGAAATCACCTCGGGCAGGTAGGCCCATTCCCACAACGAGAAGCCCGCGTAGCCGCGCTCGACGAAGCGGTTGAGGTTGTCCCAGTGATTCATCAACCGCCGGGCGATTTTGGGCACGGAAGTTTCGTCGAGTTCGTCGAGCGATTCGCCGAGCTGCATTTTGCGCAGCAGGGCAAAGGTGCCGTAGAGCACGCCCGCGTCGCTGTTGCCCGTGATGCGCACTGCCCGCTCGCCGTCGACCGTGACCGCCTTGAGCGCGTAGCCGTCGGCGCCGAGCTCCGGCCGCAGCTCGCCGGCCACGATGTGCACGGTCGGGTCGCGATCGATCAGACCACCGAGACCACGCGTCAGCTCCGCACGAGCGGAGGCGATCACAGGCGTGTCTTCGCCGGCGGTCGTTTGGAAAACGACCGCGCGCAAAGCACTGCGATAGCCGGAACGGACGTCCCGACCATCAACCTGATCATAACGCAGCCAGAGTCGGTAACCGTCCTCGGCCTGAGCCGAGTTAAGGGCGACAGAGGCCAGGAGGGCGACCAGCAGCAGGCGCATCATCATCAAAGGGGGTTAGCCGGAGGCGGCGGTTTTGACTCGGCGGGCTTCAAGGGCTTCCGCCATCTCAGCCGCGACCTTTTTGGAAATCGGATAGAAGAACATGCAGACGACGCCCATGAAGAAGAATCCGCCCGAGTAGAAGCCGATCATCTTGCGCATACCGAGCAGCACTTCGGGGTCGGTCGCGGTCTCGGGGCTGTAACCATACATGGCGAGCAACCATCCCGTGATGGCGCCGCCGATACCGAGACCACCCTTGAGGGCAAACACGATGCCGGCGAAGACAAAGCCCGTGGCGCGGCGCTTGTTTTTCCACTCACCATAGTCGGCGGTGTCGGCGATCATCGCCCAGAGCAGCGGAATGGTCGGACCGTAGCCGAGGCTGGTGAGAATCGTGAGCCAGAACATCGTCGAAACCGAGGTGGCATCGAGGAAGTAGTAGCAGCATTGGAAGAAGGCGGCGGCGGCGAGGCCGACCATGAAAACGATCTTCTTGCCGAAGAGGTCCGCCAAGGGCTTCGCCATCAGCACACCGATCACGTTGACCAGACTGCCGGTCATGTTGAAGAGCGAGAAGCCCACCGCCGTCGGCGAGTCACCGGGCGTGACGACCAGACCGAACGTGTCGAGAATGCGGAAACCGATGCCGGGGTTTTCCAACGCCGCCGGGGTGGCGAAGAGGCCGAACTTGTCGACCATGTCGGTGAGCGCGGCTGAATCCACGTAGTAGGTGAAATAGTAATACTGCGAACCACCGCGCAGGGCCAACGTGATGAACACGAACAGCGTCATGGCAAACATGGCGATCCACGGGCGGTTGTGGCGGATGTCCTTGAAGTCCTGCTTGAGGTTGGGCTTCTGACCGGCGGGAGGTTGCACGCGCTCCTTGGCGCTGAAGAACGTCACGACGAAAAACACCACCGAGATGGCGGCGAAAATACCGATCGTAATCGACCAACCGTGCGGGTTCTGGGTCGGGTCGGCGGTCGAGCCGTCGCTGAATTTGGAGACGAGCGGAAGCGTGAGCCCCTGCACCACGAAGGCGGCGACCATGGCCGCGAAGAAGCGGTATTGGGAAAGGCTGGTGCGCTCGCTGCCGTTGCTGGTCATCACGCCGTTGAGGGCGGAATAGGGCGCGTTGTTCATGGTGTAGGCCATCATGAGCACCGTGTAGGTGATTACCGCATACCAAAGCTTGGCGCTGTCTCCCAGGCCGGACGGCACGGTGTAGGCGGCCCAGAAGAGCAACGCGAACGGGATGGCCGACCAGATGAGCCACGGCCGGAACTTGCCCCACTTGGTGTTGGTGCGGTCCGCGATGGCCCCCATGATCGGGTCGGTGATGGCGTCACTGAAACGCACCAGCAGCAGCATCCACCCCACGGCCGCCGCCCCGATGCCCATGACGTCGGTATAGAACGCCGTCTGGAAGACGATCATCATCTGGAAGACGAAGTTGGCACCGGCGTCGCCAAGACTGTAGCCGGCCTTCTCCTTGAAGGAGAGTTTCACATTGGTGGGGTCACTCATGAGTGGGAGGGGATGGGGTAGAGGAGATTGCGGGGGGGGAGGCGCCGGAGGCACCAGAGCTGACGGGGATAAAACTGAAAAGGGGCGCCCGGTTGCGGACGCCCCTGAAACTCATCGCACGCTTAACCGTGGAGGTAGGTGTTGACCAGGTTTTCGAGGAACTCCTGGCGACCGGAAACCGGCTTGGGCTCGCCCAGCTTGAAGGCGACCTTTTCGAGCTCCTTGAAGCCGATTTTCTTCTTCTCGGCATCCTTGCCGAAGCCCTGGTCGAAGGAGCTGTAGCGGTCGGCCACGAACTTCTCGAACTTGCCGTCGGCGAGGATTTGACGGGCCGTTTTGAAAGCCAGCGCATAGGCGTCCATGCCGCCGATGTGGGCGTAGAACAAGTCAGCCGGGTCGATCGACGGACGACGCAGCTTCGCGTCGAAGTTGAAACCACCGCTACCGAGACCGCCGGCGCGCAGGATCGAAACCATGGCGAGGGTGAGTTCTTTCACGTCGGTGTTGAACTGATCGGTGTCCCAGCCGAGGAGCGTGTCTCCGGAGTTGGCGTCGATCGAGCCGAGCATGCCGTGCGCGGCGGCGACTTCGATCTCATGATTGAAGGTGTGGCCGGCGAGCGTGGCGTGGTTGGTCTCGATGTTGAACTTGAACTTCTTGTCCAACTTGTAGGTGCGCAGGAAGGCGACCCCCGAGGCGACGTCGAAATCGTATTGGTGCTTGGTCGGCTCCTTGGGCTTGGGCTCGATGAGGAACTGCCCCTTGAAACCGATCTCCTTGGCGTAGTCGACCGCCATGTGCATGAACGCCGCGAGGTGATCCTGCTCCCGCTTCATGTTGGTGTTGAGCAGGGTCTCGTAACCTTCGCGACCGCCCCAGAACACGTAGTTCTCACCGCCGAGCTCGACGGTGCACTCCATGGCTTTCTTCACCTGCGCCGCCGCGTAGGCGAAGACGTGGGCGTCGGGATTGGTGGCACCACCGCACATGTAGCGCGGGTTGCTGAAGAGGTTGGCCGTGCCCCAGAGCAGCTTGATGCCGGTCTGGTCCTGCAGCTTCTTGGCGTGCGCCACGATCGTATCGAGATACTTGTGCGACTGCTTGAGGGTCGAACCCTCGGGCGCGATGTCGCGATCGTGCCAGCACCAGAACGGGGCCTGGATCTTTTGGAAAAACTCGAAGGCCGCATCCATGCGCTTTTTCGCCACGCTGATGGCGTCTTTGCCCTTTTCCCAGGGACGCACGATGGTGCCCGGACCAAACGGATCACCGCCGGTGCCGCGGAAGGAGTGCCAGTAGGCGATGCCGAAGCGCATGTGCTCCTTCATCGTCTTACCGTCGATCACTTCGTCGGGATTGTAGTGGCGGAAGGCCAGCGGATTCTCAGTGCCGGTGCCTTCGAACGGAATTTGCGGGATACCCGCAAAGTGGCGTGACTTCATAATAAAACGTGGGAGGGGTTTCGCAGAGCGTGGGAAGTAAGATGAACCGGGCGAGGGATCAGGCTCTCAACGCACCGACTATACTAACAATTGACTCCTAGGGAAAACCCAGTGTGGCTTACGCGACAGCCCCTCGTCAAACCCCCGCTGCTTCGTTCGTTAATCATGTCTTCCCAACGCCGCGTTACCCTTTCCGACATCGCCAAACAGGCGGAAGTGCACGTCACCACCGTTTCACTCGCCCTGCGCAATCACCCCCGTCTGCCCGAACGCACCCGCACGCGGATCCAGAAGATCGCCAAGGAGCTCGGCTACCAGCCCGACCCTGTGCTGCAGGCGCTCGTCGCCTACCGCGGCAAGGTCATGGCGCGGCGCAATCCGCCCACCCTCGCCTACCTCACCAATTGGAGCACGCGCCTCGGCTGGCAAAACGTGACCGCGCACCCGGAATTCTACGCCGGCGCCCAGGCCAAATCCAAGGAGCTCGGTTTCAACCTCGAACACTTCTGGATGGGCGAGCCCGGTCTCACCCACACGCGCATGAGCAAGATCCTGCAGACGCGCGGCATCACTGGACTCATCATCGCCTCGCACCGCCGCGAGACCGACGTCGCCCTGCACTTCGACTGGTCGGCCTTTTCCGCCGTCAAAATCGACTACTTCCCCCACGAACCCGAGCTGCACAACGTCACCAACGACCAGTGCAACATTGTCCGCCTCGCCATGCGCCAAGTTGCCGAACGCGGCTACCAACGCATCGGCTGCGTCATGCACCGCGGTTGGGATCACTCCGTCGATCACCTCTGGACCGCCGGATTCCTCGCCGAACAATCGCTCTTTCCCGAAAAAGACCGCGTGCCGATGTTCGTTTTCCCCGAACTCGAGCCCGTCGAGGCCTGGATGGCCGAGAGCAAGGACCACGTCGAGGCGCCCCCCAAGTCGTTCGCCGCTTGGTTCAAGAAATACCAGCCCGACGTCATCCTCACCAAACGGTCCTTCGTCGAACCCTGTATCAAACAAATGGGGCTGCAAATCCCGCGCGATGTCGCCCTGGTCGATCTCTTCCTCGATGTCTTCGACGGGGCCAACGCCGGCGTGCGCCAGAACCATCACATCGTGGGCGAACTCGCGGTCGAAATTCTCGCCGGTCAGCTGCACTACAACAAATACGGCGTGCCCGAGATCCCCACCACCACCAACGTCGAAGGCACGTGGTTCGACGGAGCCACCTGCCCGCCGAAAAAGGCCGCCCCCACCCGCAAGCCCGCGACCAAAAAGAAGACCGCCCGCGCCGCCGCCAAGTAGGGGAAAGGGTAAGCTCGGGCCGGAAAATCCTCCCGGCGCGCGCCGCCCCTCCCGGCTTCGGGGCCGGTTCCCGTCCGACTCAAAACAATCGCCCCCGCCGCAACATGCTCCGGGGGCGATGAACGGGCTCGATCGGGTCGACGTGACCCGTGGACGGGCGGGCCTAGAACCGGAACGAGTTGGTGAGCGACCAGGTTTGATGAGGCGCAATGCGCCAGGCCGCAGGGGTGCCGTCCGGCTGCGTCGTGATCGGGATGAGCTCGTTGCCTTTGCCCAAGTTGCGGATGTTGAACTGCACCCGCCAGTCGATCCGCTCGCTCAGGGTTTTGCTGTAACCGACCCACAGGTCGATGTTGGCCTCGGTCGGTCCCCGGTAGGGATGGGCCAGGTCGTAGGTCGTGTTCCCGCTGCCGTCCGCCATGAGCGGATATCCGATGACGACGTCGTCCTGCCAGCGATAGCCCAACCCGACGTTGAAGCCCCGGAGGAGCCCTTCATCGAAGTCGTAGTTCGTGATCAGGTTGGCCCGCCAGGTGCGCAGCTCGGGCACGGATGAGCCTTCCTGCAACTGCACCAGGGCGTAGTTGGACATGAAGCGGCTCTGCCAGTCCGAGCGGATGGTGTCGGTCGAGCCGCCCCACCAGATGCGCAGGTCGCCCGCAGCCGTGTTGTTGTAGACCTCGGTGCGTTCGGCGAGGAAAGCATTGAGTGCTTCACCGCCGACATTGGATCGCGTCGCTTCCTGTTTGGAGGCGTTTAACGAGACGCGCCATTGGTTCGTCGGGTTCGCGACCAACTCGATTTCATAGCCCTCCGAGACCGTGTCTTCCAGGGCCGTGAAACCCGGAGGAGTGGAGGCCCCCTGACTCCGGAACAAGCTGGTATCGATCGACCACGCATCCAGGAATTCCTGCGAAGGCGGGTTTGCCCGCCACGCGGCGATGGCGGCAGCTTCCTGGGCCGCGGCCTCCTCGGGAGTCTGGCCGGTCCACGGTTGGTAGTTGACCTCCCAGTCCGGTCCGTCGTCCGCGGCGAACACGTTCGACCAATTATTGCCCCAAGCCACGAGCGAGCCGATGACCCAGTTGTAGCTGTTGATGGCGCTGGAACTCGCGTAGAGGGCGGAGCTCTCGTATTTGTTCACCTTCAGGGAGTAGCGGCCATCCTTGGAGGACAACATGATGCCCATGTCCTCGGTCTTGCCGCTTGGCGCGGGCAGCGGGTTGCCATAGACATCCACCCGGCCCGCGGCGGGTTGGAAGTTGTCGGACTTGTTGTAGTAGATGGACACGCCGAGCGGCAGGCGACCTCCCACGAGATCGTCGAGGTGGGCCACGATGCTCCAGCTGCGGGATACGCCGTCCACGGTGTTATTGGGCTCGGCCGCCAGCTCGTAATCACTGAAATCGACCGCACCATTCAAGCGCGTGGTGTTACCCTGGAAGGACCACGACTTGGCGGTGTCCTCCCGGTAGCCAAACGTCGGCACGATGGCACCGTTCCAGAAGAAGCCCTGCCAGATGAAGGCCTCGGAAGTGACCTCGGATTTCGACAACTGTGCATCGGTGGTGAGCTCGTCGAGGTAGCCATTCGCCGCAGAGAGGATGTTCAATGGCTGCCGGACCCATCCGACGTAGTTGGAGGGATTGTCCGACTGGGTGGATTCGGCCCCGCGGTAATCGGTCCAGATGGCACTCGGATCAACGTTGGGACTGTTCCAATGCGAATCAAACACCAGGATCTGGCCTGAAGTCGGAGTCTGCCTGGCGGTGAGGCGCGGGATGTTGAGGTTCGTCCCATTGCTCCCGAGGAGCGACGGGCCGAGGTAGGTGACCGTATTCACCTGCCGCCAATTGTCATCGATGATGTCGATGCCGACCGAATCACCGTAAGCCGTGTCGGTGCCATACTGCATGTAGCTGCGGCTGTCGCTTTCGCTGTTATCCTCGGCGTAGAGACCCGTGAACACGTGACGACCCAGTAGTTTCGTGAGGAAAGAACCGCGTCGGCGTTCGAACACGTCCCGAAAGTCCAGTTCGGCAAAACCGGTCAGCCGGAGGGAGTCGCGATCGATGCTGCGATAATTGTTACCAAAAGCCGTGGTATCGCTCACGAACGGCCGCCCCACGTTAGGGTTGGGCTCACCGTTGGCGAAGTGACTGTTGATATCGATGAAGATGGCCTGCCGCTGTCCGCTGAGCAGGCTCTCCTGCCCATCGTTGAACGACTGATTATCGTAGGCGATTTCCAGGCCGAAGCGGTTGTCCATGAACGTCTGGGCGAGACTCAGATTGTAGACGTCAAAGTCCTGATACTCGCTCTTGTTGGGACCATCGATGAGGTTGTTGTAGAAATCGAAGACACTCGGATCCGTGAGATGGATGTTCTTGTATTGCCCGAATTCTGAATACGGCAGACCGGCATACTTGGCGTATTCGGAGTAGGCCTGCACCCCGTTCCAGCGTTGGTATTCCAATCCGATGTCACCATCGATCGAACCATCGGCGGCGAGACCATAGATCTCGCGAATTTCCGTCTGATAGAAATTATTGGGGGTCATGGCGGAGCCATCCCCAAAAATCACCAGCGGACCACCGAAGACTTGGGCAAAGTGGCCGACCCAGGGATCGTAATACGGATTGGCCGAGCCGTCTTCATACGTGGGTCGCCGAGCGCCACGTCCGGGCAGCAGCGAATAATTGTCCTGGGTCTCATAGGGATCGTAGACCGCCTGATTCATCTCCGTAAACCACGGGGTGATCAAATCCACGGGAGGAATCGAGCGCGGGCGGTTACTTTTGATTTCACCCGACTCGATGTTGGCTTTGAACGTCGTCTTGGCGGAATCGGCGAACAAATGCGGCGTCCAGCGAATGGTGCCAAACAAGCGCTCATCGTCCTCGAATGCCGGGTCCTGCTGGAACTGCTCGTTATCCGTCACCCCCGTCACACGCACCGCCAATGTGTCCTCCACCAACACCCGGTTGACGTCGAATGATGCCCGCACGCTGCCAAAACTGCCCACACGGAACTCCACTTCAGCCGAGTTCTCAAACTCTGCGCTCACCGTGGTGGTGTTGATAATGCCCGCCGGACTGCCCAAACCGAAAAGGATTGAGTTCGGGCCCCGCTGGAGATCGACCCGCTCGACGTTGTAGCCATCCCACGGCACGGCCGAGAGAAAGAAATTCCGGGTGCCATCCGCGGCAGCGAGTCCGCGCACGCGGGTGTTGGTGTTGGGGCTGCGGAATCGATTCGATTCATCAACGGTGGCGCCATTGCCGACACCGGTGAAATTGCCATAGATATTACCGACCTCCGTATTGGTCGTATACTGCAATAGCGTCTCGTTGTTCACCGCCCCCGTGTCATCCAAGAACTCCTTGGTGATCACCGAAATGGCGGAACCTACGTCTCGCAATTCGGTATTGATGCGCGTGCCGGCCATCGTGGTGGTGGCCGCATAGCCGCTCGTTTCAGTCGCACTGACTTCAAACGGAGAGAGCGTGAGAATTTCGCCGTCATCCAACGGCAATTCATCAGGGTTGGTCGCTTCTTGCGCCCACAAAGGTAACGCCAGAAACGATAGCAGCGGTAGCAGCAAGGCTGCTACGGGGGTTTGGGAATGTGTCTTCATTGAGGTGTCTTAGGTCAAAGACTGGGATTTTACGGGTCATGGAATCCACCGCCCTCCTCCTAGCTGCCCACCTCATAAACCATTCCCCGGCGCTGAGTCGCAGGAATGGCCATGGAACGGGCCAATAATTCAGCTAGTCGTTGGTTAGCAGACTATTATAAAATACCCCTGCCGAATTGTTTCTCCTGAATAGAGGTATGTTTAAATAAGAACATCTTACTGTGTAATTGTCTCACGGTTAGTATATCTAATGTAATGACGGGCGAATTCCCTCAAATGAGGCTATATTCTAACATTAGAATCTACCGCGAAACCGCCCGCCTTCCGACGGGCGGGTGGCCCCCAAAACGGCGTCCGCCAACTCGTTAAAAAAACCGCGTTGCCAGGGAGCGGGAAAAAAACTTTCGTCCCCTTTGAAAAAAGTTACCCGGCCCCCTTGATCCGCCGCCACCGGCGTCCGTTGTCCCGGGTGTCGCCCATCACCACCTCCCTCCCCCTCACTCACTCGATCACATGAAGAACCTTTACGCAGACATGTTTATGTCCTCCGCGCCAAAGGCCGCAGTGTGCCCGATGACCATGGGTAAAACTGTGACCGGCCTTGGTTGGAACCGCCTTGATGTGCGCGTGCTGCGCAACCGCCAGGCCTCCAAGCACAGCCGCGCAAACCCGGGAAGTGGTGTAACTTAACCAGCGACAAAATCTCGCCGATCACACCGCCCACTTCCCGTCCGGAAGTGGGATTTTTTTTGCCCGCGAAACCCACCTCCGGACGAGCCCTCAGCAAAGTGGACTCGTGAACCAACCGGCGGGCGTTTCGCCATGATCACACCAAGCACCCTCTGTCCTGCCCCTCCCTCCGCCTCGCACGCGCCTCCCGATCCGGTCGCCTTACTCGACTTGGTTGACCGGGCGCTCGCGGGCATCGCCCCCCGCCTCCCGGCCCACGTCGACCGCGACGACCTCGCGTCGGCCGGTCGCGAGGCCCTTATCCACGCCACCAAACGCTTCAACGGTCCCACCGCCGATGCGCGCGCCTTCTGTTTCGTGCGCGTCCGCGGTGCGATGTTGGACGAACTGAGACGACTCGACCCCCTCGCCCGCCGTCGGCGCGAACGGGCCCGGGCCGTTTCGAAAAGCGAACACGAACTCACTCACGAGCTCGGCCGGTCGCCGTCCACCTTCGAGATTGCCGAAGCACTCAACCTCTCCCTGCCCGAAGTCCACGCCGCCCAGGCCGACCTCGCCGCCGAAGAGGCCGGTGCGCCCATCCTTGATGAAAACCACGCCGATCCCATGTCGCCCTGCCCGGCCGCCACCGCCGAAGGGGGCGACCTCATGGGTCAACTCATCGACGCCCTCGACCGCCTGCCCCCCAAGCAAGCCTACGCCGTGCGCCGGTATCATCTCGAAGACGCCACCCTCGACACCATCGGCGGCGAACTCGGCGTCTCCCGCGAACGTGCCCGGCAGCTCCGCGCCGCCGGCGAAACCCGCCTCCGCGCCGACCTCGCCGTCCTCACCCTCTGGGACGCCCTCCTCCCCTAACCCACGACCCCCATCCACCCACCCAACCGTCCCGTCTTGTCCCGTTTGTTCGTAATACGAACAAACGGGACGCTGAAGTTTGGCACCGACTAGTTTTTTGGGAGGAAAGGGCTTGTCATTAATCTAGTAATTAAACTAGTTATCTTCATGGGCTATCCAACTAAAGTTCAATGCATTCAGCGGAAGGAAACTTCCCAGTTCTATATCAACTTCCCCACTCCCATCGCTCAAGCGATGGACTTCGCCAAAGGCGAGACCGTCGAGTGGACGATCCACGACAAGGGCCACCTCATTGTCTCCCGGCGTGAAGTCCCGCCCGACAGGGTCCCTGTAAAAAAAACGCCTCGTTGAGCGAAGCGTTCGATTCCCTGCTCGATGGTCTCGCGCCGGTCTTCGACTTGCCCGAGGACTTTGCGCGCGCCCGCACGCAATGGCTGGCTGGGTTGCTCAACCTGGGCCGCCACACGGTGACCGGTGCATTGAGCACCGCTGGCTCCCAGCACCGGGACTGGTCGGCGGATTATCGGTTGCTGCAACGCCTGCCGGTCGAGCCGATCTTCGCACACGTGCGCACCGAGGCACTGGCTGCCACCGATGCCACCCGGCCCTGGGTGGTCGCATTGGACGACTCCATCACACGCAAGACCGGCCGGTGCATCCCCGGCTGCGGCTGGCGCAAGGACCCCCTCGGTCCGCCCTTCAACGTCAACTTCATCTGGGGCCAGCGCGTGCTCCAGTTCAGCGCCGCGATGCCCGCCGACGACGGCTCCGCCCGGCTGGTGCCGGTGGACTGGCAAGAGGCTCCATTGCCCAAAAAGCCCTCGCGTCACGCCGACGCCCAGGCGCAGGCGGCGTATGTGGAGGCGCGCAAACAGGCCAACATCAACAAAGTCGCCGCCGAACGCATGGCGCACCTGCGCACCGCGACCCAACGGCCCATCCACTGGGTGAGCGACGGGCGCTTCACCAACCGCACCCTCCTGCGCCAACTGCCGGAAAACACCGTGCTGATCGGCCGGGTGCGCAAGGACACCAAACTCTACGCGCCCTACGCAGCGCAGCCCGGCAAGAACGGCCGCCCCCGCAAGTATGGCGACACCTTGCCCACGCCCGAACAGCTGCGCGTGGACGACACCGTCGGGTGGACCCGGGTGTCGGCCTTTGCGGCCGCAAAGCGTCACGACTTTAAGATCAAAACCCAGGGGCCGGTGCTCGCCCGTATCACCGGAGTCGATACGCTGGTGCAGGTGGTCGTGATCGCGCCCCTGGGCTACCGATTGAAAACAGGCGGCAAATTGCTCTACCGGCAGCCCGCCTACCTGATCTGCACCGATGCGGACGTGCCGCTCGCAGAGATCTTGCAGGAATACCTCTGGCGCTGGGACATCGAGGTCAACTTCAAGGACGAAAAGGACCTGCTCGGTGTCAGCGAAGCGCAGTTGCGCGAACCCGAGGCGGTGCGCCGCCAGCCCGCCTGCGCGGTGGCCGCGTATGCGCTCCTGTTGCTCGCCGGGCACAAAACCTACGGCTCGAATCGACTGCCGCCCTCGGTGCCCCTCGCCAAATGGCGACGTCGTGAACCCCCGCGCCGCGCCACGACTGGCCTGCTCATCAACCAGCTGCGCGTCGAACTGTGGTCGCGCCACCTACGGCCGGACAGTTTATCGCACTTCTGCTCTCGCACCCGGCCAATCCACAAATCGGATAAACCCGCCACCGACCTCGCCTCCGCCCTGTTCTACTCCCATAATTAAGCCTCACTCGCGCCAAACTTCAGTGTCCCGTTTGTTCGTAATACGAACAAACGGGACGGCGGTCGAAATCTCCGCATTCAACTCCTGCAACCGATGAAAATGCTCCGTTCTTTGAGACGGTGGCTTCATGGCCTGGCGGCCCGTGCACTCGCTCCAGAGTTTACGGCCACCGCCACGCAATCGGAGTCGCCCGCTCCTCTTTCCGTCCACATCCCCCGCGTCAGCTGACGCGCCCGGGAGTCCTTACTTAACCCCCGCCCCGGCGGCATACTCCGCCGCGCTCGCGCGCAACGCGGCGATACGATCTTCCGGAGCGGGGTGCGAGGACAACAACGTCAGCCCGGCGTTCGACTGTGCGGTCTCGGCCAACCACGAGAACAAGCGCTCGCCGCCTTCAACCGTGCCGTAAGCCGCCAACACCAGACGCACACCGAAGCCATCCGCTCCGCGCTCCTGTTGCCGCGAGTGCCCGAGGTCGAGCAGTCGGTTGGCCCGATCGGACACCACATCGACCCCGCCGCTGCCGCCGAAAATCAGCGCCCACACCAGCCCGCGTCCGATCGACCGCCCCATGCCGCGCAAATGATCACGCTGCGCGAAATGGCCGAGTTCATGGCCGAGCACAAACGCGAGCGCGATCTCATGGCCATCGAGCACATCCATCAAACCGGTGGTGAGCACGATCGTCCCGCCCGGCACCGCAAACGCATTGGGATCACGGTCGGGCACCATGATCAATTTATACGGGATCTGCGGCACCTCCGGCTGGCGCGTGAGTTGGTCCAAAATCACCTGCGCCTCGAACAATTGATCGCGCCGGGCAGCATCCAGAACCACCTCGCTTTTTTCCACGGGAAACTCCGCGAACCACCGCTGTTCGCGCTCGGGAGAGATGAGCGGCAACGTCCACTCCACCAAAAAGCCCACGCCGAAATACGCTCCCAGAATCAGGCCACCGATTCCCGCGACCAATACCACGATCTCGCGCCGCAGTCCGCGGTCGCCTCCGCCCGCGCTGGCCTCGGCGGATTCCCCCAGGTCACGTCGGACGAATTTCATCTCAATGCAGCGGCGGCGGCGTGGTCCCGGGCGCCGCGAAGCGCACCATCGTGCCGTAGGCGAGCACCTCGACGCCGCCCGCGCCTTTCTTGCCGCGCGTGTTGGCGATGCTCGACGTTTCCAAACGAAAATTCAGCACCATATCGGCGTTGGGACACTGCGCTTGCAGACGTAAAATGACCTCCCGACGGGCCCGATCCATCAGCGTCTCGTAGGAGCGCACCCGCCCACCAAAAATGTTACGCAAGCTCGCGAGGAATCGCTTGAAATAATCGAGCGAGATCACGACCGACGCCGAGACGAGCCGCGACTCCACCACCACCTGGTCGGGATCATGAGTCCGCACCGGCACCATGGGAATGCGGCGACCGGTTTGTTCACGCTGCCGGATCGAGGCGTAGTGCCGCCGCTCCGTGATGATACCGACACCGCCAAACACCACCAACCCCACCAGCGGGAGCGCATAAAACAGCAGCACAAACGCCAGATCCAACTGACCCTGAGTTGTCGTGGTATCCATCGTTTTATGACAGCAGTCCGGCTGCGTTTACTCGACCCGCACGGCCGTGCCGTAGACGTAGAGTTCGGCGGCCCCCTGGGCGACCGACGAGGTGGAAAAGCGCACATTGACGACTGCATTGGCGCCCATCGCCGCCGCCTGCGCGTTCATGCGGAGAACCGCTTCGTTCCGCGCTTCGGCGAGGAGTTCCGTGTAGCCCTTGAGCTCTCCGCCCACGAGATTTTTCAAACTCGCCGCAATGTCACGGCCGACGTTTTTCGCTCTCACCGTGCTGCCGGAAACGAGCCCGTAGTGCTCGATAATGCGCCGACCCGGCACGGTTTCCAGATTCGTCAAAAGGAGATCATTCATGGGGTAGCGGGGTTGGCGGCGACGGTGCACACAACGAACGGGGCCGAGCAGAACCGATCCAGCGAATTTGGCAATCCTGCAGGTGTCTCTCCACCGTGCTCAAATCGAGGGCGGCGCGGCCGTCGGTGGGGCCAGGGGCGCGGTCTTCCAATTGAATAGAATCGTCATCACCCGGAAAACAAACGTCGCCGCGATCACCCACCCGGCCGAGACCGTCGGGCGCAGGTGCAGCTGCACCGTCAGCACCACAAACAATGTCGCCGCCGCCAGGGCCACCAGCGCGTAAAATTGACCAGGGCGAAACACCAACGGCTCTTCATTGGTGATCACATCACGCAACAGGCCGCCACCGAGCGCGTTGACCACGCCGACCACGATGGCAGCCGGGATCGAAATGTCTGCTCCGAGCGCCTTTTGCACTCCATAGGCGGCATAGGCACCGAGCGCCAAGGCGTCCACGCCGGCAATGATGCGTCGGAAATAATGCACGCGCTCACCGAGCAACGCCCCCACCGCACCGCCGAACAGGGCCATCTCGATGTAGAGCGGATTGGCCAACGCCGCCGGTGGTCCTTGCTGGAGGAAAATGCCGTCGCGAATCAAGCTGCCGCCCAGTCCCACCAGCAACGACAACGAAGCCAGGCCCACCACATCGTAACCGCGTTTGATCGCGACGATCGCCCCCGTCATCGACATCAAGCCGACCGCCCCCAGCTCGAACCAGATGGGCAGGAAAAAGGGATTGGTAACGGAAGCTGAAAGCGCCATCAGCCCTTGCCGGCCCGCATGACCAGCACACGCGCCAAATCATGTTTCTCGAACTCCGCCCAATACGCGTCCTCGATTTCCTTGAGGCGCGCATCGGCGTTGATCGGCGGGCCGTCCTTGCCGGTCAAAGCCGACATCGTCTGCTCCACGCCAAGATCGCGATCGGCGAGACGCGCGACGAGCTCGTGCCAAAACACGTCGTTGTCGGCCTCACCCACGATTTTGCGCAGATGCTGGTCCTCGTCGATCTTGGCCGCCGGGATGAGTTTGCCATCGCCCCCCACGTCGACGCGGTCGCTGCAGCCGAACACCTCGGCCAGTCCGAGGATCTTTTGTTCGATGCCCGCATAGCGTTCGAAGTGCGGCGATTCGCCCCCTTGACGGGACATGACCGCGCGCATGCCCAGATGGACGAGTTCCATCAGTCGGGCGTATTCTTTCTGAGTAAACGAAACCTTCATGGCAGTCGCGAGCAGCGCGAACGCGGACCTTCGCCCGCCACGAGGGCGTTCGCAATCGCGTAATTGTAGACCCGGAAACGAGCCGCTCGCCTATGCTTTCGGCGAACGTCCCGCGGTCCAGCGCAACAACGCCCCGCAGCCGAGCACAAACGCCGCCAAACATAGGATGGCGATCCGGTCGCCCATCGTATTCGGCACCAGCAGAAACGAAAGTAGCAGGCCGCCGGTGACCAGAATCAGGTTGCCCGTGATCCGTGCCTGCGCGTGGTCGAGCGAGCCGCCCACTTCCTTTTGAAAATCAACCGGAGTCTGCGTGCGTTCCCAGAATTCGGTTTCGCGCGTCAGATCCGCCGCACTGCGGCGGTGGCGGAAGGGCCACGCGATCAACAGCGCCACTAGCGCCCCGATCACCACGAGGAAGCTGCGCTCCTGCAATACCCACACGTTGGCGTTCATCTTCTCATCCACCACCGTGTAAATCGACATGATCATGCCGCCGCCGAGCATCACGAAATAATACCAGCCCGGCATCCGCCGCACAAAAATACCCGCCACCAAGGGCAACGTGATCGGCACCGTAATGATCGAGGCAATGACCATGTAGGAATCGAACATCGCGAAACGCGTCTGCTGCGAAAGACCGATGGACATGCTGATGATCAAAATGCCGAGCAACACCGTGATGGTGCGGCAGAGACGCAGTTGACCGAGGTCGGGCATCGTGACTTTGCCCATCCATTTGCGCAGCGGCAGGATGAAGTTGTTCACGACCACGCCCGTCGTCGTGTTCAACCCCCAGTCCATACTGCTCATGGTGGCCGAGAACATCGCGGCGATCATCACGCCGAGTAGTCCTTTGGGCAACACGTGCGCCGCCGCCACCGCATAAGACGTGGTCGCCGGATCGCCCACCGCCGCCGCCAGAACCTCCTCGGTATACAGGAACCGGGCCACCATCGGCGGGATGAACCACACCGCCACGCCCACCGCCATCAGCACCATGCAAAACCAACTCGCCTTCGAGGCTTCGCGACCATCCTTAGCTGCGAGGAATTTATTGGCCGCCCCCAAGTGGATCTGGGAAATGATCTGCATCACGAAAGCCATCACCATCCACAAGCCGGTGTAACGATCATTGGTGTATTGGCCCGCTTCTTTGACGAATGTGAAGCTGCCTTCCGCCACCATTTGTTGATAGTTTTCGATAAACGCGCCGACGCCGCCGACCTCCATGATGCAGAGCACTCCCATCAACAACGTCATGCCATACATGATCACGCCCTGGACCACATCGGTCGCCATCACGCCCCACATGCCACCCGACGTCGAGTAGGCCAAGGTGATCACCCCGATAATCGTGATCATCCAAATGACCGGCAGACCAAACACCGCACTCACAAAAACCGCCAACGCCCAAAGCTGAATGGCCGCACTCAACGGATTCAGGATAATCCCGGTCACCACAAACGTCTGTTCCGCGCCGAAGCCAAAACGCCCCCGCACCAAATCCCCAGACGTGTAGGCCCGACTCTGCCGCCACCAACGACCGAGAAACGTCGCGCCGAGAATGAACCCGGTGATATTCGCGACATAGATAATGATCGCCGAAGGCCCCGCCTCGAAAATCGCCGAACTGTTGCCCGTAAAGGTAAACGCACTGATGCCCGCCATGAGCATGCTCGTGCCCACCATCCACCACGTGCCGCGCGCCCCGCCGCGCACAAAGTCGCTCAGGTTTTTATTAAACCGGGCAAACACCCCGCCAATCACGATCAGCAAGACAAAGTAGGCACCGAGGGTGAGGTATTCGAGATTCATGAAAATTGGGGTGAAAAAAATGTATTCGGCAGACCATCACGGACCGCGAACGGGGCACGTAAAGAACCTCCGTTGTGAGTCCCTCACCTCCTACCGCAACGTAAATGTCCGGCCCGTTTCAACGTCCCCCAGACCAATGAAATTTCACGCCAAATTGCCCCGGATCTTTTAACCACAGCTGGATAAAGATGGCCCCACTACCGTGACGCGATGAAGCCCGCTCCAATGGGAAAATGAAAACAAAACCGCTCCACCACCCCGCCGACCGCAGGTTTCACATCACAAACGCCACCGACCCGGTTACCCGGCGATTGCCCTACAACGATTCTGCCTCCCGGTCCTCCGCTCTTGTTACTTGATATCTGATACTTGTTACTTGAGCGGGATAGCCGGAGCTGGCTATCTCTGCTCCCTATGTCCACGCCTGCCGAGTCCTCCGCCAACCTCATGGAAGCCATTGTATCGCTCGCGAAGCGCCGCGGCTTCGTGTTCCAGTCGTCCGAAATCTACGGCGGCTACAACGGCTTCTTCGACTTCGGTCCCCTCGGCATCGAGCTCAAGAAGAACATCCGCGACTGCTGGTGGGATGACATGGTGCGCCGCCGCGACGACATCGTCGGCATCGAGACCTCCATCATCATGCACCCCAAGGTCTGGCAGGCCTCCGGCCACGTCGACGGCTTCACCGACCCGCTCGTGGACTGTAAAACGTCCAAACAACGTTACCGCGCCGACCAACTCTTTTTCGCCGCTGTCGTCGTCGACGGCACCACCCACGGCTACGTCTCGGCCCTCGAATCCGAAGACACCGCCGGCGAGCTCCAAACCGCCGCCGAGAAGGTGAAACGCAAACAAGCCCTGCAAGGCACGCTCGCCCCCGTCGAAGTGATCGAATTCACCGAAGCCACGCCCGAGCAGATCCCGCTCATCCCTTCGCCCGCCACCGGCGAACCCGGTAGCCTCACCCCGCCCCGCGCGTTCAATATGATGTTCGAGACCAACGTCGGCGCGCTGCGCGATGGTTCGTCGGTCTCCTACCTGCGCCCCGAGACCGCTCAGGGCATGTTTGTTGATTTCAAAAACGTCGTCGACACCGGCCGCGTGAAACTGCCCTTCGGCATTGCCCAGATCGGCAAGTCCTTCCGCAACGAAATCACCCCGCGCAACTTCATCTTCCGCTCCCGCGAGTTCGAGCAGATGGAGATGGAATACTTCATCCATGAAGACGCCGATTGGGAGACCGCCCACAAGGAATGGATCCAGTGGTGCTGGGACTGGCTCGTCTCCATCGGCCTGCCCGAGTCGCACCTCAGTCTCTTCGATCACGAGAAGGCCAAGCTCGCCTTCTACTCCCGCGGCACGACGGACATCATGTTCAAATATCCGTTTGGCGTGCAGGAACTCTGGGGCATCGCCGCCCGCGGCAACTACGACCTCAACCAACACGCCAAAGCGTCCGGCAAGCCGCAGGAAATCTTCGACGAAGACTCCAAAAAGAAGTTCGTGCCGCACGTCATCGAACCCGCCGTCGGCGTCGACCGCATCTTCCTCGCCGTGCTCGCCGCCGCCTACGCGGAGGAGGAAGTCACCGACGACAAAGGCAAAACGGAGACCCGCACCGTGCTGCGCCTCTCGCCCAGAATTGCCCCGGTCAAAGTGGCCGTGTTGCCTCTCCTCAAGAACAAGGAAGTGCTCACGACCCGCGCCAAGGCCCTCTACAAAAAGCTCCAGCGCCGCTTTGCCGTATTCTACGACGAAGCCGGAGCGATCGGCCGCCGCTACCGTCGCCAGGACGAGATCGGCACCCCCTGGTGCGTGACCATCGACTTCGATACAATCGAGAAAGAAGGCGACACCTTCACCCTCCGCGAACGCGACTCCATGGCCCAACGCCGCGTGACCGAAGCCGAGCTCTTCGCCCTACTCGACGAACACGTCTACTAAGCTGAAACAAAGCCGCTGTTACGACTGTAGCCGCGGTCTCTATTGGCCCCAATCGTTGGGGCAATCCGCGCATACCATCTCACCCGCCAGAATACGGCCACGCCCACGCTGCTTGACTTTCACGTAAACGTCATCATATGACGTCATCATGAGAACCATCATCGAACTCCCTGACGATCAGGTGACGGCACTGGCCGAACTGTGCGACCGGGAAAAGATCTCCCGTGCCGAGGCCATCCGACGCGCTGTCGATGTGATGCTCACCGAGAAGCAGGTCCTCTCCCGCGACGCGGCTTTCGGTGCGTGGGCCCAACGCGGCGACAGCCGCACCGCCGTGGATGGCCTCCGGGAAGAGTGGAACCGGTGAAGGCCGTCATCGATAGCGACGTTCTGATCGACTACCTTCAAGGGGTGACGGCCGCCCGTGAAGAGCTGATCCGCTACGGTCGACCCTGCTACTCGATCATTTCCTACATGGAGCTCTTGGTCGGTGCCCAAACCACTGCGGAACGCCAGGCGGCAGAGGCACTGCTCGCCTCGCTGGAGCGGGTGGAGCTGAGCGAAAGAGTCGCCCGTCGTGCGGTAGAGTTGCGCCAAAATCTCCGCCTCAAGCTTCCCGACGCCATCGTGCTCGCCAGCGCCGAAACCGAAGGCTGTATTCTCGTAACCCGCAACACCCGCGATTTCCCCGCCAACGACCCGCGAGTCCGCTTCCCCTACGCGGTCTGATCGACCCGGGTCCTTCCACCCGGCAATCGATCCAGACCCAAGACTTGGGGCAATTCGATGGGGTCGTTCCAATTCGATGGGGTCGTTCCAATTCGATGGGGTCGGGTCGTTACTTGTTAACACTGGCTGCTTCGATGGAAATAAACTCGCAATGGGCCCGAGATGATCGCTCGGAGAATTCTCCATCGAACCCAATAACCGAAAGCTCCACGTCCCCGCGTATCCTTGTGCGATATCGCTTACTCAGGGCCTGTAGCCGACATTTGAGTCCTTCCTAGTGTTAACAAGTAACGACTTGACCCTTACGGCAAACCCACTTACGACCAAGGTTAGGAAATGTCCCAGCACAAGACTCTCGCCGCCGATCTCGGTCTCAAAGTCTTCTTCTGTCACCTACACAGTCCTTGGGAACGTGGCACCTGCGAAAGCCAAAACGGTCATATCCGCCACTACCTGCCCAAAGGCACCGACCTCTCCGCTGTCTTCTATCAGCAACTCAGCGCCTATCAGGAAATGCTCAACGAGCGCCCTCGAAAAATCCTCGGATGGAAGTCTCCCGCACAATGCTTCCAGGATCTTATATCATCTCTTTCTTCAAACTGATCCTTGAATCTGTCGTATGAGATGGATTCTGTTCTAAAGTCATTGGATTGCCTGTGAAAAATGTAATTTACTTCGCTTTTGCGGCAGCTTTATTTGGTTGTAGAGAAGTAAAATATAGTAATAATTTTCCGGCGGGCTCTAATGATTCGTTGGAGGAAGTTCTTATTGATGCAGCTGCAGCAAATGACGTCGATTTGGTCAAAAAGACGCTTAGTATCGAAAAATTTGTGATGTCTCAAGAATTAGGGGGGCGTGCTCTTTGGGCAGCATATCTAAATGACTCGAAAGAGAGTTTTACTGATTTATTGGGTTATCATGCTGATCCTAATTATAAAAATGGTTGGCGTGCTTTGTTGGTTGATTCTATTTTAAATGATAGAGATTTTTATTTTGAGAGTCTTATTTCGGAGGCGGATAATTTGGATCTGAATTTGAAAGTAGACGGTCGGCCGGTGGTTTTTTATTCTTTACTGGATACTCGACTAAAGTATCTAAAGGAATTATTAGACTCAGGTGTTAATGTAAACACTACCAGTGATGCCGGTGTGACTCCCCTTTTTCGGGCGGCGACGGTAAATCAATTTGAAGTCGTTTACTATTTGTTAAAGCGTGATGCTGATCCGTTTTGGAGAGATTCCTCTGGTCGAGACATCGCTTCACGAATTTATAACTATTCGTTTGAATTAGATCCGCGAAGAACCGAGTTGTTAGAAAGAATAAATAGTTTATTGCGTGAAAAGCATAACATCGATCTGGATGGAGGTGTGATTTCGGATTCCGTCGTAAGAAATTTTGATGAAGCAACGGGCAAGATTCCTCCAATGTGGTTAAAAAATTCGGGCGGAAGTAGCCCTGCTAAACTGAATCCGTTGTGGATTTCACAATTTCCGGACGAGTATCAAAAGTGGTATAATTCTCCCGCTAACTTTAAACGCAAGGAATGAAATACGACGACCTGGGTATGAACTAGTCTATATTGGGGAATTCAACGGTGTCCGGATATAGAGTCATAAGTAACTTTCCATGCGCAGCTTAAATAGCGGATAGGCATCCTCCCAGGGGATCTTGTAGCGCAAGGCATTGCGGACGGTGCGGATAAACTGGCACGTCAGGGCGAAGGCATAACGCACGTTATTTTGAGCGGGCACCTGCTTGTCGGGAGGTAGCTTGTCGCGACGCTTCTTCTGCCGATCGATGACCTTGGTTTCGCTCAGACCGGTATGTTCGAGTCTGGCCAGTAACACGGTCAGCAGGTTGTGCAGCAAGGCGACGAAGTGAGCCTGCATGAGCGCGGCGGTATCGCCGGTGCCCCACGCCTTGGTGACGCCGAGCCGGTTTTTAAAGACATCGTAGGCCTTTTCGATCTTCCAGCGCAGGAAGTAGAGCAGCGCGATGAGGCCGGGACGCAGATGGTTGCATGTGGTGATAAATACCAGGTCCTTGCCGGTGGCCGGATCGCGATAGTGGATACGACGAAGCGCGGCGTTGCTGTAGCCCGCGTGATCGTCAGAGACCACGCCGCGGTTGATCGGGTCATCGGGATCAAACCCGCAGGGACCGTAAATCATCGGTTCCATGTTTTCCTTTTCCCTGGTGATGATCATGGCGTGGCGATGGATCTTTTCGAGCACCCAGTAGAGATTGTTCACGTAAGCGGGATCGGCGACGATGATGGGCATCAGCTGGCGTGGCTCACCCTGCAACCATCGCTGCCAGTTTTCCTTAAACACGGGCCACTCGTGACGTCGTTTGGCGTCTCCTTGGAAGCGCGCCAAGGGCCGCATCAGCCCCCGATGCAGACAGAGTCCATAGATCATGCCCGAAGCGACATAGCGACCTTTGCCGTCGCGCTCAGAGTGGGTGGCATGAGCGATCTGATGTCCATCCACAGCCCATACGGGATGATCATTGAGTTCCTCAAACTCAGCCAACCAGTCCCGGTCGCCCAACTCCCGATCAAAATACTGATAACTCTTGGTCGCGACCTCGGTGAGCATCTCCAGCCGGCGCTTTGATTTGAACGCATCAAACCACGTGCTCCGAGGCAGCGACTCGGCCTGATCGGCCCGGGCCTGCAAAAACGCCCGGCCTGACTCATCAGCATCAAGTGCGCGCATCACGCCCCAGGTCAAAAAGCGTTCGTCGCTTAATCCGGTGTTTTGCTTACGCCGGTTGCGCACGTAGTGCGCGAGCAGATGATGAGCTGGCGCCATGAACGTCTCGTCGACCAGAGGATTGGAGGAAAAGGTCATGCCAATACCCTGACTAATGACGCATGCATTGACGAAAATATAACTAATTATTATACAACATGATAAATAGCCTGTAGCAGCAATAACCACACAACAATGCGATTTGCTAAATCAACCCGAGATCTTCGCTTCCTGGCCCCAAGAGACCCACTACACGCTGCTTTAGAGGTCCGCATTGCGGTCGCCGGACCTAGATGAAACTACCGATCCACGCTACGGCGTGCATCGGCTCACGCACCGAAAGTGACTTGGGCGGCAATTGAGATCGATCTCGGCGCCCTCAAGCATCATAAGTGCCCAACTATCAACGGCTTAGCCCCACGATCCGGACACCGTTGGGGGAATTCGATGGGGTCGGGTCGGAATGGCGCTTAGTTAAGGGGGGTGATCGTCTCTTATTGTCGCCGTGATATGGATACACGCATGTGGTGCCGAGGTTTGGTCATCAGTTGGTAGACTTTGGGTCTGCGTTTGATGGCGCGCGGTTCACTGCGATGGGGTCGGTCGGGCACGAGGTCGGCGGCGAGCGCGAGCAACAACTCCTCGAAGCGTTGGGCAGCCTGCCGGGCGTTGGTGGCAAATAATGGAGCAAAGGCGCGCAGCGTGCTCACCGTGCCCTTGAACGACAGGCGCGCGGGTGGCACGTCGTGCTGCCGGGCGGCCTCCAGCATGAGCAAGCGCACCACGTTGTAAGCGATGGCCTGGAGGTGGACTTCCTTCTCGATCATCTCGGGGGTTTGCGTGCGCAACACATCGAGTCCGAGCGTGGTCTTAATATCGCGGAAGTGCAGTTCCACCTGCCAGCGGCGCAGGTAAAGTTCGGCAATAACCGCGTCGGGATACTTTGCTTCATCGAGCAGCGTGGTCACCACCGCGATGCGGTCGGTGCGAAAGCCCGGCACTGCGGCGCGGAAGCGCACCACGCGCAACGTCAGGCTCTGCGGCAACTCGTTCCACAAGCATTTTCCCCACCGCCCCTGCCGCTGGGGCTTGGGCCAGCAGACCTCGCCGGTGCCGGTCCGACGCGCTTGATGCAGGCGCATCACCACGTCCACGCCTTTTCGGTGCAAAAGACTAATCAGTCCCCAGTTACAAAACCCTCGATCGGCCAGTAAGACCTCACCTTGCTTCACCCAGCCAATCAACTGACGGGCCAAGGGTGCCTCGTGAGCCTTCCATGATGAGAGGACAAACTTCACTAAATGGCCGGTGGCCAATGAAAACAGCCCGACCATCTGTCCCGTCGGAAAACCACACCCTTTGCGCTGACCGCCAGCGTAGGGATAGACTTTCCGATTGGCGGCGGTGTCGGGCATCGAAAGCCCGCCGCCGTCGATCACCTTGACCGTATGGCCCAACCATTGGTCCTCGGTGCGGCTGCGCAGAAGAGCCATCTCGGCGAGCTGGTTAAAGGCGGTGCGCAATACCGCAATCGGCAACCGCGAACGGGCCTGACAATAACCTCCGGTGGCGTCGTCGACCGCCGTGGCCGACCCGGCCTTCAAATGCCACGCCTGGACTCGACGCACTGCGTCACGGCAGCTCGCTCCGCGTTGCAGCACTTGCCCCAGAAACGCGCAAAAGGTGACCCACGGCGTATAGATCCGGTCGCGCTTACCCACCCCAGCGAACGTGGCAGGAGCAATGAAACGCGCCAGCAACGCCGCCAACCCATCAAGCTTGAGTGCGCGACCGCTCAGAGCGCCGGCACCCCGCTTCGACGAGCTCCCGCACAAACGATGACAAAACCCTGGCAGATACAACGTGTTGATCTTCATGGATTTGCATTACTAAATGCCCCACGCTACATCAAGTTGATAATCAACTATTTATGAAATCATTCCCGTGAATCCATCTTGCCGCTTTCCCGCTAACTAAGCGCCATTCGGGTCGGGTCGTTACTTGTTAACACTGACTGCTTCGGTGGAGATAAACTCGCGATGGATCCGGGATGGTCGCTCGGAGAATTCTCCATCCAACCAAACAACCGAAAGCTCCATCAACCCCCGTATGCTTTTGTGTGACATCGCCTACTCAGAGCCTGTAGCCGGCATTTGAGTCCTTCCTAGTGTTAACAAGTAACGACATGACCGTTTAAGGAAGGGTCCCGAACGCGTAGGAGACCGTCGCAGGAAATCCGGTAACAATACAAAGACGGTTGGGCATCGAGCCGACGATGAGGGTCGCCATCGCGGCGACGTTGCGCAGGATCACGCTCGCGATAGCCCAACGCCGCGTGACCGAAGCCGAGCTGTGCGCCCTGCTCGACGAGCACGTCTACTGAGCCGAATAGCGGCCGTTTCATAACTGTAGCCGGGGTCGTCACGACCTCGGCTTTTTGTTGTGACCAATCCGCCTCCTACGGCGGCGGTATTCTCTCGGCTCCACCACTCCCAAATCCGTGGATGCAAAAATGCGCCATCGGGCAAAATGCCTTTAATCTAGTAATCCATGTAGGCATTTCGCCCGATTTTGCTATTAGCCTCCCTCGATAAGATACATAACTAAATAAACCATTGTAACTTATGCATACCTATCCTCGGCGGCACGGTAAACGCAATATGATGATCCAAACGGCAATTGCGTCGTGCAGTAGTTTAAATCCAACCCATCGCCGATGCTCACGACTCCCCATTCCCATCACGCCATGAGCCAAGGCATCCGTCAGGCGTTCTGCTACCTCGCGCTCCACGCGCTGTTTTTGTCCTGTGCACTAGGCCAGCCGTCCGATCAAACGGGGGCGGGAGTCGATGCCCCGAAAACAGCCGCGCCAGCCGCGCCCATCGAACCGACCGTAGTCGCCTACACGGATTATCGAGATCCGCTCATGCCGTTCAATCGGGCCATGTTCGCGTTCAATGACCTGACCTTGCGCACCGTGCTGATTCCGTTGGGCAAGGGTTACGTCAAAGTCGTTCCGAAACCCGTCCGCACCGGCGTGGGAAACGTATTCGCCAACCTGAAACTGCCGATTTCCGCGATCAATCATCTCCTCCAGTTCAAACCGAAACAGGCGGGACAAAATCTGGGGCGTTTCGTGATCAACTCCACGGTCGGCCTCGCCGGGATCTTCGACCCGGCCACGAAAGAGTTTCGTATGAAGCGTCTGGATACAGACTTCGAAGACACGCTCGCCCACTACGGCGCGGGTTACGGCGCCTATCTCGTCTTGCCGCTCTTCGGACCCACGGATATGCGCCGCGGCACCGGATCGATCGTCGACTACTTTCTACATCCCGTAACCTACCTCGCAGAGACCCCTGAATCCACCATCATCAACGGCTTCGATTATTTTCAGGACTTCGCTCCCGCCGGAGAAAACTATCTGAAACTAAGAGCCGAAAGCGGCGAGCCCTACATCTTCTTCCGGAACCTCTATCTCCAGGATGTCCAGCGTAACGCCGACTATGAGAAAACGCCCAACTAGTCCCTTCGTCGACCTGGTCGTCGATCACTCGAAAGGGGTGCTCGCGCTTTTTGTAGTCATCGCCGGGATACTTTCCTGGCAGGCGAGTCGTTTTGAAATCAACGCCTCGGCTGAAACGCTGCTGACCAAAGACAACCAGATCTATCAGCAAGCCCAGTCGGTCAATCGCCGCTTTTCGCCGCAGGAATTCCTGCTCGTGGTTTATCGCCCGAGAGACCACGACGTGCTGTCCGAACAGACATTCGCTGACCTGAGAACGCTTAGTGCCGAATTGATCAAGCTCCCGCGCGTCGCATCGGTTCGTTCCCTTCTCAACGTTCCGCTTCTTTCGCTCGCTCCCGGCGGACTGAGCGGAGATCTCGATCCCGACCAATGGACGATCGAAGCGAATGATTTCAGTAACAAAGAAATAAAGTCCGCTTTGACCGGGCATCCGATTTATCAGGACCTCCTCGTCAACCAGGACTTTTCCGCCACCGCGATTCAAGTCTCCTTCAAACGGGATAGCGAACTTGAGGGCATCGAAAACGCGGTTCTCGATCTTCGAAGAGGGGCGGTCGAAGCCAAACTCAGCGAGGCGCAATCCCAGAAAATCGAAAGACTGCAGGAGCAAGCCGAGCCACTACAGAAGGCGCTCGATCGAACTCGCGAACACGAGATCAAAGCCATCCGCGATCTGTCTGTCGCATATCAAGACCGAGCTGAAATTCTGTTGGGCGGCGCGCACGTTCTCGGCTACGAGATGATCCAGATCATCACCAAGGATCTTATCGTGTTCGGGGTCGCCATTTTCACGATCATCTGCCTCACCCTCGCGCTGATTTTTCGTGAACTCAAGTGGGTCGTCATCCCGGTCATCTGCTGCGTTTTCAGTGTGCTCCCCACCATGGGTTTGCTAGCATTGCTGGGTCTGAAAGCGACGGTCATTTCCGCAAACTTCATTGCGCTCCAGCTCATCCTGACGATCGCCATAGCGCTTCACTTGATTGTCCAGTTCATCGAAGAGCAGGACCGCCATCCGAATGCGACCACCGGAGAACTGCTTAAGGCGACCCTTCAGGAAAAAACTAGACCCTGCCTCTACGCCGGCATCACCACTTCGGTCGGGTTCGCTTCGCTCCTCTTCAGCGGCCTGCAATCGGTCATCTCGTTCGGCTACATGATGATCATCGCAATGGGCGTCTCGATCGTGAGCAGCTTGATCGTGTTTCCCGCCGCGGTATCCCTTTTTGCCCGACGCGGCACCCCTCGCAGCCACAAGCTGACGGATTCCCTGCTTCGGTCCACCTCCCGGCTTGTCCTCAATCGCAGCGGGTTGATCGTCATGATCAGCCTGGCGACGATCGTGATCAGCGCGGCGGGCCTGTTCCTGCTGAATGTCGAAAACAGTTTCATTAACTATTTTCGGGAATCCACGCAAACGAGACGCGAGCTGGCGTTCATCGATCAGGAGTTCGGCGGATCGACTCCCCTGGACGTCATCTACGATATTCCGGGCTACCTGAAACAGGACGACCTGATCATCACGGCCGACGCCGTCCAAAAGCTGCAACAGATCCAAGCCATGCTCGATGCGAAGCAAGGAACCGGCAAATCGCTCTCCTTGGTCAACTTCACCGAGCTGGCCAAAACCGTGAACCAAGGTCGTCCGCTTACGGAATACGAGCTGACCGCCATTTACCGCACGCTCGACCACGATTTCCGCGATGCCCTGCTCGGCTCTTTCTTTGCTGCCGACGATGGCCAAGCCCGAATCAGTCTCCGAATATCGGATACGACCGACGGCCTGAATCGCGCCGAATTCATGACGGATCTAAAGCAGTCGATGGCCGACCTCGGCATCGAGAAGGATCAATACCAACTCACCAGCCTTTTCGTCCTCTACCAAGACATCCTGCAGCGCCTCTTCCGCTCGCAAATCCTCACCATCGGCCTGGTCTTCATCGTGCTTTCGCTCACGTTTTGGGTGATATTCCGTTCGCTCAAAATCGCGCTCATTGCGATCATTCCCAATATCGTAACCACGATCATCATACTCGGGGTGATGGGCTTGGGGCGCATTCCGCTCGATTTGATGACAATCACGATCGCGGCGATCGGCATGGGCATAGCCGTGGACGACACCATTCACTACCTCCACCGGTTTCTCGCGGAGCACCGGCAGCACTCCACGGAAAAGGCCATCGAAAAAACCCATGCCTCGGTCGGCCACGCCATCCTCTACACATCCCTCGTCATCATTCTGGGTTTTTCCGCGCTCAGTTTCTCGGACTTCGTTCCCAGCGTGCTCTTCGGATTGCTGACCGCCCTATCGATCGCCGTCGCCCTGCTCTGCGACCTCTGCCTTCTCCCCGTGCTCCTCAAACGGTTCATGCGAAACCGGAACGAAATATGATTCCATGGCCTCACGCCGCGTCATCGACGCTGACCTCATCGCCACCTCGACGAAACTGCCACGCACCGTTCATCAACTTTAGCCGGGGTCTCCAACCCCGGCTTTTTCGTGGGTTTATCCGGACAGTGGGTTATCCGGACAGGGTTATCCGGACAGGGTCAGGTTATCCGGACAGGGTCATGTCGTCACTTTGTCAGCGTTTTGCCGATCAGATGGGAAATCCGACGACGACGATCCGCCGCCATAGGCTATGGCGTCACTCAGAGTGACTCCAGAAAGCCCCGCAGACGTTTCCTCGTCAGAAGGATGCCGCTGAGGCGTTGATCGTCGGCCACCAAAGTGGGAATCCCACGCACGCCGTCTGCCTTGGCCTGCAGACGATGCGTCAGGAATTCGGTCTTCTCGATCTCCACGTCCGGAAAATCCGGTAGCATCCGGGCCAGCCACAAACCGGACAAGCGGCACCGCGGACAGATCGCCGAGTGATAGAACCGGACCTGCTTCATGAACTCGGGGTCGATCCGCGCCACGTTGCCAGTGAATAAAATTTCCGCCCCACGCACAACACCGCCGACGATACAAACGCCACGGTCGCAGCCTCGGAGGCTGCTTCGGCCGGCCACGCGAGCCAGACCCATACCACCACCGTGCCGGCGAACATGAATACCCGGCCGCAGAAACGATGCACGCCCTGCCAGTCGAATGGCTCCTCGGTCAAACGCCACGGGGAAGCCAGCTTGGGCAGGAAATTGCCCAACACGACAAACGCGGCACCCGAAAGCACGCCACCGAGCTGACGCGCCGGTTCCACCAACCATACATCCAACAACCCGGATATCACGGCGAGCTTAGCTCCCGGCCCCAAAAGCATGACGAGCGCTCCACCCAGGAACGCGCCCCTCACCAGCCATTGCTGACCCTCGCGGGCGCGTCGCGCCACGCCCCGGGAACGGTTTTCAAAAATCAGGATGGCCGAGACGAAAAGAGTCGCGGGAATAAGGAGAACGAACGCCTCCTCCGGCTTGAGCACGATCACCCAAACCGAAAGTCCGATCGCGATCCCGACGGACAACATGGAAAACAGCGGGGAAATGCACCGCAGCCACGCACTCATGAGACGGATCTCCCGGGCTTGACGGCGGCGACCTCTCGCGACGCCTTGACCTGCTCATCGAATCCGAAGGCGCTCGTGAACCCCAACAGGGCGTCTTCCAGCACGGAGAGTTGCAGCCGGTAGGTGATCGTCGTGCCGCTTTTCTCCGACTCGATCAACCCGGCCTCACGCAACACGGCGAAGTGCCGCGACATCGTCGGTTTGGCTACGGGAAATTTTTCCGCCAACTCACCCGCAGTCATGGGCCGACGGCGCAGCAGCTTCAACACCTCCCGCCGCGTCGGATCGGAAAGGGCCCGGAAAACCTGATTCATATGTGCATGTTTAGCTAAACATCTAAATATAGCAAGTGTTTCTTGCGACACCTTGGCGATCTCGGTCCGGAATTCTTCGATCAACCGATATAATCGGCGTGAGGGAACCGGTTCCGCTTTTCAGCACTCTCTATTGGCAGCACCGTTTCCACCAATGACCTTCTCTTCCATTGTCCGCCTTGGGCTGCGTCTGCTGGCCCTCTCTGCCGGGCTCCTGACCGCACGCGTCGAGGCGCAGAACTCCGCCCAACCCATGCAACTGCAAGCCGACGGTCAGGGCGTTTCCGGACAGCTGTTCGTTTCTCCCGAGATCCTGAGCAACGAGATGGCCGACGAACTGGTGTTCACGCTCACGTCGGAGCCGCTTTACGGCCGGGTGGGCCTCGCGGGCGGCACCAACGCGGACGTATTTGCCAACAAGACCGCCCGTCTCGGCTACTTTGCCTACCGGCCCGAAGACGACTACGAGGGTTACGACTCGTTCACCTACGAGGTGCTCAATCGCACCAACGGATTGGTCTTTGCCAACGAGGTGGAGATCGACGTGACGCCGCCTCCGCCCCTGGAGATGGACTCGTTTGAAGTCAGTGCCGATCGCGAGCGCGCGGTGCATGCCGTGCCCGTCACCCTGCAGACCCGCCCGAACCTGCCGGCCTCGACCAAGCTCCCGAGCCATGAAGATTTCATGAGCGAAGTGGACCGCCTCTCCATCGTCGATGCCAAGATCGCCTACGTGCTCGACGACAAGGCCCGACCCGCCCATGGCACGGCCCGCCTCGATCGCGCCACCGGGCAGCTCAGCTACGCCCCCGCACCAAACTTCATCGGCGAGGACCGTTTCACCTACTACACGATCGACGAAAACAACCCGTCGATCGGCGTGGAAAACGTCGTCACGATAAGCGTGGAGCCGATCCGCACCAACAAGACGAAGTTCGCCGATCGCTCCAAGAGCCGCGAAGTTGATCTCGTTTTTGTCATCAACAACTCGCCCTCCATGGCCCCGCACCAGAACCGCATCGCGGACAACCTGCGGCGCTTCCGCCAGCTGTTCGACGAGCGCGAGCTCGACTACCGCATCGGCGTGCTCACGACCGACTTCGTCAACGCCGGCCAGCGTGGCTACAAACGCGTGCGCGGCATCGAACTCGATTCCCGCGGTCAACCGGTCCTTGGCCGCGACGGCGAACCCCGCCGCCAGACCAAACAAGTCGCCAGCAACGGCAACCTCGTCACGCTCCCCTTCCTCCGCCAGCCGTGGATCACGCCCAAGACCCCCGACAGCGTTTTCGCCGAACTCGTGCGGGTCGGCACCAACGGAGACAGCAACCGCACCGCCTTCACCGCCGTGTATAACTTCGTCGCCGGTGCCTACAACGGGCAGAATGCGCTGCTGCGCCCCGAGGCCACCACCATCGTCGTCTTTTTCATGGACGAAGAGGAAACCCGCATGGCGACCTGGCGGACCGCCCGGGACGGCACCCGCAAGGCCGAGTGGGTCCAGAACGGCAAGCTCCCCGAGCTCCTGCAGGATTATAACGCCGACCATCCCACTGAACGCCAGACTCTCGACGGCTACATCAACTACTGGGTCCTGCGCCCCTTCATCATCGTGAAGGGCAACCAGCGGGGTAAGATCGAAATGCACGCCGTGGTCTCACCCTCCAACGTCTCGCACCGCCGCGCCGCCGAATTGACCGGCGGCACCGTGCTCAACATCGAGAGCGATTTCTCCGCCTCGCTGGCCGAGCTGGGCGACCGCATCGCCGACACCGTGGCGGTCGCCCTCGACCCCGTCACCATCGGCTCCACGCTCTACCAGCCCAGCCTGCGCGTGCTCGTCGACGGCAGTGCCGTCCCCGCTGATCCGAAAAACGGATACATCTACGACGAACTCACCCACAGCATCCGCTTCCAAGGCACCGCGAAAAAAGCCGCCTTCGCCGCCAAGATCGAAATCTCCTACGAAGAACACCGCTGAAGTCGGACCTGGAATGAGGTGAACCGGCCCGAGCCGGTTGCAATCACGCATCCGCGACTTCATGCTATTGCCGGTCAATCGCTTGGATCAGCCCCGACCAATATTGGCGCTGAACCGCGGAGAATCGGGTTTCCTGCGCGCGTTCCCTCATCCGTAGAAACTCCACCGCGTTGCCCGCAAAGAACCGTCCGCGCCACCGCGGATCGAGCGAGCGAAACACCTCATCCCAGGCCGCCAGATAGCCTTCGAACCCCGGGACCTGCTGCATCATGTGCCAGTCGGTTCCATACATGACCTTGTCCCCCAACCGCCACTCGCCGTCGGCGGAAGGGAGATCGATCAGGGAGGAAAGCCGCGCTCCGGCCAGGGCCCGGCCCCGCGGCGTCAGCACCGGCTCCAAAAAATCCAGACCGCAGTAGACGTTCTTGAACTCGAGGCATAGGTCGACCACCTGACGACCGTAGTGCCACCGCTGCCGTTGCGCCGACGACACGGGGGGCATCGTGCTGTCCAGCCGGGGGTCGCTGAACCAGAACGCTTCACCGCCGGCGTGGCCGAAGCACAACACCAGGTCGGGATGTTTTTCTAATACCATGCGCCAGAAATACGGGTCGGAATTCTCGCCATATCCAGCCTCCGCCTCGAACCCGACCGGAGTGCAGTGCGTGAACAAAGGAACCTTTTTCTCCGCCGCCCAGGTAAAGAATTCGTCCAGAACCGCATCGAGTTCGCCGGCGTCCCGCCACTGTTCGTAGCGCGACTTCCATCGGTCCAACGCGGAGGGTTTCCAGACGGGCGGGCGGGCGGGAATAACGTTGGCCGCTACTCTGTAACCGCTAGGCGGATACACCTTGATGCCCCAGGCACCCGCCGCCATGGCTCTCTGGGCGTAGGGCAGTGCGTCGCTATTTCGGAAGGGATCATAGGCTGAAAAGTGAATCAAACGCCCGCCCTGGCGTCGATCCAGCCGGGCAAAACCATCGATCTGCCGATCAAACAAATTACTCGGCGAATCACCGTAGGCCGTTCCCATGTCCATCAGATGATGCAGGAACAAATCCACCTGCGGATACGCACGTTCCCGCAGATAGGTGGCGATCTCGTCCTGACGACGCACCATGATGCCGAAAAAGCTGAGATATCCGGCCAGTTTCTCCCGGGCCGAACGCAGCGTCCGGATTGATTTATCCTCCCCACGGGCCTCCTCCCCGTGTTCCTCCTCGATCAGGAATCCTGCCTTTCGCAGGGATTCCACAATCAACACCGCGTCATCGGAAAGCCCGTCGAACGCACGGCGCATTTCCAATGACTTCACGCCCTCCTGGGAAAGTTGGTCATCCCGCCACTCACGCTCACGCCTTCCCCCTCCCGTGTCCTTGTTTTCGGGTGGCGGCGCGTCTTCATCCGCAAGCGCGTCCGGCTCGTGCAGAAACCGCAGCAGGATGATTCGCTCAGACTGTTCAAGGACGGTAGCCTCCGGTTGATCGACCGATTTCCATAAGTTGCGTCCCTTCAGCCCCTCTCCCTCCTCGGCCGCCGGAGTCATGTGCAGGATCGACCGCGCCAACACCCCCGCCACCACGGGCCCAACGCCTTTCGATCGCAGAATGCCATACACCGGCAAGTCTCTGACGTTGAAAACATGGGTATGGACATCGATCACCCGCACGGCCGGGGCTTCTGCGGTCGCCGGGATCTCGGCCCGCAGCACCGACTCCCCCAGGACTACGCCCATGAGGATCGAAAATCGAATGGCCCGAAAATGACCAAGATGAAGCGGGTAGGATTGCATGACGAATGGGGAGGAGTAAACGACGTCCCGACCGGGGCACCTTCCGTGGTATAACGTCGTTTTTCCCCTCATCCTGACAA
Source organism: Synoicihabitans lomoniglobus (assembly GCF_029023725.1). GTDB lineage: Bacteria > Verrucomicrobiota > Verrucomicrobiia > Opitutales > Opitutaceae > Actomonas > Actomonas lomonigloba. Next base: position 4,942,644 of record NZ_CP119075.1, read on the forward strand.
ATCGCCTCCATCCACTCCCCCCGAGCGACCCCGGAAGCGTTCCGCCCAAGGGTGGGCGGTCGATGCGAGCCGCCCCTTTTAATCCCCCATCAGCCCCTTGGCCCCACCACCAGTCGAGCCACATCGCGACGGATCGCGGTGGTTTTCGGTTTTCGCGCCGAGAGGTTTCCGACCAGCGTTTCGCCATGGCCTCTTCAGCTCCCCTTCGCCTCGGTGTCATCGGCGCCGGCGCCAATACTCGCGAAAAACATCTCCCTGGATTTCAGACCCTGCCCGGCGTCAGTGTCGAGGTGGTGTGCAATCGCAGCCCGGCGTCGAGCCAGACCGTGGCGGACGCCTTTGGCATTCCGCGCATCGCATCCGATTGGTCGGCCGTGGTGGCGGACCCCACCATCGACGCCATTTGCATCGGCACCTGGCCCTACCTCCACGCGCCCATCACGATCGCGGCGCTGGCCGCCGGCAAACATGTGCTGACCGAAGCGCGCATGGCCATGAACGCGTCCGAAGCGGCCGCCATGGTGGAAGCCGCCCGACAGCAGCCCGAATGCGTCGCCCAAATCGTGCCGTCGCCAATCACCCTGCCCTGGGACGCCACCATCGCCCGCCTCGTCGCCACCGGTGCGATCGGCGTGCTCCGGGAGATCCATTTTGTGAATACATCATCGGCCAGCGCCGATCCGGCCGCGCCGTTGAGCTGGCGGCTGGACCGAAGCCTGAGCGGACACAACACGATGGCCCTCGGTATCTGCTACGAAGCAATCCAGCGCTGGACGCTTCGCCGCCCCACCCGGGTCTGGGCCACCGGCACCACCTTTACCACCCGTCGTCTCGATCCCGCGACGGGTGCCGCCCGCGAGGTGGAGGTGCCGGAAAGCCTGAATTTCGTGGCGCGCGGTCCGGAGGGTCCCGTGATTTCCGGCTACCTCAGCAGCGTCGAGTCCGGTCCCGGCCGCAGTGTCTTTGTGCTCAATGGCAGTTCCGGCACGCTGACGCTCGATCTGACCACCCAGGAACTGCGGCACACCCCGCATCACGGCGAAACCCGCCTGGTCGACATCCCCACCGCCGAACGGGGGGGCTGGCAGGTGGAAGCCGATTTCGTCGCCAGCATCCGCGAAGGCCGCCCCGTGACCCACACCTCGTTTGCCGACGGTCTCGACTACATGCGGTTCACGACAGCGGTGCACGACTCTGTGACCGCCGGCGGCATGGAAACAGGAGTGCACTAATCGATTCACCCTTCGAGAAAGTCAGTCCGATTCGATAAAGCCTCGGTCAGGATCGGATCAACGGCGGATTGGATTTCGATCACGAGCTGGGGATCCATGAAACGGTAGCGATCCTCAATTTCCAGCACGCGCAGATCCTTAAACTTAACCGCTGCGGGAAAACTCGCCCGTAGCCGCTGGATGTGTTTGCGCTCCATCACGAGGATCAGATCAGCCCACTGGATATCGGCCGTGGATACAGTGTGGCGCGCTTTGGCACTCGTTCCTGCGGAACGCGTTTTGATCTGCGGATGCTCCCGGTAGATTTTCTCGGCCGTTGTGCTCCGCCATTGGTTCTTCGAGCAGATAAATAGCAGATGCAATGGTTCCATGGCCGCGTAAGGGTTGGACTCGGTTCAACCGAGCTCAAAGCACAACTACTTCTTCCGCAGATTCAACTTTCATGACCCTTCGCGGGCGGTAGAAGCACCGTTGCGTTCGGGACGGTTCACGTTCTGCTTTCGGTAGCTCCCATGCCCGTTTCTCATCACGCCCTGCTCACGCTGGCCCTCGCCCTCTCCCTCGGGCTCATCCTGATCGTCATCTCCCGGCGGTTAAAGTTGCCGACATTGGTTTTTCTGCTCGCAGGCGGCATCCTGTGCGGTCCGGAGGGCTGGGGTATTCTGGAGCCGGATGCGTTGGGCGAGTTTCTGCCCGTCATCGTATCGCTGGCCGTCGGCATCATCTTGTTCGAGGGCGGGCTGACCCTCGATATCAAGGGCTACCTCACGGGCTCGACCGTCATCAAACGCCTGCTCTCGGTCGGCGTGATCATCACGTGGCTCGGCGTCACCGGCATTGTGAAGCTCTTCTTTCCCGTCGACTGGTCGACCGCGTTGCTGGCGGGCAGTCTGGTGATCGTCACGGGGCCGACCGTCATCGCCCCGCTGTTGAAACGTATCCGTATCCAGCCGCGCCTGCATCACATCCTGCAATGGGAGGGCGTGCTGATCGACGCGATCGGCGTGTTCATCGCACTGCTGTGCTTCGAATGGGTCACCGCTCAAAGCGGCGGCGAGGGCGAGGCCTTGCTCAACTTCGGCGTGCGTGCCGTGACCGGCCTGGTGTTTGGCGGCGTCGGCGGCTGGGTCATTTATCTCGCGCTGAAGTGGCGGCTCGCGCCCGACAATATGACCAACAGCTTCGCGCTGGCATTGGCGGTGCTCGTGTTTGGCTTAAGCGAAACCGTGCAGGCGGAAGCCGGACTGTTGGCCGTCACGGTCGCGGGTTTGATCGTCGGCTGGCGGCGACCGGTCGAGCTGCAGAAGATCCGGGAATTCAAGGGCGAGCTGACCGAGCTGTTGATCGGTTTGCTCTTCATGCTGCTCTCGGCGCGTCTCGACTTGTCGCGCTTCGTGGCGTTCGGCCAAAGCGGCATCATCGCGGTGGCGGTGTTGCTGGTGACGGTGCGGCCGCTCTCGATCCTGGCATGCACGTGGGGGTCCGGACTGAATTGGCGAGAAAAGGTTTTTCTCGGTTGGGTCGCCCCTCGCGGCATCGTGGCGGCGTCGATGGCGTCCCTGTTTGCGTTGGCCTTGGCCGATCGCGCGTCCGCTTCGTTTGACCCCAATTTCGTCGAGACCTTCACCTACAGTGTGATCGTCACGACCGTGGTGTTGCAGGGCTTTACGGCCGGCGGACTCGCGTGGCTGCTGCGCCTGCGTCAACCCATGCCCAAGGGCTGGATGGTTCTCGGAGCCCACGGCCTCGCCCGCCCCATCGCGACGTTTCTCACGAAAAATACCGGCACGCCCACCGTGTTGATCGATCGCAACCAGCGCAACGCCGTGGGTGCCAGCCGTGAAGAGTTCACCGTCATTCACGGCGACGCGCTCGAACCTGAGATGCTGATGGAACGTCACGACCTCGTGCAGACGGGCCACCTGCTCGCGCTCACCGGCAATTCCGATCTCAACGAACTCGCCTGCCACCGCTGGGCCGAAATGCTGCCGCGGACCAACTTGTTTCGTTGGAGCGTCGACGGCGCCGCACGCCACGAGCGCGGCACGCACGGCACCGCCATCTGGACCCAATTACCCCGCCCGGGATTGATCGCCGATGAGCTCCACACCGGCGAAAGCGAACTCACGGAGTTTGTCGTCGAAAAACCCGGCCCGCTGCCGCCCAACACCGTGCCGTTGTTGATCGCCCGCGACCGCACGGTGCGACCGGTCTCCGCCGCCAAACCCGATTTCAAAAAGGGCGATCGTTTGCTGCTGTTGCACCGCTCTGGCAGCTACCTCGCCAGCGCCTTGGCGGCCGGCGGCATGATCGACCTGCCCAACATCGAAATGCAGGCGCCCTACACGCGTTTGCTGGAGGCCTTGGGCGAGAGCTACCCGGCCCTCGATGTCAAAGCCCTCGGCGAGGACTTGATGCATCGGGCGGAGACCTTCCCGTTCGACATCGGTCACGGCGTGGCGGTGCCCCACGGCTACGCACCGGAGTTGCCCGGCCGCGTCTGTTTGTTCGCCCGCGATCGCAGTTTTGGTGCGCTGACATTTCTGGTGCTCAGCCCCCACGCCGATGCCGACGGGCACCTCGCCACCCTGGGCGAAATCGCCCGGCTGTGCTCGATTCCCGAGCGCCGGGTCGCGCTGCTGGAAAGCGAAGATCTCAGCACGACCGTGGCCATCGCCCGCGACTTCGGCCACGGTTAAACTTGCCGCCCCGCCCGCCCCGTCCGGCCGCCTCGTCGCAGCCGTATCTATCGATCAACTACAGCAAACCTGATCCGCTAGGGCGTCGCGCGATTTCACCAATGCGTGGCGGTTAACGTGAGTCTCGAAGCCCGCCGGAGCCAGCGCCCGGAAACCGATCCGGCAACTGGAGGTCTGTGCAGAGCGTCCCTCTCACGATCACCTTCGACCCTCACTTATCATGCCCGCTCAAGGATCCACCGGAAACGTCATCGCCGCCATCGCCAGTTTTTTCATTCCTGGCCTGGGCCAACTCATTCAAGGCCGAGTCTTGAAAGCCATCATCATGTTCGTGGCCGCCACCGCCCTCTGGTTTGTGTTGTTGGGATGGATCATTCATCTGTGGTCGATCATCGACGCGGCTGTGTTCAAGGGCGCGTCATCCACGTGACCAACGACACCGTTGCCACGACCGATCCCCGGCTGAGTCGGGTGCGTCGGCTCGCCCGCTGGCTCGACCGATCAATTCCGATCGGCGGCGGTCGTCGCATCGGCATCGATCCCTTGCTCGGCCTGTTGCCCGGCGGCGGCGATGCCCTCGGGGCGATGCTGTCGTGTTACATCCTCTTCGAAGCAGCACTCCTCGGGCTCCCTGTCCGCACCTTGGGACGCATGTTGGGCAACATCGCGATCGAAAGCATCGTGGGTATCGTTCCGCTCTTCGGCGACCTGTTCGACTTTGCCTGGCAGGCCAATGTGCGAAACGTGCGCCTGATCGAGACCGCCTATCGACCGGACCGTCCCACGCGCTCCGGTGCGGGCGTCATCTGCCTCATCGCCGCGGTCTGCGCTCTCCTGCTGGCGCTGATCGTCGCTGCCACCTGGTGGTTGGTTTCGGCGCTGTGGAGCCTCCTGCCAATTTGAGCTGTGTGTCGAGGCAACTCAACGCGACCTACGGACATCAGCGCGGTCGAGCAACAAGCTGGCGACTCCCGAATCCCACCGAGCTGATCGGCGGCGCACACACCGATTCCTTCCGCGGGGGCTTGCCCCCCGAACCCGCCAACATCACCGAGGCCTACGGCTCCGTCGCCTCACCTCCGCCCAATCGCTCGCGCAGCTCACCGATGTAGCGATCAATCTCGTGCGCCAAATCGATCAGCTCCACCACCACCGGGCCAAGATGCTCGGGCGGGATGAGGTTGTCCTGCTGACAACATTCCGTCGCTCCCAACGCATCGTCCACGTAACCGCGTGCCCGCTTGAGCCGCACAATCTTCAAGCCGCACCTATCGAGCGCCGGGGGCCAGGCTTCCCCGTTAAGCGCTCCGGCGAGTTTGGGCCCGATGCTCATCGCAGCGATGATCAGCGCCTTCACGGGATGTTCCTCCATGGTCGCCTCGTCGAGCCACCCTTCGGAAAGCGACAAAAAGTGCAGCGTCACGAAAAGATCCTTGGCGCGTTGCACGAGGGGGTGGTTGTCCTCCAATTGCGCACGCGCCGAGGCCAAGTCGCGTTCGTCCGACGCTTCCGGGTCAAAGGAGTCTTCGAATTGCTCATCCAACCACGAGTCATCCGCCATGGGTTCCGGTTCGCCCAACTCGTCCCGCAATCTCGCCTGCTCCTCCGCCAGGATTTCCTCAAAATCCGCCGATCCGCCTTCGCGTTTCAGCCGTGCGTTCACCCGATCAATCAGCAAATCCTGGCGGGCTTGCCAGATCTCCGCCTCCTCCTCGGTCATCGGTGGTTCGTCATCCGTCCACTCCGACCGCGTCTCTTCCACGGCGGCGATCTCATCCGCGTCAAACGCCGCGTTCAATTCATCAAAAAACGCCGTCACCGCACGACTGTTGGCCTCGCGTTGCGCCGCTTCCTCGGCCTCGGACATTTCCCACGTGGCTTCCCCCACCGCGATGAGATCGTAATCCGCCGACTCGATGACGAGCCGACCATGGGTCTCGCTGAACCACTCCAAGTAAAGCGCGTTACCCCAATGCCACGTCCACGATTTTTTGGCGCGGATCAGTTCACGCAGCTCATCCATCGGCACATCCGGCACCTTCACTTTACGCGAAGCCGTGATGTCACCCACCGTGCCCGATTGGGTCGCGGGGAGATCGCCCAAATCCCGCAACTGCGGATTTCGATTAACAAAATGCAATTCACGGCCGGCCACATCGCGCCACGCGTTGCCCCGCAAATCCAACTCGATCGGCTCATCGCGGCCCACCAACCAGATCCGACCGCGCACGCGACCCCGTTCCCGATTATCGATCTCTCCGCGCACCACCGCTTCGTCGATTCGCCATGCCATGCTTACGGGCGTAAATGCACGCCACCAAAAAGCGAGTTTCGATCTCCAACACGCTCCCCGCACGGGCGGCTCGATCCCATGTTCGTATTACGAACAATTGGGCCTTCGGCGGCGGACGACAGCCTTCCGGCGGGATCGATTTAACCGAGATTCCGCAGTTGGATTTTACAGAAGGCAACGAAGAGCACGAAGCTGGAACGAGTTGCATGCCATGCCGTTTAATCGATTTAACTCACTTTATTACAACGCTTTGTTTACTTTGTTACCTTCTGTGAACTGCGTTAATTAGGTTTAACCGGGGTCCCGGCAGTTCCTCGTCGCGGAGCCGATCCCACCACCCGGTGTGCTCACGCCGCCGACAACATAGCGCGCACTTCGGTGGCGGTGCGCTCCAGATGCGCCAGAGCGGCGCTTGATTCGTCGGGCGGCGTGGACACGGCCGGCAGGGCATCGAGCGCCGCCATCAATTCGGCTCGGTTCTTCCCGAGATCGTCAGACTTCGCGAGTCCTTCCAGCCCCGCCGTGATAGCCGCAAAATAGCCGGCGGACAACGCGCTCGCGTCGACGGGGCCGTCCCGCAGTCCCACCATGATCAGGTTGGCCAAACGCAACACCCGGCGATTGCCGTTGGCCAGCGTCGCGGCTTGTTCGATCTCGGCGCGCGGGTTGTGGGCATCGGCAAACAGGCGCCCGACCGACGAGAACAAGGCCACTCCCGCCGCCTCCGCCTCGCGCTTCGCGCCGACCGTCGCATCATCCATCGCCCCGCCCACCTGCAAACGGGCCTGCAGTTGGTGCAAATAGGCCGCCGTGGTGCGCAACGCCCGCGCCAACACCGGGGCGAACCGATCGTGCTCCCACATGGGCCAGAAAAGCAGGGCCGCCACCAGCGCGACCACTCCCCCCGCCAAAGTCGACCCGATGCGTTCCCACGCGAGATTGGCACCGCCATCGCCCGTGTGCTCCAACAACAGCACCACCAGAATCGTGACCGCGAACACCGCAACCGCATAATTGCGCTTGAGGAAGTAGGCGAAGCCGAACACCCCGATGCCAATGCCCACCAGGTGCATCGTCGGCCCCGCTCCCCACCAGACCAATCCGCTCGCCACCACACTGCCAGCCAGCGTGCCGCCGAGTCGTTGCCACACCCGCCGCCGCGTGGACCCATAGTCAGGCTGCATCACCACCACGGTCGTGAAGGGCAGCCAGTAGCCGTGGGGAATCGCGCCCCAGCGATAAACGAGCGTGCCGAGCCCCGCGCACACCGCCAGCCGCACCCCAAAACGCACCAACGCCGGATCAACGTGCCGACTGAAATTGAGCGCCGTGGCCAAGGGCTTGAGCTGCCATGTTTGCAGATCGAAAAGCTCCGCCGCGAACAACGCCCGCTCGTCCGCGCGATCCAACGTCGCGCGCAACGCTTCCAGGAGGTCCGGCACCGCCGCTTGCACGCGCTCGAACAGCGATGCCAACAAAACGGCATCAGCACGATTCTCCTCCGTCGCCAATCGCGCCTGGACGGTTTCGAGCAACGCCGTCAATCGGCGCAACCGCACTTCACACGTGGCCAGGTGCGTCGGCTGCCGCGACACCACCGCCACCGCGATGCTGCGCGCACTGTTGGTCAGATTGGTGCGCAACGGTCCCAACGCCGGCTCGATGCGGGCCGCCACCGTCTCATCACGCAATCCTTCCAAGGCCGTGTGCACCGCCATCACCCGCACCCCCAGACGCGCCGCGCGCAGGCTCAACGCCTCCAGTCGATCGGCCAGCCCGTGGTGGCGATGCCGCGACGCCCCGGCCAATACTTTCGCCGTTTGATCGAGCGTCACCCGCAGTTCGCTTTCCGCCGCCTGCACCGCCCCTGCCGGTCGTCCGTCCTGCAATGCATCGAACAATCCACTCGCCGCGATCCAGCTGTCACTGGCCGCGCGCCGCAGCGGATGTTGGGCCCGAAACGGCCACAACGCGGTTTGCAACCCGAGCCCGATCAAACCGCCTCCCAGAATGCCGTTCACATGCTCACTCAGATCGCCCGGTCCAGTCGTCGTGGCCAGGCTGATGAGGAAAACCAACATCGATGACGCAGTCAGCGGCAGGCCGTAGTCGCTGCCCAAATGACGCCACAACGCCGCCCCGGCCGCGACCACCATCGTCGCCAGCACAGCCAGCCCGAGGCTGCCTGCCGCCCACACGCCCAGCGCCCCGACCACCGCCAGCAAGCCGATCACAGCGACCAGCAACAGGACGCGGACCCGGTAGTCACCGCGCACATCCAACATCGCGATGTTTTGCGCCGCGAGCGCCGCAAACACGGCCGAAACCGGCAGCCCCACGGTGGCGTTCAGGACCAACGGAATCATGAATCCCGCCGTCGCCCGCGCCGCTCGCGCCGCATCCGGCCGTCGGGCCGGATCGCGCAACTCCTGACGAATGAGATGGATAATGCCCACGGCGTTCACTGGGCCGGAAACCAAACCCGTGAACGTGCTCAATGCAACGCCACGACAGCGCGGGCCGCGGCCCGGCTCGGAGCGGTTACCCGAGCCGGGCTCGCGACCTCACTTCCGCCCGCGAAATCCGCCCATCAAATAGACGATGAGCACGATCAGCAGGATAAGACCGAGGCCGCCGCCGCCCACCGCGGGGCCGCCAATATAAAAGCCGCCCCCGCCAAAGAGGAGAAGAAGGAGAAGGATGATTACGAGAAGGTTCATGGTATGATTTTTTGAGGTTGGAAGGATGCGATTTGCACCGACCCCCGTTACGTCGCACTGGCCGTGCCAGCTGACCCCCTTCCACCGTATCTACCTTTCTCAGTGATTCTTATGAAAAGTTGGAAAAAATGCATGATGCCAAAACCAGCAAAACGCATGGGGCCCAGACTTCATTTCAGGCAATACGCACGCTCTTGGCATCGCTTGCCTCGGCGCCAACTCAGGCACCGTCGGCCAACGCCTTCGCCGCTTCCGTGTCCGGGGAAACGGTTTCGTCCTCCCCGATGGAGTGATCCAATTGCTCGCTGAACGCTTGAATGAAGGCATGGCGCACAATGCCACCGATGGTGCGCAACGTATCCACATTGGCATCACCGAGCTCGCCACTGAACGGCAGACGGGTGCCGAGTTGGTCGCGCTCATGGTTTTTAAAGATCGTCGCCAAAAAGCTCACCCCGGCTTCCCACAAACTGCCGAGAATCGGTTTATCCTGCAGCGGGTAATCTGAAAAATCCACGTTCTCCAAAAAGGGTTTCACGTAGCCCTCGAAACGTCCGTCGCGGGCCTGCATCTCCGCAAACACTGAGATGGTGCCCGCGCTCACATCCACCCCGGCGTGCGCCCGCAAGAAGTCATTCAACCGAGGCAAATCGACATCGCGCAATTCCACATCCAGGTCGAAACGCGGTTGCAGCGCAAACAAGTCTCCCTCGCCGGAAACCGCGAGGCGCCCCGCTCCATCCGTGTTGGCCTCCAACGCCAACGAAGCCGGCAGATCCTCCGCCACTGCTGCCCGGTTGCGCAGTCCCATCGCCACCATGTTGAGATCGCGAAGACGAATGTCGTAGGGCAGATCGCTCTCCTTGTTCAGGAGTCGGATCTCACTTTCGATGATCTCGAAACGCGCGATCTCCACGGGAAACAAATCCTCCACGACGTCCTGCCATCGTGCATCCGTCGGCGTCTGAGTCGCGGCATCGGACTTGCCTTGCACAAAGGTCAACTCGGCCCGCGTGACGTAGATCTCACTCAAAACGCGGCCGCGCAGCAACAGTCCCCAAGCGAGCGAGAAATCAATTTCCTCCGCCCGCAGCAGCGGGATTTCCACCGTCCCGTCCGTCTGGTTCAACTCAACGCCTTCGAGCTGATAAGCCCCCCGCAGCAACGATACATCGATATCCTCCACGTGGCCGGTGTATCCCGGAATCTGCGCCAGCCGCCGGTTCACCGCCGTCTCCAATCCCCACGGCAACACCGCCCGCAGCACCACGAGCAGGACCACGACGACCAACAACCACCGCAGCAGGGCTGCGCTGCGAAGTCGACGGTTCACGGTTCGGAGCACGTTCATGTTGATGCAATTTTCCAGCGCCCCGGCGCGACGGCATCCGGCGAGCGCCGACCGCCTCACCTCCGCTGAGGCGAAGCGACCGGGCCCGGCGATTCAGGCATGCTGACCGTCATGCACGCCCTCGGTAACCTCCTCCACGAGTTTGGCGCAAAACGCCTCCAGGTCTCCGGGGTGACGGCTTGTCACCAAACCCTGGTCACACACCACTTCGGAATCCTCCCATTTGGCCCCCGCGTTGAGCAGGTCGGTTTTGAGAGATGAATAAGAGGTGAGCCGACGACCTTCGACCACACCAGCCTCGATCAACAGCCACGGGGCATGGCAGATCGCCCCGACGGGTTTGCCCGCATCGAAGAATGATCGCACGAACTTCACGGCGGCTTCGTCTTGGCGCAGCGTGTCCGGATTAATCAATCCGCCCGGCAGCATGAGGGCGTCGAAGTCCTCGGCCCGAGCGGAGTCGAGCGCGACATCCACCGTCACTTCATCCGCCCAATCGCCATCCGACCAACCCCGGATGGGGCCGGTTTCGAGCGAAACGATCTTCACGGTGGCTCCGGCGTTTTTCAGTCTCTCGACGGGTTTTTTCAATTCACTCTCCTCGAATCCGTTGGTGGCGAGGACAGCGACAGTTCGTTTGGCAATATCAGCATTCATAGCGTGGCAAGGGGGGTTGAGATTTCGGGTTGCACTGAAAAAAAAGTGGCGATCGGGAGGCGGAACGGTCCGAAGCGGGTGGGTCACAAACCGCGTTCGCGGCGCGCGGCCAACATGCGCTCGCGCTCCGCCGCATCCACGCCTTCGAGCGCCAGGCGCTCGGCGTCCTCCTGCTCGTCGCCCGAGGACACATCTTCGACCTGATGCCCCCGGCTCGCCGGCGGCTCACTGGGATCACGGATCAGGCCCACATCCGATTTTTCGTTACCGGAATCGTGGGTGGGCAACTGCTCGCCCGAGATCTCACGACGTGCCTGCTGCATATCTTCGGTGCTGTATTCGTCGCCCGGTTCTCCGCGCAGCCGAGCGAGCGCACGGGCGCGGTTTTCAAGTTGTTCCGGCGATCGGTCCGAAGCTTCGTCGATCCGCTCGTCGCGCATGATGGTGCCTTTGGGTGAGTTATTCATGGCTTAGTTTTTTAGTTCAAGCGGTGAACGGCACGCCATGGTGGCGGCGTGAACAACAGCGAGTCACCGCACACGCAGTCGGCTGTCTCCTGTGCATCGACCACCAAGCCTGCAGCTGGTTCGCGAACCGGCCCAAAAAACCCGATCGGGCCGAAAGTTTTCCGGATGCGACCGGCCAACCGTTCCGGTTACACCCTTGACCCCTCCGACGCGGCGCGAAAGTTGGATTCCATGAATCGTCGTGAGTTCTTGGGTCGCAGTGCGGTGGTCGGAGCAACGATGAGCCTGCCGCATCTGGGCCGGGCGGACGAACCGTCCCCGCGCCCGCCCAAATCCGGACAATCCCGTCCCAACATTCTGTTCATCTGGACCGACCAGCAGTCCGCGCACGCCATGAGCAACGCCGGCAACCCGTGGCTGCATACGCCCGCCATGGACGAATTGGCGGCGCAAGGCGTGACGTTCAAGCAAACCTACTGCTCCGACCCGATCTGCGTGCCGTCACGCGCCAGTTGGTTGACTGGACAAATGCCGCACCGCACCGGCGTCACCTTCAATACCGAAGAGGGCGGCGTGGTGGGCGCACCGCTGTCGCGACGATTTGCCGAGCAAGGTTACGACACCGGCTACGTCGGCAAATGGCACATCCCACACGCGCCCGACGACAAAGCGTGGCACGGTTTCGAGTTCACTCGGCACATGCGCAACAACCGGCTCGACCCCGATGTGTTGCCCGCCTGCAACGAGTTCCTGCGCACGCCACGAGACCACCCTTTCTTTCTCGTCGCGTCGTTTCTCAATCCGCACGACATCTGCGAATGGGCCCGACTGGCCGCCGGAGGACCCGACGTGCTGCCCAACGGCCAACTGCCACCCGCTCCGCCGCCCGAGGCGTGCCCGCCCCTGCCCGACAACTTTGAAATCCCAGCCGGCGAACCCGACATCATTCGCACCATGCAGGCCCGCGGTCCCAAACTGTATCCGACCGTGGGCTGGCCCGAAGGCCGGTGGCGCCAATACCTGTGGGCGTATTATCGCCTCATCGAACGCGTCGACGCCCAAGTCGGCGCGATCCTGCAAACGCTGCGCGAAACCGGTCAGGACGAAAACACCGTGATCGTTTTTTCGAGCGACCACGGCGACGGCGCCGCCTCCCACCGCTGGAACCAAAAAACCCTGTTCTACGAAGAAGTCGCCAAGGTGCCCTTCATCGTGCGTCCGCCCGCCTGCGCCCGCGCCGGACAACGCGACGACCACAGTTTGGTGAACCTCAACCTGGACTTCTTTCCCACCGTCTTTGACTACGCCGGCCTTCCGGCGACACCGGGACTGCCCGGACGCAGCGTGCGCGGGTTAATCGAAGGCCAGCCCGGTGCGACCGGCCACCCCTTCGTCATCAGCCAAAACGAAATCACCAACATTTACGGCGCCTCGGAAGGCGTCTACGGCCGCATGCTCCGCACGGCGCGCTACAAATACGTCCGCTTTTCCACCGGTGAAAAACGCGAACAACTCTTCGACCTGACCGACGACCCCGGCGAGATGCAGGACTTGGTCACGAAGACGTCCCATACCGACGTGCTCGCAGAGCATCGCACCCTGCTCGACGACTGGATGCGCCGCGAAGACGACCACATCATGGCTGGTTGAGACGACAGCGAATGACGACGGCGACCATCGGCTCCGACTCAGGTTGGATTACCCGCTCAACGGTGGGAGTCGGTCCGATCGACATGGTCGGGTTGGAAACGCGTGAACGCTGGGCCCGGCCCCGCCGAAAGGTCTGACGTGAACACGAGCGAGCCCTCGGCGGGCTCAAACAGGTCGTCGACCTGTCGCACGAATGCCTCGTTCCAGCCCCGGGATTGGCCGTAAAAATTGATCTCACTCAACAAGCGGTCGTAACGCGCGTTTTCCCACTCGCGCACGGTCGACTCATACGCGAGATAGGCCGTGATTGATTCGATGTAGGACTGCTTGCCGGCCTCATAGGCCCGGGCCGAGGAATCACGCAGCACTGCGTGCTGGGCGACCAGGTCCTCGAGTTCGAGCACGCTGCGCCGCGATTGATTCATCAATTCCTGGCGGTAGCGATCCGACTTCTCTTGCTGGACCTGGCTGACCTTAAGTTGGCGTTCTTTGGCCAGCTTGCGATACGTGAACGTCTTCGCTTCCGAGCGATTGATCCCCCGATTGAAAATATCCCACTGCACGGCCACCCCCGCCGCATAACCCGTAATATCGCGGGCGCCGCCAAACACGGAGCCATCGGCATTGTCCAATTCGTAACGCCCGAACAAACTGAGCACCGGCCACGTGCGACGCTGAGTCGCGGTAATCTGGTGCTCCAGTTCATCGATCTCCGCCTCCAACGTTTCCTGTTGCGGATGGGAGTTGGTCTCCACCGCCGCGGCCGCCACCGCCTCCGCCAGCGAGGCTTCGGGTGACAGCTCGACCCAAGAGGACTTCAGCACCTCGCCGCCAACTCCCAGATTGGCCAGCTCATAGTGGAGCTGCTTCACATAGTTGTTCTTCTCGCGCTTCATGCCCGCCAGCGAGAGTTTGACGTTTTGCACATCGGCGATGGTCGCCAATTTGACGTCGTAACTCTTCGACACGCCTTCGAGCTCCTTCTGCAACCGCTGGATGACGCGATCGGCCGAGCCACTGAGTTCGTAAAGCCGCACGGTGCGCAGGAAACCCTCGACGATGCGCTGCGTGCGCAACTCCCGCATCTCGCGATTGAAATTGTGCTGCCGACGGTAGCGGGCCCGGGCGGCCTCGACCTCGGGCGCAATCGTCGGATCATACAGCGGCTGCGACACCTCGACGTTGAGCAAGGTGTTCGAGAAGCGCGTGATGCCCTCGCGGTAGATCGTCGTATCCGTGGCACTGATATCCTGCTCCACAAAGGATTCACGCCCGATCACAAAGAGCCGCGGAAAATACTGCTGACGTTGGGTTTGAATCTGCTGTTCCGCCGCCCGCAGTTCATACTCCGCCACCTCGACGTTCAGGTCCGCCACGATCGCCGCCTCATAGATGTCCATCAGCGTGCCGGCCCGCAGGCTCGCAAGCGGAAAACCGCCGACGGCCGCCATAAAAAGCCCGGCCCCCCAACCAGACCGCGCCAGGCGGGCTCCAAAATAAAATGTAGTTGTTATTCTCATACGACTATTCTTTCGAAAATGGGGCGGAGCCGGGTCGCGTTATTTTCCGCACCGCCTGATACAAATTCCTATCGACGGGCATCCAATACGGCGCATTCGCCCGGGCTCGCCATCGCTGCAAGATCTCCGGATCGGCATTAATGCGGGCATCGCCCCAATCCAGCGCCCGGTGTTGGTTTTGGGAGTCCCAGTTCACGTTGATGATGCTCACCGCGCGGATCTCGGGATTACCCTCCACGAACTCAAAAAACGGTTTATACCAATAATCCCAATACGCCGCGCCCCCCTGCTGCTTTTGCCGCACGGTATAGCGGATGGCGCTGGCCTCGGCGACGAGCACCGGCTTGGCCTTCTCCCGGGCGAAGGCCAACACGGCTTCGCGATTGGGCGCTTCGTGGTATCCTTCGTTGGTGACCTGAAAAAAGCTGACGCCGATCCAGTCCACCCACTCGTCGCCCGGATACCAGTCCGCCAACGGGTGTTCCATGTAGGTCGGCAGCATGGCGTAGGAGTGCCAGACCAACAGTATGTCGGCGCTCTCGCGCATCGGCCGGGCGATGGTCCGGTAGGCGGCTGCGAACACTTCCGGCGGATACCGATTATGGGGACCATCAAATTCGTAACCGATCCGCAGAAACACCGGTCGCTGCAATGCCTGCAACGCGGCATGAAGCTCCGCGATCTGCGCATCCCGTTCACCGGCGACAATCTGGTAGAGCTGCTCGCGTGACAGCCACAGACCGATCTGGATCACCAGAGGATCCTGCGCCATCAACAAATACGGAAGATCCTGAAAGTTGTCGCCCGGGGCATTGGCGTGCGGACGCTTCACGCCGGAGAGATCCAACGACGTATAAAACGCCGCCCCGCCCGGCAACGGGGCTTCGTGCCCCCGACCGCTGACCTCATTCAGATACTCACCGAACTCGTCACGACTTTGTCCCGCGATCAGCAAAACCGGCGCGCGCTCCACCGGTTCGGCCGCCACCCCGGAGGCCGCGATCCCGGCCGCGCCCATCAGCGCCAGAAGATGTCGCCATGTTCTCATCGAAAAACAAACATCCGGGTGAACAGGGTCTTCATCGTCGCTCGTATGCTGCCGATGGATACAGCCCCCACCGTGTCCAACAGGCCGTTGGGCGTGGGCCGCTGCACGCAGATCAAACAGGAAAAGAAGACCAACCAGGCGACATAAATGGTGAGCGAGATCATCAGGCCCACGTTGTCCTGCATGTAGAACCCCTGCCCCTGCATCCACCCGTAGCGGTAAAGGATGCCCGCGCCGGTGATGGCGAGTAGCAGCAGGTGCGGCCGCATGACGTGCCAATAGATTTGGGTTCGTTGCGAATCGAGTTTCTTGCTCGTGATATTAAACGACTGCCGGAACGGATTCAGCGCCACTTTGGCCATGGCCGAGACAAGGTAGTAAATTCCGACAATGCGCCCCAACTCGGACACCAGCGGGATGGTTTTTCGATCGGTCAGCCAATAGAAACCATAGATTCCGATCAGCATCCGCGGCGCGAAGACCACAAAGAGGTGACCGAAGTCCGAGCGAAACGGCGAGACGCCAAACCACCAGTAGATGGCGGGCGAGATCAGTAGACAAAACGTCCACAGCGTGCCCACGTGATAGAGAACGGGATCGAGGAAAAACAATCGATCAAGGATAGACAGACGCTTGCCCCGCAACACACCGCCTTCCGCAAAAAGGCACTGCAGGGAGCCCGCACACCACCGAGCGCGCTGGAGCACGAATTCGCCGATATCCTGCGTGGCAAAACCCGCGCTAAGACGCTCGTTGAGAAACCGCGTTTTGTAGCCGTGGGAGAGCAGCACGTAGGTGGAGTGCAGGTCCTCCGTGATGGTTTGCTCGGGGAAACCTCCGATCTCCTCAAGGCACGCTCGCTTCACCACAAACCCCGTGCCGTAGCAGAACGCATTGTCCCACGTGTCGCGGCCGGACTGCATCACATCGCTGAACATGCATTGGGCTTCCGGCCAGGCCTTTTCCCCAAACAGGTTATACTGGATGGCATCGGGGTTTTTGAAATATTGGGGCGTTTGCACCAGCCCCACCGACGGATCATCCAGCAAACCCGCCGTCCGCCACAGGAAGTTCGGCTCCAAGGCAAAGTCAGCATCGACGACACTCACCAGCGGGTTCGAGGTGACGGTCAGCGCGTGGTTGAGGTTGCCGGCTTTGAAGCCTTTGCGCTCGGTCCGCGCCACATAGGCCACGCCACTCGCCAGACATAATTGTTTCAACCAATCGCGCGCGCCGTCATCGAGCACCCACACCCGAAAGTTGGGGTAGTCCACCGCAACGGCGGCATCGATGGTGCGCTGCAGGATCTCCTCCGGTTCGTTATACGTGGGGATCAGAATATCGACGCCGATCGCTTCTGGCCGCGCGCGTAGCTTCGCCTCGGCGACATCCGCCTCCGGGCTGCGTCGGCTGGGGGATATCAGGACAATGAAATGCCACGTGATCACCAGCGTCGCTGAAAGTTCGAGCCCGATGAAGAACCACGACCAGAGCGACTCGAAACCGATCACGAACGGCGGCATCGTGGACTGCAGCCGCCACCATACGTAACGCACGTTCATGATCACGAACAGCGCGACCACGACCATCCGCACGGGCACACTGGACCAAGACACCCGGGACGAAATCATCCACAGGCCAAGGAACAACAGCACCGTCGCCAGCACCTCGGGATACAGGTCCGTATTCATCCGTGACTCCTCAGCAGGAAGCTTAGCCGCACCAGGCACTTCTCCACCAGCCCCCGCTTGCCGCTCGAAACCAACACCTTGGCCAATTGGCCGATGCTGGCGGGTTTCAGCTCGTCGGGCTGCACTTCGATGGTGACCCGCAACAGCGAAGCGTCCGTGGAAATCGTGTTGATGATGTTCGGAACACTGGGAGTTTGCTCCTGCACCTGAATGTCGGTCACCAGCCCCTCCACAAACCGATTTTCCGTGACGAGGAACACGTGGGCCGCGTCACCGATCGCGATGCTGTTCATGAACTCACGGCGGAAATACGCCTCCACAAAAATTCCGCGGGCATCGGCGATCTGCAGCACCGTCTGGCCATCCGCCAGCGTCTCGCCATTGACGACCTGCTGCCGCCAGACCACGCCCTCAATCGGGGTGTTGATCGCATAGGATTGATCGGATTCCAACGTGGTCCGGGCCCATGCGATTTGCCGTTCCACTTCGCTGAGTTCCGCGGCCAGCTCATTGCGTTGGATTTTGAGATTACCCAATTCCTGTTCGTAGGAACCGATGCGGGCCACCAGCCCCTCGATCGCCTCCCGGGAAAGGTCACCACCGAGACTGCCGGTGTTTTCCAACTCGGTTTTGATCATGAACCACTCGGACTCGGCGGCCGTGAATTGCCTCTCCGCCTCGGTGGTTTGCGCCCGCGTTTCCGCCCATTGGCCGGAGGTGATGATGCCGTCGCGAAACAACGGGGCGATCCGCTCCTGGTTGGCCTGCTTTTGCGCATAGGCTTCGCGCTGGATTCGCACGTTCTCCACCGCCGACCGGTAACGTCGCTCCAGCGCTTCCCGCGCAGTCAGACGGGTTGCCGCCGCTTCCTTTTCCATCTCGCTGAGTTTCTTCTCCCGCTGGGCAATCGAGCTCTCAATGATGCCGACCTGTTCGCGCAACTTGGTCCGGGTAAACTCCCGCTCCTCCAGCTCGCGCCGCACCTTGGTTTGGTCCCGGGTCACGCGCCCAATCGATTCGCCCGCTTTGAGCAGGTTGCCCCGGCCCACCGTCGGCAAGCCGTTGATCGTGCCCTCGTCCGAGGCCCTCAGGCTCACCACCTTCGAATTAACGATCGAATGGGAACTGTAGGGAAACAACGGCGGCAGCAGAATCGCCCACAGCGACAGTCCGATCAGGGTCAAGGCGCAGAAAATCTGGATCGAGCCCAGCACCACCCGAACGCCCACCCGGGTGGGCTGCCCATGGCCGACCCGTGAGACGGCGCGGCCAATACGAAGAGGAATCGCTAATGCTTTCATGAAGAGAAAAATCCTGGACCGTGATCAGAATCGAGCGGCACGTCCCCACCTCGACGCGTCGGAACCGGCGACCAACCGACCCTCCAATGCCCGCTCATCAATCACGGGCGTTGCCAGCGACCACCGCGTGTCAGTCACCGCGGATCCGATCGTCAATAGGCCGGCCGAGGGACACAGCTTCCCGGCTTGGCGTGGGGGAGTGGGAGTAGGCATCTACTCTCCAAAGCGAAATTCCGCCTAAAAATGTGTCACGAGGCCGTCAGGTTTTTAAACCCCGGGGTTCCTCCCCGGGCCCTACTCACGGGACCGGACACCGGGGCGGGCGCAAGGGACTACCCTGGTTAACGCAAGTGCTTGCCCAGGAAATCTCCTATCCGCCCGTAGAGCTCGGCACTGTTTTCGACCAAGCTGGTGCCGTGGCCTTCGCCGCGGATAATCACCGTCTCGTGGATTACGCCGTGGGTTTTTAGCGATCGAATCAGGCGTTTGGACTCCCCGACGGTCACCACGCGATCCTCTTTCCCGTGCGCCACCAGGACGGGCACTTTGATGCGATCCACGTGACGGCCGGGCGAGATGCGTTCGAACTTCTCAGGATCGTCGCCCGGGTTTCCCAATCGTCGTAGCAACACGTCATAACGGTGGTCCACGTAGCGCTCCCCTTTGGTCCATTCGATGAGCTCGGCCCAGTCAAAGACTCCGGCAAAGGTCACCGCGCAACGGTAGAGATCGGGCTCGTGCACCACCCCCGACAGCGCGAGATAGCCCCCAAACGAACTCCCGGCAATGGCGACGCGCTGCGGGTCGATATAACCGGACTGCAACAGTGTTCGCGTCGCCCGGGTCACGTCGTCGTGCATTTTCAAAAAGTCCCACTGGTCCTCACGTGGAAACATCCAGTTGTAACCCAGCGATCCGCGGTAATTGGGCTGCAGGACGGCGTAGCCCAGGTTGGCCAAATACTGCACGTTCCGGTTAAACCCCCATGTGTCGCGCACCCACGGTCCCCCGTGGGGCATCACCACCAATGGCACCGGGTGATCCCGCGATGCTCCGGCCGGCAATGTCACGTATGCGTCCAGCTTCTTCCCCTCGGCCGTGGCAAACTTCATCATGGTCGTCCGCTGCATCCGCTCCGGATCAATCCACGGCCGGGACGCCGCGATCAGGTCCAAACTGCGCTTCGACATATCCAACAAATAATAGGTCGGCGGGTGGCTATCCGCATAGGCAGAGACGACGAATTTCGAGCCGCTATCATCGCCATCGACAATGCGTGCCACCCGGCCCGGGAACTGCGCGTCCAATAATTTTTGCAGCGAAGCATATCCCGCATCGAACCACATGGCCTCCGGCCTGGTTCGATCCATCTGCACTCCCACAATCTTTGACGACTTCCGGTCGCGATAAAACCACCCCGTGAAATCATAATCCGGATCCTCCAAAACCACATCCGACCATTCGCCGGATCTCACATTCAGAAAACGCACCGGGCTGGGTTTCCCTCCGGTCGCTACGGCCTGCGCGATAACTTCTTCCGGACGATTTCCCGCTCCCAACAAGGTGACCGTATCCAGATCCACCGGGGAAATGTGCCACGCGTCGTCCTGCCAGAAGTGGAATTGCCAGGCGCCGTCGTTCTGCACCAAGGCACGAGACAAATTGCCGTGCAGATCAGCGCCATAAGCGACGTCCTCACCACCCGTCGGCTCCGGCAACATGCGCTCCACATGACGCTCGTTTGAGCGCTCGACGCCTACGATTCCACCCGTCGTCCGGAATTTTTTCAAATCGGTCAGCGGCCCGAGATCGAGTTTCGCATCCAGCACAAACAATCCTTGGGCGCGCTGGCGACCGCCTTGCTTGACCCAGAACACCGGGTGAAGCGGGTCGTCATCCGGAATCCCGATCAACGAGGCGAAACCATATTGATAAATAGGATACGGCTTGGACAGCCGATCCAGCCGCGCGACCAGCCACCCCAGATCAAACCGGTGGTCCAGTGACAGTCGGAACAGAATCCGGTCGTCTGTTAGCCAGTGAAACGAAAGCACACTTTTATCACCGCGACCGCCCACGACTTCACGCGTGCCAGCCGCGAGATCGATGACCATCAGTTGATACTGCTCTTCTCCGCCCGCGACCAATGCGGCGATATGGGTGCCCGCGCGGGTAAGGCGAGGTGAACGCATGTAATCCGGTCGGAAAAAATCCGTGATCGGAATCGGCTCGTCGGCGGCGACCGGAACCTGGCGTTCCAAATCCACGCTCGGAGACGCCGCCCCCAGAGAGATCGCCAACCAGGACACACTGCATAGCGCTAATCTCCGCCAGCGCGGGACCACGCCGCCACCAAGGGGTAATAACCGGGACATGCCGGCATCGAACGACCGACCAGCAAGAGAGTCCAACCCCTATCGCCGCACTCCTCGGCTTGCGGCGACGCTTCCCCGGAGCCTCACTGTGAACATGATCACTCGTGGTAATGACGTCGCCTGGGAAGCTTTGGATGAAAACGTGTCGCGGCGCGTGCTGCAAAACGGCGATACGCTCATGCTGGTGGAGTTTCGCTTCCGCCAAGGCGGCATCGGCGCGATGCACCGTCACGCTGATCACGAACAGGTGGGTTTGATCACCCGCGGACGCTTCGAAGTAACGGTGGGCGACGACACGCAAGTGCTCGGCGTCGGCGACAGCTACTACGCTGCCAAAAATGTGCCCCACGGTGTCCGCGCCCTGGAAGACGGCACCATTATCGACGCCTTCACGCCCGTTCGCACGGACTTCCTGTAGGGCCTCAACGAGCCGTGGCTGGCCAACCGGCAACGGACCGCGGCAGCAAAAACGCCCGGAAGATAAAGCAGGTCATTTACCGATAGTGTTCGCGCTCGGTCGGCATCCGGTGTATCCGCGCCATCCCTCATGCCACCTCGTCGCAACCAAATCCACGTCCGTGCCGTGCGCACCCCCGAAGCGATTCTCGCGCTGCGGCTGCGCCTAGATTCCTTTCCCGAAGAAGCCCGTGAGGACGGATTTGACTACTTCAAAGACGGCGCCGTGCGCTCGGTCGCCTCTGCGGCCGACCACCTGGTGAGCGCCACCGTCGCGCACGACACGCCGCGCACCGTCACCCTCTTTTTCACCCGCGGGGATTGGTCCACCCGGTGCACGTGCCGCGCCCACAAAGACTGCAAACACGCCTACGCCGCCGGTCAGGCGTGGATTGCCGCCGTGGAAGCCGGTCAGCCCGATGGCCGCGATCCCGCCGAGATCGTGCCCACGACCGAGTCCAAGCTGGCCGCCAAGCTCCAGCCCGCCGGCGACCGCGCCCTCGATGCCGAGTTGGGGCGCTGGCTGCGCGCCCTGCCGGAATCCACCCAACCCGCTCTGTCCGCCGGGGAGGCTTTGTTTGCCGAGGTGCATGACCTGCGAGTGCGACTCGACCCGCTGGGCAATTGGATGTTCGAAGCCCAGGCCGCTGCCGGCAAACCCTGGAAAACTCCCACCAAGAAATGGCTCACGCAACTCTCGCAGTTGCGTCCCGCGGATCTCGAGTTTCTGCCCCCGCCGCGGGCCGCGCTGGCCACGGCCCTCGGGGCCGAATTCCGGCTCAGTCCCCTCGGCCTCAATCCGCGCCAACCGCTGCCGCTCGACGCCGTCGGCGGTCTCCTCCGCAGTCAGGCGGTCCGCCCCGCCCTCGCTCTCGCCGACGGGAGCCCGCTGATCATCCAACCCGAAGCGCTCGTTCCCGAGGCCACCGTGAGCGCAGATGTCGCCGACCGCTTTGATCTTCACCTGGTCACGCCCGACGGCGAACCGGCCGATACCGCGCGCCTCGTCGCCGAGCAACCCGAACCACTTTACCAATTTCACGGCGAGCTTTGGCGCGGTCCGCCGCCGCCCCCATCCGAGCGCCTGCCCGTCGCCGCCTTGAGCGACGCTCGCCTCCTGCCGCGTTTGCGGGCCATGGGCCTGCGCCTGCCCGAGGGCCACAGCGCCGAACTGCGCACCATCACGCTCAAGCCGCACTTGCGATGCTGGCTCTCGCCCTCGATTGACGGACAAGAGCGGGATTTTCACGCCCAACTCACCGCCCGGAGCGAAAACCCTCCGTGCGAGCAGGTGTGGACCGACGACGTCGTCGGCTGGACTTGGAATAAAAAAGCCCTGCCCCCTCCGCGAGTTGCCGGTGCCCCCGCCCTCGAGTTTGATTTGTCGCAAGCCGAGGAGGCCAGCGCCCGCTTCCGCGGTTTCCGGCTGGGCTGGGACGGCTGGGCCGAATCGTGGATGCGCCCGGTCAACGACTTCTTCGCCGAGGAGTTCGTCGAGTGGCACAGCAACCAATCACCGCAACTCGAGATCGAAGTCTCGCCGGAACTTTCGAGCCTGCTCGGAGCCCCGCTGCAAGCTCACGTCGCCACGTCAATCGCGCCCGGCACCAAGTCCGAGCAGGACTGGTTTGGCCTCACCGTCGCCCTCAAAGTCGAGGACACCAAACTCAACGCCGAGGAGGTCGCCATGCTCATCAAGGCGAAGGGCAAATGGGTGCACCTGCCTCGCCAGGGCGGCTGGCGTCGCATCAGCCAGGACGTCGACGTCGCCCCGGAAACCGCCGCCGCCCTCGACAAACTGGGCCTCGGTTACGAGGACGTGCTCACGGGCGGACGGTCGCTCAAACACGAGGTGCACGTCCTGCAAATGGCCCTGCAGGCCGAGTCGCTGGCCGACCGCGACTCCGTATTCGTTCATTTGTTACAGGATCGAGCCGCCGAGTTGCGCGCCCTGCCGCCGCCACCCGTGCCGACCGGTTTGCAGGCGACACTGCGGCCCTATCAAATCGAGGGGTTTCACTTCCTCGCCCACCTCTCGGCCCAACGGCTGGGCGGCGTGCTGGCTGATGACATGGGACTCGGTAAAACGGTGCAAACCCTCGCGTGGTTGCTCCACTTGTCCGCCCAGAAATCGACCAAGAAAAAATCTCCCTTCCGCGCTCTGATTATATGCCCGAAAAGCGTCATGCACGGCTGGCTGGTGGAGACGACCCGCTTCGCGCCCGACTTCGGCATCGGGGCATTTGACCCGCTCTCGCGCGCCGCCGCCGTAGCCGAGACCGGTCCGCGCCTGCTCGTCGCCAACTACACCCAACTGCGGCTCCACGCGGAAACCTTCCGCAGCGTCGACTGGGATGCGGTGGTGCTCGACGAGGGTCAGTTCATCAAAAATCCGCGCAGTCAGGTTGCTGTCGCCGCCCGCTCCTTACGCGCTCGTCGGCGCGTCATTCTGACCGGCACGCCGATCGAAAACCGACTCTCCGATTTGTGGAGCCTGTTTGCCTTTGCGCAACCCGGTCTGCTCGGCGATCAAGCGGGCTTTCGTCGCCAATACAACGAAGTCGATCCCGCCTCGCTCGATCGCCTGCACCGCCGCGTGCAACACTTCCTGCTGCGCCGCACCAAAGCCCAGGCCGCCCCCGATCTGCCGCCGCGCACCGAAGACGAAATCGTGGTCGAACTCGAAGGCGATCAACGCCGTCTCTACGACGCCGAACTCAAACGCGCCCGGGCCGAACTCCTCGGCATCGAAACCGCCGCCGAGTTGGGCAAGGCACGGTTCAACGTGCTCGCGAGCCTGCTGCGTTTGCGCCAGATCTGTTGCCACCCCGCGCTCGTGGACCCGACCCACGCCAAGATGCCGAGCGCCAAACTCGAAGCCTTGATCGAGCGCGTCGAAGAGCTCGCCGAAGAGGGCCACCAAGTCCTCGTGTTCAGCCAGTTTGTGGAGATGCTGCAGATCATCCGCCATCGCCTCGAAGGCGAAGGCATCGGCCATCTCATGCTCACCGGCGCGACCGAAAACCGCGGTGAGTTGGTGGAGCGTTTTCAAAGCGACCCGAGCAAGACCGTCTTCCTGTTGTCGCTCAAAGCGGCGGGCTTCGGTCTCAACCTCACGGCCGCGAGCTATGCCATTCTCTACGACCCGTGGTGGAACCCGGCCGCCGAAGCGCAGGCCATCGACCGCATTCACCGCATTGGCCAGACGAAACCCGTCATCGCCTACCGCCTCATCTCGGACGGCACGGTGGAACAGAAAATTCGCGCCCTCCAACACGACAAAGCCGCCCTCGCCGCCGCCGTCGTGCAGGAAGACAGCCTCGCCAAAGTCATGGACCTCGACAGCCTCCGCGACGTGCTTTCTTGAGAAGGCGAATTATCCCTCAGATGTAGGAGCGAGCTTGCTCGCGATCCCCTCGGTCGATGCGCGTCAGCATGAAGAGCGGCGCTGCTGCCTGAGGAAGTTTTCCGGGCAAGAGGTCAGAAATCGCATGACTGCGCGCCTTCGATTCTTCTAGTTCGTAGGCAAACTCAGGAGATCAACTGACATCGCCTATTCCATCTTCCATGCCCGGATCGAAATCCATTCTTCGTTCAGAAACCGCACTGGGTGCCCTGATTCTCCACCTGGAACGGGACTACGGCTTCAACACCCGAAAACGAGGCCGGACCTACTTTCGCAACGGTGCCGTGCACCATATTTGGGAGGACCACGAAATCCTGACGGGCAGCGTGACCGGATCACACGGTGAACTCTATACCACCACCCTGCATCTCGCGGACGACAAGTGGCACGCCGATTGCACCTGCCCCGTCGGTGAAAACTGCAAGCATGCGCAAGCCTTGGGACTACAGTGGCTTGAGCAGGATATCGAAATCCAAGCGGAGCGAATGTATCCGACCAAACCTCCCGTCGCCCCCGCTCCGGTGAAAAAGCGCAAGAACAGTTTTCGCGAGCATTGGAGCCCTCTTCTTGCCGCGAAAATAGGTCGTGACCTGACCCGCGACGAAAATCACCTGCTGAGCCAACTCTCCGCGCTATTCCACGATTATCAGAATCTCGGTCGATTGACCCGTTTCGCGCTCAACGAGCATGGGTTTGCCGCGACATCGATTCCCTACGACTACAACGCTTGGAAGCCTGCGTTCACCGGTTGGTGGTCCGACGAAAATCCGCCCGCCGACCCGTGGGAGCTTTGGCAGTATATCGCGCTGCACTGGGAACGCGAAGGTCAGCCTATTCCCGAGGCCTTCAGCGGCATGACTGATACGACTGCGGTGAGAGTCCGGATCGACGAGGTGCTGCAACGCGAGGAACTCGAACAATGGCGGAGATCCTTCACCTCGCGCGCGATCGCCCAATCGGAAACCCCGAAAACCAGCCCACTCCGCGACACCTACTCCGATTTGCGCATTCGTTTAAACGCCAGCGGGGAAGCCTTTCTCGAAGGTGCACCTCCCGACGCTAAAGCTTGGCGCGCACCAACCCAAAAGTGGTTGAAACACCTCGCAACCACTCGTCTCGACGAAATCGAAGCCTACCCGGAACCCGCTCGCAGCGTCGCGCTCACGTTTCGCTTCAACGCTCATTACGACCGGATCGATCTCGGACGCGGCGGCCAACTCAGCGTCGGCCAGCTATCCACCATACTCCAGCACCCTCACGCAGTTGCTGCCGTGCGTTTGCCCGACGATTCGCCCTATCAAGTCCAGCCCGATCCCGTCGAGCTGCATGGGCAGCCCGACCCCAAAGACCCCAGTCGACTGCTGTTCACTCGACAGCTGCCCAACGGCCGGGTCATCCCCACCGATGCCGCTCCATTTGTTCACGCCCCCGACCCGCTCTACCTGATCGACAACCGCGTCTGGCTGGGGCCCGAACGACTGCCCTCCTCCCGACTCCCGATCTCCGCTCTGTCCGACCCCGGCATCTCAGGTCAACTCAAGCAACTCGGCTTGCGCCTGCCCTCCTCCTTCGAGGCCAAGTTCGTCGACGTCGAATTGCGGCCCTTTCTGCGGTGTTGGCTCAGCGAGACCGACGCCCACCACGCGTATTCCTCCACCACTTTTCACGTCCAACTCTTCGCTCAGTCTGATGACCCGCCCTGCGCCCAACATTGGGCCGGTTTTGAGGGATGGAATTGGACCGCAGACGACCGCCCCCCGACTCCTGCCGCCGACACGCCCCACTACCGGTTTGACCTCTCCCGAGCCAACGCCGTCAGCGCATGCTTCGGTGAGTTCAAACTCGTCTATGCCTCCCAGTTCAGCTCGTGGATTCGCAACGTCACGGCGGACTTCCCCCAACAATTCACGATGTGGCGGGCGAGCCTGCCAGCCGATCTCGTGATTGAAGCCTCCCCCGAACTGCAAGGTCTTCTCGGTGACCCCCTTCGAGCCCGCGTCACCGCCTCGGTTTCGCCCAGCAAGGGATCCGGTCAGGACTGGTTTGACGTCTCGCTCAAACTGCAACCCGAAGACGTCACCCTCACCGACGAGGAACTTCGCCTCCTCGTCGCGGCTCGCGGCAAATGGGTGCGACTCCCGCAGCGCGGATGGCAACGCCTCTCCTACGACCCTACCGACAAGGGCGACCTTGATCCCGCCGTCGAACGCTTGGGTCTCACCCCCGACCCCTCCGATCTGCTCACCTCCCGCGCCCGGCCCGAAACCCATCGCTACCACGCCTTGCAACTGGCCGGAATCCCGCTCGATGACAAAGCCCTGGCCACTCGCTTGCGCCAGCGGGTGAAAAAGTTGCAGGCCGTCGTCGCTCCTCCCGTCCCCGCCGATCTCACCGCCCACCTCCGTCCCTACCAAAAAGAAGGTTATCACTACCTTGTTCATCTCGCGACGCAGGGCCTTGGCGGTATCCTCGCCGACGACATGGGGCTCGGCAAAACCGTGCAAACCCTAGCGTGGCTGCTCTGGCTGCGTGACCGTCGCCCGACCGGCTCCCCGCCTTTCCGGGTCCTGATCGTATGCCCCAAATCCGTCGCCCCGAATTGGCAAAATGAAACCGCCCGTTTCACGCCCACACTCACCGCTACCCGCCCAGTCCCCCGCCAGCCCCTGCCCACCGACGCCAACCTGCTGGTCATCAACTACACTCAGTTGCGCCTTCGCGCCGACGATCTCACCCCCATCGAGTGGGACGCCGTGATTCTCGACGAAGGGCAGAACATCAAAACCCCGACCAGCACGACCGCCCGCACCGCCCGCGAACTCCGCGCCCGCCACCGGCTCGTCCTCAGCGGGACGCCGATCGAAAACCGACTGCTCGACCTCTGGAGTCTGCTCGCTTTCGCTCAACCCGGTCTGCTCGGCACCCAAGCCTCCTTCCAACGCCTCTACCGCGAAAAAGAAGACCCGGCCGGCGCCCGCAGCCGCCTCGCCACCCGCGTGCGCCCCTTCATGCTGCGGCGCACCAAGAGCGAAGTCGCACGCGACCTACCCGCCCGCACTGAAGAGGACATCAGCTGCGAACTCGAAGGCCCCCAGCGCAAACTCTACGACGCCGAGCTCAAACGCGCCCGCCAACTGCTGCTCAAGGTCAAAACCGCGCGCCAATTCGACGCGGAGCGCTTCAACATTCTTCAATCCCTCCTGCGCCTTCGCCAGATCTGCTGCGACCCGCGCCTCGTCAGCACCGATACGGCCGCCTCCGCCAGCGTTCGCAAAACCACCGCCACCTCGAGCGCCAAACTCGAAGCCCTCGTCGACACCCTCGAACCCCTTGTCGCCGAAGGTCACCGCGTCCTCGTGTTCTCCCAGTTTGTCACCATGTTGGAGCTGATCCGCGAAGCGCTGGTGGCTCGCCGCATCGGCCATCTGCTGCTCACCGGCCAGACCGAGAATCGTCAGGAACTGGTGGATACGTTTCAAGCGACCGACGGCCCGCCCGTTTTCCTGCTTTCACTCAAAGCCGCCGGTGCCGGACTCAACCTCACCGCCGCCAGTTACGTCGTGCTCTATGACCCGTGGTGGAACCCGGCGGTCGAAGCTCAGGCGATCGATCGCACCCACCGTATCGGCCAGACCAACAACGTCATCGCCTACCGCCTCATTGCGAAGGACACCATCGAAGAAAAGATCCGCGCCCTCCAACACGACAAAGCCGCCCTCGCCGCCGCCGTCGTGCAAGAGGACAGCCTCGCCAAAGTCATGGACCTCGACAGCCTCCGCGACGTGCTGAGTTGAAGTTGTCGCATTGATCTTTCCCGTCCGACCAAATAGTTGATGACCCATGAATCCGACGCGGATCAATCGACGCCTCGACGAACCCAAGGTCAGCTCACCATTCGCAGCGGAGGCGAATCGTGAACAAGGCGAGACGGACAGGGACACGCCCGATCAATGCATGAAGCGAAGAGGCTCCAAATCCGGGCTCAGTTTACTTCGAGCTGGTCGGGGCATTTGGCAGGGCCGGAACGATCTTGATGCCCGGGCGATCCGAGAAAAGTTCGCCCGCCATAGAACGGGTTAGGCGATTGGGCAATTCCGTATTCAAATAACAATCACGCCACGTGTCTATGAAACTCACCCACTTCGGCACCAGCTATTGTCGAAGTATCGGCAAAGAACCAGTATCACGTAGTAGCCCGCTTCGATGAACAATCAGATGAACGAACGCATCCGGCTTGAGGGGCGCGGGGGAATTGCCCCTGAAATCGAAACGGCCTGGCAGAGCGAAACGCGTCACCGCGTCGCGGAAATTCAAAGCGGACAGGCAAAAGGCATTCCACTGGATGAGGCTTTGGCTGAAGCCCGCAAGCGCGTCGGGCTGTGAAGCGTGGCCGTGAAGGAGATGGAGCGTCCTCCGTCAGCATTCGCGTTCGGGGCTGGCCAAACCATGGCGGACCACCGAAAGAAGCATCATGTCACTTTTAGTAGAAATCGGGCCTCAGTTGGAGGCGCTTTGTTTTCGGCTCATGGTCAATGGCGTGCCCGTGCGCGCCGAGGTCGTTGATGAGATTCTCACGGAGGTCGATGAGAGCGACTCCTACGGCGAACAATTCTACGATCTCGCCGAGACGACCGACTACACCGTCGAGGGCTACGTCGAGGACGACAATCCCACCACCGTCTGGATCACATTTGACGGCGATGAGGAGGTCTACGGCCCGATCGAGGCCAAGATCCTCGCCTGGTATCGCCAGAACATCGACCTCAAACCCGAGGACGAGGCTCGCCAGCCACCGGAGGACTAGGCGGGGGGATTCGTGGCCCACCAAGCCACCCAAAAACCAGAACGTGGTAACGACCACGTGAGGTAGGCTGCCAGCTGGCTGGCGCGGTGAAGAGCACTCGCCAGCAGGCGGCCTACACGACCCCAAGTTAGTCGCACCTCGCGCATAATTTTCGTGCTCTTTCGTGTGATTTCGTGGGCGAAAATATGCTCCCGATTACTTAGCGAAGCGCACGTCGAGTATCGCCAGAACGTCGAGCTCAAGCCCGAGGACTAGGTGGGCGGGATTCGTAGCCCACAAAACCACACGAAATCACACGAAAATCTGGGCTATACTGGAGAACCGACCCTACGGTATCCGGTGAGAATCATAACAGGATCGTGTAGGCTGCCCGCTTGCGGGCGCTCCCTTCAGCGCGAGCAAGCTCGCTGCCTACTGGGGTGAATTGGAATCATGCACTATGTTTCGTGCCCTTTCGTGTGATTTCGTGGGCCAAAAACGTGGCTCCGTTCACGGCGCAAAGCGCACTTCGAAACAGGCACCACCTGCGGGGCGGTTCGCCGCGCTGATCGTGCCGCCGTGCTTTTGCACGATGTCGCGGGAGATCGACAGACCCAGTCCGAGGCCGAAGGCACCGCTTTGATTCTTGGTCGTGTAGTTGGGGTTGAAAATGCGGTCGAGTTTGTCGGGGGCGATACCCGTCCCGGAGTCGGCAATGCGCACCACGGGATGGGCGCCATCCATCACGGTCGAGACGAACAGATCGCCGCCTTCCGGCGTGGCGTCCATCGCGTTGACCAGCAGGTTGGTCCACACTTGGTTGATCTCGCCGAGGTTGCCGGGAAACGCGGCGACCGGCTGGAGATCGAGGTGCAGCTCGTAACGCTTCAGGCGGTTGTTGAGCACCGTAAGCGTATCTTGGATACCCTGCACAATGTCGGCGTCCTCCCAGGCGGTGGACGACTGCCGGCCGTAGTTGCGCAGGCTTGTCACGATTTTTTCAATACGATGAGCCGAGAGGTTTACCGCCCGGAACGACACTCCCAGCTCGTAAGCCGAGAGCAGTGATTCAAGCACTGGCGCAGCCGCCTTGAGCCGCGGCGTAACCACCGCCAGAGCCGGGGCGGTCAGCTGCGCGAGGCGGCGGGCCAGCGGCCGACCCATCTCGGAATGCGTCGAGAGGAGCTCGTCCATGCGGTTTCGCTTTTCTTCGGAGCTCCAGAACGGACACTCCAAGCCCGCGGCGAGCAGTGTCGCCTCGTGCGCACAGGCACCGTCGGCCGCAAAGGTGCGCTCCAGGGCCTCGCGGGCGGTGTCGACGCCACGCAACATCGCGCCGACCGGGTTGTTGATCTCGTGCGCAATGCCGGCGAGCAACTGTCCCATGGTGGCCAATTTTTCCTGATTCACCAACCGGTTGGTCATGTGCTCGAGTTGGCTGATGGTGTCGCGCAGTTGATTGCGCTCGGCCTTGAGCGCGGTCTCGAGTTGGTGCCGTTCCATGTGCACGCTGATCATGTTGCGATAGCGGTCGGACAGGTTGCGCACGAAGAGGTTTTGCACGGCTTGCACAAAGCGGCGATCGCGCGCGATGAGGCGGTCGAACACTTCCCGCCCGATGGCGATGCACACGACATCGGTCTCCGCCTCGATGCGGGCAAATACGGGAGTGCGGCTCCAGAAACTGGTGAGCCCGAGCATGGAGCCCGCGCCAAAGGTATCCACGTCAACCAGGTGTCCGTGGTCATCGCTTTTGCGCAACAGGGCGGTGCCTTCGAGCAGGATGAAGAGGTTCTCATTGGCCTCGCCCTCCTCGACAATCACGTCCCGCGCGGCGTAGTTGACCGCACCTTGCCGCAACTCCGGGAGCGCTTCGACCAAGCCGCGCATGTCCGAGCCCAATTGCGCGGGCTCGAAGGGGAAAGCGTCGTTGGGTTCGGTCATGCGGCAGGGGGCGCGGCTCACGTGTCGGACATGATGCCCTTGCTACGCACGGCCTCGACCAAACGGACGGTGTCGAGGGACGTGATGTAGCGCATGGGATCCTTGCCGGTTTCGATGATGTAGTCGGTGAGCAACCGTTTGGCGACCTCGATCAAACTTTCCTTGGTCCAAGGTTTGGCCACGTAGTAATCGAGACCACCTTGGTTGACGGCGTTGATGGTGGCCTCGAGGCCGGCCTGGCCGGTGAGCAGCGCTTTTTTAGTGAGCTTCCACGGTTCCTGTTGGGAGATCCAGCGCATGAGTTCCACGCCGGTTTCGGCGGGCATGACGTGGTCGCAGAACACCGCGCCGACTTCGTCGCCCGCATCGGCGATGCGTTGCAACACGGTGCGGGCCTCGGCGGCGGACGATGCCGTTTCGAGGGGAAACAGGTGCTCCAGGGTGCTCAAGTCGCGCTCGACGGCTTCGAGCACGTCGGGCTCGTCGTCGATGCACATGATGTAGATCTGGTTCATGATTTTGTCCTATCGGGGTTGAGGTTTACGAGACGAGGGCGGGCCAAAGCGTGAGACCCAGCAGAACGGACAAGGTCACCCCGACCAAGCCTACGATCAGGCCGGTTTTGGTGAGGTCCTTGGATTCGATTACGCCGGTGCTCATCGCAATGGCGTTGGGGGGAGTCGAGATGGGCAGCGCCATCGCGAGGCTGATGATGACAGCGATCGCAACGACCGCGCCGACCAGGTTGAAGTTGCCGGTCGCGGCGAGCGTGGCGCCCACCGAAATCGCGAGCGGCATGATGATGGTCGACGACACGGTGTGGGAAACGAGGTTGGCAAGAACGAAGCCCACCAAGCCAAACACCACCACGACTCCGGCGTTACCCAAGGTCGCCCAGGAGACTTGCCCGATCAACCAAGCGGCGAGTCCGGTATCCTTCATGGACAGTCCGAGCGAGATGCCACCCGCCATGAGCCAGAGCACTTCCCACGAGAATCCGCGGATGTCTTTTTTGTCCAACACGCCGAGCGCGGGCAAAAGCGCCACCGGCAGGAAAGCGACCATGCTGGTCGAAATACCGTGCACTTTTTCGGTGACCCAAAGCAGCACGGTGATCGCAAAGATCGCGTAGGAGATGAGTGCTTTGGGCGATTTGTTGAACGACCCGGAAAGGTTGAGTTCGAAGTGGTTTGTCGCGGGTTTAAAAAGTTTCACCAGCAGCCACCACGCGAAGACCAACATCACGATCGCGAACGGCGTCGCCAACATCATCCAGGACGAGAACGAGACCGTGTAGCCAGCATCCTTGAGGGCCGCGAGCGCGACCGCGTTGGGCGGCGTGCCAATCGGCGTGGCGATGCCGCCGATGTTGGCCGCGACGGGAATGGCGAGCGCGATGCCTTTGCGAAACGGATCGGTCGGCGACATGGTGGCGACGATCGGCAACACGACGGTCATCATCATCGCGGTCGTCGCGGTGTTGCTCATGAACGCCGACAACGTGCCGGTGCACAACATGAGGCCGAGGCACACGAAGGCCGGCTTGGTGCCAAACGGCTTGAGCAGCACGCGCGTGAGACTCAGATCGAGCCCAAACTTCACCGCCGCTGCCGCGAGCGCAAAACCGCCCATGAAGAGGATGATGATCGGGCTCGCGAGCGTCGCATAGAAGGTCGCGTAGGGGGTCGACTTCACCGTGATGGAGCGGTGCATCGGATCGGCGATGACCCGGGCCGTTTCATCGAGTCCCGGACCTGTCACCGCCACCCGGTCGTCACCGAGCGGCACGATCGTCGCGGGCTTGATGGCGCGAGCCGACTTGTCCTCCGCGTTGAGATAAAGCACGCCCGCGTCGTTGATGACGGTCGCAGGCACGACCAGCGCGCCGGTCGCATTCATCTCTGTTTCCGCCAAGGGCGCGGTGCGCACCGAAAAGACAATGCCCTGACTGCTCAGCAGAATCACTTGGAGTAGAATCACCAGCATCGACGTCGCAAAGATCGGAATGGGCTCCGTAATCCAAAAAACCGCGGCGAGGACAAATATCCCCAGCGTAATTTGGGCCGACAACTCCAGGCCATTCAACGGCACGAGCATCGCGGCGGCAAAACCTGCGATTCCCAGTGCGAGACCTATCAACGCCTTTGCATTCATTTTTTCGTGTGGCGGTGCGGATCATCCGAACCGCCCATAAGTTAGCAGAATCAAAATTCCGGGCACGAGCGTGGACTCTGTTTCGGCTGATCACTTCTTGTGAAACCGTGCGCGTTTGCTCATTTCGGCCGGTTTCAGGCGGTTGCTAAAAGGCCGCACCGCCCTCGAAACTCGTTGCCAGCGAGAAAAAACCCCCGACGGGTAGCACCCATGAAAGCGCGGATTATATTGGCCGAAGCCACCTCTCCCGACGGCGGCCGCCTCTCCCTCTACGAGCAGGACGGAGCTTATGGCATCAGTCACAATGGCCAGGAGTTGATGCATTCGCGCGCCAACGCCTCCGAGATTCTGCTCGGGCAAATCGGCGTGGCTCATCTGGCGCGCGACGCCACCGCTCGCGTGCTGGTGGGCGGGTTGGGCCTGGGCCACACCTTGCGCAGTGTGCTCGATGCGACCGGCCCGGCGGTGACGGTCGACGTCGTCGAATTGATCCCGGCGGTCGTGGAGTGGAACCGCACTCACCTCGCGCCTCTCAATCGCGACGCCCTCAACGACCCACGTTGCCACGTCCGCGTCGCCGATGCCGGCAGCGTCATCCACAACGCCAAGGCGCATACCTACGACACGATCCTGCTCGATCTCGACAACGGTCCCGTCGCCATGGTCGCGGTCAACAACGCCCGCCTCTACGCCGGCTCCGGTCTGCGCGCCGTGCACGCCGCGCTCAAACCCGGCGGCTGCGCGGTCTTCTGGTCAGCCGGTCCGGACAAAGCCTTTGCCGCCCGCCTCACCCAGCAAGGCTTCACCACGGAAGCCGTGCCCGCCAAGGTGCACGATCGCGCCAAACGCGCCGCCTACATGCTCTACGTCGCGCGGCGGAAAAAGTCGTAACGGCCAAGAAACCACGCGACGCGAGCGCGAAAAGGTAGGGCGTGCTCGCCGAGCGCGCCGATGCATGGCAATCGCACCACCACCATTTTACCGGGTGCACGCGTTCGGCGGTTTGCTTCGCCATCTCCGTTCTTCGAGGAGGAACTCCGTCGGCGAAACCACCCTACCTCAATTCGCAGTGAGTCCGGTCACCTCCGCGATGATGGCATAGGATCGCAGCCGAGCCGCCTGATCAAAAATGGCGGCGTTGATCATGATCTCGTCCGCGGCGGTTCGCGCGACGAGCGCCTCCAGCTTGCGCTTCACCGTGTCGGGCCCGCCGATTATCGACGCGCTGAGCATCCGATCCACCGCCTCGCGCTCCGGCGCCGACCACAACGCATCCATCGACTCGACCGGGGGCGGCAGTTTGCCTGGCTCACCGCGAATGAGGTTGAGAAATGACTGCTGGGACGAAGTCGCGAGATGGTAAGCCTCGGCGTCGGACTCGCCCGCGACGACATTGATGGTCACCATCGCATGCGGTTGGGACAGCGCGCCCGAAGGGGTGAACACCTCCCGATACGCCGCCAACGCGGGCATCATCGCGGCGGGCGCAAATTGACTGGCAAAAGAAAACGGCAGCCCCATTCGCCCCGCCAGCTCCGCGCTGTAACCACTGGAACTGAGCAACCACAGCGGCACGTGCGACCCCTGCCCCGGCACGGCCTGGACCGGTTGGCCCGGCGTCGCGTCGCCAAGGTAACGCTGCAATTCCGCCAGCAAACGCTCGAAGTTGTTCTCCTGGCGGAAACGCTCCTGCCGCAGCGCCATGGCGGTGGCTTGGTCGCTGCCCGGCGCCCGCCCCAGGCCGAGATCGATGCGTCCGGGAAACATGGCTTCCAGCGTGCCAAACTGCTCGGCGATCACCAAAGGGGAATGGTTGGGCAACATGATGCCACCGGCTCCGACACGAATACGGGAAGTCACCGCCGCGAGGTGCCCGATCAACACCGCCGTCGCCGCACTCGCCACCCCGGGGATGCTGTGATGCTCCGCCACCCAGTAACGGCGATAGCCGAGTTTTTCGGTCGCCTGCACGAGTTCGCGGCTACGACGAAACGCGTCGGCGGCATCACCCCCTTCCACGATGGGAGCGAGATCGAGCACGGAGAGCGGAAGAGATGCGACAGAAGCCATGTTTACCCGCACCAGATGCGTTGTTGCCAAATCGGCAAATCGATCGGCCATCACGTTTTCATTTTGAAGCGCAGCACGAGGGCTGTTGCGGTGGTTCACCGCTCTCATGCCCGAACAACCCCGCTCCAAAGATCCGCTGCACGGCATCACCCTGAAAGCTCTGCTCACTGAGTTGGTCGACGAGATGGGCTGGGAGGAACTCGCCGCGTGGGTGCCGATCAACTGCTTCCGGCTCGACCCCAGCATCAAGTCCAGCCTCACGTTTTTGCGCAAAACCCCGTGGGCGCGCGCCAAAGTCGAAGCCCTCTACATCCGACGTCAACGCCAGCGCGACCGCGCGTAGTGGCATAGTCGCGACTGCAAACATCGCGCGTTTGTGTAACGTCGGTTCCCTTGCATTGCCGCCCAACTCGCCCATGGTGTGGCTCTCCCTTTCCTATGAAGAAACTTCTGATCATTCTCGCCATTGCTTTTGTGCTGATCGGCATCCCGATCATGATGGCCATCGGCACCTACAACGGTCTCGTCGGCCGTGAACAAGCCGTCGACGCCGCCTGGGCCCAGGTGGAAAACGTCTACCAACGCCGCGCCGACCTGGTGCCCAATCTCGTCGCCACCGTTTCGGGTGCCGCCGACTTCGAGAAATCCACCCTCACCGAGGTGACCAACGCCCGCGCCTCCGTGGGCAAACTGCAACTCCCGCCCGGCGCGCCCGACGACGCCGCCCGCTTCGCCCAGTTCGAACAGGCCCAGAGTCAGCTCGGCGGTGCCCTCTCTCGCCTGCTCGTTTCGGTCGAACGCTACCCGCAGCTCACCGCCACGGCCAACTTCCGCGACCTGCAAGCCCAGCTCGAAGGCACGGAAAACCGCATCTCGGTCGAACGGGGCAAATTCAACACCACCGTCCAGAGCTACAACACCGCCATCAAGAAGTTCCCCGCCGTGATCCTCGCCGGCCTGTTCGGTCACGAAGCCAAGCCCTACTTCACCGCCGCCCCCGGCTCCAACGAAGCCCCCAAGGTCGACTTCGGCGGCTAACGGTTTCGATCCAAAACGCCAAGCCGCGAAGAACGCAAAGTATCGCCAAGCCAAACCATCACCCGCTGCCTTTCAACTTTGCGCGTCTTGGCGTCCTTAGCGTCTTTGCGATAAATTTCCGATCCCTTGCCTAAACGCTCCCTCCTCATCCGCTTCCTTCTCCTGTTCACACTCATTGGTGGTTTGGCCGCCACCGCCGTGGCCGAGACGATTCCGTCCGCGCCGCGCGCGTATTTCAACGACTACACCGGGCGCATCTCGGCCCCCACGGGACGGCAGCTCAACGCGCAACTGGAAGCCTACGAACGCGAGTCGTCCAATCAGCTCCTCGTCGCGATCTATCCCACCATGGACTCGGATTCGTCCGTGTTCGACTACACCCAGCGCGTGGCCGAGAGCTGGAAGGTCGGTCAGGCCGACCGTAACAACGGCGCGGTGCTGTTCATTTTCCTCAATGACCGCCAGGCGTATCTGCAAGTGGGTTACGGCCTCGAAGGCGCGCTGCCCGACGCCACCGCCAAGCGCATCATTTCCGACGAACTCGCCCCGAGTTTCCGTCGCGGTGATCTCGACGGCGGTCTCTCCGCTGCGGTGGGGGCCATGATCGCCGCCACCAAGGGCGAATACGTCGGCTCGGGCCGCACCGCCGGCGACGGTCGCGGTCGCACCTCGGGGCGCACCACCGGCGCGGGCGGTTTTATACTTATTCTCATCATCGTCGCCCTGCGCATGTTCTTCGGCGGACGTCGCGTCATCATCGGCGGCCGCGGCCACCATCGCTCCACCGGTATGTGGATCGGCGGCGGGGGGGGCGGCGGCTTTGGTGGGGGGGGCGGAGGCGGTGGATTTTCCGGCGGCGGCGGCAGTTTCGGCGGCGGCGGCGCAGGAGGAAGTTGGTAACATGAGCGAACTCAAAGTCTTCAACGAACAACTCGATCACCCGCGCATCGAAGCGGCCATTGCCGCCGCGGAAATGAAAACGTCCGGCGAAATCCGCGTCGTGCTCCAGGCCGGTCCCGTCGAGGATGCCACCGCCAGCGCCGCCCAGGAATTCGCCCATCTCAAGATGCACCGGACGGCCGAGCGCAACGCCGTGCTCTTCTTCGTCGCTCCCGAGGCGCGCAAGTTTGCCGTCTACGGCGACGAAGGCATTCACCAAAAATGCCCGCCCAATTTCTGGACCGAAGTCGCCGCCGCCATGGAAAAACACTTCCGCGCTGACGACCCGACCACTGCCCTCGTCGAAGGCATCACCCGCGCCGGCAATCTGCTGGTCGCCGAGTTCCCCCGCCAATCCGACGACGTCGACGAGCTGTCCAACAAAGTCGTCAACCGCCCGGCGGCTGACTGATTCGCACGATCGGCCGCAAGGCTGCGGACCCTCCCTGCCCGCAGACTTGCGGCCGGACGTGGACTCACTCCTTATCGGAAGTATCGCCATGCTGTCGCCGGAGTCGCCGTCCCCGCTATCCCCGCCGGTCCCATCAGTCCGAAAACGTCTGCAGGCATGGTGGTGGGCCAAAATGCTGGGCACGACCCTGGGCATGGCGGCGTTCATGATGGTTTACTTCTGGTTGCTGGATCATCCCCGTTTTGCCGTGACAACGATGCCGCTGACCGCGCTCGACCACTTGATACCATTCCTGCCGTTCACCCTTCCCTTGTATCTCTCGCTCTGGGCCTACGTGTCGCTGGCGCCCGCTTTTTTGATCCGGCGCGACGAATTAATTTCTTACGGCGCAGCGACGGCGGTGCTCAGCGTCATCGGACTGGGCGTATTCTATTTCTGGCCGACCGCCGTGCCGCCGGCCGATATCGATTGGTCGCAACACCCCTCGTTCTTGTTTCTCAAGAACGTCGATTCCGCCGGAAACGCCTGTCCGTCCCTCCACGTGGCGTTCGCCACTTTCACGGGACTGTGGTTCGCACGATTGGGGCGCGAAATGCGGGGTGGGCCGTGGTTGCACGGGGCAAACTTCCTGTGGTGTCTTGGCATCATCGTCTCGACCGTGACCACCCGCCAGCACGTCGTCCTCGACGCCATGGCCGGAATCGTTTTGGGCGGTGCTGTCGCTGGAGGGCACTTTTTTTATCTGCGGCGGTCCACGCCGCCCATCGCCCCAGCCTTCCCTTCAACTCATGCCTGATTTTGATTACGATCTCCTCGTCATCGGCGGTGGCCCCGGTGGGAGCACGGCGGCCACCGTCGCGCGGGGTCACGGCCTGAGAACGTTGGTGGCGGAAAAGGCGAAGTTTCCCCGGTTCCACATTGGCGAATCTCTGCTCCCTGCCGGCAATGCGGTGCTCCAGGAGATCGGCGTATGGCCGCAAGTGGAAGCGGCTGGCTTCATGCCGAAGTTTGGCGCGGAGTTCCACTATGCCGACGGTTCAGCCGTCAAGACGGTGGATTTCAGCACCAGCCTAATCGCCGGTCTGGATCGCACCTTTCAGGTCGAGCGTGCCCGCTTCGATGAACTGCTGCTCAACCACGCCGGTGCCCGTGGCGCCACCATCCGCCAGTCCACGCCTGTCACTCAAATTGAACGGATCGACAACGGCTACCGCGTCACTCTCGGTGCCGGTGAGAACTCCGAAACCCTGCGGGTCTCGTGGGTGATCGATGCGACCGGTCGCGATCAAAACCTCTCCGGTGCCCCGAAACACGCGCTCGACCCGGTGCCGTTTCCCAAACGCATCGCGATCTACAGCCACTTTCACGGTGTGAAACGCGCTGAAGGTCCGGCGGGGGGCAACGTCGTCGTGGTGCGCATCAAACACGGCTGGGGTTGGTTGATCCCGCTCGACGCCACCCGCACGTCGGTGGGACTCGTCGCCACCGCCGCCGCTTTCAAGGCGGCCGGCCAAAGCCCCACCGACTATTTTCAGACGGTCATCTCCACCGCCTCGAAACTGCACGAGTTGATGGGCGACGCGACCGCCATCGAACCGTTTCACACCACCAGCGACTACAGTTTCAGCCGTCATGATCTGGCCCAAGATCGCTTGCTGCTGGTCGGCGACGCCGGCGGGTTTTTGGACCCCATTTTTTCCTCCGGCGTGCACCTGGCCACCTGGACCGGCAAGGTCGCCGCCGACCTTGTCGCCCGGGCCCATGCCGCAAAACGCCCCCTGCATCCCGGCGAACAGCGCGCCTATACCCGCCTCGTCAAACGCCACACGGGGGTGTTCCAAAAGCTCATCACCGCGTTCTACGATGAAGCCGCATTTGAGGTGTTCATGTGCCAGGATGTGCCCTTCAACCTCTCCCCCGGCCTCACCTCCATCGTGGCCGGTCACACCGATCTAAACTGGTCACTGTGGTGGCGCTTCAAAATCTTTCTGCTCGTCTGCCGGTTGCAGCGCCGGTGGCGTCTTGTGCGCTAACCTCCCCCGAACCGTTCTCCCGTAACCCATTCATTCAATCCCGCCCCGCCTCCTCTAACCGCTCTCATGGATCAACCTTCCCCCACCGCTGCCGCGCGCACGCTCGTCCGCCACTTTGAGCCGGACGTGCAGGAAGCCTTTGGTCGATTCCAGTCCTCCCGGTCCCCGGAGGACGCCAACATTGTCGTCCTCGCCGTCGTGCGGGATCACGCTCCCGACCCCGCCGCCGCTACCGCCGACCACGATGATCTGAGCCTGATCAACGACTTGAATTTCGACTCCGTGACCATCGCCGAGATGGTGTTTTTCATCGAGGACCTCTTCGAAATCCGCATCAGCAATGCAGAGGTGGTGCGACTGCACACCATCGGTGATCTGCGCAACTTTGTGCGCGACAAGCTGACCTCCTCGCCCGCGTCATGACCCATCGCGCGGTCATCACCGGATTGGGGTTCATCACGAGCATCGGCAACGATCGCCCGACCGTAACGACGAACCTGCGGGCGCTGCGACCCGGCCTGGCCCGGATCGAGTTCATGGGCAATCCGGACCTGCCCGTGAAGGTCGCAGGCACCATCAAAGACTTCGACGTCGCGTCACCCAGCTGGCGCGACTGGCGGCACCCATCGGGCTACAATCTGCCGCGCGAAATCCTACGCAGCCTCCCGCCGCACGGGCTCTACGCGTTGTGTGCCACCGACCAAGCCCTGGTCGACGCCGGCCTCAGTCCGACCGACCTCACCGACGGCACTACCGGGCTCTATGGTGCCTCGGCCGGCTCGGCTTTTCTGCTGCATCACCACCTCGCTCAACTCCACGCCGTCCGCGGTGAACGGGGCAACCCCATGGGAGTGGTTTCATCGATTGCCGGCACCCTCAATTTCAACCTCGCCGCACACTACCACATCCGCGGCGCGGTGGGCGGGTTCGCCGCCGCCTGCGCTTCCTCGAGCCACGCGCTCGGGTGCGCACTCGACGACATCCGCCTCGGTCGCCAGACGCGCATGCTCGTGGTCGGTGCCGAAGAAGCCAACGCCGAGAGCATCCTGCCCTTCGCCGCCATGCGCGCACTCACATCGCGTGACGACCCGCTCACCGCCTCCCGCCCGTTTGACCGCACCCGCAACGGTTTCGTCGGCGCGGGCGGGGCGGTGTGCCTGATCCTCGAGGAACTCGGATCCGCCCGCCGGCGCGGCGCGCCGATCTACGCAGAGCTCGTTGGCTGGGGCCAGGCCGCCGACGGTCACAACGTGGCCGTTTCCCATCCCGAGGGCACCGGCTTGGCCGACGCCATGCAACGCGCTCTGGCCGACGCCGCGCTCGGTCCGGCCGACGTCGACTATGTTAACGCCCACGCCACCTCGACCGTCGCGGGCGACCGTTCGGAGGCGCTGGCGTTGGGCAATGTGTTCACCGCCGCCGGGGCGCACCCTCGCATCAGCAGCACCAAAGGCCTCACCGGGCATCCGCTGTCCCTCGCCGGGGTGATGGAAGCCGGGTTCTGCGCCCTCGCGTTGCGCGAAGGTTTTATCCCGGGCAACGCCAACCTGACCGATCCCGACGAAGCCTGCGCCGGGCTCGACCTGCCGCGCACCACCCTCGATGATTCACCCGACGTGGTGCTCAACAACAGCAGTGGTTTCGGAGGGAGCAACGTGTGCCACGTCCTGCGGCGTCTGACTTGATTTACCCGCCGACCTTGCGAACATGCCTTCACCCATGTCAGACCCGCTCATCCCTCGCCTGAAGCAGCTCATCATCACCACGTTGAAGCTGGAAGACGTCACCCCGGAAGAATTGACCGATGACGAGCCACTCATCGGGTCCGGCATGAACTTGGATTCGATCGACGCCCTCGAACTGGTCGTCGTGCTGGAAAAGGAATTCGGTATCAAAATCACGAGTAGCGAAGAATCGCGCGAAGCTCTCGCCAGCGTCGCGCAACTGGCCGCGTTCATTCGCGCCCGGGCCGAACCCGGTCGCTTGCCCGAGGCCTGAGCCGTTTTGCTGCCCCGCTCCGCCATGTTGACTCCGCCCGTCGCCCTCACCGCCGCCGGGGTGGTCACCGCCCTCGGCGATGGTCCCGCGACGCACGCCGCTCTGCTCCGCGGCGAAAAGGCACTACGGCTGACGCCGGTGCTGGGGGCCAACGGCGGTGAAGACGTGCCGCTGGCGCTGGCCGCCGGTCGCGGGTTCGATGAAACGGCCCCGCCCAATTGGATGCCAGTGCTGCACCAACTCGCCGCCCACATTCCGGCGGCACCGTGGGGATCAGCCCGTTGGCCGGTCTTTGTCACCAGCAGCAATTTCGGCGTCGGCAGCCTTTTCGCCTTCCGACAAGGCGGCGGCGACCTCGCCCACCTGACCTACGGCACGCCGCACGCCACCGTGGAATGGTTGGCGACCCAACTCAATTGGGGCCCCAACGTCACCACGCTTTCGCACGCGTGCGTCTCCGCCCACCTCGGAATGCTGCTTGCCACCCGCACGTTGCAGGCGGGGTTGGCCGAACGTGCGCTGGTGTTCTCCTTCGACTTCATCAGTCCGTTCGTGGCGGGCGGATTTCACGCCCTGAAAATCCTCAACGCCGACTTTCCCGCGCCCTACGCGGACCGCGCCACCGGCTCGATCGGTTTGGGCGATGGCGCCGCCTTCGCCGTGCTGTCCCGACCGCAGGACGAACCCACCGCCGAATTCCACCTCACGGCGCAACACCTGCACAACGAGATGCACCATTTCACCGCCAACCGGACCGACGGCACCGGCTTTGCGACCTGCCTGGAGCCATTGCGCCGAGCCACGGCCGACCGTCACGTTTGGATCAAGGGTCACGGCACCGGCACCCTCGAAGCCGGACGACTCGAATGCGCCGCGCTCACCACCGCGTTTCCCGACGCCCCGCTGGTCGGCTGGAAGGGCAGCCTCGGCCACACCCTCGGGAGCTGCGGTCTCGTCGAGCTCGTGCTCGCCATGGAATCGTTTCGCCACAGTCGCGCGCCCGGCACCGTCGGTGGCGTGGGCCCGACGTTTCATCCCACCGTAGCGCTTGATCCCGTTGATGTTTCGGCGTGCGACGCAGTCGTCTGCGCCAGCAATGCCTTCGGCGGCGCGCACGCCGCCACCTTGTTGACTCATGCTTGAAGCCTACGTGCACGATTTGAACCTGCAGAACGCGACCGGCGAGGACGCGGCCGCCACGCGCGCCCGAGTGAAAGACCGTTTTGCCCGCGGCGCGACGCGACGCATGACGCAGCTCGGCCTGCTCGTCAGCACCGCATTGGCCGACCTCGATCCGGATCCCACCGCGACGGTCATCTACCTCTCCGCCTACGGTGAAAGCCGTGCGCTGGAGGGTTACCTCGACAGCTTTCCCGCCGCGAGCCCCACCCAGTTTCAAACCTCCATCCACCCCAGTGCGGTGCAACAGGCGTTCATCGGTCGCCAACAACCGGTGGGCGAGTTTCTGCCCATGACCGGTCGACTCCATCTCGTCGCGCAGGGTCTGCAAACCGCGCTGCTGTGTCCGTCGCGACCCGTGATCGTCTGCGGCGGCGAAGAACGCGGCGGTTGGCTGTTGGAAAACGGCGTGGCCAGTGCACGCAGCTTCGCGTTCGCGTTCAGCCTCCAGTCCGCAGCGGTCGGTGCTGTGGCTCGAATCAGTCTCACGCCATCGGACGAGCCCCCCCGCGCTTTGCTGCTGGCGGATTTTTTTGACGCTCTGGCCGCGCGCCGACCGCTCGACCCGATCGATGGTCCGGGCGCGCGTCTTGCCCTGGAGTGGATCTGAACACGACCATGCCTGTCGCCCCGCGCAATCCCGGTCCCGGTTGGGGCTACCGCTTTCTGCTCCTCTGCGACCGATGCCTGCCGGAAATTGTTTTCCGGCCGCTGCGCGGCGCGGGAACCTTCGTCGCCCTACTGTTCATGCCCGCCCAACGCGCGCATTCGCAAACGTATCTGGCTACGATCATGGAGTGCGCGCCGACTTGGCGCGACACGTGGCGGCACTTTTTTGCCTTCGAGGAAAGTTTGATGCTCAAGCTCCGCGTGGCGGCAGGGGCACCGCAACCGGTCGAGCTCGCCCCCGGCGATACCGGATTGCGCGAGGTGTTGGCCACCGAGGAACCGGCGCTGCTGGGCACGTTCCACGTCGGTCACTCCGATATCATCGGTTTCCTGCTCGGGAGCCACCGACAGCGGCGTGTATCGATGGTGCGGTTACGCGTGGGCAACTCCGATGACACCGAACAACTCCGCACGCAGTTCGGCGACTGGATCAGTTTTATTTGGGTTAACGACCCGGCCAATCTGCTCTTCGCCCTCAAGGAGGCCGTGGCCGCGGGCGAGTCGATCGCGCTCAAGTGCGACCGACTGGAGTTCAGTGCCAAGACGGAGGTGTTCGATTTTCTCGGCGCGCGCCGCCGGTTTCCATTCACGATCTACCACCTCGCGCTGATCTTCCAGCTTCCCGTGGTGTTGAGCGTGGGCCTGCCGGGCGGGAACGGCCAATCGATCGTGCATTGTTCGCCCC
This sequence comes from Synoicihabitans lomoniglobus, assembly GCF_029023725.1. GTDB lineage: Bacteria > Verrucomicrobiota > Verrucomicrobiia > Opitutales > Opitutaceae > Actomonas > Actomonas lomonigloba. The sequence continues at coordinate 4,987,414 of NZ_CP119075.1, forward strand.
AGTTCCGCGCCGATGCGTCATCCAAGGCAGCCAACCTGGAGCGCGCCCGGACGCACTTTCAGGCTTTTCTTCACCGACTGGAAGACATGCTGCGGGAGGACCCTTACCAATGGGCCAACTTCCTGCCGCTCAACCCTATCGTGCCATGACCTTCCGCCGACGTCTTCTGCGGCTGTATCACTACCCGGCCAACATCGTGTCATGGACCATGTTTGCGGCCGTGGGTCTGGCGCTGAACGCGGTCTGCGCCCCGCTGTTGCTCGTGCGCCGCCGCCCGTCGGACCAGGTGCGCCGCACGATCAAGAGTCTGTTCGTCGGGTGGTGCAAATGGCTCCATGCGACTCGGCTGATCTACGTGCGTTTTCACGGATTCACTCCGGAAGCGATGACCGGGCCGGCGGTCTACATCGCCAACCACCCCGGTCTGCTCGACGCCACGTTCATCCTGTCCCAACTGCCGGACACGATCTGCATTTTCAAACCGGAGATCATCCGCAATCCCGTGCTCGGTCCGGCCGCGCGCATGGCCGGTTACGTGTCCGGCACCAACGGCGTCGACCTCATTCGCGACGTGGCGGCCAAGGTGGAAGCCGGCCGCTCTCTGCTCATCTTCCCCGAGGGCACCCGCACGGCCGCCCATGTGGATCTCAATCCGCTGCGCCCCGGCTTTGCGCTAATCGCCGCCCGCGCTCGCGTGCCGGTTCGACTGATATTGGTCAAAGCACCGCGCGATCTCGTGCCCAAAGGGTGGTCGTGGTGGCGCGCGCCATCGTTTCCCTCGCACGTCGACATTCATCTGCTCGGTGAACTCACCGCGCCCGAGCCGTCTTCGGCTAAGGCGTTGACCGAGCTTGCCACCCGTCAATTCTCGGCGGTCCTCGCCCGCCATGACACCGCCTTCGCGCACCCATCTGGTTCTGATTCCCAGCTATAACACGGGGCCGCGTTTGGCCGACACCGTGACGGCCGCGCTCGCGCAATGGAGTCCCGTGTGGGTCGTGGTCGATGGCAGCACCGATGGCTGCGACGAAGCCGTCCGAACGCTCGCGGCTCAAGACCCCCGTCTGCGCGTGATCACCCGCCCCACCAACGGCGGCAAAGGCGCGGCGGTCGCCACCGGCGTGACGGCGGCTCACGCGGCCGGATTCACCCATGTGCTCACCATGGATGCCGACGGCCAGCACCCGGCCGACCACATCGCGCCCTTCATGGCGGCATCGCAGGCGCAGCTCGCGGCGTTGATTCTGGGCCGCCCCGTCTTCGGCCCGGAGGTGCCGCTCGAACGCCTGCACGGCCGCAAACTCAGCGTGGGACTCGCCTACCTCGAAATTCTCGGCGCCGGTATCGACGATCCGCTGTTCGGCTTTCGCGTTTACCCCGTCGCCGCCTTGGCCCGCGCTTTTACCACCACGCGGCGGGCCCGAGGGTTCGACTTCGATCCCGAGGTCGCCGTGCGACTCTTTTGGGCAGGCGTGCCGACCGTCAACCTGCCCGCGCCGTGTCGCTACCTCGCCAAGAACGACGGCGGGGTTTCGCATTTCCACTACCTGCGTGATAACCTAAAACTTATCTGGCTGCACACCCGCCTGCTCAGCCAACTGCTTTGGCGCTGGCCGCAAATTCGCCGCCGCCGTCGTCGCGCCACTTCCTGATCCGCATGCGTCTTTCGTTTCACCTCTTCCTCGTTGGGACCGCGCTCACCGCCGTGATCGCCGGTCCGACCGTGGCCGAGGACGACGCGCCCGCACCCGCGCTGACTGTCACCGCCACGGGATCCGCGTTGGCGGCCGACCCTGCGTGGCGCGAACTCTTCGTGCAACTCGGCGCGGCCCGCTCGCGTTACTCGACCTTCGAGGAGTCCCGCTATTTTCCGTTTCGCCGCACGCCAGTGATCCTGCCGGGCGAAATCCGCATCCTGCCCGGCCGCGGATTGAGTCTGCGCTATCCCGAGCCCAAGGAGCGTATCATGATCGTGGATGCGGACGGCGTGCTGCTGCGCGACGCCAAGGGCCGCGAACGCGCCGCCCCGCGCGACGGCCACGCCCAGGCCGCGACCACGGCCCTGACCAACGTATTGCAATTCGACCTCCCCGCCTTGCAAGAGGCGTTTACCGTGGAAGGCACCCGGGACGGCGCGGCTTGGACCCTCACGTTCACGCCCCGCGAGGCCGAGCTCGCCGAGCGGCTCGGCACCATTCAGGTCGACGGCGAAGACAACCAGTTGCAACGGATCGAGATGCGCCAGTCGGACCGCCAACGCATCGAAATCGTGATCGGTGAGTCACAGGCGGACGTCATCTTTACCTCCGCAGAGATCCAACGGTTCTTCCGCTGATTCGTCATGGCGCGTCCCTCCCCCGCGATTCTCGCCCGCCTCGCCTTGGTCACCTTTGCGGCCGTCTGCACGGCCTGGCTGCTGCAGCTCGACTACGCGCAGAAGCTCTCCACCAATGTGCTCGACCTCATCCCGCGTTCCGAACGGACGCCCGAGGTCGGTATCATTCGGGATCTGGCCAACGCCCGGCAATCGCGAGTGGTGTTGTTTGCCCTGAGCGATGCCGCCGCGCCCGACGTCGCACCGCAAGCCGCCGCCCAATCGTTTCGCGACGCGCTCGCCCAGACGCCGCAATTTGAATCCGTGTTGGTGCTGGGCGACGAAGCCGGTCAGGAGGACTTTGGACGCGAGGTCTTCGAGCGCCGATTCGAGTTACTCTTGCCGGGCTGGTTGGGCGACCGCCAACGCGAGTTCGACCGCACCGGGCATCCCGCGGCCGAGTTTTCACCTTGGCTGGCCGAACGGGCGGCGACGGAACTGGAAGCATTTCTCGGCCGCCCGGAGGCTTCGGCTTTGGCGGACCTGGTGCTCATGGATCCGTTGCTGCTCGTGCCGCGCTTGGTCGAACACGCCCAGCTCACCGGGCCAACCGATGACTCGGGCTACGCCCTGATCTGGGCGCTCATGCGCGAATCACCTTTGGCCGAATCCGGTCAGCAGCCCGTGTTCGACGCCATCGCCGCCGCGACGACCGGAATGCACGCGTCCCACCCCGACGTGGACGTGCAGTGGAGCGGCGTAAACCGTTTCGCGGCGGCCAGTCGCTCGCGGATCGAGTCCGAGATCAAACTGCTGCACCTCTGCTCCATCGCCGCCGTGTTGCTGGTGGCGGCGGTGTTCGTGCGCCACATCCATCGCATCGTGCATTTTGTGCCGGTGATCTCCCTGTCGATTGCGGGCGCCTGGGTGGTCTCGACCCTCGCGTTCGAGCGGCTGCACATCCTCGTGTTCGTGATTGGTTCGCTGCTCGCCGGCGTCGCCATCGACTACGGAGTCTACATCTTCCTGCAGGCCCCGGCGTATCCGGATGAACCTTACGGCGGCAAACTACGGCGGTTGTTAAAACCTCTGCTCGCCAGCTGCCTGACCACGGTGGTCGGGTTTTCGCTCCTGTTGTTTTCCGACCTGCCCATGATCCGGCAGATCGGACTGTTTGTCGGCTCGGGCCTGCTGTGCGCCTTGGCGGTGGCCATGTTGTATTTCGCCCAACTGCGGCAACCGTTTCTGGCCAGCCGTCAATTCGGAGCGGTCAGCATCGCCCGCGATCGTCCGCGGGCGCGCCGATGCGTTCGCGGGCTCGGCGTGGTGGCGCTGCTCATCGCCGTGCTCGGCCCGTGGCACCTGCAATGGCACGACGACGTGCGCGAACTCGACATCCCCTCGACTGAGCTCACGGCCAATGACGACGCCGTGCGCGCGTTGTTCGGCGAGGACGACGAGGGCAGCCTGTATCTCACCTACGGGGCCGACCTCGGGGAGGCGCGGCAGCATTTGGAGTCGTTTCTCGCCCACGTTGAGCAGGCCGATCCGGGCGTCGTGGTGTCCAGCCTGGCCTTGCTGCTGCCCACCGCCGCGGATTGGCAGGCCCTGCCGGAACGGTTGCTCGCTTTGGGCGGATTTCCCGATGACTTCGCCGCCGCGTTGGAACGCCACGGGTTTTCCGCGTCGTCGTTCGGCTCATTTTTGGACGAGTGGGACGACCTCCGGGTCGATCCACCACGGGGCGATTACGCCGACTTGGTGACACGCGTGAATATGTTGCTCGAAGGTCCCCTGACGCTGCTCGCGAGCACCGACGGACCGTATTGGTTTCTCTCCATCGTCGAGTCCGCCGAGGAGCTGAATCCACCGGCGGAGTGGCACACCGTCAGCGTCAACCAACTCAAATCGCTCAACTCCCTGTTCACCCGCTACCGGTGGTCGGCGCTACGGTTGAGCCTGATTGGATTGGGCTTCATCATCGGCGGCGTGTTGGTGATTTATCCGCTGCGCCGCGCCGTGCGTATCGCGCTGATTCCGGCGGGATCGTGTTTCGTGGTGTTCGGGCTCTTCGGTTTGAGCGGTCAGACCCTCAATCTGTTCAACCTGCTGGGCGCGTTTCTTGGCATCTGTCTTTCGCACAACTACGCGATCTTTTCGGCCGAGAATGCCCAAGCCGGACAAGCGCCGCCGGTGGCCATCCGGCTGTCCGCGTTGAGCACCGCCGCCGCTTTCGGCGTGCTCGGTTTCAGTCAAATTCCGGTCATCCATGCGCTCGGTCTCACCGTGTCCATGATCGTGATCACGGCGTTGCTCATGGTGGAGCTGGAACCGCTGGCCCGGCGCAAGTCGTCATGAGCCTGACGTTGCATGAAGCCTGGTCGCGCACGGTGCGCGCGGGACCGGACGCCATCGCATTGATCGACGCGGAAACCGGTCGACGTTGGTCCCGCCGTGAAATCGACGATGAGGCCGAGACGTGGCGGCGCGCCCATGGCGACGCGATCACCGGTCGCACGGTGGCGTTTGGCGAGCGCAACGGCGTGGCCTGGCTGCGGGTGTTCATCGGTTTGTTGAAAGCCGACGCGGTGGCGGTTCCGTTCGATCCCGGCGAACCGGTCGGGGCTCGGATGGCGACAGCGGCGGCCGCCGGAGCCGACTGGCTGGACCAAGACGACGCGCTCGTCGCGGTGGCCCCGCATCGCCGACATCGCGATGGCCGTCGAGTGGTCAAGCTGACGTCCGGTTCAACGGGCACCCCCAAGCCACTGCGGTTTACCGATGCGCAAATATTGGCCGACGGTCACAGTGTGGTCACGGCGATGGGCATCACCGGTGACGATCTCAATCTCGGTCTCATTCCGTGGGGGCATTCCTACGGACTCGGCAATCTGATCGTGCCGCTGCTCACGCAAGGGACGGCCATTATCAGTGGCATTGCCCCGCTGCCGCATTCGATCGCGGAAGCGACGGCCCGTTGGCAGCCGACAGTCTTCCCGGCCGTTCCGGCGTTGTTGCGGGCGCTGGTGGACTCGACCATGGCGGCCCGCGATCTCGCGAGCTTGCGCACGGTAGTCACGGCGGGAGCGCCCATCCCGCCCGAAGTCGCGCAGGCGTTTCATGCCAAGTTTGCCCGCCGAGTGCACAGTTTCTACGGCTCGAGCGAAACCGGGGGAATCGCCTTCGATGCGACCGGCGAGCTGGCGGCGAGCGGCGGCGGGGTCGGACGACCGATGCCCGGAGTTGCCGTGACGTTTGAGCGCGGTCAACGGCTGCGGGTGGCCGGACCGGCGGTGTTCACCATCGGCAACCGGCGACCCGGCACGCACCTCCTGGCCGATATCGCGCGCGAGGACGAGCATGGTGGACTCGTGCTGCTCGGCCGCGCGGGCCGCTTCGTGAAAATTGCGGGGCGACGCCTGAATTTGGCGGAGGTCGAGCATGCCTTGCGCGGATTGCCGGGCGTGCAGGACGCGTGGGTCACGCCGCACGCACAACGCTCCGACGCGCTGGCAGGGGCTATCGCCGTGGGAACGGAAGCGGCCCCATCGACTTCGCCGGGCGCCATTCGCGAGGCGCTGCGCGCCCGATTGGCGTCGTGGAAGATCCCAAAAAAACTGATCGTGTTACCCGTCTTTCCGCTCACCGCACGCGGCAAAACCGATAGTCGAGCCCTGCGGGCCCGGCTCACGCCATAGTTTGCCCTAAGCCGATTGCCGCGCAAACGGTGAGTCGCCCAGGGTCACCTCGATCTCGACGTTCAGGTGATCCCGGCAGATGTCGGCATGGAGATAACTGACCGTGTCGGTCGATCGGAGCAGGCGTTTCGTCAACTCGGTTCGCACCGCGTGGAGATCGGTGGGATGGCGCAGATAGACCTTGAAATGACGGGCCTGCGCGGCGGTCGCCACATGATCCGCGGCACGGGTGATTTCCGCCAAATTTTCCAGCGTGCAGTCCAGTTGCCCCATGGTGTCGCCGGGGGCGATGGTTTGGTGACCGCGCACCGCGGCGGTGCCGGAGATGAACAACATGCGGCGCTCCCCATCGACGATTGTCGCGCGGGCGAAACTGGGCGCCCGCGGCCCGTAGGTGGACGGATAATGGTAGGCGGGAACCTGCAATGGGTTTTCCAGGTGACGGGTTGGCGCCCGGGTGGCCGCGAAGACCACGGTGAGATGGTCGGACGGACAGCCCACCGCTGAAGCGGAGGAAACCTTGGAGGCAAAGTCGGGACCAAAGTGTTGCTCAAAGGCGATCGAGCGACCGCGGGAAAAAGCCCGGTAGTGCTCGAGTCCGTCCGGCCCCGCCTCGTTGATCTCCGGCACGTAATTCCAAATGCGGGCCAAGTTCCAGCCGTGCGCCGCCGCCAACAAATCCGTGTAAACGCGCTGGGTGGTCTGTTCGTATCGCGAGGCGATGTCCACCCTCGCGCCTCCCACCAACCAATGATCATCGGCGAAAAGCGTGAACCCTCCGGATCGACCCGCGGCGCGTGCCTGGGGCAGCAGCCATTCGTCGGCGGGGCCGTCCCACGTGGCAATACCGGTATTGAAGGAGCCGACTCGATTCGCTCCCACGAGAACCCGGAACGCGTCGGTCTCAGTCGTCCGCATCGTCAGAGGACGCGAGTCGGATGCGTTGAAATTGGTAGCCATGTCATGCGGTTGAAACAGGGAGTAAACAGCCACCCTGTCTGACCCGGTCAACCCGCAATCCCCTCCCGATCCGATGTGGTCGATCACGCCTTTGAGAGCTCGATTTGCCGATTCGTCGGATTGAAACGAAGCCCGACCGACTCGAAGATGGCGCGGTCACCATGCGCGACCCCTCTCCCACCGCCGATTCAAATACCGTTGTAACCCTTCCCCCTAAACGTTCCCGGAAGCGTCTGCTGGGGGTGCTGGTCGGGCTTGGAGCCGCTGCGGCGATCGCCACCCTCGTCGCTCCTCCCGGCCTGGGGGCGGAAATTCGTGCCCACGCCAACACCGCGTTTGATGCCTGCCGGGCGGCTGGTCCCCTGCCTTTTTTCGGGGCGATGGCGTTGTTGCCAGTCTTCGGTTTTCCGTTGTCCCCGTTCACGGTCACGGCGGGACCGCTGTTTGGTCCGACCATGGGTGGCGGTGCTGTGATCGCCTGCGCTGCGCTGGCCGTGGCAATCAACGTCGCCCTGTCGTATTGGATCTCCGCCCGGTTGCTGCGCCCGACGATCACGCGGCTGGTGACATGGATGGGCTATCGCCTGCCCGAAATCAGCGAGCGATCCGCGTGGATCACGACGTTGATCGTGCGAATCGTGCCCGGACCGCCTTTCTTTTTGCAGAGCTACCTGCTGGGTTTGATGCGGGTGCGATTCAGCATCTACCTGCTCATCTCAACGCTGGTGCCGCTGGGCTACATCGCGTGCTTGGTGCTGTTTGGCGACGCCATCGCCCGCCGGGATCCCATGGCCGCCGTGGGCGCGGGGGCGCTGTTACTGGTCGTCGGCACACTGATTCACGTCGTGCGCCGACGGTTGACCCCGAAAGCGTGACGTTACCGCCACTTCGCGGCCGGCGGCACAACGCAGGCATATCCCTGATCCCGAAGTCCCTTCAAGACCAACGCCAAGGCGTTGACACGTGTCGCCGGAAACATCTGCGGCCCTTCGTGCATCAATATAATGGCGCCCGGACGCACCCGCCGGAGCACCCGCACCGCCACCGGATCGGGATGGCGGGCTCGGGCATCGAAGGCGCGCACGTCCCACCCCACGCAACGAAGATCATGTCGCTCCAGCACCCGCGCCAAAAAGAGTGACTTGATGCCTACAGGGGCTCGAAACGTTCTCGCTGCCGCAGCGGCCGCCCCCAGAGCCCTGAGCCCATCCACAATCTGCCGCTCCGTTTCCCGCGGACCGGCACACCAAAATGTGCCGACCGGATGCGAATAGGTGTGGCAACCCACGTCGTGACCGCGCCGCACCACTTCCGCCACCAACCCCGGGTAACGCTCCGCCCGGGCACCGATCATGAAAAACGTCGCCCGAGCGCCGTGCTGGTCCAGCAGGTCGAGTATCCGCGGCGTATCCTCGGAATCCGGTCCGTCGTCGATGGTCAACCAGATCTCCCGACGCGACGTTTCGAATCGACGGACTACTTGGCACAACTGCTGACTCGACGGAACCAGCAATTGGTAAACCACCGCAAAATCCGGTCCGAAGAAAAGCACCGCCGCGACCCCCGGAGGCATGACCCACCAGCCCACCACACCGGCCAGTTTGGTCAGAAGAATTGCCCAAAGGAAAGAGGACCGCATCAACGCTGGGACATTCCCCAACCGCCGGTCAGGCGCAACCCCCTTCCGTTGGCGGCGCGGTCGGGCGCACCGCGCTCCTACATCAATACGATCGCGAAACCCCGAGGGTGAACCCCAGGGCGTCGATCCCGGGGTTGGGATCAGTTTGCCCGCCATTGGACATATGTTGGTAGAGGATGCCTGCGGTCACAGTGTAATTTCGCGACACCACCCGCTCCACTCCGCCCCGGATAAACCAGTTGAACGTGAAATCCTGCCCCTGACCCCCGCGCACCCCCCGCGAATCAATCACCCCCGCCCCACCGCCCGAACCCGCATAGAGCGCCCACGTGCCGGATTTATCCCACCACTCGATCGAAGGTGACGCCGTCAATCCGGCATAAAAGGACTCCGGCCCTTGCTGCACCCACGTGCCGATCAGCCCGAAGCGATGGCGCAACACCACGCGCGAGCCGTTCGCGAACGCATGGGAAACTATCGCTCCCGATCGCCAGGCGATTTGGGTCGGGACCAAGCGATAGGAAAGCGGGGTGCCCGTGCCGATCTGCCAGAGCATCCCGGTCTCCGTGCTGATGGTTCCGATCGACCACGGCGGCACTTCAACCTCATCGGCAGCGCGCAGCGCCGCCGTCAGCGCGAACCCCAGGATCACCGTTCGGTAGAAAAATTGCATACGCGCAAGGGTAGCCGAACTTGATCGTAGCAGATCGAAACGCGGTGAGAAGCAGCCTCCGTTCACCCGCCCAGATCGCAAGCACCAACCGAGAGCAGTGCATCGGCCGGGCTCGCTGCCGTCATCAGTGAAGGCAGGGCCGCAAAGGAACTTTCCGGGCTGCCCAGAGGCGACCCCAACGCACTTCGCGACGCCTCAGAAATACCGCACGGTGATCGCAAAAAGCGATGCGGTGATCGCGGGGAAATAGATCAGTTTCGGGATGAGATTATGCTCATAAGTCAGCACTCGGAACACCCCGCGCTGATTTCCCGATGTGAAGAGATACACATTCAGCGCGACCATCAGAATCGCGACATAGATGACAAAATAATACTGTTCGATGTAGACAATGGGGGCATCGGTCAGGGTTTCCCGCAGCTGGATGTGCCCCAGCATTACCACGAAAAAGAGCGCTGATGCCGCCCCGATCGCGCCGGACGTGGAGAAGCCAAACGTCTCCGCTTTCTCCTTGTCCGCCGTCGTCGTCAAGAGGATCGACATCAACAAAATCGCGACGATGAACAGCGGGATCAGATTCACAATGAAGGCGTTTAAAAACCGCCGGCTGACCACGACGTTAAAATGCAGCTCGGGAAAGTGCTCCTGGCCCACGTAGTCCGGAATGCCAAAGTTCGTGTCGTAGTCGGCGTGCTGATACCCAAAAAACGTCTCGTTGATCTGCCACAGACCGGAAACGATTTTCTGGTCCAAGCCGAAGGCCTCGCCCTTCGCCGTCGATCGATAGGCATTAAAATCCGGCGTCAGGATGATGTTCTTATCGAAATCCGCATGCCACAATCGCAACCAGACATCGTGTCGATCGAGCGGGTAGCGCGAATAGTCGAATGGCTGGCGCACCGTGACATCAAAATACCAGCCGATGACCTCGACATCTCCGTCCCGCCGACGATACGCCTCCCGTGTCCAAGTCATGGCGGACTCGATTTCATCGGGAAACACCAAGCCCCGCGTGACTGTCGGTGGCAGATCCATGGCGTAACGCTGCCACACGTAACCCGTGAAATTGACATCACTCGCACTGACAAACTCCAGCGACTGGATGAACACGCCGGTCGGGATGGTCAGAAAACCAGCCTGGTCGGGGTGCATTTTAACGCAGGCCTCCATCACCGCATCGACCTGGGCTTGGTTGAGCAACTGCTGCGGATCTGACTCGTAGGTTGCCACTTCCCCATGCCATATGAATCCCGTCCCCGCCACGAAAAGCAGGCTAAGAGTCAGCGAAATAAACCAAAGAGTGCGATGCGACACGATGCGGATGAGGTTGAATGGGAACCGCAGCTAGAATACCGGAGCCGGGATCATCGTTATTGACCAGGTCACGACAAACGCAACCCCGCGCCTTCGCCCGTCTGGCTCCCGCGGTTGAGGGTCCCACGCCCCGCCGATCAGGCCGCGGCATCCCTTGCTGACACGTTAACGAGTATCACGGTGGACAGGTGGGCCGACGTGCGTTTCCTTGCGCGAGGTTAACTCGTTCTACCTCCGAACCCCGCATGACTCCATCCACCAAAGGCAAAGCGGCGCATACTTATGACGCCATCGTAGTAGGCTCCGGCATCAGTGGCGGCTGGGCCGCCAAAGAACTGACCGAAAAGGGTCTCAAAACCCTCGTGCTGGAGCGCGGGCGCGACGTCAAACACGGCGAGTATCCCACCGCCATGATGGACTCGTGGGAATTCGAGGGCCGCAATCGCCGCACACCGGAACAGGAGGCCCGCCAACTCAAGCAGGCGCGCACCGGCTACACCACCAGCCCGACTTCCGCGCATTGGTTTGTCGACGACATCGACAACCCTTACTCCGAGGACCAGCCGTTCGACTGGATGCGAGGCTACCATACGGGCGGTCGCTCCCTCATGTGGGGTCGCCATTCCTACCGGTGGAGTGATCTTGATTTCGAAGCCAACGCCCGCGACGGCCATGGCGTCGACTGGCCCATCCGCTACGCCGACGTCGCCCCATGGTATGACTACGTGGAGCAATGGGTCGGGATCAACGGCACGCGCGAAGGGTTGTCGCAGTTGCCCGACGGCCAGTTCCAGCCCGCCATGCCTCTCAACGTCGTGGAAGCTCACGTGCAAAAACGCGTGGCCGCCCACTTCTCCGACCGCATCCTGACCAACGGCCGGATCGCCAATCTCACCGAGGCCAAACCCGGCCGCGCCCCCTGCCAATACCGCAACCGCTGCATGCGCGGATGTCCCTTTGGCGCCTATTTTTCCAGCAACAGCTCCACGCTGCCCGCCGCCTACGCCACCGGTAATCTCACGCTGCGTCCGTTCTCGATCGTTCACGAGCTCATCTACGACGCCGACTCCGGCCGCGCCACCGGCGTGCGCATCGTCGATGCCGAGACGCACGAGACCTTCGACTACTACGCCAAAGTCATCTTCCTGTGCGCCTCCGCCATCGCATCGACCTCGATCCTGCTGAAGTCGAAATCCGATCGTTTCTCGGACGGCTTCGGCAACGACTCGGGCGAGCTCGGTCACAACCTCATGGACCATCACTTCCGGGTTGGCGGGTCTGGCCTCATCGACGGCTTCAACGACCGTTACTACAAGGGTCGTCGCCCGGGGAGCTTCTACATTCCCCGCTTCCGCAATGTCAGCGCCGCCACCAAGCATTCCGACTTCCTGCGCGGCTACGGCTTCCAAGGCAGCGGTTCCCGCCAAAACTGGTCGCGGGGCATCGCCGAACTCGAACGCTTCGGGGCCGATTTCAAGGCCGACCTCATCGAACCCGGCCCCTGGCGCGTTGGCATGACCGCGTTTGGCGAACATCTGCCCCAGCACGCCAACCGCCTTTATCTCAACGAAGACCTGCGCGACAAGTGGGGCCAGCCCACCGTCACGTTCGATTGCGGCTACGGGGAAAACGAAGCGAACATGCGCCAGGACATGGCGGTCGCCACCGTCGAGATCCTCGAGGCCGCCGGAGCCCGGGACATTTCCACCTACGACGCGCCCAACAGCAACCCCGGCCTGAGTATCCACGAAATGGGCACAGCCCGCATGGGTCGGGATGCCCGGACCTCCGTGCTCAACGCGCACAACCAAGTCCACGCCGCCCCCAACGTCTACGTGACCGACGGCGCCTGCATGACCTCGTCATCCTGCGTCAACCCGAGCCTCACCTACATGGCCCTCACCGCCCGCGCCGTCGACCACGCCGTCGGCGAACTCACCAAGATGAACCTGTAAAAGCGGTCAGCTTTCAGTCCTCCGCCTCCTCCTTCCTACTTTAAATTTCTTACTTCAAACTTGGTATGAATCGTCGCGAAGCTCTCAAACGCACCGCCCTGCTGCTCGGGGTCGCCGCCCACCCGGCCGCCATCACCCGCGCCCTCGCGCAAGCCGCTCGAACCGACAGCGGTCGCTACCTCACCACCGGTCAGTTTGCCACCGTCAGCGCGATGGCCGACCGCATCCTGCCCGCGACCGATACGCCCGGCGCGCTCGACGCCGACGTGCCCTTATTCGTCGATACGATCTACGGCCGTTTCATGCATGACGACGAAGCGACCTCCTTCGCCCAGGGGTTGGAAAACGTCAACCGCGCCAGCCGGTCCGCCCTCGGCGCGCCGTTTGCGCAACTCACGCCGGATCAGGCCGATGCCCAACTCCAGGCGTTGATCGAGCGTGAGACCGAACGCGGCTTCTGGCGGCAGTTGCGCGCATTGGTCCTCCAGGGTTTCTTCACCTCCGAAGTCGGCGCCAAACAAGTCCTCAACTACGACCCCGTCCCCGGTCGCTACGACCCGGACATGCCCGTCTCCGAGGTCAACAACATCGCCTGGGCCGAGGGTTGATCCCGTCCCTGGCCTACCCCGGCATCCGCGATGAAACCCCCGGCATGGTCCCTCTCCGGGAGAAGCGTGGGGCTCATCGTCGCAGTGCTGGTCATATTAAGCGGGACCTCATGCCGACCGCGACAATGGATCGGTCTCATCGCCGACGATAGCATCGAAGCCGTCGCCATCGGCTATCTCGATGCGCTGTTGGCTGGCGATTTGGATCAAATCACCCGCGATATCGACTCACCGCAGCGATCACCGGATCTCCCCATCAAGCTCCTCGAAATGCGGCAGCATTTCCCCAACGGGAAATTCCTCTCCCGCGAACTCATCAACTATCAATCGAAATGGCGGGTAACGGGTTCCGCCCGCCGCGCCCGCCACGATCTGATCTACGAATATCACTATCCTGACACGTGGGTCGTCGCTCGGGTGGTATTCGAGTATTCGGCAACCGAAACCCCCAACCTGAAGATCATCCAAGTCGCGCCCCGATCGTCATCCAGTTCGTGGGTGAGTATGATCAGGCCGCCCCGTTTTTCACCGTCCGTCGCCATCATCCTCTCTTTGGCCGCCGTGGTGCTCGGAGGGATCGTGGTCACGTTTATCGTCTGTCTGCGCACCCCGTTTAAGCGCCGCAAGTGGCTGTGGGCACTCTTCATTTTAGTCGGGTTTGGTCAAATCCTGGTCGACACAGGTTCAGGAAAAATAGGCCTGCGCCTCCTCAGCATCCAAATTGGCGGCGTCTCCGTCATCGCGAACGGCCCCGGCACCTCGTGGGTATGGGCGGTCTCGTTTCCCCTCGGAGCCATCCTGTTCTGGGTTCGTCGTCGCGAGCTCGTGGCCCGGGAACACCGATCAAAAACGTATATTCCACCGCTCCCCACCGCGCTCGATCCGTGACCCGGCTGATCCCGGAATGCCGCTTCGATTTGCCAGCGAGCCAGATAGGAGATTGAGTGACTCCGCCTTCCCGCCATGCCTCGCCTTTTGCCTTCGTTACGACTTCTGCTCACCCTTTGCCTGCTTGCCGTTGCCGGGCGCACGGTTGCAGCCGATGAACCTGCCGAGGAGAAAAACGCGGAGCCGCGCAACACCATCGAGGTCGCGGGCGTGTTGTATCCGGTCTACGAAATTCGCAAGGAAGCCAAGCCGCTGCAGCAGTTCAAAGTCTACTCGCCCCGCCGTGCGAAAAAGGAAGGTCGCGGCGGCACGGTTTTGATCGGTGCCCTCATTGATCGCCAGGGCGGTGTCATGCAGATGCAAATTGCCATGAGCAACGCCGAAGCCGACATCGAGGAGGCCGCGCTAAAATCAGTGCGGAAGTGGATCTTTCCCGTGCAGCACGTGGACGGTCGCGCCATCGCATACGCCGTGATGGTGCCCATCGTGGTCGACAACACCCCCCACTTTGGGCCGCAGCGCTAAGAGCGCCACGAGCGCTCCGTTTGACGCCACCCGCATTGTGGGCACCCTTCGACCGTGGATCGCACGGTCACGCCCGAGTTACTCGACTCCCTTTCGCCCGATTCCCCGGCCGCGCGTCACAGCCGTCGCGACCTCGTCTGGTTCAACCGTCTGTTGGGTAACAATCGTTGGTGGCGGAAAACCCTCCCTCGTCTGCTCCTCGACACCACGCCGAATCGCGCTCTCGAAATCGGAGCCGGCGACGGCGCGCTCGCCCGCGCACACCGACTCGATGCCCTGGACCAATGTCCGGCGCCCTCCGGTTGGCCGGCCGACCAAACATGGCATCAGCACGACGTTCTGCGCTATGATCGGTGGGTCGACTACGATCTGATCGCGGCGAACTTTTTCCTCCACCATTTCACCGCGCCGCAACTCGCCCAACTCGGTGCGATCTGGAATCACACCGCGCGCGTCATTGTCGCCTGCGAACCGTGGCGCGCTCCCGGGTTTCGATCCGGCTTCGCCCTGCTCTGCGCGGCGATGCGCGCCCACGCCGTCAGTCGTCACGATGGCCGCGTGAGCATCTGCGCCGGATTCCGTCAAACCGAACTCCCGGGATTCCTCGGCTTGGATTCACAAATCTGGCAATGGGAGATCGTCCACCATCCGCTCGGCACCTACCGCTTCATCGCGCGAAAATCGCGCTCCACGCCATGATCGCGCCGACCCGACATCGCCCGGTCGAAATCATTGGCGGCGGCCTCGCCGGGCTGGGGCTTGCACTCGGTTTGCGCCGTGTCGACGTGCCCGTCATCGTGCACGAAGCCGGCACCTATCCGCGACACCGCGTGTGCGGCGAATTCATCACCTCGCTCGATGATCACACCATTGAAACCCTCGGTCTCGGTCCGCTGCTTCAAGATGCCCGCTCCGCCGAAACGGTCGCCTGGTATCGCGCCGACCGCACCACCCACCGCCACCGTCTGCCGGAGCCCGCTCGGTGCCTCAGTCGCTTTGCGCTCGATCATCGCATGGCGCAGGCGTTGGTCACCAACGACGGCGAGCTCATCGAAAACAGCCGACCAACGGCCACGCCCGCCGAAGGAAGAATCACGGCCACCGGCCGTCGGCCCGATTTGAGTGCCCCTTGGCTCGGCGTGAAAATGCACTTCACCGGGCTGACGTTGAGCGATGACCTTGAGCTCCACCTGGGCCAGCAAGCCTACGTTGGACTCACCCGCATCGAGGGCGACCGGATCAATGTTTGCGGCTTGTTCCACCGGGGCAACGTCCGTTCGAAACCACCCGCCGCCGCCAACCCCCTCGATCAACAACTGCGGGCTGCCGGACTGACCACGCTCGCCGAACGCCTCATGTCGGCTTCCGCCGATCCCGCCTCCCTGTGCACCGTGGCCGGGCTCAACTACCGCCACGAGAGAGCCGCGCCCGAGTCCGCCCCGTTGGGCGACCACTTTGCCCTTATTCCGCCATTCACCGGCCACGGCATGACGATCGCCCTCCAAAGCGCCGCCCTCGCCGTGGGCCCACTGCAAGCCTGGTCGCGAGGCGAGCGGGACTGGGCCTCGACCCGGCGGGAAATCGCCGCCCGGCATCGCCGACAGCTCCTCCCCAAACTTCGCCGCGCGCAGCACCTGCACGGCTGGTTGCTCACCCCGAAACGCCAACACCTGCTGGCCGTCCTGGCCCGGCGAGACCTTTTGCCCCTGCGATGGGTCTACGGCCTTCTCCACTGATTTCGCCCATGTATCTCCACGCTCTCGCCACCGCCAATCCCATCCTCTCGCTCACTCAAGCCGAATGCTGGAACATCGCCCGCGAATCGGCCGCCGTGCGCGATGGACTCACCCGCCGCAGCCAGCTCATCCTGCGCACGATTTTGCGCGGCGACTCCGGCGTGGCGTCCCGGCAATTCGGGGTGAGCGAGATCGAGCGTATCTTCGATTTGGATACTGACGAGCTCAACGCCGAGTTTCGCCGCGCGGCCCCCGAACTGGCGCACGCGGCACTGGCCCCCGCCCTCGCGCAAGCCGGCCTCGCCCCTACCGATCTCGACGCGCTCGTGATCTGCACGTGCACCGGCTACCTGTGCCCCGGCGTCACCAGCTACGTGGCCGAACAACTCGGGTTGCGACCGGACGCCTACCTGCAGGACCTGGCCGGACTCGGCTGTGGCGCCGCCATTCCGGCGCTGCGTTCGGTCGATGGCATCCTCGCTCGCAATCCCGACGCGGTCGTCGCGTGCGTCGCGGTGGAGGTGTGTTCCGCCGCGTTTTATCTCGATGACGACCCCGGCGTGATCATCAGCGCTTGTTTGTTCGGCGACGGCGCCGCCGCCACGATCTGGCGCGGTCAACCCGGACCGACGGGGCTGCGGTGTCATGGGTTCGACACGCTGCACGACCCCGCTAATCGCGATCAAATCCGCTTCGAACACCGCAACGGGAAACTGCGCAATTTACTCACATCGACCGTGCCGGAACTCGCCGCCCACGCCGTGGCCGATCTGCACGCGCGCACCGTCGCCTCCGCGCCATCCGCACGGCCCATCACCCGCATCGTTCCCCATTCCGGCGGCAAAGACGTGATCGACGCCGTGGCAGCCAAATTCCCTGATCACGACCTCACGCCCACCCGCGAGATCCTCCGACGTCACGGCAACATGAGCAGCCCCTCGGTGTTGTTTGCGCTGGAGGAAGCGTTAAAAACCGACGTCCCCACCGACACCACCGATTGGTGGCTCGTCGCCTTTGGCGCAGGCTTCAGCGCCCACAGTTGCCGCCTCGGGGTGTAGGAGCGGTCTTGCGCGCGAGGAATCCGAAATCCCCGGGGACCACCCCACCGCATTCATCGCGCGCAAGCCCGCTCCTACATTTCGGCGCCGAGCCTCAGGTGTATTTAGCATCGCTTGCATTGACTGGCTCCAACTTTACGCTCCGCCCCTGCCCATGATCCGACGCGACTACCTTTTGGCCATGATCGAACAACTCGGCGCGCTGGCTCGAGCCGCGACCGGCAAGAACATGCCAGCGGAAAAGCTCCAAGTGGAGATGGAGGACCTTTCAGGTCAATGGATCGGACTGCCCACGGTCGTTTTGTTCACGTTGCCGGTGGAGGAGTTGCACCGACTCATCGCGGACTCCGAGCGCCTCGTGAGCGAAAAATGCTTTCTAACCGCCGAGCTTTTTCGCACCAAGGCAGAGATGGCAACGGACGACGACTCGCGCCGAATTTTTTCCGGGAAGGCGCTCTACTTTTATCACCAGAGTGCGCGGGCGGGATTTCCCCCGGAAATTCAGAGTTCGATTACCGATCACATCACGACCCTCACGGCCTTGGTCGCAACAACTTCGGCGGCCTCCGAAAGTTCGTGAGTTGATGAAACATCCAGCTGGCCACATCGGTCGCTACTTCGCGCCCTGACGCTTCACTCAAAAGGAATGGAGCGCGCCCGAAGCACAATGGGCGTGCCCCATCCTCATGCAAGAGCTCCAGGTCAACTCAGCTGGAGTGTTTGTCCCTCTTTGCAAGCTCGGTGAAAGGTCTTGTTGCCGACTCTGTAGACAATCCCCAAGTGCTTGCCGTTACCGGGGGCCGGATCACCGAAGTTGTGATTGCTCGCCCTGATTTTTGTTTCTCCGACCTGATCCACCATCTGCCTCACTTTTTGAGTGACATCAAAACCTCCTTTTTTAGCACCATAAATCGCTCCCTCAATATAGATATTGTTACATTGACTGAGATCGAGCGTTTCGCCCTCAGCGCAGGCACGATACATGTTCATCCCATTGTAATTGTAGCTCATGGCAAAATGTTTGGAGTGACCGGGGTCGGGATCGCCGAGCATATCGTTGTGAACCTTAAAATCAGGAGGAGGCACATCGAAGGGGTGCTGCATGTATTTTAAAAAATGTTTTTCCACGAAACCTTGAACCTTTTTCGAGACGTCCGTGCTCCTGTCTTTGGTGCCGTAAACGGCCCACAATACGATGAAGTTTTTATTACTCATAATACGACCTGGGGTATGATTTTAATTTGCTAATACATCTTTGCCCCCTCGTCGGAGGGGGCTCGAATATACACTTATTTTATACACAAATATTATATGCAAAGTCAATGGCATGGGTAGCATGGCGCACGCGCCGTCAGGCAACCGGGTTTGTTTGCCAACCGAGTTCCAAACCACCACCTGAGTCGACCCTCCGTCGGTGGTCCGATCGTAGCTGTTCCCTCGCTTTCGACCGTGACTCAATCCGCTACTGGACGGACCGGTCGATCTTTGTATGCTCGCCTTTCGTTGATTCATCGTCGCGACGTCGCAGCGTAGACTTCGCGCCAATTTCCGCCCCTGCCCATGACTACGACCCCGCCCGTTCCCACCTCCGTGCGCCTCCGGCTGTCGGTGATGATGTTTCTGCAATTCTTCATCTGGGGCGCGTGGTTCGTCACCCTCGGCACTTACCTGCTTTCGACGCGGGAATTCACCGGCACCGAAACCGCCCAAGCTTACAGCGCGATGCCGTGGGGCACGATCGTCGCGCCGTTTGTGGTCGGCCTGATTGTGGACCGGTTTTTCGCCGCCGAGAAAGTCCTCGCGGTGCTGCACTTCGTCGGCGCCGGTTTGCTCTACTACGCCTCCACGTTGCACGACCCGAGCACGTTGTTCTGGGCGTTGCTCGCCTACGCCTGCTGTTACAGCCCCACGTTGGCGTTGGTCAACACGGTCTCCTTTCACCAGCTCACCGATACCAAAACCCAATTTCCACCCATCCGCGTATTCGGCACGCTCGGCTGGATCGCGGCGGGCTGGATTGTCGGTGTGATGGGACTCGAAGCGCAGGCCACGCCCCTGCGCATCGCCGCCGGTTGCTCCGTCCTACTCGGCGGCTTTTCCTTCCTGTTGCCGCACACGCCGCCCCGCGCCGCCGGTCACAAGGTCGCTGTCTCCGACGTGCTCGGACTACCGGCCCTCGCGTTGCTGAAAAACCGCTCCTTCGCCGTCTTCGTATTCAGTTCGCTGCTACTCTGCATCCCGCTGGCGTTTTATTACAACTTCACCAACGCCTTTCTAAACGAACAAGGCGTCGTCAATGCCGCCGGCAAGATGACCATCGGGCAAATGTCCGAAGTCGCCTTCATGCTCATCATGCCGCTGTGCTTCGCCCGGCTCGGGCTCAAGTGGATGCTGCTCGTCGGTATGGCCGCGTGGGCCGCCCGCTACGGCATGTTTGCCGCCGGCGCGTCGAGCCAGACGTTCATGCTCTTCTACATCGGCATCGCGCTGCACGGCATCTGTTACGACTTCTTCTTCGTCACCGGTCAGATCTACGTCGATCAAGCCGCGCCACCGGAAACCCGCGCCAGCGCGCAGGGCTTCATCACCCTCATCACCTACGGCGTGGGCATGTTGATTGGCACGTGGTTGTCCGGCCTCGTGGTCGACCACCACAGCACCACGTTGGCCGACGTCGTCACGCGCGATTGGACCGCTATCTGGATGTGGCCCGCCGGCATGGCTACCGCCGTGATTGTCATCTTCGCCCTCGCCTTCAAAGAGCCAAAGGCCACGCCACCAGCGTAGTTACCCTGCAGAAGCCAGCTGGTGGTCGATTTCCTGCCTCGACGGTTTCGACCACACCTCCGTGTTCATCGCGAGCGAGCTCGCTCCTACCTCAATCCATTTTCTTTCCTGCTGTAATCATGCCTCGCTCCACCCCTTCTCCTCGCCTCGGTGTCGGCTTTGTCGGCAGCGGTTTCATGACCCGGTTTCACCTGCAATCCTGGCAAGCGGTCCGCGACGCCGATGTGCTCGGCATCTGGAGTCCCAACGCTGACAACGCCGCGGCCACCGCAACCTTCGCCCGCGAATTGCGCCTCGGCGACACGCAGCCCTATGCCTCCATCACCGCCATGGTGGCCGATCCTGCGATCGACGCGCTCTGGCTCTGCGGACCCAACCACCGGCGCGTTGAAAACCTGGAGGAAATCGTGGCCGCGCTCAAAGCCGGCCAAGGCACGCTCAAAGGCATCGCCTGCGAAAAACCCCTCGCCCGCAATGTCGCCGAAGCCCGCCGCTGTGTGGAACTCATCCGCGAGGCGGGCGTATTGCACGCGTATCTCGAGGACCAACTGTTCACCCCCGCCCTCGCCAAAGGTCATGGGCTCGCTTGGGATCGGGGCGCGGCCATTTCCGGTCGCCCCTACCTCGCCCGCGCCGCCGAGGAACACAGCGGCCCGCATTCGCCCTGGTTTTGGCAGGGCGACCTGCAGGGCGGCGGCGTGCTCAACGACATGATGTGCCACAGCGTGGAGGTAACGCGCTTCCTGCTCACCAAACCCGGCGCGCCACGCTCCAGTATTCGCCCCGTCGCCATCACCGGCCACATCCACAGTCTCAAATGGTCGCGCCCGGAATATGCCACCGCGCTTACTGCCGCCAAGGGCTCGGCCGTAGATTACACGAAGCGCCCTTCGGAGGATTTCGCCCGCGCCACCATCGAATACATCGACGACGCCGGTAACCCGCTCATCGGCGAAGTGACCACGTCATGGAGCTACGTCGGTGCCGGCCTGCGGCTCAGTTCCGAGCTCCTCGGCCCCGAGTATTCCTTCTCCTACAACTCCCTCGACAGCGGAGCCAAACTCTTCCTCAGCCGCGAAGTCACAGGACCCGCCGGCGAAGATCTGGTGGAGAAGCAAAACGCCGAACAAGGCTTACTCTCCATCGTCGGCAACGAGGTCGCCGAATACGGCTACGAGAACGAAAACCGCCACGTCGTGCAGGCCTTTCTCGACGGCCGCACTCCCGCGCTGACCTTTGATGACGGCCTCGAAGTCGTGGAGATTCTCATGACCGCCTACATGAGCGCCGAACAAGGCCGCACCATCGCGTGGAAACCCGACGACCTCGCTGACTTCGTCCCCGCCGTCGCCCGCGGGGCATGGAATCCACGAGACTGATACGCTCGCTCCGGATCAACGACCCTTCGGTTGCCCGACTGTTTTTCAATCACCCGCCTCCTTGCTGCGCCACTTCACGACGAAGAAACGCAGCGGCACTTCCCCGGTGTTTTTAAGCCCGTGCCAGTCCCAGGGTTTTGAATACATCAAATCGCCCGGCTGAATCGGGATCTCCTCGCCATTGAGCGTCCAGGTGCCAGTGCCTTCGATGATGTATTGAAACTCCTCGTCGGCATGCTGATGCGGTGGTTGGAGCTGCTGGCCCGGCAGAAACTCCAGTTCGGCCGTCAGCATGCTTACCGTGCCAAACGTGGGGGTGTCGTCTGGCGTATAGATCTGAATCTTCCCCCAATCGCCGGAAGCCAAGCGGGCATCCGCGCGACGCAGAATAGCGCTGGCGAGATCTTCCGGGGCCGCGGCGGGAGTCGCCCAATGCGTGCCGGCCCAAAACGAAAGCGAACCGACGAGAGCGACGAGAAACAGGGTGCGAGGTAACATCTTGCTCTGAATTCAACTTCAGACCGGTGACCCTGACGACGCCGCGGTCGCGTGATTTAGGTTCACGTGCAACAACCCTGCCGACCGCCAAGTGAGAGGCTGCCCAGCGCTCCGATCAGCCAGATCGGTAGGCCGCGATTGACCTAAACATCGGCTCAGTCCTCGACTTCGTGCACGCCATCGGCGGTGCATAAAGCGGTCAGCACCCGGTAGTCGATCGTATCGGGGTCATGCGCTTCCGGGTTGATTTTAAAGCCGGTGACCAACGTTTTCATCACTTCGCTATGGGTGGCCGCGAGCGGCGTGAGGCGGATCCGCTCCAACGCGCGCGGGCCATGCCCGATAAATGCCGCCGCCGCCGCATATTGACCCGACTTCTCCTTGGGGCCCGCAGCGGCGTTGGGGCGCACCGTGACTTCCATCTCCCCATCGGGGGTATTGAATTTGAAAGGCAGGCGCAAAAGGCGGATTTCCATGATGCCACCTTACCTACTCTGCGACCGAAGGAAAGCGGTGAACCCATTCGAAATCCCGGCCGCAACTGCTGCACTTTCAGCAAGCAAGGTCTTTGCCCGGCTGAATCAGCCTGCCAGTTTGACGATCTTGCCCCAAGTCGCCCCTACATTCCTCGTCACAGTTGGAATCCTCGCCCTATCGCCCGCCGCACTCGCGGCTGACACGATTACCCCAGCCGTCGGCCGCGAACTGTTCGCGCAACACTGCGGGGCCTGCCACGAACTGACGATTGATTCGTTCGGGCCACCACTCGGCGGAATCACGCGGCTGCTCTCGACCGAGGAGCTGACCACCTGGATAAGTGATCCGGCGAAGGTCCTCGCCTCCGCCGATCCACGCGCCGCGGCGCTGCTCGCGCGCCATAAGGCTCCGATGCCGCCGTTTGCCTTTCTCGGAGCCGAAAAAATCGCCGCGATCCTCGCCTACCTCGACACCGAAACCGAAGCCCGTGATCTCACCCCATTCACAGTCGACCTCAACCCGCCGGTCGCATCCGCATCGCGTTTGATTCCCCGGGTCGTGGACTCCGGGATCGTGGTGGAGCTGGAAGACTTTGCCCAAATCCCCCGCCTGCCCGGTCGTCCCGCTTACAAAGGCATCGCCTTGCTGCGGCCCGATCCACGCGACGACGATGCGTTGCTCGTCAACGACCTCATGGGAATCATCTATCGCATCAAAAATGGCGTCGTGGACACGTTCCTCGACGTGCGCGGCCGGTTCCCGCGCTTCGTCTATGAACCGGGGGTCGCGACGGGGCTCGGGGCATTTGCCTTTCACCCGGCCTTTCTCACCAACGGATTGCTCTACACCACCCATGCCGAGCTTTGGCTGGGCGAAGACTGCATCAACCCCGACGATCTCCCCGACCACATCCCGGCCGATGCCAGTCCGCGCCTCGCCTGGGTGCTCACGGAATGGCACGCTCACGAGCCGCTGGCCGCCACCTTTGCTGGCACGCGCCGCGAAGTCATGCGCTGGGTCACGCCGACCACCGCCCACGGCAGTCAGGAAATCGCCTTCGCTCCCGTAACCGGCCCGGACGACCCCGACTACGGGCTGCTCTACATCGGCCACGGCGACGGCGGCGCGATCAATATCAAGCGCCCCGATATCGCCGGTCACCCGCGCACATTGCTCACCTCGATCATGCGCATCGATCCGACGGGCACCAATGGTCGCAATGGCCGTTATGGCATCCCACCTGACAACCCGTTCGCGGGCAGCGACGATCCCACGGTTCGCCAGGAAATCTGGGCCTACGGCTTCCGCAACGCGCACCGCATGAGCTGGGATATCACGCCCCAGGGTAAACGCATGATCGCCGTCGATATCGGGGAATCCAACGTCGAGGAGGTCAACCTCATCGAGCCCGGTTGGGGCTACGGCTGGGGCGTGGGCAAACTGGAGGGCACGGCCCGCCTCGACGTGCTCGACGACCCCACGGTCATCTGGCCCGCGACCGCCGCCGAACTTGCTCCCCATCGGTCTCCACACGGTGAATACATGCACGACGACGGCACCGCCGTGACCGGCGGCTACGTCTACCACGGCCCACTGGAGCTGCTGCGCGGCAAGTATGTCTTCGGCGACATCGTCAACGGCCGCCTCTTCTGCATGAACATCGGCGAATCGCTCGATGACCACACGATCTACGAACTCAAGGTCGTGACGGCAGCCGGTGAGCCCACGTCGGTAAAAACCCTCGCCGGCGTCGACCGCGCGCACTTGCGCGTCAGCTACGATCCGCGTCACGGTGACCTGTTCGTGATGACGAAAGACGACGGCATGATCCGGCGGGTGGTCCGGGCAAGTTTGCCCTAAACCGATGGTGCCATGAACCAACGAAAAACGCGCCCCTTCCGCAGAAGGAGGCGCGTGTGAAGTTTGTTTGAATGAAGGGCGGCGAATTTAGCGACCGGCGTCGGGCGCGTGGAAACCATAATTTTCGCGGCTGCTTTCCTGCAAGGCGAAGGCCACAACCCAAGGACTCACGCCCGCTTCCATCGCTCCGGCACGCGAACCGATCATGATGCCGCGTTGGATGTTCAGCATGAGATCGTCGTGGTCGATTCCCGTCTGGTTGTGCACGACTGATTCGATACCTTCAACGATACCCTTGTTCGCGGCTCGGGCTGCGAGAATTGCGGCAGATTCGGAATCGTGGGCTCCGTCCACACCCGCCGTCACCAAGCCGCCCGATCCCGTCACGGCACCTTGCGCAATCGACGCCGAGAAGCGACGCACGATGCGCATCGTCTCGCGGTCGGAGAGGTCGCGACCGGCGACAAAAATTTCCATCGATTTGGAGGCCGAACCGCGAGCCGAGGCTTCGATAATTTCCAGCGAGTCGATCTCACTGACTTCGACGCCTTCGGTGGCTGCCACCTTGACTTCGGCGGGAGTCATGAGCGAGGAAACGGAAGCGGCCTGTTGACCAGCAAACAAGGTCGTCGCGGCAGTCGCGGCACCGATCAACAGGGCGGAGGAAGAGAACGTGGTCTTGGTTTTCATAAGTAGGAATGATTTGGCTGTTTGGGATTGGACTGCGGCGGGGGTGTGTAGCGCTGGGGCAGCCAGCGAATCCGACGACAGACGTATTTGATTGAGCTCCTCCCTTATTGCTTCCCCGATGCCAACCCTGCCAAATACCTATTTAAGATATTCATATTTAATTACTTATAAAATTTGTGAAAAAATGACATCTCCGAAAATTCGAGACATTTGCAGTGCGAACCACCGGCCGAAGATGCGTTCTGCACGGAAAGGGTGACAACGGTTCGAACGAACTTCACCGTGGTTCCGTGCGGCATAAATGACCGCACGTCCCCACGTGAATTCACGCTACGCTGGATCGCGTATTTCCGTCCGTCCTCAAACGCAAAATCCCTTCATCCTCATGATGCATCAGATCATGAAAAAACTACCCCTTCGTCTCGCCGCCACCATGGCGGCACTTGTATTCGCGGCGTTGGCTGGCGCCGCCGAAAGTGATCTTTCCAATCCCAACGTGATCGTCATCTACACCGACGATCTGGGCTACGGCGATGTCGGCTGTTTCGGGGCGACCGACATCCAGACGCCCCACATTGATCGCATGGCGCGCGAGGGTATTCGGTTCACCGATTTTTACTCCGCCTCGTCCGTGTGCACGCCGTCGCGCGCAGCGTTGCTGACGGGTCGCTTCGCGCAGCGCATGGGTATCGTCGGCGTGTTTTTTCCCGAGTCCTTCACCGGCATGCCCACGACCGAATACACCATGGCCGAAATGCTGCGCGACCAAGGCTACGCCACCGGCATCGTCGGCAAGTGGCACCTCGGCCACCACCATCAGTTCCTACCGCTTCAGCGTGGTTTCGACGAGTATTTCGGCATCCCCTACAGCAACGACATGGCGAGCGTCGTCTACCTCGCCGGCAACGAGGTCGCGGAGTTTCGCGTCGACCAAACCTACACCACCCGCACCTACACGGAGAAGGCGATCAGCTTCATCGAGCGACACGAGGACGGTCCGTTCTTCCTCTATCTCGCACACAACATGCCGCACGTGCCGATCTATGCGTCGCCGGAGTTTCAGGGTTCGTCCGACCGCGGACTCTACGGCGATGTGATTCAGGAAATCGATTGGAGCGTGGGCGAAATTCTGCACACGCTGGAACAACGCGGCTTGCTTGAAAATACGCTCGTCGTTTTCACCAGCGACAACGGTCCGTGGGAAGTCATGCGCGACCACGGCGGATCTCCCGGTAAATTGCGGGAAGGCAAGATGTATACCTTCGAGGGTGGCATGCGGGTGCCCACCGTGGCCATGTGGCCGGCCGGCATCAAAGACGACGGTCGGGTGGAGAAAAACCTCGCCGTCATGACCGACTGGATGGTGACGCTGGCCGAAATCACCGGCGCCACCCTGCCCGACGATCGTGACTACGACGGCGAGAGTCTGCTGCCGGTTTTCCAGGGCACCGGACCTCGCACCGGCCGGGACGAGTTCATCTACTATAATGCCGACGACATGGCGCTCCACGGTTATCGCCGGGGCGACTGGAAGATTAAACTGCCCTACGATGGCTTCAGTGGTGCCCGCTGGAAAAAAGGTGTGGCCGCTCACCCTTTGCTACTCATCAACCTGCGCGACGACCCCGGCGAAACCAACAACCTCGCAACGACTCACCCCGACAAAGCGCAGGCCATGCTCGCCGCCATGAATGCGCTCCACGCCAACAAGGGCCCCTTTCCGGAGCCTATTCCTATTCGGAGTCGGGCGGACAACTCTCACTTCGAACACCTGACCGAACAACACGGCGAAGCCTTCTGGGATTTTTGAAACCGGCCATTTCCATATTTCTCACCGTCATCAGCGTCGCAATCGCTCCGCTCAGCGCGACGTCGTGGTCGACCACCACTTGGCAGGGCGAAGCCGCCCACGTCGCCACTTCGGAGAGCGGCAAATGGAGTGCCATCGTTTCACTGGAGCGCGGGCGCCTCGTGCATTTCGGAGTATCAACCGAAGAGAAAGACAACTTGCTCTTCGCTCCGGCCACCCGCGACACCGCGCTCGGTTGGGGCGGCCATCGCTTGTGGCTCGGACCGCAAACCGAGTGGCCCACGTTTTGGCCTCCACCTGCCGCTTGGGAGCAATCAGCGGCGGCAGCAACCGTGTCCGATGACGGGACTACTTTGACGCTGCGTCCACCGCCCACCGGTCTCGGTTGGCCCGATCTCAACCGACAGTATCAATGGTTTGGTGACGAGCTCCACGCGACAGCCTCTGTCTCCGGCGAATCGGATCGAGCGGTGCAAATCGTCCACATCCTGCAACAGCCCCACGGCTTCCGCGTGACCTTCGTGCCCGCACCGACCGCCGATGCGCCTCACGGCTACGTGTTGCTTCCGTTTTACCTGCGACCGGAATTCGTGAAGACGTTTGATCGTCCCGAATTCGTCCTTCACGACGCCAACTTGGTGCGCGTGCTGCCGACCGAAACGACCGAAAAAATCGGCCTGCAATCCACGACACTCGAGGGCCACCTGAACGCGTTCACGCTTCGTCTTCGTCCCGGTCAAATGTCGGGCCAAATCGTCGGCGAGCCCGAACAGGGCTACAATACGCAGGTGTTTCTCGGGGGACACGAACCGTTCATCGAGTTGGAGCAACTCACCCCTCGGCTGGCCGCCGGGGCCGACAATCGTGCGTTCACCGTCATCATCAGCGGGCGCCAACGGCTCAAACGCTGATCGACCCTTGCGACCCCGGTGGGCGCGTGGCAGGGTGGCACCGTGTCGACCTTCAGCCCATTCTCGTTTCCGGAACGCCTCGCATGAACCGCGCGTATTGGGAGAACCTGGCACACAACTACGAGGAACAGATTTTCAGTGTGCTTAAACGGGATGAGCACGGCCTGATCGCCACCGTGATCGAGCGCCACCGCAGCCCCGACCGCACCGCCGCCGACCTCGGGTGTGGTCCCGGCCAAATCACCGGTCTGCTGGCCGAAAGCTTCGGGCATGTGCACGCGTGTGACATCTCCAGCGCCCTGCTCGATCAAGCGCGCGCCACCTGCGCCGACCACGACAACATCAGCTACCATCGCCTCGATCTCACGACCGAGACCACCTCACCGATTCCGCCCGTTGATTTCGTGTTGTGCGTCAATGTGATCCTCGCGGCGGATCTCGAAACGCGGGAGCAACTGTGGACGCACATCACCAGCCTGGTCGCCCCGGGCGGCACCCTGCTCCTCGTGTTGCCCTCGCACGAATCGGCCCTCTACACCAACTTCCGCCGACTCGACTGGCATGTGCGGTCCGGCCTCGGCGCCGACGAAGCCATCCGCCACAGCTTTGCTCGCGAAGGCAACGTGCCCCAACTCGAGCACGGCGTGCGCGGCATCGAAGGGGTGAAAACCAAACACTACCTGCGCGAAGAAATCATCGTCCAACTCCAGGACCGCAGCCTCATCGTCGACCAAGTCGAGAAACTCACCTACGATTGGTCCATCGAATTCGCCGAGCCGCCGGATTGGCTGGGCTCGCCCCACCCCTGGAACTGGCTGGTCGTGGCCCAGCGGCCCGTGTAGGGCCGGAGCTGATACTTAATTCAACGCGGCGTCGCGCCAGTATTTGGTGCCCTGCAAGGTCGCTTGGAGCGCGAGCCCGTTCTTGGTGAACTGGTAGACTTCAACCCCTTCGGCAATGTTGCCCGCAAAGGCGGCCTGCCCTCCCTTGGTGTCGGATTTCGCGGCCGCGTCCGCCTGGGCGGAGAAGTCCCACCCGGTTTCGACGAAGGCGTTCAGCTTGGCCTGGTCGTAAAAAACAAACACCCCGCGAAAGTCTTTCACGCCCAATCCGAGACCCAGACCGGCGGAGCCCATTTTCATGAATGTCTCGTGTCCGCGCTGGTCGACCACCATGCCATGGCCGCCGGCAAAGGAGGCGAAAATGACATTGATGCCGACGTTGGAAAACACGGCGTAACCCGCCGCTTTTTTGATGCGCGCCTGGGCCTCGGGTTTGGTCTCGTAAAGCTCGGCCAGGACATCATCGCGCATGTCGCGGACTTTGTCTCGCTGCTCCTCAATGGAAGGTTTGGCCCAGAGTGAAGTCGCCGCCACCACCAGACCCAGTCCGAACGTGAGCCCATGCCGAAATGAGGAAAATTGCATGGCTCCACTCAACGCCCGCACCGCCCGCTGCACAAATCAGTTCAGCGTAAAAGCGGTGTTTAAGTGCGAGCCTGCGCTGTCGCGCGTTTACGCACAATCTCGCCCTCGCATGCCGCAGACCCCCGGCCCAGTTCGCGACACACCTGCGGACGCCGCTCATAAATCTCACAGACGAACCGGGCAGGAAAACCCGCCTCAA
Organism: Synoicihabitans lomoniglobus; assembly: GCF_029023725.1. Lineage (GTDB taxonomy): Bacteria > Verrucomicrobiota > Verrucomicrobiia > Opitutales > Opitutaceae > Actomonas > Actomonas lomonigloba. Next base: position 5,016,820 of record NZ_CP119075.1, read on the forward strand.
TGCGCAACGCGGCACAATGACCATCGTGCATACGCATGAAGGCCCGGTGGTTGGAAAAAACCGCCCAACGATCGGGCGACGCCCCCAGCCGTGACCAATCCGCCCCCGTCACCCGCACATAGTCGCTCGCCGTCGAAAAACAACACGCCCCACAGCTCAAACAAGCAGGCAACGGCAGCGCATCGTCGGGATTCACCTCTCCAGCCTAAACCGGCGCCACCGTCCATTACCACTCAATCGTTTGTCACCCATTAGGTGACAAACGGTCGCGACCAAGGACCGACGCCGATCTTGCGATCACGGTGCGGTGTCGGTGTCGGTGTCGGTGTCGGTGTCGGGCGAGCGACGGGCGGCCCCGTCAAACCAACCAGAATTCGGGAGACACTATTGTGTTCCGCCCGGCTTGGCCTGGATTCGTCCCGGCTGTTCTCGATCCGAAAGCCAGAACAGCACCTGCAAGGTTTTCTCCGTGTCGGGCATACGCGTGCCGGACACGAAATAGTCGTGCACCCGTTGGCGCGGGACGCCTAAAACCCGGGCTAAATTTGCCTGGGTGCCACGTTTGCGCAGATGGGGTCGCACCCGTTCAACCAACACATTCCACATCGGGGTGTCGGGACCCGGCCGCAACGTGAGGAAAACTCCGCGACGGCGGGATCGGGTTCGAGCGCGAGCCGCTTGAGCTGCCGTATCAATCGACGCGAGCGCGATTTCGGCCAGCATGTCCCACAGCTCCATGGAGTAGTGCGAAGATCGATGATTCATTGAACACCACGCTTATACCGGCATGCGCCGTTTGTCACCTAATAGGTGACAAACGGGGCTGAGTGCGACGCGGGGCGGCGCGGGGATACCGGGAGTGGGCGCCGACGAGGCGCCGGTGACTGGTTCCGATCAGCGGGGCTGGGTTTCGAGACGCAGTGCCGCGAGCGACAGATTGATGTCGCGGATGAACATGATCACCGAGCCGATGAGCGCGAGCTGCCCCACCGCGAAAACCAGGACAATCGCGATGCCTTGTTCAAAGCCCGCCAGAGAAGCCACGAACAGCATCAGGATCAGCAACGCCGCCGATAGAATGGTGACCGCCAACAGCATGCACGACGCGCGTAAAAACGCGGCCCGCCGATCGAACACCTGCAGTTGCGCCCGGATCCGATCGGCTTCCGGCGGCGGCGGGTTTCCGGCGAGCTCCCGGGCCAATACCCGCGACCGATCCACCACCCGACCGAAACGGTTGGTGACGGTCAGCATCAACAGTCCCACGCCGGAAATCAGGATGACCGGGCCGATGGCCAGCTGGAGCACCGGCAGGAGTTCGTGCAACGTGAGCGGATTCACGAGGATGGCAGTGAGATCGGTGACTAACGCACGCGCATCAGCAGCAACGTGCGATCGTCGTGATTGGGCGCGAGCACGCAGAAGTTGCGCACGTAGCGATCGACGGTTTTGACCACCTCCGCCAGCGGTCGCTCGGAGTGACGTTGCAAACTCGTCGCGAGGCGATCGCGGCCGAACTCCTCGCCGCGCGGATTGGCCGCCTCGGTGATGCCGTCGGTGTAAAGCGCGAGCAGGTCACCCGATACCATCGTGGTTTCACATTCCTCGAGCATGTCGTCGAAGAGCGGACCCTCGTCGAGTCCGATGGCCAGACCTCCGCCGGGCAATTGGTCCACCTCGCCGGTGGGATGCAGCAACAACGGCGGCTCATGGCCGGCGCGGCAGAAGCGCAGCACCCGCGTATCCATGTCAAAGATACCGTAAAACAGGCCCACGAACATGCCGGGGCGCATGTCGGGTTGCACCAGCCGGTTGACGCGGCGCAACACCGCCGCCGGGCTCGCTTCACCTTCGGCGCAAATTCGCATGGTGGCACGCAGTTCCGTCATCACCAGGGCAGCACCGGCGCCTTTGCCCGACACGTCGGCCACGACGAAACCCCAGCGGCGATCGTCGACCTTGAGCACGTCGTAATAATCACCGCCGATGAGCATGGACGGGTCGGACAGCGCTTCGATTTCAACCTCGGAAATATCGGGAAAGTCGTGCGGCAGCAGGTGGGACTGAATCTCCGCGGCGGTGCGCAGATCGCGCTCGCGAATCTCACGTTCACGCTCCTCCGCCGCACGGCGCTCGGACACATCGGTGATGAGACCCTCGTGGTGGGTCACGACGCCGTTGGCATCACGTCGCACCACGGTGTGGTCGGACACCCATCGGGTGGATCCGTCGGCACACACGATGCGATATTCCTGATTATACTCGTCGTGGCCGGCGTCGGCGTGGGCTTCGAGTTCGGCTTTTACCCGAGGCGTGTCGTCCGGGTGGGTGATGGCGATGAAGCCCCGGTTCGACTGGATAAAAAAGTCCGGATCGTAGCCGTATTGATCGACACTCTCGGAGACGAACTCGACCGGCCAGTTCTCGGCCGCTCGCCACAGCACCACCACCGAGGGGGAACGATTCACAATGCGCTCCATCTCCTCGCGCCGGGCGAGGGCGGCTTTCAATTGTTCCTGGGCCTCGAGTCGACGCGTGATGTCGCGTCCCACCCCGAGAAAGGCCGTGTTGCCATCGCGGTCCGTATAGTAGGACGCGCTCATGGCGTGCCAGATCCAGTCACCATTGGCATGGCGGATCCGATACTCGATGCCGGCGGCACTCGGGCCGTGGTCGATCGTATTGCGGAAAAACTGTTGCCAGTCCGAGACGTGATCGGGGTGCAGAAAGTCCACGAATCGCTCGCCCAACACATCGGTGGTGGAGTGGCCGAGCTTGGTCGTCCAAGCCGACGAGAGAAACTTGAGCCGGCCTTCGGGCGTGATGGCGAAAAGGATCTCGCTCGCCGTGTCGAGATAGGTGCGCCAGCGCGACTCTTTGCTCTCGAGATCGAGGATCGCTTTTTTGCGATCGGTGATGTCCTCCAACATCCCGAAGTGGTGCGTGACGTCGCCTTCGGCGTTGCGCAGCACGACCAGCGTCAGGTTTCCCCACACCGTTTTGGTGGGAGAAATCTGGTAGCGCTTCTCCATCGAGAATTGGTCCCGCTTGCCTTCATAGAGCTCCTGGGTGAGCTGGGCCTGACGGGCCAGATCGTCCGGATGGGTGATGCGAAAAACGTTTTTGACGTCGGCGGCCTCTTCGAGCGTGAGACCGATGATCTCACAGAACCGGGCGTTCACATGGTTGAGCCCGGGTTTTCCGTCGGACCCGAACTCGCGCCAACTGATGCCGATGGGCGCGTGATCATAAAACGCCGCGAGTTGCTCCTGCGTGGTGCGCAACAGCTCCACTTGCTGGCGCAGTTCCTCCTCGGTGGACTTGAGGCGGGTGACATCGGTGCGGAATGCGAGGTAGAAGCGCGGTTTGCCGTCGTCTCCCAGCAAGGGAACAATGGTGCTCGAAACCCAGTAATTACTCCCGTCCTTGGCGCGGTTGCAGAACGTGCCCCGCCACGTGTTTCCCGCCGAGATCGTTTGCCAAAAACTGGTGAAGAACTCGGGCGGGTGCTTGTCCGACTTGATGATACGGTGGGTCTGCCCGACCAACTCGGCCCGATCATAGCCCGAGATGCGGCAAAACTGATCGTTCACGTGGATGATCGTGCCGGTGGCATCGGTCACCGCCATGATGGCGTGCTGGTCGGCCGCGGCACGCAGCCACGCGAACAACTCGTGGTCATCCAAGGGGAGATTTCCGAAAGTATCGGCCAAAGGCGTCATGGGACCGCGATTCGTGGCACGATGCGGAAGTCGGCGCGAGACGGAACCGCGCCCAATCTAGTCAATTTTTACCATCGGCCGCTCGCCATCGCACAATTTCGCAACTAGGGTTCGTTCATGGAAACGGTCGCTGCATTTGCTGAAATTGCCGAAGCTCAGTTGATCCGCTCCGTGCTCGAAGGTCACGGCATCTCCGCCGTCATCCCCAACGAACAAACCGCCGAGATCGCACCGCCCTACCTCTGGGGATCGGGCGGCGTGAAAGTGCAGGTCGCCGCGGAAGACCTCGCCATCGCCCGCGAAGTATTGGCGACGTTGGAGAAAGACGGCCCCGCCGCCGCCGCGGCGGAGTCGAATCCGGACGTTTGAGCACGAGTCGGGTGAGAAGGCGTTGCGCCCGCCACCAGCGGTCGCCACACGTCGTTATGCCGTTTGCCCATGGACGCACCTGAGACGATCTCGAACCGCCGCCACCCGTGGCGCTGGGTGCCCACCCTCTACTTCGCGCAAGGGATTCCCTACGTGGCGGTCATGACCCTCGCGGTCGTGATGTATAAGAACTTCGGCATCTCCAACACCGACATCGCGCTCTACACGAGTTGGTTGTATCTGCCCTGGGTCATCAAACCCCTGTGGGCGCCGTTGATCGACCTGTGGCGCACGAAACGGTGGTGGATCACCACCCTGCAATTTCTGATCGGGACTGCCTTCGCGTTGATCGCCCTGACCGTGTCGGCACCGTTTTTCTTTCAGGCCACGTTGGCGGTGTTCTGGTTGCTGGCCTTCAGCTCGGCCACGCACGACATCGCGGCGGATGGTTTTTATTTGCTGGCGTTGGACAAACCACGACAGGCCGCGTTCGTCGGCGTGCGCAGCACGTTTTACCGTATCGCGATGATCGCGGGTCAAGGCGGGTTGGTGTTTCTCGCCGGGGCGTGGGCGGAACGCACCGGCAGCATGACCCAGGCGTGGACCGGCGTATTCGCGGTGCTGGCCGGATTCTTCGGCGTCATGGCCATATTCCACTGGCGGGCCCTGCCCCGACCAGCGGACGACCGCACCGGAGCCGCCGCGACCGCGACCTCGCCGTGGGCGGGCTGGTGGACGGTGTTCGCGGCGTTTTTTCGGCGGCCCGGCATCGCGGTCATTTTGGGATTTCTGCTGTTTTATCGCTTCGCCGAAGCCCAACTCCTCAAACTCGCGACGCCGTTTCTGCTCGATGAGCGCGCGGTCGGGGGGCTCGGCCTGAGCACCAAACAGGTCGGCGTGATCTACGGCACCTTCGGAGTGGTCGCCCTGACGATCGGCGGGTTGGCGGGCGGGTATCTCGTCTCACGCTACGGACTGCGTCGCCTGCTCTGGTGGATGGTCGGTGCCATGCACGTGCCCAATCTCGTCTTTGTGGCGCTGGCGATGACCCAGCCGGAAAACAGCGTCATGATCGGCGGTGCTCTCGTGCTCGAGCAGCTCGGCTACGGCTTCGGTTTCACCGCTTATCTCGTCTACATGATGATGGCCGCGGAAGGATCCCACAAAACCGCCCACTACGCGCTGTGCACCGGCTTCATGGCACTCGGCATGATGCTCCCCGGCATGGGCGCGGGTTGGCTGCAGGAGCAACTCGGCTACGAAAACTTCTTCATCTGGATCATGATCTCGGCGATCCCCTCCCTCGGTGCCGCCGCCCTCATCAAAATCGACGATTCGTTTGGTCAGGCCAAAACTGCCTAGCGCCGCTTCAACAAAATTTGGGTTGACGATCGACGCTTATTTTCAGTTTATACTGAAATTATGGAAATAACCCCCGTCATGCGAAAGTTCATTCTGCACTGGGGGGAGATGGGCACCAAGTGGGGGATTAATCGGTCGGTCGCGCAAATCCATGCGCTTCTTTATGTCGCCGGTGAACCGCTGACGGCGGACGAGCTGGTGGAGCACCTGGAGATCGCCCGGTCAAACGTCAGCATGAGCCTGAAGGAGCTCAATGGTTGGGGCCTGATCCGCAACGTGCACAAGACCGGTGACCGGCGTGACCACTTTGAAACGCATACTGATGTATGGGAGATGTTTAGAATCATCATGATTGAACGCCAAAGGCGCGAGATCGAGCCAACGGTGCGACTCCTTGATGAATGCGTGGCAGAAAGCGAAGCGAACGAAGCGACGGCCAACCCCCAACGCCATGAACGGCTCGTCGCGATGCAGGAGTTCATGCAACTCTCTGCCTCGTGGGGCCACCGCACGTCCGGGCTTTCGGCCAAAAAAATGAAGAAACTGGCTCAACTTGGAGACACTATTTTTCGCCTCATCGACTAACCCGTTATTTAGGTTTAATTTTCAGTTTCTACTGAAATTACAAAAATAAAGAACATATCATGAATCTCACGCTACTAGGATATGCCCTCTATCTTGGCATCAGCATCGCCTTGACGGTTTGGGTTGCCCGCACCTTGCACCGCAACGGACGCGTATTCCTGATCGACGCCTTTCACGGCCGCGTCGAGATGGCAGACGCCGTGAACCACCTTTTGGTGGTCGGCTTTTATCTCATCAACTTGGGATTCGTGACGCTGGCCCTGCGCTACGGCAGGCCGCCCACGACGTGGGAAAACGTTTTTGTCTATGTGAGCACGAAGGTCGGTCTCGCGATGCTGGTGCTCGGTGCGATGCACTTCTTCAACCTGTTCAACTTGGACAAAATGCGTCGCAAAGCGAAACGCAGCGATGTTGCAGCGGCCGCTGCCCTGCCGGCCCATTGAAAGGACACCACCATGCACACGGTTCGAATACGCACCTTGAAAGCCATGGGGGTGGGCCTGCTCGCTTCGTTTCTCACGGCCGAGCTGGCAGTGGTCGTTTATGCAGTGGTCGACGGATTTGATGCACGTGCGCTCCAGGCCGGCATATTTTGGGTCGGGTTTATCGGTATCGTCGCCGGTGTTTTCGCGATAATGGGATGGTTCATCTTCATCCTTCCCCTGACGGCGTGGCCACAGGCTGAAAAGCTACTGGGACATTACTACGTCGGGGAAGTTGTGTGGATGCTACTAGCGGTGGTTGCCTACTGTGCCCTCGTCTTGTCCTGGGCCGGTGTCGAAGCCATCTTGACCAGCTGGATTCCGGCCGTGATGGGTTTGCTGATCGGGTTGAGCTATCGCTGGCTCGGGCATGGAAAGGTCAAACCATGAAGGTCATAATCGCCGGAGGCAGTGGTCATGTCGGCGCGGTTTTGCGCCGGAAATTTGCGACCGTCGACCATGAGGTCGTCGTGCTCAGCCGCCGCGCTCGTGCCGCAACCGGCGGCTGTCGTGTTGTCCCGTGGGACGGGCGCACGGTCGGCGATTGGACGCAGGAAGTCGACGGGGCCGACGTGGTGATCAACCTCGCGGGGCGCAGCGTCGATTGCCGCTACGGAGCCAAGAATTTGGGCGAAATGCTTGAGTCGCGCTTGTGGTCAACCACGGCCATCGGCCGAGCAATCGCGCAAGCGGCTCGGCCGCCCCGAGTGTGGTTGCAGGCGGCCACCGCGACGATCTACGCCCACCGCTTTGACGCGGCGAACGACGAAGCCTCCGGCATTATCGGCGGCGATGAGCCAAGCGCGCCGCCAAAATGGAATGCCAGTGTCGCCATCGCACGGGCTTGGGAAGAGGCGGTCGATACCGTCGAGACCCCGCACACGCGAAAGGTCATTCTGCGCAGTGCTATGGTGATGAGCCGTGATCGCGGCAGTGTCTTCGATGTGTTGGCGACGTTGGCTCGTCGCCATCTGGGTGGCACGATCGGGGACGGGCGGCAGTTTGTTTCATGGATCCCTGAGCACGACTTTGCCACTGCGATCCAGTTTCTGATTGATCGAGCGGATATCGCCGGAGCGATCAATGTCTGTGCGCCGAATCCGTTGCCAAATGCCGCATTCATGCGCGATCTGCGGACCGCCGTGAACCGGCGTTGGGGTTTGCCGACGCCTGGACCGTTGCTAGAGCTCGGCTGCTGGGCGTTGCGCACCGAAAGCGAGTTGGTGTTGAAGAGCCGCCGCGTGGTTCCGGGCCGATTGCAGGCGGCGGGATTTGAGTTTACTCATCCCACTTGGTCCGGCGCCGCCCAAGCTTTGGTCGTCGCTCAAAAATGAACGATGCAGCTGTTTTCTGAGGCCGACTGTTTCGTATCCCATGCAGTAAGAGCGCGATGACGTGTGATAGCAGGTGTCTCTCGCCGACCTGCCAGCCCGCCGTGTTCATCGCGCGCAAGCACGCTCCTACGTCCCAGATCTGACTCTCGGCCGCAAACCCTTGGGAGAGTGAGCTGGTCCCAGCAAAGAGGCGGCCTTCCATGCACGGAGGCCGCCTCGTGGTGAATAACCGGACCAATAAGTGAGTAAGTGGGCCGGTCGTTGTTCTGACATTAACGGCGATCGGGGGGCCCGCCGCGGCCGCCGCGTTCGCGCATCTTTTCCCGACCCGCGGCCCATTCGGCATCGCTGATCTGGCCGTCACCGTCGGTATCGATCCGGGCCATGGCGCGGGGACGTTGGGCGATTTCGGCCCGCATGGCGGTTTCGGCCTGGGCGCGTTCGCCGGCATCGAGCTTACCGTCGCCGTTGGCGTCGAATCGCTCCAGGGCACGCGCCCGCATTTTGTCCCCGCGGGCGCGCAGTTCGTCGCGCGCTTCCTTGGCGGCGGCGCGTTCGGTTTTATCGAGGCGCCCGTCCCCGTTGGCGTCGAATCGAGCGAGAATTTCTTCGCGAGACGGACGTTCGGGGCGGGGAGGACGGGAATCGGCGGCATCCTCAGCAGCTTGCGCCACCGAAACGAGGACCCCGAGGGTGGTCACCGCAATGAGCGCGGAGATGAGTTTTGTCTTCATTATTTTCGAGGGTTGAGATTAACGGCTTACTGAAACAGAGACGGTAACTGGCAATCGCGGTTACCATCCGGCGGCCAATCCCACGTTTTTCTCGTCTCGCGATGTTCCAAGTCACTTTCGCCCCTCAGGCCATGCAAGAGCTCAACAAGCTCGACAAACTCACGCAGCTGGTCGCGATCGAACCGCTGAGTGTGTTGCGGTCCATCGATCTCGAACGGCCGCGCGAGCCGTTGGGCAAATTCGTCCGGCGCAGCCAAACGCTGTATCGCCTGCGCAGCGGGGAACTCCGGTTCTATTTTGAGACGCGCGACGAAGAGGAGCTTCACGTGCTCTACATCCTCCACGAACACTCGTTGGAGGATTTTCTGTTGCGCAACAAATTGCCCGTGTCCGAACAACAGTTGGTCGAACAGCACTCGAAATTTTGGAAGTATCTCGAGTCCATCACCAAGTCCTGATGATTCCCGCCTTTCTCCTGCCATGAGCACCGACGCACCTGACGCCCCCACCCCGGACCCGGAAGATCCATTCACGGCGGAGAACGCCAGTCGGATCTATTTCCTGCCCAACTTGATGACGGCGGGAAATCTGTTCTGCGGTTTTGTCGCCTGCATCAAATGTGTGCAGGCCCACTATCTGATGCGGGGGGCGGATGTGATCACGCCCGGGGCGAGCGAGTTGTTCTCGGAGGCGGTTTGGCTGATTTTCGGTGCCATGGCTTTCGATGTGCTGGATGGTCGTCTGGCCCGCATGGGGGGACGCGAGTCCCTGTTTGGCGGAGAGTTCGATTCCTTGGCCGACATGGTGTCGTTTGGCCTGACCCCGGCGTTGATGATGTTTTTCCTGATCCTGTCGCCGACTCAGGGGTATCCCATTTTTCAAAAAATCGGCTGGTTCTTCGGATTCGTCTATCTGCTGTGCGCGGCGATTCGACTGGCACGGTTCAATGTAATCACCCACCCGCTCATCACCCGGAACCACAAACCCGCCAGCAAGGACTTCATCGGTTTGCCGGTGCCGGCGGCGGCGGGCACCGTGGCGGCGCTGGTGTTGTTTTTGCTCAATCTGGCCAAACACGATCGTGAACTCCAGATGTGGGCGCTCGCGCTGCCCCCGTTGCTCATCTTGATCGCCGTGCTGATGGTCAGCCGCATCAGCTATCCCAGCGGCAAGCAAATCGACATGCAGACGAAGACTCCCCTGACCTCCTTCGTGCTGTTTCTGGCGGCGGCCAGTGCGATCGTCGCGTTCAAGGAAGTCGGCATGCTGGTCGTCATGCTTGGCTACATTTTCTGGGGAATTTATCGCTCGCTGCGGAGCCGTTCCTCCAACGCGGAAAACGTGTGAACAAGTTGACGATCATTACCCAACAACTTTTAGGCGGTGAAAAACTCGCGAGTTGTTCAGAATTGTCCGACAGTTGCTCACAACCTCGCCGTCGGCCCGCTCCCAGTGGTAAATCTGCCGATTTTAACCGAGTTACTACAGTTTTTCTTCCCCATAATAAGACGGCTCTAATTACTTATTGAATCAGGTATCTTTTGGGCTTTGTTAACTTCCGCACTTCCCGGCCCCGGGAACCTCTCCCCACGCCATGAAACTTAAGATCAACCGCGACCACTTCAGCAACGGACTCGCCCAAGTTCTCAACGTCGTCGGCTCCAAAGCCACGATGCCCATTCTCAGCAATGTGCTGATCGAGGCGGAGAAGGACCACATCACCCTCACCACGACGAACCTGGATCTAGGGATTCGCTGTAAGATCAAAGCGGAGGTCAAGGAAGGCGGCGCGGTCACGCTGCCCGTCAAACGTCTCGCCACCATCGTGCGGGAGCTGCCCAACGTCGACGTGAGCTTCGACGCCACACCCAACCACCAGGTGAAACTCACTTCGGGCGGGTCCAACTTCCGCATCATGGGCATCGGCAAGGACGAGTTCCCTCCGCTGCCGGAGTTTGGCGACGATCGCACCTTCACCCTCGAGCAGGGTGAGCTCACCGCGATGCTCAAGAGCGTGGCCTATGCGCAGTCGACCGATGAGACCCGCTACATCCTCAACGGCGTATACTTCAATTTTAAGGACGGTAAGCTGTCTTTGGTGGCCACGGATGGTCGTCGCCTCGCTTTGACCTCCAAAGAGCTGGAAGTGCCCGAAGAAGCCGCCGGAGCCATCATCCTGCCAGCCAAGACGGTTGGCGAACTCCAGCGCATGCTCGACAAGGGCGAGAAACTGAAAGTCTCGTTCAATGAGCGCCGGGCTGCGTTTCAGATTTCCACCGACAAGGATTCGAGCGGTCTCATCGACTCGATTTACCTCTATTCGAAGGTCGTCGAAGGGAATTATCCCAATTACCAACAAGTTATTCCCAAGGAGACGCATCAGCGCATCAAGCTCGAGCGCGAGCTGCTGCAACAGTGCATCCACCGGGCTGCGTTGGTGTGCAGTGAGAAGTCCAATTCGGTCAAACTGAAGCTGTCTTCCAATCTTCTGGAGATCACGGCGCAGAGTCCTGATTTCGGTGAAGCTCACGAATCCATGGCCATCGGTTACAGTGGTCCGGAGCTGCAAGTTGCTTTTAATCCGCAGTTTCTGCTCGATCCCTTGAAGGCTTTGAACAAGGACGAGGTCTTCTTTGAAGTGAAGGACGAGGTCAGCCCGGGTGTGTTCAAGACCTTGGAGAGCTTCATCTGTGTGATCATGCCCGTGCGTTTGAGCTGATCGTCGGTTCCTTCATTAAATTTCGTATCGTTTTTGCCGGGCCGGACGCTCTCAGCGCCCGGCCCGGTTGGTTTATTCCCAAATGGATCCCACCTATTTCATTGTTTCCGCCATGGTCGTGTCGCTGGTGCTTTTTCAAGCCAACCAGCGCCGGGCCTCGCCGGTGCTTTCGATCCTCAACCGCTGGTTGCGTTGGCTGATCTTTGGGTTTGGTCTGGCCAAGATCGTGATCGATCTGGGAGTCACCGCCCGTCCTTACTGGATGTTGGTGCTGACCTTTCTGTTGGTTTACGCCCTGGTGGAGACGATCTATCGCTGGTTGGAGATTCAGGCGTTGAGCCTCAGCCCCATTCCGCTGTTTCCGCGGTTTCGAGCCAACGCGGGCGGCGAGGAGTGGCCGACCCACCCCCGGTTTGTCAAAACGCGGGATTGGCTGCGGGGACAGGGTTTTCACGTCGTTCAGTCCCTCAAGGCCGAGATTGCGCCGAGTATTCATCTGCGGATGTCGGTTTATCAGGATTCGTCCAACCGGCTGCGCATTCAGATCCTGTTTTTGCCCCAGCCCGGCGGCAACATCGTCATGTGCGCCAGCTTGTCGTCGCAGACGCCGGACGGACTCCGCTACGTGACGGACAACCTCTACCTGCCCTTCGCTGGATTTTATCCGGAGAACTGGATGGTCGATCGCAGCCCGTGGCGGCGCACCTTACCCGCCCTGTTGCGTCGTCACCGGCAGCGGGTCGACGGGAAGAATATCGTTTTACAGGCGTGGGAGACCGATCCCTTGGTCGATCTCAACGCGCAGCAGCAGGCCCTGGAGCAGGTGAACACCGAACTCGGGTTTCTCTTTCCTCATCACGAACGGGATGAGCACGGCAAAATGACCTCCGAAGCACGTTACCGGGTGTGGAAGGAAGCATGGTTGCTCAATTATTTCGGACGGAGTGCTCGGTATTTTTAACTCACATTCTGGCCGCGGGTGACGTTGTTATCCGGGTCTTTTTCCTCCTTCCATGACACCGGATAACGAACCCACGCCAACGGAGTCGGCCCCACGTTTCGCCCCCCGGGGTGGCAGCAGGCCCAAACGGGGGGCGATGTGGTTGCCGGTGTTGGTGGGCGTATGTGCGGTCACGACCACCTTGATCGCGTTTGTCTCGATCGAAAACGCGGCCAAATCGGCGGACCAAGCCCGTTTTGAACGTCTGACCGAACGTCTCAGCAGCGGTTTTAATCAACACCTGCGCACCACCGCCCAGGCGCTGCGCACCGGCGCGGTGCTCTCGGCGAACAGCGATAACATGAATCGGCGCATGTGGCAGGATTATCTGGCTGCGACCGGACTGCGCACCGAACACGGCATGGTGGGCCTGGGTTTTGTGGAGCGGGTGGCGCGAGCTGACATCGATGCCTTTGAGGCGCGGATCCGAGCCTCGGGCCTGCCGGACTACACGGCGGAGCGGGCGGGCGATCATGATCCGCTTTATCTCGTGGCCTACATCGAGCCCTACGCGACGAATGCGGGGGCGTTGGGCATCGACGTGGCCAACGGCACCAACCGACGTACGGCGGCCGAGACTGCCACGCGGGAGCTGCGCGTTTCGATGTCGCGCCGGATTCGTTTGATTGTGGGAGATGCGGAGACGCCGGGCTTTCTGCTATTCTATCCGGTGTTCAACCTGGGTGCTCCCGTGGCCACCGTCGCTGAGCGTGAGGCGGCCCTGCGGGGATGGGTTTATGGGGCCGTGCGGGTGGATGCGCTGGTTTCCCCGATCGAGGATGAGTTTTGGGATGAGGTGGACTTCAAGGTGTATGAAGGCACTTCGAGCGCGGGCGGGCGGTTGCTCTGGGATGCCGCCATGCGTAATCCGTCGTCGCGCTACGACGCCGAAAAAGCGCGGTTTGAGCGCACGATCCATTTCGATGTCTTTGGTCAACCCTGGACCATGGAAGCGCGTTCGCGGCCGCATCTGGTGCTCGATTCGGCGCATCGATTCGCCTGGTTGGTGCTGTCGCTGGGGGGGCTGCTCAGCGCCGGGGCGGTGTTGCTGACGATTCGACTGTCGCGTGGCCGCACCCAAGCGCTGGCCAAGGCGGAGCGGGCGAACGCGGACCTGGTGTTGGCCAACGAACAGTCCCGGCGGTTGGCGTTCATCGCCAAACATATCCACAACGCGGTGGTGATCACCGATCCGGAAGGCCGGATCGAGTGGTGCAACGAGGGGTTTACGCGTTTGAGCGGGTGGGAGGCCAAGGAAGTCATCGGTCGCACGCCTGACTCGTTCCTCCACGGGAAGGAAACGAACCCGGCCATGAGCGATCAGACCAAACGGCAGATCGCAGCCGGCGAGCCCTTCTCGGAAGAGCTGATCAACTACCACCGCGACGGCCATCCCTATTGGGTCGCGATTGATGGTCAGCCCCTGCACGACGATCACGGGCGCGTGACCGGATACATGTCGATCGTGGTCGATATCACCGAGCGCAAACAAACCGCCATCCAGCTCGCCCGTCAGGAAGCCGAGTTGCGCTTCATCTTCGAATCCTCGCCGGTCGGGCTCTCGCTCATGGTCGTCAACCGACCGGAGACGCGGCTGGTCAACCCGGCGTGGTTGCGCATCACCGAACTCTCGGCGGACGCGGCGAAAGATGATGAAGCCCTGCGCGCCGTGTTGCATCCCGACGACGTGGAGCAGTGGGAGAAACTGGAGTCCGGTGGCGATCACGCCGGCGTGGAACTGCGCATCATGCAGCCGGACGGCGATATTGTTTGGGTGGAGCTTCAGCGGCGTCGTTACGGTGATCCGGTGACCGGCACGCGGCAGGATGTCATGACGATGGTCGATATCACGGCATCGAAGAATCAAGCCGCGGATTTGATCGCCGCCAAGGAACAGGCTGAGCAGGCGAGCATGGCGAAGAGCCAGTTTCTGGCCATGATGAGTCACGAGATTCGCACCCCCATGAACGGCGTCATCGGCATGGCGTCGGTGCTCATCGAATCGGACCTGACGCCGGAGCAAACGGAATGCGTCGAAACGATCTCCAAGAGCGGCAATGCCTTGCTGACGATCATCAACGACATCCTCGATTTTTCCAAAGTGGAGGCCGGTCAACTCAAGATCGAGAGCACCGAGTTTGCCCTCGCCGAATGTGTGGGCGGAGCCGTCGAGTTGCTCACGTTGCGTGCTGCGGAGAAGCAGCTCGAACTTCTCATCGATCTGGATCCCGCGCTTCCCCGGTTCGTGCAGGGCGATGCGGTGCGATTGCGGCAGGTCATGGTCAACCTGATTTCCAATGCCGTGAAGTTCACCGAGCGCGGCGAGATCTGTGTGCGGGTGCAGCTCAAGGAGCAGACCGCCGAGGGCGCGATAGTCTACGTCGAAGTGGTCGACACCGGCATTGGGATCAAGCCGGCGGATATCGGTCGCTTGTTCGACTCCTTCACCCAGGCGGATGCCTCGACGACGCGGCGTTACGGTGGCACCGGACTGGGTCTGCCGATTTCCAAACGACTCGTTGAGCTCATGGGGGGCTGCATGTGGTGCGAGAGCGAGTTTGGCAAAGGTTCCAAGTTCGCGTTCGAAATCACCCTCCCGGCTGATCCGGAAGCCGAGGGCGACGACGTCGACTTGCCGTTTCGCTCCCATTTACAGGGTAAATCCGTGCTGATCATCGAAGGCAACGACACCAACCGTCGAATCGTCGCGGACATGGTCGCCCTGTGGAACATGACCCCCTCTGCCTTTTCCGCGGTCGATGTCGCGCTGCGCAATACTTCCGCCGGCACGACCTACGACGTGATCATTCTCGGGCAAGACGCCACCGGCACTCCCGCTGACCAAGACCGTGTCGCGCAGTTGCGGGCGACTCCGATGGCTGCATCAGCCGCCGTCATGCTCATGGTTTCGGCAACCCGCGCGACTGACCCGGACGATGCCTCGCACTTTGACGTCGTGATCAAAAAACCGGTGCGGGCCCCCAACCTCGCGCCGTTGCTTGTTCGTGCCCTTCGCCTCCGGGCGGGGCCGCCGCCGCCCGCAGCGCGGTCCTCCGTCCCTCATCGACCGACGACGGAACCATCGTCCGCGGCCGGGACGGCGTCCGCGTTGCATGTTCTCGTCGCGGAGGACAACCCCGTGAACCGGACCATCTTCGTAAACATGATTTCCCGCCTGGGCCATACCACGGATGTCGTGACCGACGGTTCAAAGGTGGTGCCGCAGCTCCAAAGCAAAGTCTACGACGTGGTCATGATGGATGTGCAGATGCCGGTGATGGACGGCTTGGAAGCGACCCGGCAGATCTGCACGACCTTCCCGCCGGAGAAGCGTCCTTGGATCGTGGCCGTCACGGCCAATGCCATGGCGGGCGACCGTGAAAAATGTTTGGCCGTGGGCATGAACGACTACGTGACCAAGCCGCTCAAATTGCAGGATATCAACGCGGCGCTGGACCGGGCGCGTCAGGCCGTCCGCCGCGCGGATTGATCAGCGGAAATAGTCGGCCAGATTGACCACCGCGGTGGAGGCGACGGGCTGTCCGTTTTGCAAGGCGGGCAAAAAGTCGAGCTGTGCGATCATGGCGCCGACATGATCGGGCAGGATCGCTTCGGTCGGATGGATGGCGGTGAGAAATCCCTCCGCATCGACATCGACGGAAACTTTGAAATCCACGTCCGCGGGCCGTGACGTGGCGCGCAGTTCCGCCGGTGCGAGTTCCCACACCGGTTGGGCGGGGAGCGTCTCGTTGCGGTGGTTGGCGGTGTGATCCAGCAACAGATACTGGCGAGCCTCGGCGGCGGAGAGATCGAAGCGTTTCTCCGAGAGATTGGACGCGAACTCTTTGCCGTTGTTGAACAAGTGGATCTTCACATCGAGGATCTCATACCCCGCAGGCATCCCGGTTTGGAGATGGAGGATCTTGCGGGGGGTGGGCCCGACGGCACCGATTTCGCGATGAAAATTGATGTCGCTGAGCTGGCCCTCCGGTCCGCGCAACCGGGCCCGAGCCACGAGAAAAGCGTGAGCCATGGTTTCGGGAGATGAAATCTTGAACGTGAGCTGAATGGCGTCGTGACCGTTTTGCCGGACGCGGGACTCCAGCTCCTTGTTGTTGAAATCCTGGCTGTTCATGGCGTCGAGCGTGTTGCTCTCTTCCATGACCGTATTGACGCGTTCGGCCGTGATTTGACCGCCCATGTCCCGGACCGAACCCACGATGGTCGGCACATCGATTTCGTTCAGACGATCCTGTTGGTAGTTCATGATGTTCGTCTGCCGGCCCACCTGTTGACGTTTCGGATCGTTGCGGGGCGAAAAGGCCGCCTCCCACTTCAGGTCCTCGACGGTGGCGGCCAGACGGCACACTTTGGGCACGAGTTTCCACCGAAACCCGGTCGTCTGGTCCATTTCCTCCAACCGTCCATCTTCGGTCTCCACCAGGGAAGCCCGGCCCAAGACGTTTTTCACCCGCATCATTTCATTGTCGTGGGGGAGGTAGAGATCGACCCCGACATACAGATGATGGGTCGTCTCGGGCGCCACCCGGGAAGTCACCACCCGTGGCTTGGGCTGGCCCGATAACGTGCTGCACAGCATGACCAAAGAAAGCCCTGCGACCAGAAGAGCCGCAGTCTGCCGAGGGGGAGACGGAAGACGAAATGGGGTCATTGAATCGAGAAAGCAGGCCGAGGCGACGCCGCCGGAGAATGGTTTCGCCACGCCGCGTATCACACTGGGATACGGCGCGGGTTCAAGTGTTCCGCTTTAAAACGGCCGCTTGCCGTTGATTGCGGAGCCGGGTCACCGCCGGAGAGTCACCACGCATTCGAGGTGGCGGGTTTGGGGGAAGAGGTCGAAGGGTTGCACGTCGGTGAGCGTGTAGCCGGCGGTTTTGAAGTGGACGAGGTCGCGCATCTGGGTGGCGGGGTCGCAGCTCACGTAGATCACGGCTTTCGGTCCGTAGTCGAAGAGTTGGTTCAGGAAAACCTCGTCGCAGCCTTTGCGCGGGGGGTCGATGATGATGACCGTGTCGTCGGCCGGGAAGGTCAGCCCGGCAAAGATGGCCGAGGCGTCGCCGGCTTGGAACGTCGCGTTGGTGATGTCGTTGGCGGCGGCGTTTTCGGTGGCAAAGCGCACCGAGGATTCACTGATCTCGATGCCCTGAACCTGCTCGAAAGCGCTTGCCGCCGTGAGCGCGAAGAGTCCGCTGCCACAATACGCGTCGACCAGATGACGGGCACCGCTGGCGGCCGCTTGTTCGCGCACGTAGCCAGTGAACGCCGGCAGGATGAACGGGTTGTTTTGGAAAAAATCGCGGGCGAGGAAGTGCAGTTGCAGGTCTCCGACGGTCTCCGTGACGACCGTGTCGTAATCGGTCGTGACGGTGCCGGAGGCGTCGCGCAGGAGCAGCGTGGCCCCCTTTTTGTAGCCGCCGGCTGCGACCTTGGCGCGCACCTCGGGACGAATCGTATGCAGCCGCTCATTGATGGCATCGGTGGCGATCAAACAACGCGGCACGTCCACGATGTCGAAGCGCGTGCCTTGGCGCAGGAAACCGATGGGCAGGTCTTCCGCGGACTGGCCGTCGCGGGGCAACTGAAAGTGGGGCGTGATCTTGGAGCGATAACCGAACTGCTCGGGCGAACCGATCACGGGGTTCACCGGGTGCTCGATGTCGGCCATGTGTTGCAATAACTCGACCACCTGTTGGCGCTTCCAGGCGAGCTGTCCGTCGTAGGTGAAGTGCTGATACTGGCAGCCCCCGCAGCGGCCAAAAAATTCGCACGGCGGCGCGATGCGCTCGGGCGAGGCGGTGAGCACCTCGACCAGATCGGCCTCGGAAAAGTTCTTTTGGTTGCGAAACACCCGCGCCCGCACGCGCTCGCCCGGCAGGCAAAACGGCACCATGACCACCCAAGCACCGGAGCTTTCTGGCTCCGGTGAAGTGGAAAGACTCGAAGTTTCGCGTGGCAAGGGAACGCGCCCCAGGCCGATACCGCGATTGGTCAGCGTCGTGATCTCGAGCTCGATCTCGGCGTGATACGGGAAAGGGAAGTCGCGCGGTTGTTTTTGTTTCTTTCGGCCCACGGAACACACGGAATACACGGAAGGGTGAAAACCGAGTGTTTTCTTTTCGTGCCTTTTGGTGTGTTTAGTGGGCTTTTCTTTTCATGGAACCCGAGGTCATCACCAGTTTGCAGAACCCGCGTGTGAAACAGCTCGTCAAGCTGCGCGACCGGCGTCCGCGTGATGCGGCCGGACAATTTCTGGTCGAGGGTTACCGGCAGATTCGACGCGCGCTGGACAAGGGGTTCGCCCCGGTGGAACTGTATTTTTCCCCGGAATGGTTCCCGGGCGATCAAGGCAACGAGCCCGAATTGATCGCGGCGGCGGCGGCGGCCGGGGCGCGAATCTATCAGCTCAACAAGTCCGCTTTTGCCAAAGTCGCCTACCGCGAGCGACCGGACGGCTTGCTCGCCGTGCTGCCGCAATGGCGGCACACGCTTGACGATCTGGCGCTCTCCCCCATGCCGTTTTTGCTGGTGGTCGAGGCCATCGAAAAGCCGGGCAATCTGGGCACGATCCTGCGCAGCGCGGACGCCGCCGGCGTCGATGGACTGATCGTGTGCGATCCGGTGACCGACCTCTTCAATCCGAACGTCGTGCGTGCCTCCACCGGCGTGGTGTTTTCCGTGCCCGTGGTCATTGCCGAAAGTGGCGCAGTGCGGGCATGGCTGCGTGATCGTGGTATTCGTTCCGTGGCGACGACGCCCGCGGCCACGATCCTGCACACCGACATGAATCTCACCGGACCGATGGCGATCGTGATGGGCAGCGAGCAATACGGGCTCAGCGATGATTGGCTGCGCGAAGCCGACGACAAGGTGCGTATTCCCATGGCGGGTCAGGCGGATTCGCTCAATGTCGCCATGGCCACGATCATTACGCTCTTTGAAGCGGTGCGGCAGAGGGCATAGGGCGCGGCGGCGCTCTCGGCGAGACCGCCCTACCTTTTTAGATAGGCGATGAGCTCGGCCGTGCCCTCGGCCATGCTCACGGTTGGCCGGTAGCCCAGATCGCGCTTGGCGGCCGAGATATCGAACCAGTGATCCTTGGCCAATTCGGCCGCGACAAAACGCGTCATGGGCGGTTCGCCCTTGAGCGGCAACACGCGCCAGAGCCCTTCGCACACCGCCCCTACGCGAGTAGCGGCGGCGAGTGAAATGCGCTTGGTCAAGGGAGGTTCGCCGACGGCAACCAGCAGCTCATTGATCCACTCCCACAAGTGCACCGGCTCGTCATTGGTGATAAAATAAGCCCTCCCGGACGGACTCGCAACTCCCTCAATTCCAGCATTCTGCGTGCCAGTGTAACCATTATGGTTACACTGGGCGAGGGCGCGTTCGACGGCGAGGTGGGCGGCGGTGGCGTTGGTGATGTGCACCATGTCGACGCGGTTTTGGCCGTCGCCGACGATGCGCAGTCGACCGGCGCGGGCGCGGGCGAGGATGCGCGGCACGAGGTGCGGATCACCGAGGCCCCAGATGAGATGGGGACGCAGAGCGGTGGTGAGAAACTCCGGCCGGTTGACGGCCAACACGGCGCGTTCGGCGATGGCTTTGGTGAGCGGATAGGCGCTGGGGCATGAGGTGGTGAGCGGAAGGGACTCATCGGCACCGGCGAGGCCCTGACCGTTGTAGACAACGCTCGGGGTGCTCGTGTGGACGAACCGTTTCACCCCCGCGTTTTGGGCGGCGGTGAGCAGCGTTTTTGTGGCGATGACGTTGTCGCGGTAAAAGTCTTCGTAACGGCCCCAGACACCGACGCGGGCGGCGACATGGAAGACGGTGCCGGCGTCGCGCACGGCGTCGGCGCAGACGGCCGGATCGTGGAGCGCGCCGACCACGACGCGGATGCCACGGGCGGCGAGTTCGGGACGCGGCTGGCGAGAAACGATAGTGAGTTTTCGGCCGGTCGAGAGCAGGACCTCGACGAGGTGTGAGCCGAGGAAGCCGGTGCCGCCGGTGATGAGGATGGGATCCGTGGGCGCGGCGGTCATTTCTTGGGGTCCACTTCGAATCCGGTGGCTTCGGTTTCCGCCCAATCGGTTAGCGTGAGGCGGTGAATCTTGGCGTTGTGGCGCACGTCGACGGGAAATCCCGGGTGAAAGTAAAACAGTGTGACCCGTCCGGCGTAAGGATGGTCGCGGGTGAGTTCGCGCAACTCGCGGCCGAGCTCGCGGCAACGTTTGGTGGAGCGCAACAAATCGGGGTCGCGCGGTTCGATGACAATGGCGGCGCGTTGTTGCGGACGTCGACCGTGGCCGATGAGCGCGGACCGGCGGATGCGGGGGTGTTGGTTGAAAAGGGGTTCGACCTGCTCGGTGAACAGAGGACCGGCGGCGGTTTCGACGCGCTCGGCGGCGCGTCCGCAAAACCACAGGCGACCCTTTGCATCGAGGTAGCCACAGTCGCCCATGCGGTGCCAGGCCGGCGCTGACGCGCCGGAAGTTCCAATATTTGAACGCTCAAACCCCAACGGCTTGGGAGAGGGTTTGGGGTTTGGTTGGTGGGGGTTTCCCGTGGCGATTTTGGCCCGCGCGGTGGCTTCGGGGAGGGCGTCGTAGGCTTGGGTGGCGGTGGGGCCGGTGATGATGATTTCGCCGATTTCACCGGGGGGCAGCTCGGTGGCGTCGGCCAAGGTGGCGATCGGCCCGTCGGTGAGCGCGATGATTTTGACGGTGTTACCGGCGATGATGGAACCGACGCAGGTGCCCGCACCGGTGAGCGTTTGGGCGGCGGTCTCGGCGAGCACGGAGGACGCCGCGATCGAGGAAACCGGCAAGGCTTCGGTGGCACCATACGGGCTGTGCAGTTCGCCGTGGGGCAGGAGCGGGCCCATGAGCCCCCAAAGCTCGGGCGAGACCGGGGCGCCGGCGGAGAGCACGCGCTTCATCGAGTCGAGGGTGCGGCGCTCGCGGTGGCAGTGGCGGGCGATCTTGAGCCAGAGTGTCGGGGAGCCGAATGAGTTGGTGATTTTTTCCTGGGTGATCGCCTGCAGGATTTTGGCGGGATCGACGGCGGCAGGTTTACTCGGATCGATCTCCGGCACGACGGTGGTCATGCCGAGCGCGGGATTGAACAGGGCAAAGATCGGCAGCATTGGCAGGTCGATTTCGCCGGGTTGGATGTCGTAGGTCTGGCGGATGAGCTCCACTTGGCCGTTGAACATGCCGTGCTCGTAGCAAACGCCCTTGGGGGCGCCGGTGGAGCCAGACGTAAAGAGGATGGCGGCGAGCTCGTCGGTCGCGCTGGTCACCACGTTGAGTTTGGTGGGCGCGGATTTGGCCGGACAGCGGGCGGTGCTGGAACCGCTCGCGGCGATACGGACCTGCACGGATTTGAACGAACCGCGGAAAACGTGGCTGAGCACGCGCGCCAAGGGGATGCCGAGCAGGACGCGGGGCTGCGTGCGCTCGACGCAACGCAGGAAGGTTTTACGGCCCATGCCGGGGTCGATCACCACCGGCACCGCACCTTGGGCGAAGAGGGCGAACACGCTGGCGATGAGCGGCAGGCCTTGGCGCACCATGACGAGGACGCGGTCGCCGCGTTGGACGCCGTGCTGGGTGAGCACGGATTGCCAAGCGGCGGCTTCGGCTTCGAGTTCGGCGAAGCTGAGGGTCAGGTAGTCGATCGAGCCGTCCGCGGTGCGTCCACGCGGAATCTTAAGCGCCGGGGTGGCGGGCTGAGCGGCCGCCATCCGGGGCAGGTGACGGGCAATGTTGGCGGATGCGGCTGCGGCAGACATGGGGTGACAGCGCGACGACGGTCGGAGCAAAAACCCGAGCTCGCAACCTTTACCAAACGAATCGGTCGCGGGCAGCTCAGGCCGCGCCGTTGCCGTCGATGCCTTGGGCGAAGGCGGGAATTTCGCGAATGAGCCCGGCTTGCCACGGCAGCAGCAGCGAATCGAGTTCGTCGGGACTGCGGGCGATGGCCGCGAGCTGGGCGCGATTGGCGATGAGGGTGGCGTCGAGGTTGAGCTTGGTGGCAAGCACGTCGCGGCCGGCTTTGAGACGGTCCTGGAAGGCCAACTCCTTCGGCACGAGCGAGCGATTGTCGCGGTTGCGTTTACGGCGCGGCAGCGTCTCGGGGTCGGTTTCGAAGCCCTGATGGACGGCTTTGGTGAGGGAGGCGATGAGTCGACTGTGCCGACGGCCGAGATTGATCGTGCCCAGCACGGCGGCGGGAGTGTCGCCGGCTTCGGCGGCCTGGCCCATTTTGATGAGCAGGCTGTTGTTGCAGACCTTGAACGGGGGCGTATCCAGGCGTTCGGCGGTTTTTTCGCGCCAGTGCCAGACGGCGTGGAGCACGGCGAGGCCGCGGCCGCGAAGCTTTTCGGATTTGCCGATGCGCCAAGCGTTTTCGTCGCCGCCGGGGAAGCCGGTTTGGGCGGACTCGATCTGGCGGCGGCATTGTTGGTCGAGCCAGTCGGTGCGCTTGAGTTTGACCAACTCCTTGTTGAGCAGGTCGCGTAGTTCGGGGAGGTGCCAGACGTCGAGCGACGCGTAATCGAGGAGCTTCTTGGTGAGGGGACGGCGCGACCAGTTGGCCTTTTGCGACTCCTTGGACATGATGAAGCCAAAATAGTCCTCCATGAGGGCGGCCAGACCGACACGCTGGCGGTTGAGGAGCTGGGCGGCGAGCATGGTGTCGAACATGCTTTTGGCTTCGAAACCGTTGAGATCGTGGAAGAGCCGCAGGTCGAAGTCGCTGCCGTGCATGAGCAGGTGCTTGGTCGCGAGTTTGGCGTAGAGCGCGTCAAAATTCATCGGCGCGAGCGCGTCCACGAGAAAAACCCGCCCATTCACGAGAAACTGCAGCAGGCAGATCTTCGTGCGGTAGCAGTTCATGTTGTCCGCTTCGGTATCGACCGCGACCTCATCGACGGTGTCGAGGGCGTCGAGGAGCGGTTGCAGGGAACCGGGTTGGTCGAGGAGTTCGTAGGCGGGCGGCTCGGGCTTCACTTTAACCCCGAGCAAACGACGGGCGGGACGCGGAAGAAAGCGTTTAATCATGCGGCGGTGCCCTTCCCGTCCCAGGCGGTCAAAAAGGCGTCGACGAGTTGTGGCAGGTCGGAACTGTAGCCGCCCTCAAGCACGGCGGCGGCGGGAATTTCCAGCTCGCGCAGCCAGGTGCCCAAAGTGGCAAAATGCGTGGTCTCCAAGGTCATATCAGTGATCGGATCGCCTGCGTAGGCGTCGAAGCCTGCCGAGACGAGCACAAGGTCCGGGCGGAAGGCAATCACGCGATCAAGGGAAGCGCGTAATGCTTGCATGTGCGCCGCGACGGGAGCGCCAGGCGGAACGGGCCAATTATGGCAATTGGCCAACGAGGTGAGCCCGGTGCCGGGATAGCAGGGGGATTGATGGACGGAGGCGAACAGTAGGCCCGGCTCGTTGGCGAAGATCGCTTCGGTGCCATTGCCGTGATGGGCGTCAAAATCCCAGACCGCCACGCGGGCCAGATCCCGGTGGTCGCGGGTGTGGAGCGCGGCGATGGCGATGTGGTTGAGGTAGCAAAACCCCATGGCCTGGTCGGCGGTGGCGTGGTGGCCGGGCGGCCGGTTCAGCGCGATGGCC
The DNA here is from genome assembly GCF_029023725.1 of Synoicihabitans lomoniglobus. Classification (GTDB taxonomy): domain Bacteria; phylum Verrucomicrobiota; class Verrucomicrobiia; order Opitutales; family Opitutaceae; genus Actomonas; species Actomonas lomonigloba. The sequence goes on from NZ_CP119075.1 coordinate 5,040,775, forward strand.
GGTCCGCGACCAGCGATGGCGGCATCGGCTGCGGCGATGGCGGCCCCGCTGGCCCGATAAGCGTGGGCGGCAATGCCGGGGAAAAACGGCGTGTCGGCGTCGAAGTCTTCCGGGGTTTCCAGGCGCGACAAGTGCGCCGGGGGGTGAACCCGCAGCACATCTGCGCGCGTCGCGGCGGACGGAACCGTCCAGGTCCATTCCGGGTGGTGCTGTTCGAGATACGGCACGGTTTGCCGCAGGCGGGCGGGTTGTTCGGGACGGCGGGAGTCACCGTATTCAATGCATCGGGGGTCGTGGAAAAGCAGCACGGTGTTTTATTCGGTGATGTCGTAAATCTCCACCAAGGCGACACCTTCGCCGCTGAATTCGCTGCGGACCAAGACCGTCCACTCACCCGGACGCAGCTCCGTCACCCAAGCGACATCCTGGCTGTCTTCGCGCAAGGGAAACGCCCCGGCCCGAACAGCTGCCGCTCGTATTTCATCGGAGGACCCGTTCGGGCGGGTCCATTCTCCTCCCGGGCTGTTGAAAAGAAAGCCATCGGCGGTCACGGAGGCTTCGGGCTCCTGGAGCGTTCCGCTGAGGCCAAATGCAGCCAAAGTAGGTCCGACTGCGCGAATCAGGACTCTTCGGGTGGAGTCGCCGCCAATGGAGAAGCCTGCGATCATCTGGTTGTTTTCCCCGGCCCGAACGATGCCGCGGGTGGAGAGATTGACCAAAGCCGAGGCGTTGTCGTCGTTGGAGGCACGGTGATACACCTCCACGAGGGCCAATCCGGTGGAGACGGGGTTGGCGCTGCTCACCCGGGCGGTATAGATTCCCGGTGGCAATTCGATCAAGATCGCCGCATCGGCGCTACCGGCTTCGAGGGCAAACGCTCCGACGCTGTCCGCGGCCGAGACGATGGCGGTGGTGGTCACCGGATCCGAATCCCAACCCTCGTTGGCGGCGACCGATTGGCCATCACGGTTATAGAGTTCCAAACGTGGTTTTGTCAGCACGTCAGACACGTCAAATTGGGCCAAACCCGGACCGATGGCGCGAATGAGGCAGGTTTGGTTGTGTTCGCCGGAAATCACGAACCCAGCAACGAGCGAGTGAGTATCGCCCTCGACGACGCCACGGGTGGAGAGGTTAATCAAGCGACCCGAACGCAGCGGACGAGAGCGGACGATGGTAGCGTCGTCCCCCACGATAATTGCGCGTCCCTCGTGTTCGACCGCGCCGTAGAGATCGGCCGATGTGCTCGAGTCGGTGATGCGCCAGCTGCGCAGGCCGCCATTGGCACTCTGGTGAAACAGGCTCCCGTCGACGCCAAAGGCGAGTCCGCCGCCTAAGGTGGAGACAGCACCGTTGATTTCACCGACGAACAGATAGTTGAGCGCGCCCGATCTGTTGGTGGTGAACGCCGTGCCGTCTCTGCGCCGATATTCGACTCCTTGTTCCAGCGTGCCGTTGCCCTGGCGGGTGAGGTAATAGTAGCCAAGCGGGTCGCCGAATTCCACCAAGGTGACGTAGTCTCGGGTCTCCGTGTCATAGACCGAGGGTCGGCTCCAGTTGTGCCCGTCGAGTGAGTGCAGCAGCAGCCCGTCGTCGCCCAATGCGATGAACGGCCAGAAGCCATCGGATGCCGCGACGTGGCGAAACGTGCGCGACTCGTTCAGCTCCACGAGGGCCCAGGTTTGGCCGTCGGTCGAGGAGAGCATGGCGCCCTCGTCCCCTACCGCGATAAAACGTCCGTTGGCAAAGGCGATTGCCCGCAACGCGCGAGTCGAGACCGGGGAAGTGCGGAGGTCCCAAACCGAACCATCGACCGACGCCAATATGGTCCCGGCCTCACCAACGGCGATGAATGTTCCGAGGCCATACGTCACGCCGTGCAGGGTTGTGGCGGTGGGCGAGGCGGTTTCTGTCCACGAGACGGCGTCGGTTGAAGTTAATATTCGTCCGCTCGTGCCGACCGCGACCAATCTGCCTTCTGTTGCAGTGACGGCCCGGAGGCTGGCACCGCCAGGGGATGTGTGCACGGTTTCAAATTCGATTGCCGCGAAACCGAGTGAGGCGGCCAAGGACAACGTCGCCGTATAAGTGGCGAAGGTGCGAAAAAGGGGCATGGCGGTTTGGGGACGAAGGATTCGGAGCCAGCGAAAGCGAAGCAGATAGACGACAAACGAGTTTGAACTCAACCTTTCTGCCACCCCTGACCGACTGGTTGGGCAATCGATGCGTGGATTTTAACAAACCACGGATTGTCGCGGCTCGGGGATTGCTCCACGATGCCCCTGCCTATGACCGCTGCCAAACGCCCCCCCTCATCCGAAGAGTTACGCCAAGCCATTGCCCTTCGACTGGGTTTATTGGGTTGTCCATCCAGTGCCGGCGACACCCAGCGCGGGTTGACCGAGCTCGCGGATCCGATTTTTGCCCGCCACCGGGAGATGACCCGGCAGATGGTCGAGCGCTACTCTCCGGTGGATGGCCGCATTCAGCATTTCCTCGGGCAATACCTGGCTGAAATCGGGCCCGCTCCGACTTTGCCGCTGCGCACGCTGGTGCTCGATCAACCGGGTCTCGCGCGCGAGCTTTCACTGCCCGATCACGGGGACGAGGCCGATTCGCCGTTGTTGAAAAGCTATCGTCTGCGCAACGGCGTGTTGCACAACCCGGCCAGCGATCGTCGCACCACCAAGGGCGTGTTTCACATTGCCGAGGGAGGGCTGGCCGTGCCGGACGACAAGAAAGCGGTGCCGAAGCAGGCCTATGCGAAACTCCTGGAGATCGCGCTGGAACCGCCGGAGGAACTGACGCGCCTGCCCTACTCTTCCGACTGGAAAGAGCCGGCGCATGCGTTGGTCTCGCTGATGTTGCGCCCGAAGGTGGTCCCGGAAGTGCCGGGCTTCACCAAAGCCAAGTCGCTCGAAATCCGTTTCTTTGCGCCGGGTTCGCTGGTTTCCAATCTCGATTTCGTCGAGTCAATCTTCGGCAACGGCGGTGACCCTTACCTTCCCGAAAACGATGCGGGTCTCGATATCGACGGCTGGACCGGCCACACCGGCTGCGTCATTCTCGCTCCGCATTTGGTCAACGTGCCCAAGATCATGCTCGGCCTGCCCCACTGGGATCTGGCCACCCCGCGTCAACGTCGTGATGGCATGTGCTGGAAATCGGAGGACGAGCTCTACAACGACGGTTCGGCTTTCAAGGTTTGCGCCCGCGACGAACGCGGCGTGGTGGTGACGCTCATCGCGGACAACTACTACGGCTACTGCAAAAAAGAGGTGAAGACGCAGATCGGCTATTCGGCCAATCTCTTCGGTTTGGCCGAGGAGGAGCACGCCGGCGGCGCGCTCGTCTACCCGTCCTACGATCTGGGCGAGGAGTTTGCCGGCAGCGTGCACGTGAAGTCGCGCGGCCATTCCTTTGGCGAGGTGGTGGAAGCCTACGGCGACTTGATCGACGTGAAGCCGGAAGGTTACGCCATCGACAAGGTGTATCCGGATATTTACTACGTTCCGGAGGACGTGCGTTTCGACCTGCCCAAGCAGACGGTGACCTGGGGCGAGGACGGCAAGGACGGCAATCTGCTGCTGCGCGCGGGCATCACCTACGTGCGGCCGTCGGGTTACAAGGTGCAGCTCGAGCGTCCGCCCGGGCACAAGACCTGGAACCTGGTCGGCACCGTGCCGGAACCCACGTTGTGCCACAAGCCGTGCACCGTGTCCGGCGGCGGCAAATCCGAAATTTCCAAGGCCATCTCCGACGCCATTCTGCCGGGGCCGGTCTTTGTCGCCGACTTCGACCGCGACATGAACCGGGTGCAGGAGTTGCTCGATCACCCTTACGAGGAGCGGTTCGTCGATCGCGAAAAACGGGGCAAGGACAGTCGTCCGGTGCTCAGTCCGGAGCGGTCCCTCGGTTCCGTCATCAAGTTACTCACCCCGTCGTCGGAATACACGGCGGAGTTCAACGATTGGCTGGGGGTCATTCCCCAATACATCAAGGAAATCGTCTTTGTGGTGAAGCGGCACTTCCGCAGCGAATGGGGCGAGGATTGGCGCAGCCACTTCTCGGTTGACATCATCAATGGCACGCCGGGCAACGAACTCAAATGCGACAACCGCAAGCTCAACGCCAGTTACCTGCGCATGGGTTTCCGCGACGATGGTTCGTGGCGGGTGTTCGGCTTGCGCGAGGATTTCCATCCGGCCGCGAAAGTGCAGATGGAGGACGATATCACGGCCTCGGTCGTGGTGCCTTCGGATGTGCTCCCGGGACTGGCGGCCGGCTCCGTGCGTAAATCGCAAAAGTTCGTCGAAAATTGCGAGACGCGTCTCTTCCAACGCCCCGACGATGCGATTCATCGTGGCTACGATAAGCAGACCGAAATCGATCTCTCCAAACCCGGCAATTTCATCTCGAATTTCGAGCCGTTGGATCGCGCTGATGCGAAGTCGTTCGTGGAAAACGCCATCGATTTCGACAAGTGGACCGATCCGGTGAAGAACCTGATCAAACAGGCGGCCGCCGCGCCCGATGGTATCACCTACTTCGTCTCGCCCGCGCATCCGCGTATCGTGGATGGCAAGCCGACGAAAAATCCGCGCTACCTGCAGATGCGGCCAGATCTGGATGATCCGCGGTCGGTGCATCTCGCCCACATGGCGACGCGCCTGCATCGCCGTCTGGCGGCGGACGCGCCGGTTTACACCCCGGTCGATGCGGTGGTGCCGGGTCGGCGCAATAACCCGCCCGATGTGGAAGCCGGCATCCGCGCGCTCGCGGTGTTCAACCCGATTCATTACTTCGAACTGCCCGAGTTGTTCATGGAGTGCATCAGCTCGATGACCGGCAAGTCGCCCTCGACGACCGGCGCTGGTTCGGAAGGTGCGATGACGAAGGGTCCGTTCAATTGTCTGCCCATGGTCTACGACCTGAACGCCGCGCTGGTTTCGCTGCTGCTCACCGATCATCCGGCCTTCGTCTCGGCCGCCGGTTACGTCGGCCCCAAGGTGCGCACGGATCACGACGTGAGCCTACTCATTCCCGAGGTCTGGTGCCGCATGCAACCCCATGAGCGTGAGCCGCAATACCTGATCGAAAACGGCTATCTGGAAAAGTGCGTTGATATGGAAGTCGACGGCAAAACGGTGCTGTCCAGCCGACTCGGTTATCGCATCACGGCCAAGTTTGCCCGGACGTTCTTTGGTCGGGTGTTCAACCATCCCCACGTCGTATTCACGGAGGAGATGCTCAAGCCGGAGTTGCAGGATGAGGCCATGTTTGCCGAAGGCATGGAAAACATCAGCATCACGCATCAGCGGATTGCGCAGGCCTACTTCGATGATGGCACAATCGATGAGGCGTGTCCGCCCTTGCAGGCTCTGCTCCACATCATGGCCAAGGGTGATTGGAACGGCCACGGTCTCGATTCTGCCGAAGTGCGAGGCATGTTCTCGCGCGAAGTGCTGTTGGCCAGCGACTGGTATCAGGAACGCCTGGCCTCCAAGCAAGTGTGGGACACCGGCCTGTGGGAACGTCATGTCGACACCCTCGAACTCGCCATCGACAACCCGGCCTACGAGGACGTCGTCGATCGCATGGATTTGAAAACCCGATTGAAGGCGGCGCAGGCGGAATGTGAGCGCGTGAAGAGCGACGCTTATCTCAAATCCCTGGTCGGCACGCTCGGTCGGCAGCCGGTTTAAACTGCGGCCCGGTTCGACGACGGGCCCGGTTGTTCGGGCCTAGTCGTCGGACTCTTTTTTCTTCCGCGCCTGGTCCACGAAGATGCGGATTTCGGCATCGCGCCGACCCAGCACTTGGGTGGCGCGTTTGAGCGCGTCGCGAGTTGACAGCGTGGGGTTGGCGGGCACTTCGCGGAAGAAGTTCTCCTCACCCAAGCGATCGATGAAGCCGGAGTTGCGCAGGACCCGCGTAATCTCCCGGCCGGCGCCGGAAATGAGGAGCTGGCGTTTGGATTTTTTGAGGAAGTCGTGAAACTCTTCGATCGCGATGGCGGCGGTGGCATCGAGGTTGCGGGCGTTTTTGAGGCGGAGGATGACGACTTTGATGCTCGGGTCGCGGATGACCTCGCGGATCTGCTGGGTGAAGATCTCGGTCGAACCGAAAAACAGGTCGCCTTCGGCGTGAAGGATGGAGATGCCGGGAACGTTGCGCCGGTTGGGGGTGGGCAGTTCGGCGAGTTGGCCCTCGGGGTTGAAGTTGTATTCCACCAGCTCCGGATTTCCGGCCTTCTTGAGGAACAGCATGATCGAGGTGAACGCGCCGAGGTAGATGGCGGCATCGATCGTAAACAGGAGGGAACTGACAAACGTGACGACGAATACGATGGTGTCCGATCGCGTGGTGCGCAGCGCCAGCAGGAGGTTGCGGCGATTGATGAGCGAGCAGGCGATGCCCATGACCAGCACGGCGAGCGCGGCCTTGGGAATGAATTTGATGAGCGGGCCGACACAGAACAGCAGCACCAGGACGACCAAGCCGGAGATGACATTGGCCAGCGGCGAGCGGGCGCCAGACATGTCGTTGAGCACCGAGCGGGTGAGCGACCCCGAGGCGTTCATGCCGCCGCAGGCGGCGGTGGCGAGGTTGGCCATGCCCATCGCATACATCTCCTGATTGACCACAAACCGGTGGCCGGCGCGGGACGCGACTGTCTTGCCAATGGAACTGCCCTCGAGGATTGAAACAAACGCCAGCGCCAGGGCCGGGGCCGCGAGATTGCCCACGAGTTGGAAATCGAAGATGCCCGGGAAAAACCGGAAGTTGGTGAGGCGAAACGTCTCCAGGTAGGCGATGTGCCAGTCGATGTATTTGAAGCCGAGCCCCACCAGGCCGGTCAGCACCAAGGTCGCGACAATGCTGGGGATTTTCGGGGCCCAGCGGCTCAGTGCCTGACTCAAGGCCAGGGTGGCAGCCGCCATGACGAGCTCGGGCCAGTGGGTTTGCGGGAGGAGCCGGATGGTCTCCTGCAGAATGCCGAGAAAGGTCGATCCACCGGTGGTGCGAAAACCGAGGATGTTTTGAAACTGGTTGACGAAAATCAGCGCGGCGGCGGCGGTGATATAGCCAGTGATGACCGACCGGGAAATGTAGTTGATCAGCATCGAGGCCCGCGCGAGGGCGCCCACGACGAGGAAAAACCCCACCATCAGCACGAACAGCGGCAGGGCGAGCATGCGTTGTTCGGCAGGCAGACCGCTGGCCGCGAGTCCCGTCAGCAGCAGAATCGCGGTCGCATTGGTCGGACCCAGCACCACGAAACGCGTGCCGCTGAAGAAGGGTCCAACGGTTGCTCCCACGGCACTGCTGATGAGACCCATCAGGGCGGGCACGCCGGCGATCAAGGAGAAGGCGATGCTCTGGGGGAAGGCGAGCAACGCGACGTTGATGCCGGCGCGGGCATCGGCGGCGAACGTGGATTTGGGCGGTCGGCGAAACAAACGACGGCCGGGGAACCAGTCGAGGTCGATGCCGTGCCAGATGCCGCGCGCCCAATAGCGCAGGATACGACCCCAACGACGATGGCGGGCGGGCGCGGAAGGCGGGACGGAAACGGGTTGATCGGTCGGTTCGCTCACGGAGCAGTCTTCACCGTGAGATTAACGATACGGCGACGTCAACCGGAGCGATGGGTCAACGCGTTGAATTGTGGGTTGTTGTGCCGGAGCGGTGGATTAGGGTGCGTGCCCATGAAACGTCGGCTGATCCTCGGTTTGCTCGCGATATTTTTAGCCGGTGGTGCGGGGATGCACGGCCAAGATGTCGGACCTGAAGCCCTGTCGACTTCCAAACCCCGCTACCCTTTCGCCATGCGGCGGGCCGGTTTGAGCGGCGACGTGACCGTAGCTTTCGTGGTCGATACGCAAGGGCGGGTGCGAGCTCCGTTCATCGCGGAAGCGAGTCACCCGGCGTTTCGTCAAAGTGCGATCGATGCGGTGATGGAATGGAAATTCAAACCTGCCATGGTCGACGACAAAGCGGTCAACGCGCGGATGCGTGCGCCCATTCACTTTCGAATCATCGGTGAGGAGGAGAATTTTGGGTGGCGGGTCATACGACCGCGGACCTTCTCCTCCGAAGTGCCGGAGGCCTACCGTTGGGATGAGGCACCGGTGCTGGAACATTTTGCCCCACCGGTATTCCCCCGTGAGGCGATGATGGAACGCCGGAAGGGAAAGGTGACGGTCAAGTTCGTGGTCGGACCGGATGGATTGGTGGCGGGCACGCTGACCAGCGGCAAAGCGGATGATACGATCAAAGCAGCCGCAGCGGCGGCGGTGGAAATATTTCGATTTACCCCGGCGACTCAGCAGGGCGTGCCTTGCGGAGCCATCCTGCACATGGATTTCGATTTCAAATTCGGATCGAAGAGTGACGCGCCGGTAACGGCTGAAATGAAGCGGCTGGTCAAGATCCTGAAGTCATCCGAAACAGCGATGCCGGAACTGAAGGATTTGGACGAGGTGCCCATGGCGATCTATCAGCGCTCGCCCCGAATTCCCCCGGCATTGGCGGGCAGCCCCGGTGGGGGTGAAGCGACGATCGAGTTTGTGATCAACCGCAATGGTTCCGCCATGTTGCCGCGGGTCGTGGCGGCAACTGAACTCGCCTATGGTTATGCCGCCGCGCAGGCGGTGGCGGACTGGCAGTTTGCCGTGCCACTGATCGACGGCGAGCCGACCGATGTGCGGGCGGTGATCCCGATCAAATTTACGGGCAATTGAATCGGGTCGTGCAAAGGGATTAAACCTGACTCCGGCGGCGAGTCCGCCCAGTCTCGCAAGCATGGCTGAAAATCCCCCGCCTCCCCCCCACCCTGCGTTGGGTCAGGTCGCCATCACGGTCAGTGATGTGACGGCCGCGAAGACGTTTTATCGCGATGTGATTGGGTTGAAGTTCCTCTTCGATGCCGGGCCTAATCTGGCGTTTCTTCAGACGGGCGACGTGCGGATCATGTTGTCGACGCCGCAGGGGCATGGAGAACCGGGCAAGAACTCCACGCTCTACTTCAAGGTGACGGACATCGTGACGACGCACGCCGCGATTGTGGCCCGCGGGGCGGCGGATGAGCGGGCACCGGCCTTGACGGCACCGATGCCGGATCATGATTTATGGATGGGATTTGTGCGTGATCCCGATGGCAATCTCGTGGGCCTCATGGAGGAAGTGCGTCCCCCGGTCGGTCGATGAAGAGCATCATTGCAACGATCGTGATCATTGCCGCCGTGGTGGGCGGATTGTGGTGGTTCACCGACCAGCAAAACCAGCGGGCGCAGGCCGAGGCGGAAGTCGCCCGCCTGGCGGCGATCGAGAATACGCGGGCGGAGCGCCTGGCTTTGTTTGGCGAGGCGGCGCTGGCGGAGGGTATCGAGTGGTCCGACACGGGCATGGGCATGCTGCGAATCGAAGAAGGCACAGGGTCGCGACCCTATCCGGGTGCGTATGTGAAATTCAACTACGTCGTGCGGTTGAAGGACGGCGTCGAAGTGCAGCGCACGGAAAAGCCGACCGAGGCTCGGATCGGCCAGATGGTGCCAGGGATGTCATCGGGACTGCAGCAGATGAAAACCGGGGGGCGCGCGGTGTTGTTCATTCCCCCCAAGCTGGGTTACGGCGGTTCGGCCTATGGTCCGATTCCGGCGAACGCGGGGTTGATCTTCGAGGTCGAACTTTTACCCAATTAGGGCCGACGATGGCGGCGGTTTCGCAGGATCAGCATGAAACCGCCCGTCATCATGAGCGCCCAGGTGGAGGGCTCGGGAATGGGTTGGAAATCGGAGAGCGTGACCGACAATGGATGGTAGGTGACCGCGTAGGAGCCGAGTCCGTCGAAGGACGTGAGCCGGGTGCCGATCGGCAGGTTGTCGAAAGTGCCGGTGAGGCCGGTGGTGGCGGTGAACAGCGTGAAGGTGTCGGTCGCCAGAATCGTGTCCTGAAAGCTGTTGGTGAAGCGCACCTGCAAATCGCCGCTGAGCGCCAGCGTATCTGCCAACACATTACCGTAGTCGGTGGTGGCGTTGGTGCCGCCGATCTCGATGCGAATGGTGGTGTCGCTGTTGAGGGTGAGAATGGAGTCGAAGTTCAGCGTGCCTTCGTGAGGTGAGAACGTGGCGGCGGCGAAGGTGGTGGGACCGAAGACCGATCCGTGGCCGTTGAAGGAGCCCCCGTTGATGTTGATGGTGCCAGCGGTGAAGGAGCCGCCCTCGATCTCGATTTCGCCCGTGTTTTGGGTGAAGGTGTGGCCCCCGAGGGTCAGAGAACTGTCATCGCGAACGATGAGGTTGTGGTTGTTGTTCAGCGCGTCGTTGAAAATGAGTCCGCCGCTTCCGGAGGCTTCGAGGGTGCCGCTATTGTTGAGCGGGTTGCTCAGGTCGACGGTGAGCGCGGTGGTGCTGTCGGCGGTGATGGTGCCGTGGTTGACCAGATGGAGTTGGTTGGCGCCGAGTTGACCTCCGCCGCGGATGGTTTGATCGGAGTCCACGGTCAGGGTGGTGGCGCTGTCGGCGCCGTAGATCCGCGCGGCGGTGCCGGTGAGTTGAGTCGTGCCGCCGGATCCGGTCAGCGTGGCACCGGCGGCGTCGATGACGAGGTTGGTGAAAGAGCCGCTGGAGGTGATCGCGAAGGTTCCCTGGTGGTTGATGCTGTTTTTGAGATAAACCGAAATGGTGTTGGGCACCGTGAGCAGGGAGCCGGTCGAAATGGTGACGCCGTCGAGCGTGCTGGCCGCTCCCGAAAAATTGACCGGTCCGGTCAGGGTGCCGTCATGGATGGTCGATCCGGCGAGGCTGATGTCCGACCCGGAGTCGGCGGTGAGGTTGCCGCCGGTGTTGGTGACGTTTGTGCCCAATAGGAGCAGCGTGCCGCCGGATTGCGCCCTGATGGTGCCGGTATTGGTCAGGCCGTTGCTGAGCTGTAGCTGTAGCGTTTGGCCGGATACATTGGCGGTGATGGTGTCCTGATTAACCAGATGGAGCTGATTGACGCCGAGTTGGCCGTAGCCCGCGAGGGTTTGATCCTGAACCGTGAGGGTGGTGCTCGCGGTTGAACCGAAGATACGGTCGCCGGTGGCGCTCAGCGTGATCGTGCCACCGCCGGTCAAGGTCAGGCCGCCCGGCCCGGCGACGAGATTGGTGAGACTGCCGCTGGAAAGCAGGTTGACCGTGCCCGGATTGTGCAGGGTGCCGTCGAACGTCGCGGTCGTGGCGTTTTGGATGTTGAACGTCGTTTCGCTGTCGAATGAGACGTTGGTGTAGTTGCTGTTCGACGTGTTGAAGAGACCGGCGGTGGCGGCGCTCTGGAGTTGGCCGCCGGCAATATTGACGCCGCTGAATTCCACCCGAGCGGTATCAAGGGCTTTGATGGTGCCGGTGTTGTTGCTGAAGTCGCCATCGCTGAGGACCAGGGTGGCGCCGTTGCGGGCTTGCAGGGTGCCCTGATTGGCGACGCCGGTTCCGCTGGGGTCAATCGTGAGGGCGACGGTGCTGTCGGTGGCTTCGATGGTGGCGCGGTTGTCGATTTGGAGCACGTTTACTCCGAGCTGACCCGAGCCGCTGACGGTATTGTCCAGGTTGGTCAGGGTGGTGCCGGCAGAACTGCCATAGATACGATTGGCGGAACGGGCTCCGAGTGCGATCGTGCCGCCGCCGGAGAGGGAGAGTCCGGCGGAGTCGATGACGAAATTGGTGAGGGAGCCGCTGGACTCGAGGCTCACGGTGCCGACGTTGTTGAGGGTGGAGGCGAAAGTCGCGGTGGAGGCGTTGAGAATCGTGAGGGTCGATGCGGCCGTAAGCGTGATGCCATCGAACGTGTTGGCGCCGCTGGAGCGCAGACTGCCGCCGATGGACGAATCCAACGTGCCGCCTGTCACCGCGCTGTCGGAGATGGAAAAGATGGCGCCGGTGCCGTTGGTGGACAGGGTGCCGCCGGCGTTGGCGACGATGGAACCGGAGAGACTGAGGGTCGATCCGGCGTCGGCCCGCAGGGTTCCGGTATTGGTCAAGCCGTCGGTCGAGACATCGACGACGAGGGCGGTGGCATCGTTGGCGACGACGGTGCCGTGGTTGGTGAAACCCATGAGGTTGAGGCCGAGTTGGCCGCCGCCGCTGATGGTGTTGTTATTGTTGATGAGGCGCCCACCGTTGGTGCCATAGATGCGGTTGCCGGGGTGATTTTCGAGAACCAGTGAGCCGCCGCCGGAGAGGCTGACGTTTCCGCCGTCGACGATGAGGTTGGTGAGCGAGCCGCCTGAATTGAGCGTGATCGAGCCGGTGTTCACATACGTGCCGGTGGAAGGCAGTATGAGTGTCCCGGTGTTTAGGATTTCCAGTTCGGTCGTGGCGGAGAGGTTGACGGTGCCGCCGAGCGTGGAGCTGCCGGTATTCACGCTGATCAGGGAATTCGTGGCGGTGGTGACCTGGGTATTCGATAGGGTGGCGCTGGTGAGTTCCAGTTGGGCGGAAGGGCCGAGATCGACGTTGCCGCCCTCGATGGTGGCGGAGGTGACCCCGAGGTGCGAACCTGACTGGGCGCGAATGAGGGCGCTGGTGTTGGTGAAGGTGCCGTCGGAAAGCGCGAGGGTGCCACCGTTGACGGATTGCAAGGTGCCGGTGTTGGTCAGTCCGCCGGTATCGTGAGGATCAATGGTGAGCGTGTTGCCACTGGAATTGGCTTCGATGGTCGCCTGGTTGATGATCGTAATATCGTCGGCCCCGATTGATCCGTAGCCTCGCAGGGTGTTGGTCTGATTGGTCAGCGTCGGTGTGCCGGAGCCCATGATACGGGCGGGATTTCCGGAAAAGGTGATAGTGCCCGTGCCGCTGAGCGTGGTGCCGCCGGAGCTCACGATCAAATTGGTGAAAGCGCCGGAGCTGGTGACCTCGATCGCTCCATGGTTGGTGATGTTGCCGTCGAGGGTCAGGTTGGTCGCGTTCGGGATTTTCAGAACTGAACCGCCGGGGATGGTGAGTCCGGCAAGGATGTTGCTGCCGACGTTGATGATTTGGCCGGTGCCGGAGGAGAAGAGGTTACCGCCCGAGATGGTGGCGCCACCGCCGAGATTGAGCGTGCCGTCGGTGGTGCCGATGTTGTTCGTATTGGTGAAGGTGCCATCGAGGAGGGTGAGCACTCCGCCAGCGGCGGTGTTAATCGTGCCGCTGTTCGTGAAGCCGGTGCCGTCGTCGGGGTCGATGCTCAGGGCGGTGCTGTAGAGCGCGGTGATGGTCCCGGTATTGGTGACTTGCAGGGTGTCGACGGACAATTGACCCGCGCCTTGAATCGTGCAGGCGTTGGTGAGGTGGGCACCCGCCACAGCGCTGAGAATGCGATTGGCGCTGCTGTTGCTGAGCGCGACCGTTCCTCCCGCGAGGGTTGCCCCGCCGCTGGCGATGATGAGGTTGGTTAATGAACCACTCGAGCTGAGCTCCAAGGTGCCGCTGTTGGTGAAGGTGTCGGCGAGATTGAGGCTGGAGGCGTTGAGCACGCGCAGCGTTGACCCGGATGAAAGGTTGATGCTCCCGCTGAGGGAATTCGTGCCCGTGGTTTGGATAATGCCGCTGCCGCTGGTGCCGAGGGTGCCGCCAACGATGGTGACGCCGGAGTTGAGCAGGACCGTCGCGCCATTTTGGGCCAGAATCTGACCAACGGTATTGGTAAACGTGCCGTCGGTGAGCTGGAGGTTTGCATTGGCGGCGGCTTGGAGGGTGCCGGTGTTGGTGAAGCCGCCGGTATCGTCGGGATTGACCACCAGGTTGGTGGCATAGAGAGCGGAAACGGTGCCGGAGTTTACGAGGGTCAGGCTGTCATTGCCGAGGTGACCCGCCCCCTGAATCAGCGCCTGATTGTTGAGAACATCCGAGCCGCTTACGCCCTGGATGCGGTTGGCGCTGCTGTTACTGAGGTTGATCGCTCCAGCGCCCGTTACCTGGAGGGTTCCACCGCTGACGATGAGATTCGTCAGTGAGCCGGCTGATGAAAGGCTCAGTGAAGCATTTGTGAGCAGATTCAATACGGAGCTATCAGAACTCGCATCGAAGGTGAGGCTGTTTGCGTTGGTGATCGACACCGTATCGTTGCTGCCGATTTGCAGGTCGTTGACCACAGTCGTGGCATCGACGGTGACGACGAGGCTGAAGGATCCCAGCGGATCGATGACCGCGGAGTCGGTGCCCGTGGGGAGAATGGAGCCCGCCCAGTTAATTCCCGTGTTCCACGAGCCCGAACCTATGAGCCACTCAACATCCAACGTGATTGCGCGCAGCGAAGACGTGCAGGTCACAATGAATAGTATGAGTATACGGATGGGCATGACAGATCGCCACGAACCAGCGGCGGAAGATGCAAACGCTTAGCATTGAGACGGGTGCAAGGTCAACGCCAACTGACGTCGTGGCGTAGCGTATGGTGCACGGAACGTGCCGGTTCTAACGCTTCCCGAGGTGGGCGCGAGGTGCCGGGCAGGAGCAACCGCCGGAGGTGCCGCAACCCGCGCTGGGCTTGCTTCGTTGGCGCCACCATGTCAGCGCCAAGTAGCCGGTCGCAACTGCTACAACGATAAGGGCCAAAACGGTTTGGAGATCGGAATTCATGGTTAGGAATCAATAACCCAAGGCGGTTCCGGTTTGATAAATGGCCAGGCAAAGCAGCCAGGCGAACCCGGTTTGATAGCCGATTTGAAACAAGGGCCAACGCCATGAGTTGGTTTCGCGTTTCACTACGGCGACGGTGCTCACGCATTGCATGGCAAAAACGTAAAACACCATGAGAGTGAGGCAAACCAACGGAGTGAACAGTTGGCGACCGTCGGGCCATGTGGCCTCGTGGAGAGCGGCCAACAGAGGAGCGGTGTTTTCTTCGTCCTCCTCCACGTTGAAGACCACGCTGGTCGCACTTACGAAAACCTCGCGCGCAGCGAACGAGCTGATCAGGCCAATGCCAATTTCCCAATTAAATCCCAAAGGTTTGATGACCGGCTCGATGAAATGGCCCGCTTGGCCGGCGAAGCTTTGGGCGATTTGTTCTCCCGGAGAGGCTTCCGGTCCGGCTTTGGGATAAGCAGTCAGGAACCACAGAATGATGGATATGCCCAGGATGATGGTGCCGGCTCGTTTGAGGAACAGGCCTCCGCGTTCGAGCATTTGCATGAAAACGTCCTTGATTCGCGGTAGCCGGTAGGGCGGCAGTTCCATGATCATCAGCGAGGGTTCACCTCGAAGCAGGGTCCGTTTAAAAACCCAGGCGAAACCAAATGCGCCAAACGTGCCGAGCGCATACATCAGCAACATGAGTCCGACTTTCGTCATGATCGGCACGTCTCCAGACGGAACGAGTGCGGCGATCATCAGCAAGTATACCGGCAGACGCGCGGAACAGCTCATGAACGGAGCGACGAGGATGGTGACCAAACGATCTTTGGGGTTTTCAATCGTGCGTGTCGCCATGATGCCTGGAATCGCGCAGGCATAGGAGCTTAACAAGGGGATAAATGATCGACCGTTTAGTCCCACCCGGCTCATCAGCCGATCCATGATGAAGGCGGCGCGGGCCATGTAACCCGTGCTCTCGAGCAGACCCACAAAGAAGAATAGAATCAGAATCTGGGGCAGGAAAATTACCACTCCACCCACGCCGGCAATGGCCCCATCGGTGATGAGATCGCGGAGATCCCCGGGCGGCATATGGTTCTTAACGGAGTCACTGAGGGCGGCGACCAATGAGTCGATGAGGTCCATCGGATACTCCGCCAGCGTAAAAATGCTTAAAAAGAGGGTCGTCATGATCGCGCCCAGCACCAACCAGCCCCCGATGCCATGGGTGACGACCGCATCGATGCGATCGGAGGCATTCTGGGTGACGGTCGTAGCGCTCTGTTCCGTGGCGTCGGCGGCCAATTCACCGATGATTTCATAACGCGCTCCCACCAGCATGGCGGACCAATCCGTGCCTTCATCCTCCCATCGCTTCTTCCACGTTGCGAGAATCTGAGCGGTGCGTTGACTGAGCGGTTGGGATCCTGAGACGCGAACAGGATCTTGGTCGGTGAGCAGAAGCAGCGCTTCGGCCCGGGCGATCAGAGGTGGTTTTCCGTCACTATCTTGGAGGGAGGCTTGGAGCTCAGCCACGGCTGAGGAGATGGCCGCCGGAATGTCCCAGCGATGCTTGGGCAACGGTAAATCCGGGCGACTCATCGCGAGTTTGAGCTCGATCACTCCCTGACCGCGGGAGGCTTGGGTGGCGATGACGGGAATACCGAGTTGTTTTTCGAGCCGACCGATACGGATTTTGAGACCCGAAGCCGCCGCCACATCCATCATGTTGATGACGAGAATTACGGGGCGGCCAAGGTCGAGTATTTGATGAACGAGATACAGGTTTCGTTCGAGATTGGAGGCATCGACGATGCAAACCACCCGGTCCGGCATCTGGGTGTCAGCCCGACGGCCGAGAAGAACATCGCGGGTTACCGCTTCGTCCGGCGACCGCGCAGCGAGGGAATACGCCCCCGGCAGGTCAATCACGGTCATCGGTTGCCCGTGTTGGGAATAGGCAGTGCCGATCTTACGCTCCACCGTCACACCGGGATAGTTGCCCACTTTTTGTTTAAGGCCGGTCATGGCATTAAACAGCGTCGACTTGCCACAATTAGGGTTTCCGACAAATGCGTAAACCGGGGCACGAGGAGGCGTTTTTACATGCGAAGGCAGGCTCATGGAGTCGGCCCTGTTGTGACCATCACATGATCAGCTTCTGTTTTTCGGAGCGTGAGATTGTAGCCCCGGAATTTGATTTCCAGCGGATCTCCCAGGGGCGCGGTCCGGACCAGTTTAAGCGCTGTTCCCGGCAGCAGTCCCATTTCACGCAAGCGTAAAAACGCAGCTCCAGTCTTGGGGAAACTATGAAGAGTAGCGGAGCTACCCACTGTGAGCTGAGATAATGCAATGGGTTCAACCATGAGACATGCAATCGGTTCAGAGATGGGCTCAGCCCAGGTATTTGTCCGTCTGTTTGACGAGAATCTGGCTGGCCGCGCGATGACTGAGGGCAATGCGCGTGCCGTTGACGCGGCAAATAATGGTGGTTTGTCCTGAAATTTTGGTGACAAGCGCTGATTCCCCAAAACCAAGTTCGCGCACATGTTGGCGAAACGTTCCCTCTCCGATCAGTTCGGCGACAAATCCGCTCTCTCCGGCCGGGAGTTGGCATAGCGGTATGATGTTGGCGGGTATTGTCATGGCTTAGAATCAGACAGTCGACTGAGACTCAGTTTCAATGTCAACTGGGTCCGAGTTGAACGCAGACAAAAAAAGCGCACCCGATCTGGGTGCGCTTGAAATTTTTGCGGGGAGAAGTGTCCGCGTTAGCTGGACGTGCTCACATTGCCTACCTCATCAAGGTCGGGAATGTCGGGAACTTCTGCGGGGACTTCCGGCGCCTCTTCGGGAGCTTCAGGAGCTTCCTCGACTGGAGTTTCCTCAGCCGGAGTTTCTTCAGCAGGCGCTTCTTCAGCAGGCGCTTCCTCTTCGGGAGCTTCTTCTTCGGCAGGAGCTTCTTCTTCAGCAGCCTCTTCTTCAGCGGTTTCCTCAGATTCTTCAGGTTCGGGTTCTGCCGTTTGGGTCTCAGCTTCTGCTTGAGCTGCACCTTCGCTGGCTCCTTGGTTCGCAGCTGCCGTAACGGCTTCGGGGTCCAATCCGGATTCGGCGGCACCTTCGGCGGCCCCTTGACTTGCCCCGCTGGAGGCGGCGGCGGCGGCGGCGGCAGTATCACCTCCGGTTTCTGCGGTTGCGGTGACGGCACCTCGGGAAGCACCGGAGGAAGCGGCAGCAGCAACGGATGACGAGTCGCTGCCGGTGGCGGCGGCTCCGGTCACGGCACCCCGAGTGGCTCCAGAAGAAGCGGCGGCAGCGGCAGCGGTGGTATCACCGCCCGTAGCGGCAGCTCCTCGAACAGCACCCTGGGTGGCACCGGAAGAAGCGGCGGATGCTGCGGCAGCGGTGTCGCCACCGGTTGCGGCGGCAGCACGAACAGCACCATTTGTAGCACCCGATGAAGCAGCGGAAGCCGCGGCGGCGGTATCACCACCGGAAGCGGCAGCGGCGGTCACGGCACCTTGAGTAGCACCGGAAGATGCGGCGGAGGCGGCGGCAGCGGTATCAGAACCGGAAGCGGCGGCGGCGGCTACGGCGCCTTGGGTGGCACCAGAAGAAGCAGCAGAAGCAGCGGCGGCAGTGTCACCGCCCGAAGCGGCAGCGGCGGTGACGGCACCTTGGGTAGCGCCGGAGGATGCTGCGGCGGCGGCGGCGGAAGTATCTCCTCCGGTAGCAGCGGCAGCCGCGACAGCACCTTGGGTGGCACCAGAAGAGGCGGCGGACGCAGCTGCATCCGTGTCACCGCCTGCGGCGGCGACTGTTTCAGTGACTGATTCGGTGACCGTTGCCGCAATGGCAGCAACAATGGTGGTGTCACCTCCGGCTTCGATTGCTACGTCGGATACGATTGATTGAACCGCGGCTTGAACCGCGGCTGGGTCGTTTACATTCACACCAGCGGCGGCGAGCGCTTGAGCTACAATAGTTTTAGCATTTGCGCCACCTGCTCGAATCGCTGCCCGTTGGGCAGGTGAAAGTGTAACGGTCGCGGTTTGGGCCAAGACGACGGAACTGATCAACGTGCTGATCAGAAGGCCTTTAATTAGGAGGCTAAGCTTGTTCATCGGGTATTAGGATTAAAAGTAGTAATGGTTATTCGTGTCTGCCGAAGAAGCGCAAGGAAGATGATCAAAAGAGTTTAATGCAAACTAATATCTTAAAAGCTAAGTAGGAAGTGGTTATTTCTCCCTAAAGCAGAAAACCGGCCAGAGGGACCGGTGTTCTGCGAAATATCGAATCTTCAGGCCTATCGTTTGCGTTTCTTGGCAAAAAGTTGTGCGACGGAAAACCGGACGACACTCTCCAGTCGTTCAATTTCGGCCGGATCGATCTTACTATTCTTGGCCTCTTCCAAGGCCAGTTGTGCTCGGGCGCAGGCCTTTTCCACCGCATCTTGGTCGATGGCACTTTCTTCAATGGCATGTTCCGCCAGCACTGAAACCTTATCCCCTTGGACTTGGACAAAACCGTCGCCCACGATCAGAGCCTCGACGTTGGTGCCTTTGGTTACACGCAGCTCTCCGTCTAAAACCTGCGAGAGCAGAGGCAAGTGACCGGGTAGAATTCCAATTTCGCCTTCGACCGTAGGTATAACAACATTGTCGATGGTGTCGGAATAGACCCGGGCTTCCGGGGTAACGATTTCGAGAGTCAAAGGCATGAAAAGGAGCTCCTTATTTCTTACCGGCGGCTTCGAGCACTTCGTCGATCGAGCCCTTCATGTAGAAGTCGCCTTCGGCAATGTGGTCGAGTTCGCCGTCGAGGATCATTTTGAAACCGCGGACGGTGTCTTTGACGCCGACGTATTTACCGGGAGCGCCGGTGAAGACTTCGGCGACATGGAACGGTTGCGAGAGGAAGCGCTGAATCTTACGGGCGCGGTAGACGGTCAATTTGTCGTCAGGGGACAACTCATCGAGACCGAGAATCGCAATGATGTCCTGCAGGTCCTTGTAGCGTTGCAACACGCGTTGGACCTCGCGGGCGACGGCGTAGTGCTCGTCACCGACCACCGCGGGTTCGAGTGCCTTGGACACGGAGGCGAGCGGATCGACGGCCGGGTAAATACCGAGCTCGGCAATGGCGCGTTCCAATACGATCGTGGAGTCCAAGTGAGCAAAGGTGTTGGCGGGCGCAGGATCGGTGAGATCGTCGGCCGGCACGTATACCGCCTGGAAGGACGTGATGGAGCCCTTCTTGGTGGAGGTGATACGCTCTTGGAGCAGACCCATTTCGTTGGAGAGCGTGGGCTGATAACCCACGGCCGACGGGGAACGACCCAACAGCGCGGACACTTCCGAACCGGCTTGGGAGAAACGGAAGATGTTATCGACGAAAAGCAGCACGTCCTGATTCTTCTCATCGCGGAAATACTCGGTCATCGCCAACGCTGACAGCGCCACGCGCATACGGGCACCAGGCGGTTCATTCATCTGACCGTAAACGAGGGCAACCTTGGAGTTGGCGATGTTTTCTTGGTCGATCACGCCAGCATCGGACATTTCGTGGTAGAGGTCATTACCTTCGCGGGAGCGCTCCCCCACCCCGGCAAACACGGAGTAACCACCGTGCGCCTTGGCGATGTTGTTGATGAGCTCCATGATGACGACGGTCTTGCCGACGCCGGCACCACCGAAGGCGCCCACCTTACCGCCCTTGGTGAAGGGGGCGATGAGGTCGATGACTTTGATACCGGTCTCGAGAATGTCGGCATTCGTATCCTGGTCCACCAAAGCGGGAGCCGGGCGATGAATTGGGTAGCGCTTTTCGTGCGGCACATCGCCGCGATCGTCCACCGGGGTGCCGGTGACGTCGAAGATGCGGCCGAGCACGCCTTCGCCGACGGGCACGGTGATGGGGGAACCGGTATCCACGACTTCCATACCACGCTTG
Organism: Synoicihabitans lomoniglobus; assembly: GCF_029023725.1. Taxonomy (GTDB): domain Bacteria; phylum Verrucomicrobiota; class Verrucomicrobiia; order Opitutales; family Opitutaceae; genus Actomonas; species Actomonas lomonigloba. The sequence continues at coordinate 5,061,330 of NZ_CP119075.1, forward strand.
AGTCCTTCGGAGGAGGACATCGCGATGGAGCGGGCGACGCCTTCGCCCAAGTGTTGTTGGACCTCGAGGGTGAGGAGTTCCTTCTTGCCATTGACCTCAAACGCCACGGTGAGGGCTTGGTAAATGGCGGGAATGCTGTTGGCGGCGAATTGGACGTCGACGACGGGGCCGATGACTTGGACGATTTTGCCGAGATTGCTCATGACGGGCGGACGGTTCGGAGTGGAGGTTGTTGAAAGGGTGGAATCAGGCGGAGAATTGGGCCGCGGCGATTTCGAGGATTTCCTGTGTGATGGCGGCCTGACGGGCTTTGTTGTATTCCAGCGTCAGGTCATCGAGGAGATTGGATGCATTGTCCTTCGCGGTCTTCATGGCGACCATGCGAGCGCTGTGCTCGGAGGCCTTGGTGGAGAGGGCGAGTTGGTAAAGGTAGCGATTGACGTAGAACGGCAGCAGGGCTTCCAGCACCGTCTGGGCGTCAGGCTCGAAGATCATCTGGCGGTCATCGGCGAGTTCTTTGGCCCGCTCTTCCGCGCCTTCGTCGGCGAGGGTTTTAACGAAATCGCGCAAGTTGTCCAAAGGGAGGATCGGACGGTGCGTGGGTTCCTGAATCAGCGTGTTCTTGAACCGGGGATAAATGACCTCGATGGTGTCGATTTCTCCTTGGAGGAAGAGTTCGATCATGTGGTCACCAATCACCTTGATCTCATGGAACGGCACTTTGTCGTGCAGGCCGAAATCAGCGATGACGTTGCGTTTGCTGCGGGCGAGGAACTGGGAGCCCTTGCGACCGACCACCACGAACTTGGCGTCATCCTTGATGTCGCTGACCAGTTTGAAGAGGTTGGCATTGAGCGGACCGCACAGTCCCTTGTCGGTAGTGACAAGGAGGATACCGCGGGTTTTGACTTCGCGGGGCTGGAGGAAGGGGTGCAGCGTGCCGTCGACCTTGGATGCCAAGGCGGCGAGCATGTCGGACATGAGGACGGCGTAGGGGCGGCCGGCAACGGCGGCGGCCTGCGCCTTCTTCATCTTCGACGCGGCGACCAACTCCATCGCCTTGGTGATTTGGCGAGTGTTTTTGACCGACTTGATGCGTCGGCGGATGTCGCGAGTGGAAGCCATCTATTTGTTCAGCTTGAAACGATTGATTCGCGGAGACGCTCTCAACCTTGGGTGGCGGCCCACTCGTCGCAGGCGGATTTGAGTTCGGCTTCGATTTCGTCGGTCAGTTTGCCGGTTTCGCGCACCTTGGTGAGCAGCGCATCCTGGCGGGTGGCGAAGAACTCGCGAAGGGACACCGCCGCGGCCGTAACCTTGGAAATGTCGGTCTTGGCGTAATAGTCCTTCTGGAGTGCCCAGAGTGTGACAACTTGTTGCTCGATGGGAATCGGGTTGAAGGCGGGTTGCTTGAACAGCTCGACGATGCGGTTACCACGATCGAGTTGGGCCTTGGTCTTGGCATCGAGGTCGGAACCGAACTGAGCGAAGGCGGCCAGTTCACGGAACTGAGCCAACTCACCCTTGAGCTTACCACCGACTTGCTTGGTGGCCTTGATTTGAGCGGCGGAACCCACACGCGAGACGGAGAGACCGACCGATACCGCCGGGCGGATGCCTTGATTGAAGAGATCGGTTTCGAGGAAAATCTGACCGTCGGTGATCGAGATCACGTTGGTCGGAATGTAGGCCGAAACGTCGCCGGCCTGGGTTTCGATGATCGGGAGTGCGGTGAGCGAACCCTTGCCATCGAGACGAGCGGAGCGCTCGAGGAGGCGGCTGTGGAGATAGAAAACGTCACCCGGGTAGGCTTCACGGCCGGACGGACGCTTTAGGATCAGCGAGATCTGGCGGTAGGCGACGGCGTGCTTGGAGAGGTCATCATAAACGATGAGTGCATCCATGCCGTTTTCCATGAACCATTCGCCCATGGCGGCACCGGAGAAGGGCGCGAGGTATTGATTGGCCGGGTTGTCGGCGGCGGGGGCCGCGACGATGATGGTGTATTCGAGCGCGCCCGCTTCTTCGAGCGCGGCGAGGGTGCGAACGATGTTGGAGTTCTTCTGGCCGACGGCGACGTAGATCGAATAGACGGGACGGAAGTTTTTATCACCTGAAGCGAGACCGACTTTGTTGATCTTGGCCTGGTTGATGATGGAGTCGATCGCGATGGTGGTCTTGCCGGTGCCGCGGTCGCCGATGATCAATTCGCGTTGTCCGCGACCGATTGGGATCATCGAGTCGATGGCTTGGATGCCGGTGAAGAGGGGCTGGTCAACGGATTTACGAGCGATGATACCGGGAGCGATGCGCTCAACCGGATAAGTTTCGGACGACTCGATCGGGCCTTTGCCGTCAACGGGATTGCCGAGAGCATCGACCGTGCGTCCGAGCAAGCCTTTGCCAACGGGGACGGAGAGGAGTCGGCCGGTGGTGAGCACTTCGTCACCTTCTTTGAGGGCGGAGACGTCACCGAGCACGACGGTGCCGACCTCGTCTTCCTCGAGATTCAGCGCGATGCCGATGGCGCCGCCGGGAAATTGCACCATCTCGTTATACATGACGTCGGAGAGGCCATCGATTTTGGCCACGCCGTCGGCGACGGTGCGAATGGTGCCGGTGTTCTTTTTGACCGCCTTGTTGGAAAGGTTGGCGATCTGGGATTCGATTTGTTCGAGGACGGTGCTCATAGCGGCGCGGGGACGCGGTTGAAGGAGGAGGAGTTTAGTAAAGGGGGAGGTGAATCAGAGCGACTCGGCGAGGGCGTCGAGTTGGCCGCTGACGGTGGATTCGTAAACGTCGTCGGCGATGCGGACGCGCAAACCAGCGATCAAGCTGTCATTCTGTTTGCCCGTCGCAGTGATATGCCGGTGGTATTTTTGGGTCAGGGCACCACCAATGGCGCCGAGCACGGCATCCGAGATACTGCCAGCGTGTTCCACGATGGCGTGGGTTTTACTGAGCTCGGTGGCGATGCGACGTTGATACGCCTTGAGGACCGCCATGGGTTTGGCGGGCGGGTGCTTTTCCAGATAGGCCAGCACTCCGGCGACGCGTTCGGCATCGACCGCGCCTTGGGCATCAAGGCTGAGCGCCGTGAGCTGTTTGGTGAGTTGCTGGATTTGTTTGGAGGCTTGGGCCACGGTGAAGGTCAGTTAATCGGAGCGAGTCAGGCGAGCGTGAGCTCCTTGGCGGCGGCTTCGTTGAAGCGCTGACGGTCGGCGTCGGAGAGTTCCTTGGCGAGCACTTGGCGGGTGGTGCTCACGACCAAGCGAGCGATTTCGCTGCGCGCCTCGGCGACCATCTTGCGATGTTCGAGCTCGGTGGAGTGTTGGGCCTTGGCGATAATGTCCTGGGCTTTGACGGTGGCCTCCTGAGTCTGGCGTTCCATGAACTCCTTGGCGGAGACCCGGGCTTGGTCGATGATTTTGCCGGCTTCACCCTGGGCTTGTTTGATGATGTCCGCGCTCTCGGCCGTGGCGGCTTCAAGTTTGGCTTTCATCGCTTCGGCGTTGGCGAGGCTCGTGGCGATCTCCGCGTTACGCTCGTCGACGGTGGCGAGCACCGGCTTGAAGAAGAACCGATACAGCACAAAGGCCAGAATCGAGAAGCTGATGACCTGCATGAGCAGGTATTTGCCTTCGATGCCAAATGTGGACTGGATGTCGTGGAGTTTGCCGGCGGCGTCGGCTGCAGCGAAAATCAGGTTCATGTCGCGGAGGAAAATGGCCGGTGCGTCTCAACCGGAAAGGTTGAACGCACCGGAAGTGAAAAGAATCAGGCGAGGAAGATCACGTAGAACGCGACCGCTTCGGCGAGAGCCATGCCGAGAATGGATTGGACGAGGATCTTACCGCTGGCGCCAGGGTTGCGGCCGACGGCCTCAACGGCCTTGGTGCCGATCATGCCTACGCCGATGGCGGCGGCGCCGGCGCCGATTGCGATGTGGAGGTTGCCACCGATGCCGGTAGCTTGAGCGAGAATATCGATCATTTTAGATGTGTTTGTTTGGTGTGGTTGGAGGACCCGCTGTGCACGCGCTTTGGTATGCTCCCAGTGGGAAAGGGTTGGGCAGGGTTTAGTGATCGGCGTGGGCGGCTTCGCCCTCGTGATCATCGCCGTGGTTGCAGATCAAGCCGATGTAAACCGAAACCAGCAATGTGAAGACGAGCGCCTGCACGAGGCCGATCAACAGCTCGAGGAAGTAGAAGGGGAAAATGAATCCCGTGCCGTGGAGCAGATTTTCGCCGCCGTAGACATTGCCGAACAGTCGGAATGAGAGCGAAACGGGGCGAATCGCGATCGAGATGATTTCGATCACACCCACGGCGAGAAAGATCAACGTGAGGAAGTAGTAGATGGCGGCTGGCACTTCGCTCTTGTCGGCCTTGTTGCCGAAGAGGTCGTGGAGGATGAGTTTGGGGCCGGCGTAACGCAGGATCAGGTAGAGCCAGACGGCCATGGCGACCAACGCGATGGCGATGGTGCCGTTCATGTCAGCGCTGAACGGGCGGATGAAAGCCGAGAAGTGGTGTGCGCCGTCGGCACCGTGCGATTCCATGCCGATCGTGCCGACACCGGGCAACAGTCCGGACCAGTTGTGGATCAAGATGAAGGTGAACAGCGTCAGCAACAGCGGCAGGGCGGCGGGAGCGACCTTCTTGCCCACAATGGGGGCGACGAGGTCGCGGACGCCGGTTAACAGTCCCTCTACGACGGCTTGCCCGCGCGATGGCACCAAGGTTGGTTTTGCCCCGATGGCAATGCGCACCACCAGTAAGAGAGCCAAGGCGACGACCCAGGTGGTGATGATGCTGCTGGTTACGGGCAGACCGAAGACTTCGAATACGGCAGCGTTCGGTTCAACCTTGGCATGCGCAGCCGGAGCGAGACTGGTTAAGGTCGCGAGGCCGATGAGGGTTTTGGATAGTCGTGGAGAGATCACTCGGAACAGCTGGAAAGGTTCGAATCGGTTGTCGTAGGGCATGGCCCGTTAAGGCGTCAACCTCCGAAAGAATTGTAACCTAGACGTGGCGAATCATTAGCACGGGCAAAAAGGCTGTATGTCGCTGCTAATTTGACGTTGCCGACTTCGTTTCGATTTCGGCCGGGGTTTCCGTATTCTCGATTGGCCGAGCGATGAACGACTGAAACGAGGCAGCTTTTTGTTCGAAAACCGTCGTTTGTTCGAATGGCCAGGATTCCTCGGGAGTCAGTCGCCAGCGAGGGTGGGCGTCGACCGTGTCGCGGGCTGACGCAAAATACGGCGCATGATCGGTCCGAAAACAGAGCCGGGTCGAAGCCGCGGAAAGTTGCGCAAGCGTATCGAGAAAAGCGGGCTGTATGAGGCGGTTTTTCCAGTGGCGCCGTTTGGGCCACGGATCGGGAAACAGCACGAAAATGTTGCGATTAAACCGGACCCCGGCGGGCAGAGCCTCCACGAGATCCTCTGCTGCGGCGCGAATCCACGATACGTTGGTCAGCTCGGCGCGGTCGGTTTTGCGGGCGGCTTTCTCCAGGCGTTCCTTGATGATGTCGATGGCCAGACAGTGCTCGCCGGGGTGGGCGGCCGCGTAGGCGGTAAGGAAGTGCCCGTGTCCGCACCCGATTTCCAAAGTCAGCGCCGGACTGTCCAGCGGCACCTGAGCCAGCGTGGTGTGCAAGGCGGTGACGCGCTGTTGGTGGATGGCATGGGCGTCTTCGATCGACATGGGCGCGGTAAAAGCGTCCGGAGGTCGGGCGCGCAAGGTTCAACCGTCGCCGCCCTCCCCTGCCCCGCCAAAATCAGTTGCTGGTTTTGGACGAGGGAATCGTCAGCACAAACGTCATGCCTTCGTTGAGCTGGCTTTCGGCGCGCACGCGGCCTCCATGCAATTGAATGATGTGTTTGACGATGCTGAGCCCCAGCCCGGTGCCGCCTTTTTCCCGGGAACGCCCTTTCTCGACGCGGTAAAAACGTTCGAAAATGTGGGGGAGGTCGGCTTGGGGGATGCCGGGTCCGGTGTCTTTGACCCTGATTTCCACTTCCTCGGTGCGGCGGCGGGCCGCGATGGTGATCGTCGAGCCGGGCGGCGTGTATTTGAGGGCATTATCGAGCAGATTCTCGAAAACTTGAGTAAGCTTCAGGGGGTCGATCAGCAGGGGCTCGATGGCCGGATCAATTTCGGAATCGATTACATGGTTTTGGGCCGCGGGGCGACTGCGGTAGTCGTCCACGATGCTCCCAACGAGCGAACGCAACGACGTCGACTCCCGTTGCAGTCCGGGATTGATGGATTCCAAGCGGGAAAGAGTCAGCAGATCTTCCAGCAGGGAGTTCAGTCGTTCCGTATGCCGCTGGATCGTGGCCAGGAAGCGCGATCGATCCGACAGTTCCATGTCGTGATGGCCGTCCACCAAGGTTTCCACGTAGCCTTTGATCACACTCAATGGCGTGCGCAGTTCATGGGAGACGTTGGCCACAAACTCTTTGCGCACCAATTCCAGTCGTTTTTGACGGGTAATATCGTGGAGAACGAAGAGGGCCCACTTGCCCTTGCTGCCGTCCTGGGAAGGGATGGTGGATCCCGTTACTTCGACCCAGCGCGTGTCGGTATCATCTACAAACTCCACCGTATGCTGCGGACTCCCCTGCCCTTTGCGCACCGCGTCCACGTAGTTGAGAAACGCCACACTGTGCAGCACCACCTCAAGTCGCTGGTCGATGATCCGGGTGGCTTTGGGGAAGATGGCCTGCAAGGCGTTGTTCGCCAATAGAATGTGATTTCGGTCGTCGACCACCAGCACCGCCTCCTGCAGGTTTCCCAGGGTGGCTTCGAGTTGCGTGAGCTGGCCGGATTGCTGCTTTTTGAGGGTGACGACCTCAGTGATCAGCTCGTTGGCCGTCGAGCAGAACGCGTCCCAGTCATGGCCGGATGCTCCGGGAGTGGCGTCGCGCAGGAAGGGCTGACGCCGACTCAAGGCGAGACGTAGACTGCGCAACGCGCGGCGATGGTTAACCAATTTGCTCACCGTGAGCAAAAGGGCGACGGAGAGCGCGATGGTGATGGTGAGGAGCATGCGATGAGCGCACGTAGCGGGCGCTGACGCGAATCCCGCCGGATTAGGCGGAAGATTCTTGGGCCCGACGTTCAGCCATCCGGTAGCCTACCCCGCGGATAGTTTCAATCCATTCGGCTTCGTCGCCGAGTTTCTCGCGCAACCGGCGCACGTGGGTGTCCACGGTGCGGGTCTCGATTTCGGTTTCGTAGTTCCAAACGTTGATCAACAAGTGTTCGCGCGTCTGGACCCGACCGCGTCGTTCCATCAGCAGATGCAGCAATTTGAACTCTGTGGCCGTCAGCTCCACGACCTCCTCATTGATTTTCACCTCATGGCGCTCGATATCGAGTTCGATACCACCGGTAATGAGTTTCGGTGGCGCATCAATGGGTCGCTCGGTCGTGCGGCGCAGGATGTTCTGCACGCGTAAAACGAGTTCCTTGGTGCTGAATGGCTTGCAGATATAGTCGTCGGCACCGTTTTCGAGGCCCTGAATGCGATCGTTTTCCTCCACCTTGGCCGTGAGAAAGATGACCGGGACCTGCTTGAGTTTCGGGTCGGCCCGAAGCATGCGGCAGATCTGGATGCCATTGATCTCGGGCATCATGACATCGAGAATCACGAGGTCGGGAATAAAGGAGCGGGCCAACCCGATGCTGCGGGTCGGGTCATTCACCGTCTCCACGGCAAAGCCGTTCGCCTTGAGGTGGTAGGCAACGAGGTCGGCGACGTCGGATTCATCGTCGACGACTAGGATTTTTTTGCGGGAGGTCTCCGGCATTTCGGCAGAATTTACCCCATTGAATGACGGACTCCTAGTCGAAAGCACCGCCGTTTCACAATTGTTACAACATGCGCAAATTAAATGCAATAACGCCTAGGTGGCACGAGGCGTTTGGCGTCGCAGCGTTTCGATAAAGACCATTAAGATGCTGATATCAGAGGGGTTAACTCCACTGATCCGGCTCGCTTGGCCTAGATTTACTGGTTGGGTCTCCGTCAGCTTCAGGGCGCTTTCACGGCGCAGCCCCTTGATTTCGGCGTAGTTCAAGCCGGAGGGGATTCGAATCTTCTCGGTTTGCGCCAGTTTTGCGACCTGACGCTCTTCCCGCTCCAAGTAGCCGCGGTAGCTCACGCGGTAAAGCACCTGGTCGCGACTTTCGGTGGGCAGCTGTTGGAAGGTTTCCGGCAGTTCCGGCCACGCGCCGTCACCCTGACTTGCTCGTCGAATCCAGTCCGCAAAAGTCCCCTGCCCTCCTCCCGGTCGCGTGGTTTCAAACGTATTAATCCAATGCGTAATCGATTCACTTTTCGCTGCCATACGCGCCAGTCGCTCCGGTCCGACCAAGCCATGGACCTTCGCGTGATGGATCAGCCTTTGCTCGGCACTGCCGTGGTTAAAAAGCAAGCGGTGCTCCGCTCTACTGGTGAACATGCGGTAAGGCTCCCGGGTGCCTTTGGTTACGAGATCGTCAATTAACACCCCGATATAACCTTCGTGGCGGGCCAAAACGAGCGGCTGCTCTCCCCTCGCCTTATGGACGGCATTCACGCCTGCAATCAGGCCTTGGGATGCGGCCTCCTCGTAGCCGGACGTTCCGTTGATTTGGCCCGCGAAAAACAGATTCTCCAGTTTTTTGGACTCGAGTGACGGAAACAGCTGCGTCGGTGGCGCAAAATCGTATTCCACGGCATAGGCTGGTCGGAGCAGCTCGGCGTGTTCCAGTCCGGGCACGGTGCGGACCATTTTCATCTGCACGTCGAAGGGCAGCGATGTGGAAAGCCCGTTCACGTAAAACTCGTTGGTGGTGCGCCCCTCGGGCTCGATAAACAGCAAATGGCGCGGCTTGTCGGCAAATCGCACGAATTTATCCTCGATGCTGGGGCAGTAACGGGGGCCGGTGCCGCTGATCTCCCCGGAATACATTGCGGACTTGGTGAGGTTGTCTCGCACCAATTGCGCCGTTTCCTCCGTGGTGTAAGTCATCCAGCACGAGATCTGGTTCGTGCCAGGTTCCCAGCCAAGGCGGGATTCGCCGGTTTGTTCCACGTGGAACAGGTCGTGGTCCTGCCGGGTTTCGTGGAACGCAAAACAGGTGGGCTTGGCGTCGCCTTGCTGTTCCTTCATTTTCGAAAAATCCAAGCTACGGCCCAATAACCGCGGCGGCGTTCCGGTTTTCAGCCGTTGGAGTTCGATGCCCACTTCTTCGAAACTGGTTGAAAGGGTTTTCGCGGTGAAATCGCCCATGCGTCCGCCTTCGTTCTTGTTCTGGCCGATGTGCATCAGGCCGCGCAGGAAGGTGCCGGTGGTGACGACTACAGTGGTGCCGCCGAACTCCAAATCCAAATTGGTCCGAACGCCGGTGACTTTTCCGCCGGAGTGGGTGAGCCCGGTCACCGTCGCCTGAAACAGATGCAGGTTGGGCTGCAGCTCCAGCGTGTGCTTCATGCGATACTGATACGCCTTCTTGTCGGACTGCGCGCGGGGGGACTGCACGGCCAATCCTTTGGACTCATTGAGGAGTCTGAACTGAATGGCGGTGACATCGGTATTGATCGCCATTTCGCCGCCCAGCGCATCGATCTCGCGAACCATCTGTCCCTTGGCCTGGCCGCCGATGGCGGGGTTGCAGCTCATCGCGGCGACGGTGTCGATATTGCCGGAAAGGAGCAGGGTGGAGGCGCCCATCCGGGCGGAGGCGAGCGCGGCTTCACAGCCGGCATGGCCACCGCCACAGACAATCACGTCGAATGGTATATCGTTGTATAGCATCTATTTACCAATACAGAAGGTCGAAAAAAGGCGATCGAGCATGTCCTCGTTATCGATCCGGCCGGCAATCTCGCCATAGGCGTCGAGCACGCCACGCAGGTCGCTCGCGAGGAGCTCGGTCGGGCCTAGGGGCATGAGATTTTGGCGTGCGGTCGCGAGGCACTCGGTGGCTCTCCGCAGTGCGTCGGCATGTCGGGCGTTGATGGCGATCTGATCGCCGGCCTCGGGCGGCTGCAGCCGATCGGCGATTTCCGTGATCTTGGCTTCAAGCTCTTTGATACCCGCACCGGTGAGGGTGGAGACTTGCACGGTGGGCAGGTCGGCCGGGCCGATGGCGACCAATGGCTGGTGGTTCGTCAGATCGATTTTGTTGAGCACCACGACGGTATCGTTGGCGTGCAAGCGAGCGGCGATGTCGTCCGGCAAGGGCGGGGTAGGGTGGGTGCAGTCCAGCACGAGCAGGCACAGGTCGGCCTCTTCGATTCGCTCATGTGTCTTGCGAATGCCCAGGGCCTCCACCGTGCCGGGCGTGGGATTGAGCCCGGCGGTGTCGATTAGCCGCAAGCAGTGCGGGCCGACGATGACCGTTTCCTCCAAGTAGTCGCGGGTCGTGCCGGGTTCGTCGCTAACCAAGGCGCGCTCGCGACCGATCAAGGTATTGAGCAGCGAGCTCTTGCCCGCGTTGGGTTCGCCCAGAATCACGGTTTTGATCCCGTCACGTAGCAAATCACCATAGCGATGCGTCGCCAGAAGGCGTTCCGTTCCACGTAGAACATTCGTCAAAATATCGCCGACAATACCGCGATCTTCCTCGGGTAAATCCTCCTCCGGAAAGTCGATGTAGGCTTCCACGCGAGCCAGCGCGAGCAACAGCTCATCAGTCAACCGCGTCATATGTTGCCCTAGGCTGCCGCGAAGTTGCTGGTTGGCGGCCGCCACGGCCCGGGCACTGCGCGCATGGATCAGGTCCATCACCGCCTCGGCCTGACTGAGATCCAGGCGACCGTTCAAAAACGCTCGGCGCGTGAATTCACCCGCTTCGGCTGGTTGGCACCCACGTTTAAATAGATCGTCCAGAACAAGTTGAGAGATCAATGGATTCCCGTGGGTGGAAATCTCCATGACGTCTTCGCCCGTGTAGGAATGCGGACCGGCGAAAAACGTGACCAGCACATCGTCGACGGTTTGGCCGGCGATGTCGCGGTAATCGTGGTGGCAAGCGGTGCGAGCGGGCAGGGGACTGTCGAAGATCGCCCCGGCCAAGGCGGCGCATTCGGGGCCGCTCACCCGCACCACCGCGATGGCGGAGGTGCCGGCGGGAGTGGCGGGAGCGGCAATGGTGGCGGAGGAATCGGACATGCGAATACGCAGACCGAACCGCGTTGCGCGCCGGACGCAAAACGAAACGCCGTTCTCGTTTTGCCTTTCGGAGGCGAGCGCTACCCGAACTCAGGTATCAATGGGCTCGACCCGGCTCCCGTCGGCCACGCGATCGCCCGGGTAGATGATGACGGTTTCGCCCTGTTCCAGTCCGCGGGTGATTTCCGTCATGATGCCGTCGGAGAGTCCGACATCGACCTCACGCAATGTGGCACGTTTCCCTTTGAGCACGAAAGTGGACCACGTTTTTTCCCGTTGAAACAGCGCCCCGGCGGCGACCTGCAGCACGTTCTCGCGCGTCGCACGCTCGATTCGAGCTTCGACGCGATAGCCGTCGCCGAGGGTGGGGCGTTCCGTCGCGGGCGTGACCAGATCAGCCAGCACATTCACGCGTTGTTCCTCGACGCCGAGAGCGGAGACTTTGGTGAACGCGGCCGGTTCGACGAGGCGCACCTGCGCGCGCAGGGGTTGCGGTCCGCCCCACTGGTCGAGCCACACGTTGGCTCCGGTCGCGATCGCGACGCCGTCGCGGGATAGCACTTCGATGCGGACTTCGAGATCCGTGGGATCGCCCACCTCAATCAGGGGCGTGCCCCCCGTGACGAGGCGGGCGCTTTCCTGCAGCACCCGCAGCACCCGTCCGCTGACGGGTGATGTGATGGTCATTAACGCATCCAAGTCCTCCGCGCCCGGTTGACCCCGCATGAGCACGGCGCGGGCCTGTTCGAGTTCGTAGCGCGCTACCTGCAGCGCAAAGGTCGACGCCCGATCCTCTTGGGCGGCGGTGCGTTCGCGATTGATGGCGATGTCGAGCTCCTGTTGGGAAACCAGCCGATCCTTGGCCAGGGTGCGTTGGCGGGACGCCTCGGTGCCGGCCAGCTCCAGCGCGGCGGCCGCCCGTTCGCGCTGAGCTTCGGCTTGCGCGACCTGGCTTTCGGCGGCCCGCACCCGCGCCTCGGCCTGCGCGCGTGAACGCACGTCGAGAATGTCGCCACCGGCTGGTTCCAGCACGGCCAGCACGGTCCGCCCGGCCTCGACGATGGCGCCGGGCTTGAGGACGATGCGTCTCAAACTTCCGGATACAGGGCTCGACACGACGAATCGATGACGCACCTGGGTCATGCCTTCCTCGTTGACGGTGACGGTCAGCGGTCCGCGGGTGACGACACTGGTCTCGACGGGAAGCGGCGCCGGCCATAGTCCGGCGACGATCAGTGCGATCAGGATAAGCCCGACCCCATAGCGCCAACCCTTGCGGCGGCGTTGATGGTTGTCACCGGCGGTGGGGTCGAACGGGGCGGGCGGAGAAGCGGATTCGGTCATGGTGCTCTGTGTAGTTATAAAATGGATATGTTCGCGGTGCGGTTATTCGCGGGCCTTGAGGGCTCCGACCAAATCGAGTTGGTTCAACTTGCGGCAGGCGATGGTGGCGGAAACCACCGTGGCCAACGTGATGACGAGGGTGGCGTAGGCGTAGTTGGAGGCGGAGAGAATCAGCGGCAGGCGCACGGTCTCGGTGTTGATGCTTTCGATCAGGGTCGACGCCATGCCCGAGCCCAGCCACAGCCCGAGGGGCACCGCGAGCGCGGCGAGCACCACCAGTTCACCCACCAACACGCTGCCCACATCGCTTTGACTGAATCCGAGCACGCGCAATGTCGCCAGTTCGCGTGCTCGCTCCGACAGGGCGATCCGAGCGCTGTTGTAGACGATGCCAAAGGCGACAACGGTGGCGAAGGTGGAGTAGAGCACTTGAATCATGCCGATGCTTTCCGCCGTCGTGTCGCGAAAGCTCTGCCGCATGGCTTCTTTGATGACGACGCCCGAGGCTTGCGGGGTCGCTTTGAGCTCACTCAAGAATGCGGGCCAATCGCGCTTCTTCACGGTCAGGTAGGCGCCGCTGATCCGGTCGCCTTCGCCGAGGAGTCGGTTCAGAGCGCCGAGCTCCATGTAAGCGGCGATGCCGGCAAAGTCTTCGGCGAAAGCGGCCACCGTTACATCGATGGAGCGACGTTTGCCCTGGAGCACATTGACGGTGACTTTTTCACCCGGCCGAATGTCCAGTGATTCGCCCAATGCGGCCGAGATAATGAGGCCGGCTGCGGGCAGCACCAGAGACTTCCCGTCGGTGCCGATGACGCGGTTGAGTTGAGCTCCCCGGACCAGGCCCTTGATGCCCAACCGCCGACTGACGTGGCCGGATTGCAACTCCACTGCCACCGAGCGAAACGGTTCGGTATGGACGACGCCGGGCAGTTGCGCGAAGTCATGAGTGACGCGAAGTGGCCCGGGCTCGACCAAGGACACGCTCACCGTTTGCCGCTGCACCACGTCCCATTGGAAATCCAGAATGTGGCGAATGCCGTCCCGAAACGCGTTGGGGATGATGAGGATACCCGTTGCCATCGCGAGGGCGATTGTCGTGAAGAAAGCCTGCCAGGGTTTGCGTTCGAGGTTGCGCAAGGACATGCGCAAGGTGACGGAGAACCACCGCGAGATGCCCAGTCGTTCCGCCAATGCCGGTCGGTAGCTCGCGGGCGGCTCCGGCCGCATCGCCTCGGCGGGCGAGAGGCGCACGACCTTGCGCACGGCTCCGGCGACTCCGACCAACGCGGCGGCGGAACTGGCCAACAACGCCCCCAGAATCGCATTGGTGGCGGGCACGAAATCGAGCCGCGGAAAGCGGAAGAACAGGTGATACATGTCCACCAATTGCAGTCCGAACAGGAAGCCCCCGGTGGTGCCGAGCACGGTGCCGAGCACCACAATCACGAGCGCGAATTTCACGAAATGCCACGCGATGGTGCGGTGGGTGAACCCGAACGCCTTGAGGATCGCGATCTGTTCGCGCTGCAACGCGATCTGGCGGCTCATGACCGAGTGGGTCATGAATGCGGCCACGCTGAGAAACACCAACGGAAAGCCAAACGACAGGCCCTCCAGCACGCGGATTTCGTCGCTCACGCGAATGTCCGACGGATGTTCGCTGCGATCATAGGCACCCAGTCCGCCGTAGGGCTCAAGCAAGCGATCAAGGTCCGCGATAACCTGTGATGCGGAAGCGCCCGGCGCGAGCGTGAGGGCGACCGTATTGAAGGCCCCTTCCAGGTTGAAGGCTTCGGCGATCTCTTGATTGCGCATCCAGAATATGCCGAACGTGCGATTGTCGGGCAGGGCTGCCCCCGGCGGAGCTTCGAAGACGTATTGCGGCGCGAGCACGATGCCCGCCACCCGCAGGTCCAGACGGCTGCCGTTGAGAATGGCGGCAATGCGATCGCCCGGTTCGAGGGTATTGGCCTCGGCAAATGCCTCGCTGACCAGAATCTCATGTCGCCTCGCTGTATCCAGAAAGTGACCACGCCGAAGAAAAAGCTGATTGAGCACCAGATCGCGGCGATCCGGGATGGAATTGATCAACCCCGATGCGGGCTCGAGCAGATGGGGAAGGTCGAGGGTGACGCGCACCTCGACCGTCGTTTCGACGGCGGCGACGCCGGGCAGGGCGGCGATGCGATCACGCACGCTGTCGGGCGCGCGTTTGAGGCCGGCGAAGACCTGGGCGAAGTGGTGTTTCTCGTAATAGCCATCGCGCGCGGTGTCGAGCGAGCGGATGAGGCTGCGCGTCATGATCATCATCGCCAGACCGCACGCCATGACGAGCGCGACAGCCAGAGCCTGTGATTTCAAGGCGCGCAGGTCGCGCAGGAGTTTCACGTCGAGCAGGTCCATGCTTTGAAACATCAGACCGCTACCATTCCAGTTCGCTCACCGGCCGCGGATCGGAATTGATCTGGGCCGGACTCAAGCGCCCGTCCGACATGGTGAAAACGCGATCGGCCATCTTGGCCAGGATCGCGTTGTGGGTGATGACCAAGGTCAACGTGCCGAGCTCGCGGTTGATGCGTTGAATGGCCTCGAGCACGATGATGCCGGTTTTGACGTCGAGGGCACCGGTCGGCTCGTCGCACAGCAACACCTCGGGCCGCTTCGCGATGGCGCGGGCGATGGCCACGCGTTGTTGTTCGCCGCCCGAGAGCTGCGCGGGAAAATGGTTCGCGCGGTTGGAGAGATTAACCAAGTCGAGCGCATCCTCGGTGCTCATGGGATTGCGCGATACTTCGGTGATGAGACCGATGTTTTCGCGGGCGGTGAGCGAGGGGATCAGATTGTAGAACTGAAAAACAAACCCCACCACATCGCGCCGATACGCGGTGAGGCCGGATTCGTCGGCGCGGCCAACATCCCAGCCCCGGTAGTGCAGTGAACCGCCAGTCGGCGCATCGAGGCCGCCGACGAGGTTCAGCAAAGTGGACTTACCTGAACCGGACGCTCCCAGCAGCACCACGAGCTCGCCGCCGGGCAGATCGAGATCGACCTCGCGCAACGCATGCACGGCGGCATGGCCGGAGCCATAGGTTTTGGACAAACCCCGCGCCGTCAGCAGGGAAGGCGGATGGTTTGAGGAATCGGGTGCGTTCACGGAAGGTGAAGCAAACGCGGACCGATCCACCTTCGCAAGACGGGGCCGATAATGGGCGGCCGATTTCGTGGCCGCTAATCCAGCCCCACGCGTTGGCTAACCGCAGGCGGCTATCGGCGCTGGTCGCTCTCCGATTTGTCCGTGGGCTCTGGCGCGGGTGCCGGAGCCGGACGAGGCAGCGAAAAAGAGGGCACGCCGATGGAGGGTTTGGCGGGCGCGAAGGAGGGCAGGGTGGGGCGGACCGAATTGCTCGGAATCGTCGGTTTGGGGGCGTCGATTTTGAGCACGGCGGGTGCTGCGGGTTTTGGGGCCAGCGAGCTGGTCGAATCCGTTGAATCGGTGGCGTCGCTCGGTCCGGCGGCGAGTTCGACTTTGAGACCCGCGAGGCGGTTCTCGGCGGCGGTGATCATCTGCGGGCGCTTGCGCAGGCGTTCTTTGACTTGGTCCACGGAGCCCGGGTCGGAGCCCTGCTCGGCGGCCAACATCAGCCACGCGAGACCTTCGGTGTAGTTGCGCCGGGTGCCGCGCCCGCTCACGTGCATCGCGCCGACGTTGTAGGTCGCTTCGGGCACGCCGAGGGCGGCGGCGCGCTGGTAGTAGTCGAGCGCGGCGACGTAATTGGTGCGTTGGCCGAGCAGACCGTCGTGATTGATTTTGCCGAGGCGAAACAACGCTTCGCCGTAACCGGCAGCGGCGGATTGTTCGTAGAGGCGAATCGCTTTCGCGGGATCGGCCGCGAGGTCGTCGCTCCCTTCCTCGAGGAGTTGAGCGTATTGAAATGCCGCCTCGGGATTACCGTCTTCGGCGAACGCGATGAGTTCTTTGACGGTTTCCCACTGGGGACCGCCCGCCGTGGTGGAAACGAGCACGGGCGCGGCCTGCACCACGTCGTCGTCGGCGTGCGCCGCCGTCACGCCCAATGCCAGGGCCGCAGCCAGCGCAGCGGCCCGGATCGGCATCGAGGCGTGACGAATGCTCATGCTTAGTCGTCGGCTTTTTCGCCGGTGATGTCGGCGCCGCCGGTGACGTTCACTTTGGCCATCACGGCGGTCATGATCTCTTTGCCGAGCGCGGGTTTTTCCTTGAGCGCCGCTTTGGCGGCGTCGCGACCCTGGCCGATGAGGTCGCCGTTGTAGGAAATCCAGGCGCCGCGCTTTTCGAGGATCTTGTGCTCGATGCCGAGATCGATGATGGAGCCGTTGGCGGAGATGCCCTCGTCATACATGATGTCGAATTCGCACTCGGTGAACGGGGGAGCGACCTTGTTTTTGACGATCTTGAGCTTGGTGCGATTGCCGATGACCTTGCCGTCGGGCTGCTTGATTTGCTCGCGGCGACGGATGTCGATGCGCACCGAACAGAAGAACTTGAGCGCGCGGCCACCGGGGGTGGTTTCGGGGCTGCCGAACATGACGCCGATCTTTTCGCGAATCTGATTGGTGAAGATACAGATGCACTTGGTCTTGCTGACCACGGCAGTGAGGCGGCGCATGGCCTGCGACATGAGGCGGGCTTGCGAGCCGACGGTGGCATCGCCCATCTGGCCGTCGAGTTCGGCTTTGGAAACGAGGGCGGCGACGGAGTCGATGACGATCACATCGATGGCGTTGGAGCGGATGAGGGTCTCGGTGATGTTGAGCGCGTCTTCGCCGGAGTCGGGTTGGGAGACGAGCAGATCATCAAGATTCACGCCGACGACGCGGGCATATTTCGGGTCCAGGGCGTGTTCGACGTCGACGAAGGCGGCGAGGCCACCGTTGCGCTGGGCCTCGGCGATGACGCTCAAACAGAAGGTCGTCTTACCGGAAGATTCCGGACCGTAGATTTCCACGATGCGGCCGCGCGGCAGGCCGCCGACGCCGAGGGCGAGGTCGATGGCGAGCGAGCCGGTCGAGATGGTCTCGACCTTCATCTTGTGGTTGTCGCCCAGACGCATGATCGAGCCCTCGCCGAACTGCTTGGTGATCGCGCTGATCGCGAGGTCGACATTCTTGCGGGCGGCGACCTCGTTGGCGGGAGCGGCGGCGGTGGTTTTGGCGGGAGAGTTACGGGCCATGAGCGGTGTGAGACGGGGTTAAGGTTGGGAAATATCGGGCGAGCTTGCCTAAACAAACGAACTTTTGCCCCGGATTCTTTCAGCGCAAGCGCGGACGCGGAACTGACGTGGTGAAAATGAGTTTCTGCTCCCGGCAAGAACCCCTTGCCGGTTGGGTGGTGGGTCGATTGCGTTGGTGCGATGATACCCGCACGAGTGCTTGCTTTGGGCTTATTGTTGATGTCGAGCGAGTTGTTGTCGATTGCGGCCGATGTGACCCTCGCTCCAGCTCCTGATTGGGTGGTGGTGGCGCATCCGGATTTCGAGAATGCCGGCACGACTTCGGCGGCGGCCCGGGAGCGTGATGCCGACTATTTGTTATATGACCGTCAAGTCGATGTGCAGGCGCAGGAAGACTACTTTCGCGTGGCCATGAAGGTCATGAGCGAAGGCGGATTGCAGGAAGCGGGACGTTGGTCCGCGACGTATGATCCGGAGTATCAGACGGTCACGTTTCACCGTATCGATGTGCACCGGGGCGGTGAGGTGATGGATCGGTTGGCGGAGGCGGAGTTCCGGTATCTGGAACAGGAAACCGAATCATCGATGCATCTCTACAATGGCAAAGTCACCGCGTTGACCTTGTTGCCGGATTTGCGGGTGGGCGATGTGGTGGATGTCGCCTACACGGTGACGGGGCGGAACCCGGTTTTCGGCGGTCACTATTTTGATTCGTTTTCGCTGGGGTGGGGGCAACCGGTGAGTGATTTGCGTTCGAGGGTGCGGGCTCCGGCGGATCTGCGACTCCGATATCGCCAGGAAGGGGAGGGGGGAGAGGAGCCGACCATGACCTTCGCGGACGGTTTTCAAATGTATGCGTGGCATCTCAAAGCAGTGCCAACGTATGTTTACGAGGAGGGGACGCCGGCGTGGTATTCCACCTATCCGTGGGCGGAGTTGTCTGCTTTTGAAACGTGGTCCGGTGTGGTCGAGTGGGCGTTGCCGTTGTATGCGGCGGCGAATGACGCCCCGGTGCCGGCGTTGCGGGCGGAGGTTGCTCAGGCCCTCGATCCAGAAATCCTACTTCCCCGGGAAAATGGGGTGCCGCTTCAGTCGCAACCGGCGGATCTGGCGACGCGGAAGGATCGCGTCGCGGCGCTGCTTGATTACGTCCAACGCGAGATTCGTTACCTCGGCATCGAGCTGGGCGTCTCGTCTCATCGACCTCATCCACCGGAGGAAACCTTCGCACGCCGCTTTGGGGATTGTAAGGACAAGGCCCTGCTTCTCGTGCAGTTGCTGCGATCGCAGGGCATCGAGGCGGCTCCGGTTCTGGTAAACACGATGGTGGGCGAGAAACTCGGTGACCGGTTGCCCTCTCCCAGCGCGTTCAACCATGTAATTGTCGGGGTCCGGCTGGATGGCGCGTGGCATTGGCTCGATCCGACCATGGCGCCGCATCGTGGGGCGTTGGAGCAACGTGCTGCACCGGATTATGGATACGGATTGGTTTTGCTCGAAGGCGAAACGGAACTACGGCGGGTGGACCAACCCACGGAAGCCCAGCGCCGGATCGACTCGCGGGAGCGCTTGCGGCTGGAGGGAATCGGCCAGCCGGCGAGTTTGCAGGTGGTGACCCTTTACCACGGTGCGGCGGCGGTTTCGATGCGCCGCTACTTCAATGGCTCCACCCCCGAGCAGATCAGCCAATCCTATCAGGAATACTACGCGAATATCTACCCGGACGCCACCATCGATGGGCCGCCTACGCTGCAGGATATGCCGGATGGCTCCCTGCAGGTGGTCGAGTCGTATACGATCCGGGAGCCCTGGGTCTGGATCGCCGAGTCGTCGACGTGGCGGATGGAGACGTTTGCCCTGCTCACGAATTCCTATTTGCCCGACGGCTTGAGCGCCACCCGGCGCACGCCCCGGAGTTTGGAACATCCGGTGCAGGCACGTTTGGAGCAAGTGGTGGAACTGCCGGACGCGTGGGACCTCGAATTGCCGAACGTGGAGATCGATTCCGATGTATTCAATTATCAGCGACAATCACATGGTGGCGGCACGAATCGGCTGACCATCGTGCACACCTATGCCTCCAAAACCTCGCACGTGCGGCCTCGAGACATGCCCACCTACGTGCGCGATATCGCGGCCGCGAGGGAGTTGCTGGGCATGGAGTTGACCAAGCCGCAAACCGACGCGGGCTCGATCGAGGAACCGCCCTTTGCGCCGAACCTGCTCATGTTTTTGATCGCCATCGGCGGCTTCAGCGGGGCCCTGGTCGCGCTCGTTTGGTGGGTGCGGCACCAGCACCGCCGGCCGCCGCCACTCGGGGCCGGGCCGTCGGCGAAGTTAACCGGACTCGGTGGCTGGCTTATTTTGCCGGCGCTCGGGCTGGTGTTCTTTCCGTTTCGACTGATCGCGACCTTGGTCACGGACCTGGCGGCGGCGTTTGACCAAAACGTGTGGGTGGCCCTGACCACGCCGGGAATCGAAACGAGTAACATGGCGTTGGCCGGGCTCATTCTCGGCGAGGTTTTGGCCAACGTGGTTTGGACCGCGTTGGTGCTGGTGACCTTGGTGATGTTCTTCCGTCGCGATCGCTGCCTGCCCACGCTCATGCGCGCAGTTATCATCTACGGGCTGGTCGTCGTGATTTTGGACACGGTGGCTCTCGATAGGTTGGACCTGCTGGAAGCGGAGGAAAAAGCGCTCTCCGTTGGCCAGGTCATTCGGCAGGTCTTGGCGGCGGCAATCTGGGTGCCCTATTTCAGCGTTTCCCAGCGAGTCCGGAATACATTCGTGCGATAATCCGCGGAGACCGTTTCCGACTGTCCTCGTCGGAAAGCTCCCGGTATCCAGAGATGCGGCGCGGTTTTCATTGGGCATCCGGTGGAATTAATGATGGAAAGAAGCTAAACTTCCGCTTGATCGGTCCGTTTGCCGCCGTTTATTTTCCTGAGCTTTTGTCCCGCTAAATCCGACTTATGAATATCAAAGCCTATCTCAAACCACAGTGCGGTTGGTCCCACGGCGTGCGCGCCATCATGGCCAAGTATGACCTCCCTTTTGAGGACATCGACATCATCAATAATCGCGATAATTACGCCGAAATGGTGCAAAAATCGGGTCAACCTCTCTCACCCTGCGTCGAGATCGACGGCGTCATGTTGGCCGATGTTTCCGGTGAAGAGGTCGAAAACTACATGATTTCGAACGACTTGGTGAAACCGACCGACACCGAAGCCGATGCGGTGACCAACGCCGGCTGTTCCGACGAGGAACACGCCAAGATGGCCGCCAAAACGATCCGCTTCTTCTAAGCGCGACCGCGTCCCCAGCACTCGTCCAGGGCCGGATCTCGCACACGCGTGACCGGCCTTTTTTTCGCTCCGCCGCCGATCAAATCCGACTCGGCCCGGCTTCTGCTCCCTCTCCCCCTTTCAGAACTCGTTCCCACGACCCGACTTTCCATATGGCCAAATTGATCCCGTCTCCCCTTTACCACCCCGACCAAGAGCACGATGCCTGTGGTGTCGGCCTGATCGCCAGAATGACGGGCGAACGCAGCCATGATGTGATTAACCGGGCGGTGGCCGCGCTCAAGGCGCTGGCCCATCGAGGGGCCATCGACGCCGATGCAGTGACCGGCGACGGCGCGGGCTTGTTGACCCAGATCCCCGTTGAGCTTCTTCGCGAGCACCTCGAACAGCGCGGAAAGAACCTTTTTCACGACAACGACCTCGGCGTCGGCATGGTGTTTCTGCCGCGCGAAGACGAATACGCCCAGGCTCATTGCAAGAAGATCGTGCGCGAGGCCGTCGAGGCCGAAGGCCTGCTGTGGCTCTGTTGGCGTGATGTGCCCACCAACGACTCCTGTCTCGGCCGCAAGGCCCTGGATACCCAGCCCCTGATCGCCCAGGCTTTGGTGGCTCGCACCGAGGAGATTGAGGAAGACGAGTTCGAGCGTCGCTTGTTCCTCGCTCAAAAGACCATCGAGCGCCGGGTCGTGGAAGAGAAGATCGAGGGCGTCGACTTCAACCCCATGGCCGACAAGACCGACGGGTTCTACATCTGCTCCTTCTCGTCGCGCACCATTGTCTACAAGGGCATGCTCACGCCGCAGCAGTTGCGGAAGTATTTCACCGATCTCAAGTCGCCCAAGTTCACCTCGGCGTTCGCGATCTTCCACCAGCGCTACTCGACGAACACCTTCCCCATGTGGCACCTCGCGCACCCGTTTCGCATGGTGGCGCACAACGGTGAGATCAACACCATCCGCGGTAACCGCAACTTGATGCGCGCCCGCGAACGCTCCCCCTACCACGGCGTGTGGGGCGACCGTTATTCCGACCTCAAGCCGCTCGTGCAGCCCAACGGCAGCGACTCGGCCACCTTCGACAACGCCCTCCAGCTCATCACGCTTGGCGGTCGCAACCCGCTTCACGCCGCCATGATGATGATGCCGCCGGCTTGGGAGCACGACGACGATCTCAGCGACGAGGCCAAGGCGTTTTTCCGTTACCACGCGACCATGATGGAGCCTTGGGATGGTCCGGCGGCGGTGGCCTTCACCGATGGCAAGATCATTGGCGCGACCCTCGACCGCAACGGCTTGCGCCCGGCGCGTTACAAGATTTACGACGACGGCTATGTCATCCTCGCCTCCGAGGCGGGCCTCGTTTTCGACTTTCCGGGCAAGGTCGTGGAAGCCGGCCGCCTCGGACCCGGCCGCATGATCGCCGTCGATCTCACCCAGCAACGTTTCCTGCACGACGACGAGATCAAAGCCGAGTTTACCTCCACCCCGCGCTTTCTGGAGTGGTGCAAAGACCACCTCGTCAACATCGAGGACGCGGCGGGCGCAGCGCCCTCCGAGGAGTCCGCCACCACCGCCACCCTCGCCCAGCAGATCGCCTTTGGCTACGAATCCGACGAACGCGAGTTGGTGTTGCAACCTCTGGCCGAGGGCAAGGAGCCGACCGGTTCCATGGGTGAGGACACGCCCCTGGCGGTGCTCTCCCGTCGCCCGCGTCTGCTCTACAACTATTTCAAACAGCTGTTCGCGCAGGTCACCAACCCGCCCATCGACTCGATCCGCGAAAAGGCGGTCATGTCACTCTCGATGTTCCTCGGCGGCCGTCTCGGCCTCTTCGAAGAACTGCCCAAGACGGCAGGCCTGGTGGAACTCAAATCCCCCATTCTGTTCGACCACCAGGTCGCTGCCCTCGACGGCATTGATTTCCTCAAGGATCGCGTCGTGCGCTTGTCGGTCTTGTTCGATGCGAGCGCGGGCCCGGAAGGACTCGAGCCCGCGGTCAAAGCCCTCACGGCCGCCGCCGAAAAGGCCTACAAGGAAAAGCGCGCCAAGATTATCATCCTGTCCGACAAGGGCGTGTCCGCCGATCAGGCCGCCATCCCGATGTTGCTCGCCGTTGGAGCGGTTCACCAGCGCCTCATCCGCATCGGCGGCCGCGTGCGCTGCGACCTCGTGGCCGAAACCGGCGAAGCCCGCGAAGTGCACCAAATCGCCTGCTTGCTCGGCATGGGCGTCAACGCCGTCAATCCCTACCTGGCCTTCGACATTGTCAGCCAGTTTGCCACCGCCGGTGAAGCCGGGGAGGGCACCACGCCGGCGCAAGCCCGCCTTAATTACGAGACCGCCATCTGCGCCGGTCTGCGCAAGATCATGGCCAAGATGGGCATCTCGACCCTCTTCAGCTACCGGGGGGCGCAGATGTTCGAAGCGCTCGGCGTTTCCCACAAACTCATCGAAGAATGTTTCTTCGGCGTGCCGTCGCCCATCGGCGGCATCGACTACCTCCAGGTCGCCGAAGCGACGCTCGTGCGTCACGCCAACGCCTTCCCCCAACTCGACGCGGCCGATCCCGACAACGTCGGCGAAGACACCGCGCTCGCGCTCAAGCCCGAGGGTTACTACCGCGTCAACAAGCGCGGCGAAGGCGAATACCACGCGTGGAGCCCGAAGCTCATCGCTTCGATGAACAAGTTCAACCGCAAGGGCGACTTCGAGGCCTTCCAACCGTGGAAGGAACAGGCCGACGACCATCAACCCGTTGCGCTCAAGGATTTGCTCAAAATCCGCTTTCCCGAGGAAGGCATCGAGCTCGACGAAGTCGAAGGCATCGAAGACATCCGCAAGCGGTTCACCACCGCCGGCATGTCCATGGGCGCACTTTCGCCCGAGGCTCACGAAGCCCTCGCCATCGCGATGAACCGCATCGGCGGCAAGTCCAACTCCGGTGAAGGCGGCGAAGATCCCGAGCGCTACTCGGTGCGCGAGAACGGCGACAACGCCAGCTCCGCCATCAAGCAGGTCGCTTCCGGCCGTTTCGGTGTCACCGCCGAATACCTCGCCAACGCCAAGGAAATCGAGATCAAGATGGCTCAGGGCGCCAAGCCCGGTGAGGGCGGCCAGCTACCCGGTCACAAGGTTTCCAAGATGATCGCCACGCTGCGGTTCTCCATTCCGGGCGTGACCCTCATCTCGCCGCCGCCGCATCACGACATCTACTCGATCGAGGATCTGGCGCAGCTCATCTTCGACCTCAAAGAGGTCAACCCGCGCGCCAAGGTCTGCGTGAAGCTCGTCTCGTCGTCCGGCGTCGGCACCGTCGCCGCCGGTGTGGCCAAGGCCTACGCCGACGTCGTGCTCGTTTCCGGTCATGACGGTGGCACCGGTGCATCGCCGCTCGCTTCCATCAAGAACGCCGGCTCGGCGTGGGAAATCGGCGTCGCCGAAGCCCACCAGGTGCTCATGATGAATGGCCTGCGCGGTCGCGTCACGCTGCGCACCGACGGCGGCATGAAGACCGGTCGTGACATCGTCATCGCCGCACTCCTTGGTGCCGAAGAGTTCAACTTCGGCACCGCCGCACTCATCGCCGCGGGTTGCGCGATGTTCCGTGTTTGCCATTTGAATACATGTCCGGTCGGCGTGGCCACCCAACGCGAAGACCTGCGCGCCAAGTTCCGCGGCAAGCCCGAGAACGTCATCAACTTCTTCAACGCCGTCGCCGAAGACGTGCGCCTCTATCTCGCCAAGCTCGGAGCCAAGTCGATCAACGACATCATCGGTCGCGTCGAACTGCTCGAGCAAATTGACGACCCCGTCAACCCGAAGACCAAGCTCATCAACCTCGGTGGTCTCTTGCATAACCCCGATCCTTCGGGCGAAGCCGAGCGCTACCACACCCGCGCCCGCAACGAACGTTTCGGCGGCGAAGGTTCGCTCGACGAAGCCATTCTGCAGGAAGCGCGCGACGTCATCCTCGGCAAGTCGGCTCGTCTCGTCGCGCGTTACAAGGTCACCAACGTCAATCGCGACATCGGCACGCACCTCTCCGGCCAGATCGCCTACCAAAAGGGCAACGCCGGACTGCCGCCCGGCACGATCGACCTGACCTTCACCGGTTCGGCCGGCCAGTCGTTTGGCACCTTCCTCGTCAACGGTCTGCGCATCACGCTCAACGGCGAAGCCAACGATTACGTCGGCAAGGGCATGAACGGCGGCGAGATCATCATCCGTCCGCGCGAGACCTCCTCCTTCGCCTGGCACGAGCAATCCATCGCGGGCAACACCTGCCTCTATGGCGCGACCGGCGGGCACCTCTTCGCGGCGGGCCGCGCGGGCGAGCGCTTCGGCGTGCGCAACTCCGGTGCGACCGCGGTCGTCGAAGGCGTGGGCGACCACGGCTGCGAATACATGACCGGCGGCCTCATCGTCGTGCTCGGACCGACGGGCAAAAACTTCGGCGCCGGCATGAGCGGCGGCCTCGGCTTCATTTACGACGAAGCGGGTGATTTCGATCAAAAGATCAATCCCGCGATGATCGAAGCCGAACGCCTGTCCGACGAAGAAGAAATCGCCAGCCTCGCGCAACTCGTGAGCGTGCACGCTACGCTCACCGGTTCGCCCCATGCACAGGCGCTGCTCAAGGACTGGGACAATACCGTGAAGAAATTCTGGAAAGCCGTCCCGTTCCCGCCCAACGCCGAAACGCCGAAGACACTCTACCGCTTCGACGAAGCCAAGGCTCCGGCGCTGGTGTAAGAACTATTCGAATACGAGCGCAAGCCAGCTCGCGGCCTACCATTTAGATCAACTGCGATCTGTAGGCCGCCGGCTCGTCGGCGCTTCAGGGTGCTGCGTCGCGATGTTCTCTATCGTCACCTGCGGTGCGGACATGCAGGCTGGGTCGCATGTCCCTGCCCGCATCCATTGAGATCTCGTCCGCCCAGCCGGCCCGGCGCGGATCGCATCTGGTGTTCGGGTTGTTGTATTTTAGCGAAGGCGCGCCGATCGGATTTCTGTGGTGGGCCATGCCGACATTGTTGCGGGCGGAGGGCGTGGCGATCGAACGCATCACTGCGCTCACGGCGGCGCTCGTCTTACCGTGGACGCTCAAGTTTCTCTGGGCTCCCTTGGTCGATGCCTGGCGCGGCCCACGTTGGGGGTTTCGGCACTGGGCGGCGGGAGCTCAGATCGGCATGGGGTTGGCGCTGCTGCCCTTGGTTTTTATCGATCCAGCGGAAGCATTCGGATGGTGGTTCTTCCTTCTGCTTACGCACGCCGTCTTCGCCGCAACACAGGATGTAGCCATCGACGCGCTGGCCGTGGTGGCCGTCGAGCCACACGAGCGCGGGCGATTGAACGCGGCGATGCAGGTCGGCATGCTCGCGGGTCGCAGCGTGCTTGGCGGTGGCGCGATCGTGCTGGCAAGTCGGGGAGGCTGGCCGCTGGTGATGGGCGCATTGATCGCGGCAGTGTGGATCTCACTGGTCGTATTGCTCACGCAAGTCGACGAGCCCGGACGGGACGAAACCGAACCGAAGCGCAAATTTGGGCGCACGTTGCGGGCGGTGCTGTCGCGGCGCACGACCTGGTTTGGACTCGGGTTCGCCTTACTGGCGGGAGCCGGTTTCGAAGCCACCGGCGCGTTGGCGGGACCGCTGCTCGTGGATCTGGGCGTGCCGACCGAAACGACGGGATGGTTCTTCGCGTTGCCGGTCGTCGCGGCAATGGCGATTGGTGGGATCGTGGGCGGGCGTTGGGCGGATCGCGGACCGCGTCCGCGTCGAGTGGGGCAGGCGTTGATCGGCTTGAGTGCGGCCGTGATGGCGGTCGGTCTCGCCATTCACTTGGGCGCAGCGGGCACGACGGTGATGCTGTGGCTCGGAATGGTCTATCTCGGCATTGGCTGCTTCACCGCGTCGTCATATGCGCTGTTCATGGACCTGACCGATCGTCGTTTGGGCGCGACGCAATTCAGCACCTTCATGGCGGCGACCAATGGCTGCGAAGCTTGGGCCGCCGGCACCGCCGGTTACGCCGTGGCATCGCTGGGTTATGGCCCGGCGCTGATGGTGATGGCAGTGGTGGGGCTGGCCGGACTGTGGTTTTTACGGGCTGTGACCCAGCCTGTTAGTGACGAGATGCGGGCGGGCTGACTAGCGGCTTTGCACACTGCGTTTGTCTCAAGAAGTGAACACCCCCATGCTCATGAATATTACCCGACCAGTTTGCCGGACGTGGATCGTTTGGTTGTTTGCTATTTTCGCATCCGTTCCGATGACGAAGGCTGAAGTGGCACCTGCCGCGTTGGAGGATGTTGTGCTCTCCATTGAAACGGTGGGTTGGCGGAGTGGAACGCGCTCCTTTCTGGTTTTACGGGCCGATGGCACTTATCGGGGGCTGTGGCGTGAAGGTTATGCATTCACGCAGCTTTTGGGCTACAGCGCGATTCCAAGCGGTCGTTTTGACTATGCCCGAGGAGCGGATGGATTTACGGCCGAACTTAAACTACGGGCGGATGACGGTAGCGAACCCGTGACGAAGCGACTGCGATTCATCGACTCAGAACGAGGTGCCTTGGAGCAGGATGATAGTTACGCGATTCCCGAAGTGTTTTCCCTCCAATCGCTCCCAGTGGACGGTCCCGTGCAGAACACCGCCTTGCGCTGCCGCCTCCAGGGCGGGGAATCAGCGCAGGTCGGAATAGTGGTGGCGGGTTATCATCGGTATTTGCTGCGAGTGGTGGGTCCATCGCTGAAGCGTTTTATCGAGTCCTCGGTGGTGGAGCGGCCGGAGCTTCGAGTATTCAAAAGCGGCGAAGAGTTGGACGAGTTGGAAACGGGCAGCGGGCTGCAGGTTCCCGCCACGGTTCTTTCCGCTGTGACGCAGCTCGTGGGGGCGTTTCCTTTGGTTGAGGACGCGGCCGACCAGGTGGTTTTACTTTCGCTCGGACGCGGAGCTTATGTCATTGAAGCCGTGAATCCCACCGCGCTTGAGGGGGAAGTGTTGATCGAGGTTTACCCGCTGCCGTTTTAGATTCGGGGTCGATCCGCCACCATTTGAAACGTAGGCGGCTCAAAGTAGTCATGGGTAAGAGTTGAGCCCGGCGTAAAGTGAGGTGATCCTCCGGCATGATCGTCGATGTCCACACTCACCTCAACAATTACGATGAGACCAAGATCGTGCCGCTGGCCGCCCGATATGAGGAGTTCCAGGAGTCACTGCGTTTCAACGGGATCGACTACGCGCTCATCCTGACGTCTTACAAGGTCGACGCGCATCGACCGTCGACGCGCGAGGTCGTCGAGCTGACGCAGGACGCGCCGAACATGGGCGTGGTCGCGGGCGTAAGTTTTCTCAACTACAAGGAACGCGATCTGCGGGAGCTCGCCGACTACCTCAAAGCCGGGTTGGTCAAAGGCCTGAAACTCTACCCGGGCTACGAGCCGTTTTATCCCTACGACTCGCGTTGCCGCGTCCTCTATGAGTTGGCGCTCGAGTTCGATGTGCCGGTCATGATTCACACCGGCGACACCTACTCGCCCAAAGCGAAAGTGCGGTTTGCGCACCCGCTGGCGGTTGACGATGTGGCGGTGGATTTTCCTGACCTGAAACTGGTCATCTGCCACGTAGGTAATCCATGGATACGCGATGCCATGGAGGTCGTTTACAAAAACAAAAACGTGCACACCGATATCTCGGGATTCGTGCTGGGCGATTTCACCGAGCGGTTCGAGAAGTTCATGGTCGGGCAGATGAAGGACATGATCCTTTACGCGGGTGATCCCAACTACCTGCTCTACGGCACCGATTGGCCGATCTGCCGCATGCGCACTTATCTGAAGTTTGTGCGCGGTCTGGAGCTGCCTGACCCCCACTATGAGAAGCTCATGTGGAAAAACGCCGACCGGCTTTTCAAACTCGGGCTGGCGGAGAGCTGATGCGTCGCGACGGTGGATAAAGTTCAGCGGCGCGTTTGGTGCGACGGTCGGTGGTTGTTCGGGGAATAGCGGATTTCGGTGAGCTGATTGTCGGAAGGAGTATGGATCGGAAAATGAAGCGCGCATGGTTCGCCCTCGCGGTGATTTGTTTGGCATCGACGATGCGCGGGTATCCGCCGCCGGATTCCGTGGCAGGCGATGTCTATGTCCGCACGACATCTTCGCGGGGACTTGTGATTAAGAAAGCGTATCTGCTGGCTGCGGATGGGACGGCGCGCGGACTGTGGTCGATCTCCACGCAGAGTGGATCCTTTCTTACTTATGATCGGGTGGTCGATGGCACCTACCACTACGAGGTTTCGGCCGATGGCGAAGTGGGGGAATTGACCCTCACATTGACTGACGCAGCGGGCAGCACCGTGGTCGGCGTGGATCACCTTCGTTTTGACTCGGCCAGTGGCGGCGATTTTGCGCCGCAGGTTGGTGGCTTGGTGCGGTCGACCTTTCTGCTCTGTTCGTGGGATTCCGCTGCGCCGTTGTTGAACAGTTCCCTCCGCTGTGTCCTGAGTCCGGGGGCCATCGCTCGCGCGGGTTTCGTGGTCGGGCCGGAAGGAGGCTGGTTTTTGTTGAGAGTGGTCGGGGCGACGTTGAGCCAGTTCGGGGTGGACGATGTCGTGGAAAAACCGGAGGCGCGACTGTGGTTGAGGGGGCAGATTTTGAGCGAGATTGGCGGCTGGGAAAACGACGAATTCGAAGCGGAGTCGTTGCGTCGCTCCGCTCAGGCCATCGGGGCATTTCCTTTGGCCGAAGGCGCCGCGGACGCGGCGCAATTGATATGGCTATCGAGCGGACCCCGTGTCCTGGAAGGACGTAATGCAGGCGCGACGGAGGGTGAGCTATTGATAGAGATTTATCCTTTCCCCGCGAGGCAGTGACGGAATGTGTGTGAGGGTGTGATTGTCGTCTTCAAACTCGGGCTTGCCGCGAGCTGATGCGTCGCGTCGATTGCGTGCTGCATGTCGCATCCTACTTCCTTTTCCGCGGTCACGGTTGATACCAAGGCCAATGTCTATTTCGACGGCGCGGTTGTTTCACACACCGTGCGCTTCGCTGACGGCTCCAAGAAGACCCTCGGTTTGATTCGGCCCGGCACCCACCACTTCGGCACTGCAGCTGCCGAGCGCATGGAAATCGTGGCCGGGACATGCAGCGTGGTGATCGACGATTCTGACGCGTCGGCCGATTACGTCGCCGGCACTTTTTTCGATGTCGCCGCGAACTCCGGCTTCACCATCACCGTTCCTGAAGGAGCGGAGTTCTGTGAATACATTTGTTCGTTTCTGAGCTAGGTGGCTTTAGTCACTGTAATACGATGGCCAAATCCCAACCTATTCCTGGATCGACTGGTGAAGTGCTCACTTGTTTGCCGTCGCCTTACATTCCTCATGCGGCGACCGGTCTTTTGTATCTGCCGCGCATGATCGCGAAATGTCGTTATGTGCAGGAGCACGGCGAAATGCCGCAGAGTTATCGCAAAAATTATGGACGCGGGCTCGATCGCTTCCTTTCCATGCATCTGGGCGTGGAGCCGAAACAAATTCAAGAGGCGGTCCACTCGTCGGCCGATGATGCGGAGCTCGACGCCAAGTTGTTGGCTCTGTTCCCGGAGGACGTGCGAGCGGCGAAGTGGAATCGCGAGCTCGTGCAAAAAGGCATGACCAAGGCCGGTCGCGAGTTTCTCGCCGAAGCGCTGGGCAACATGGGTTGCGCCGATCGCGTCGACGAAATCATCAGCGTGCCCGACCTCATCGACTTCGACGAAGGTCGGATCGCTTAACGGGGCTGTCGGGCGTAAAGCCCGACCCACGGGAACGCCGGAGCCGCTGCATGTGGGTCGGGCTTTACGCCCGACGCCGACTCAGCGTGGAGGGCATCGACTTCGCTCACTCTCGCGCTGAGAGCAGCAGAAAGCCCATGTCGTTGGGCAGAGATCCGTCGATGCCGCCGTCATGCCATGTGGCCCCGTTGTCTTCGGTGAAGACGGCGCCTTCTTCGAAAGTGCCAGCCCACAGCCGTCCGGAGTGCGTGGGGTCAAAGACGAGTGTGAGCACGTTGGCGCTGGGCAAACCGGCGGCGCGATTTTGCCAGGTTTTGCCGCCATCGGTGGAGAGTAAGACGCCGATGTCCCAGCCACCGATCGCAAGACGTTGGCCGTCGGTCGGATCCACTGCGACGGCGTAAACGTTGGCGGCTTCTGCCGCTGGCGCGGTCGGTTGCCAAGACTTGCCGCCGTTGGTCGAGAGCCATGCGCCGCGACCTTCGGTGCCGGTGAGCCAGACCTTGGGCGCGCTCACGCCGTGGCGCACGCGCAGGATGTTGACGGCAGGGATGTCTTTTTCCCGCTTCCACGATTTGGCTCCGTTGGTCGTGACATGCAGACCGGCGGACGTGCCGAGGAAGAGTCGCTGGGGATTGAGCGGGTCCATCGCAATGGTGCGGTTGAACCGCTCGGCGAGACCGTTTTCGACGAACGTCCAGGTGTCGCCGCCATCGGTCGAGCACCACGGACCCCAGCCGGTCGCGGCGTAGAGCGTGTTGCCGTCGGTCGGGTCGATCACGATGCCGTAGACGTCGCTGATCTGCCAGCCGGTAACCATGCGCCAGGTCGCGCCGCCATCGAGGCTGCGCACGATGCCGTTGCCGCAGGATAGGAAGATGCGGTCGGTATCGGACGGATCAACCGCGGCGCTGTTGACCGCTTGGATCTTGGGGCCGAATGACGTCCAGCCCGTGTCGGGCATGCGCACGAAGATGCCGGCATCCGTGGGAATGGAGGAATTGCGCTGCGCTTTGGTGAAGGCGGCGGCGACGAACAGGTGCGGTTCGGATGTGGTGGCAAAAGTCGTGCCGACAGTGAGCAGACCGATGGCGTAACGGAGAAGTATAGATAAGTTCATCGGGAGGACGGGCTGATCCGGGTGGTCACTTGGGTGGCCTTGAAATCGAGGTGGCGGGACTCTTGGTCGTGCCGCATGAGTAGTTCGTTGCTGCCGCGGGCGGCGCGGGCGAATGGTCCGTCGAAGAGCGGCCAATGTTCATAGTCGAGGGCGTTGCCATTGACGGTTGGTCGCTCGCCGTAGGTGGCCTTCATGACGGTGCCGTCGAGTGTGGTGAAGCGCACGGTCGGGGTGGGCTCGAGACCGAACTGCAGGGGCAACGCCCGCACGGCGGCCTGGAACGCGGCAAACGACGGGAAGTCGGCGGCGGAAGCGATCTGAGCGACGTATCCGTTTTTAGGATTTTCACTCACGTAGATTTTGTGACCGGCGCCCCATTCGTCGTGGTTGGAGCTGATCCAGGCTCCTGCGCCGCCGGCCAGCAGGCCGGTCCAGTCCGAGGGCCGCCATTCCCCGGCCACGAATGGCCGGTAGGCGATGTAGGTCGGACCGCCGATGGCGAAAATCCAGCCGGACTCATCCTCGGTGACGGATTGCAGATCGCGGGAGAAGAAGGTGTTGAGGTGCTGGAAACTCGTGCCGGGTTCGATGTCGTAGAGGCCGATCACCGCGCCGTGATCCTGGAAAATCTGTTCATAGGGCGAGCCGCTCATGAGCTTGTCGGGAGAGTTGTAGTCGACCTTGGAGCGGGCAATGAGGTCGACCACGGTATCGGCGTCGGCGCCAAAATACATGGTGCCTTCCTCTGCTGAATAATGCGGATGCAACGCGAAGAACGTGTTGGAAATGCCGAGCGGTTTGGCTTCGTGCCATATCATGCTCCAGCTCTGTTGTTGGATGGGTTGGAGCAGGCCGCCCTGACTGGAACCGAGCAGGTAGTCGGGGGTGACGTAGCTGTATTTGTAAACCGGCACCGTCGAGTGATCCTCGACGTCGATGGCATCGGGGCCGGCATGGCGCATGCGCCAGCGGGTGCGTTTCAACTCGCGGTGCACATAGGCGTCATCGCGATCGGTGGCGATGCGTTGCAGGATGGCCGGAGGTGACCAGCCGCTGAGCGCGACGATCAGCGCGGAGCCGTTGAGTTGGAGTTCGCCCTGACCCCACAAGAGCCAGGCGAGGGAAGTCGATGCGCCGAGGGCGGGCTGCATGGCGTGTTTCGGATAGATGCGGCTGTGCGCCCCGCCGTAGATGCCGCCGAGGTTTTCGACCGCGAAGTCGAGCAGTTCGTATTCGAGCATCATCTCGGCCTGACGTTGGAGCTCGGGATCCTGACACCATGCGGTCAGCAAGGTGAGCGCGGACACGTAGGGATCGATGTAGTTGGGGGAGTCGTATTCGCCCCGGCCATAGGTCGTGGTGATCCGAATCCAATCCAGGATGTAGTCTTTGGCCTCGGCGCGGTTTTCGGCGGAGGACTTGCCGTTATACCATCCCTCGGGACCGAGATCGGGCCATGTCTCGGCGGCGAGGTAGATGCTGGCGTAATACATGACCCAGTGGTTTTCGGTGTCGCCGCGGTAGGGGAAATACGTGCGCCAGGCCTCGCGAATCACGGCCCAGTCGTCGGCATCGAGGTGGGGAGCTCCGGCTTTCATCACCAGCACCATGGGATACATCCAGAACATGGCGCCGGTCGGTGCCTTGGTCAGTTCACGCAGGCGATGGCGCGCCCAGTCCAAATTGGTGCCCTGAGCCATGTTTACGGCCACAAAGGGCAGGCTGCCCCATTCGGGGTTGTCCGCTTCGGTGCGCGCAACATAGCGGTCGATAAACTCCAGTCTGCGGTCCTGAAAGGACGCGCCGATCTGGCCATCGCTGACGGCCGCGGGTGGAGGCACGGGATCGGTTTCGGCTGGGCTGGCCCCGACCAGAACCGAAGTCAGGCCGGAAAAACAAAGCACACGCACGAGTGACGAAAGGCTGACATTCATCATGGCCGCGAACTTGTCGTCCGTCGCGGCGGAGGGGAAGTGAATGTGGTATGAAAATTAAATCACCCGGTCTCGGGCGCAGATTGACGCCGCCAAACTGCCTACTAGCTTCCGTTCATGTCGAAAGCCAAGGCCAAGGTTAAAGCCAAAGTGAAAGTCCGTCGGGCAACCCGGAAGGACATTCCTGCGCTCATCAAACTCAACATCGCCGCGTATCCGGTTCTTGCCGACGACAACATCGTCTGGGGGGAAGCCCATCTCGCGAGCCACCTCCGGATCTTTCCGCAGGGACAATTCGTGGCCGAAGTGAGAGGCAAAATCGTGGGCGCGGCCGCGACACTGGTGGTGGATCTGGGGCCCGATGAGCTGCGCAACCACACCTGGTCGGGCATCACCGACAGCGGTTATTTTAACAACCACGACCTTGATGCCGACACGCTTTATGGCGCGGACATCTATGTGCATCCCGAAGCCCGCGGCTATGGCGTGGGGGCGGCACTCTATGAAGCGCGGCGCAAACTGTGTCGGAAACTCAACAAGCGTCGCATTCTCGCCGGCGGCCGACTCTGGAACTACAAGGACCACGCGGCCGACATGTCGCCGCAGGAGTATGCCGAGAAAGTGGCGGCGGGGGAATTGAAGGACCTCGTCCTGAGTTTCCAGATTCGCGAAGGCTTCGAGTTGCGGCGCGTGATGCCGAACTACCTGCACGATCCCAACAGCCACAACCACGCGAGCCTGATCGAATGGTCGAACCCGGACTACAATCCCGAGAAGTCGGGCGCGCGCAAAGTGCGCGTGGCGTGCGTGCAGTATCAGATGCGCGAGCTCACGTCCTTCGCCGAGTTCGAGCGCCAGGTGGGTTACTTCGTCGATGTGGCCGCCGACAGCGACGCGGACTTTGTGCTCTTCCCGGAGCTGTTCACGGTGCAACTGCTCTCGATGACGAAAACCAAGTCGCCGCAGGAAGGCATTCGGCAATTGGCCAAGTATGCCCGCCGCGTCGTGACGCTGTTGCGCAAACTCGCGATCAAGCACGGCGTCACCATCATCGGAGGCAGTCACCCGGCCAAGGTCGGCAAGGAAATGCGCAACATCTGCACGGTGTGCATGCCGGACGGCAGCATTGCCGAACAACACAAGCTCCACATCACGCCCAATGAGCGCAAGTGGTGGGGTATTTCCGGTGGCCATGCGTTGCCCGTGATCGAAACGCCCGCCGCCAAAATCGGCGTGTTGATTTGCTACGATTCCGAGTTTCCGGAGGCCGCGCGTCATCTCGCCGATCAAGGCGCCGAGATCATCTTCGTGCCCTTCTGCACCAACGATCGCCAAGGTTACCTGCGGGTGCGTATCTGCTCCGCGGCCCGCGCGGTGGAAAACCAGGTCTACGTCGCGCTCGCCGGCAATGTGGGCAATTTGCCCGACGTTGAAAACATGGATGTGCAATACGGGCAGGCCGCGATCTTCACGCCGTCCGATTTCATGTTCTCGCGCGACGGCATCGCGGCCGAGGCCGACTCCAACGAGGAAACGGTGCTCATCTGTGATCTCGATCTCGACGACCTGCACGAAGCCCGCGCCATGGGCACGGTGACCCCGCGCATTGATCGTCGCGAAGACCTCTTTCAACTTCACGCCAGCGTGGCGGCACCGTTGCCACCGGCGGTCGATCCGATCGGTCCGCTTGGCACCCAGCGCGATTGGAGCGTGGAGATTAACCCCGAGGGCGGCTGAGCTCTCGTTTGCGCAAGCGCTTGCCAAACTCGTTATCGCGGTTTCCGCTCCGCCCATCATGGTAAAAGGTCAACGCGTCGTCTGTATCAACGACACTTTCCCGGATATGATTCGGGCGATCTACAAACAGCTCCCCACCAAAGGGGAGACCTACACCATTCGGGAGGTTTTTCTCGGTCGTGAAAAAGTTGTCAAAGGTGGCGACTCCGCGACGGTGGGTCTGCTTTTGGCGGAGATCAACAATCCGCCCGATCCCTTTCATGCCGAGAAACAAGAACTCGGTTTTTCCTCCGAACGCTTTGCCCCGTTGGAAGAATTGCCCCCGGAAGAAGCCTACGCGGAAGCCGAAGGTGAGTTCGAATTGGTGGGCCCGGGCGGCGGCGATGGCGGCGACCCCGGCAAGGCGCCGTTGAAGTGGGATTTGAACTGACGCGACCTGGAACGGTCGGCGGGCGTTTCCGAAACAGGTCGGCCGCGAGTTTACTCGCGCTCATCCAGTGGTGCGCATCTCACGCGGCGCGCGGCACACGGGTCCCTTTCGAGTGGGCACAAAAAAGCAGCCGCCCTCGAGGGGCGGCTGCTTAGGATGTTAGTCGGGTGAAGCCAGACTTACTTCTTCTTGGCGGCGGCCTTCTTGGCCGGAGCCTTCTTAGCCGGGGCCTTTTTGGCGGGGGCTTTTTTCACTGCCTTCTTGGCAGCTTTTTTAGCCGGAGCCTTTTTGGCCGGAGCCTTCTTCACCGCTTTTTTAGCGGCTTTTTTGGCTGGGGCTTTTTTAGCCGGAGCCTTTTTAGCGGGTGCTTTTTTAGCAGCCTTCTTCACCGTCTTTTTGGCTTTAGCCATAGCAGTTTCCTTTGGGGATCGTTGTGTTGGTTCTGATCATTCGTTCATGAGTTTTTCAGGCTCACAAACACTTGGCGCAACGTGCGCCGCGTGGCCTGAGCATCAAACACTTGTTACCAATTGCAAGTATCCAGTGATAGTTGCTTGCAGATTTCTAAACGGCGTTTATCGCCCCTTTTTTGAACCATATCCGTAATGTGGATACTAAGTTTGCATGGTGCTGCGGACTTGCGCGACGCGAGGGAATCGTCTTCACGTCAATCATGACAATCGCAGAAGCCCGCCCCTTGATTTCGCGTTGCGCCGAACGGATGGATGCCCTGAGCGGTGACCGGGTTTTTGACGAGTGGGCCATCATCACGCTGACGCAGGGAGGAGCAAAGCTCGTCGCGTATCAGGGCCCGCGCGTGGAAAAATTTCGCAGTCGTTTCAATGCGGACATTCGCCCACTGCAGGTCGAACTCGAGGGACGCAAACTGGAGGTCGGCGAGTTTGCCTTTGTGCCTGATGCGGCGGGCACGGCCTACGATGCGTGTGTGCGGATTGGTCCGCAGGCGTATTTGTGGTGGAACAACACTGATGCGACCATGGCGGATATCAGGGCCCGGGGATCGTGGATGCCCGCGCAGAAAGTATTCGCCGATTTGTGCGAGTTGTTTCGGCGCGATGCGTGCATCGCGGAGTGATCAGAAAATCACTGCAGCAGTCCGGTATAAACGAACCAACCGTAGGCTGCGACCAACGCCCCCGCGATTGGTCGCGGCAGGCGGCCGGTGGTGAGCAGGCAAACCGCGTGCACGAGCACGGCGCCGCCCAGCACCGCGATGGCGGGCAGAAAAAAGGCCGGCAGGGGCACGGGCCGCATCACGGCAAACACTCCCAGGCACAGCGGAATGCAGATGTGTCCATCCCCGATCTGGGAGCTGTAGACAATGTCGGCCCGCTTTCTCCAAGCATAGTAAAACGCCAACAGCGCGTTGGGCAGGACGAGCAACCAGCCGGTGATCCAGCCGAGATGCTCGGCGCGGAAGAATCCGGTTTCGAGCGCGCTGAGGTGGACGACCAAACCGTCCAGACTTTCGTAGATCGCCCAACCCCCGAGAGCGATGAGGACCAGGTCGAGATAGAATGCCCCGCCGAATCCCGCGGACCGTTGCACGTTGTGTTTGAGCACGTCGAAAACCTGGAAGCATTGCCAAAACAGGAAGACGCCGATGAGCGCGAAACCATCACCGCGATCGAGCGTGCCGTCGCGACCGAGCGCCCAGGTGAGACCGGTGAAAAATACCACGGCGGCGAGCGTGAGCAGCAACGCGAGGCGGCTGAGTTGCTGGTGGCGACGATCCGCCTTGGCCTTGCCGCGCGTCGTCACCACCTGCAGCGGCCACAGCAGGGCGGGCAGTCCGAGCAGTAGGGTGAGGTTGGTGACATTGTTGACGAGACTGTTGACCATGATCTCAACCGGCGCGCCCTGATCTCGCCAGAGGATGAAAACGAAGATGAGGTTACCGAGTCCGGAGCAGTAGGGCACCACGAGCGTGCCGAGTGCGGTGCCTTCCAAGCCGTGGCGTAACATGGCTTCGAGCCGCCAAATCATGAGCCACGAAGCCAACAAAAAAATCACCGTGAAGGTGACCGGATGGACGATGTCCATTTGTTCGAGGAAGTCGCGGAGCGGATGCACTAAAATTTAGGCGAAGGTGTGGTGATCACATCGGGTGGGGCGCGAAACCGGCGACGTCGTTTCGCGTTTCGAAGTCAGGTCTCACCGCCGCTCGTTCCATTCCGGGGAGGCATAGTTTTCCGCGAGGGCATCGATGGAGTCGTCCCACAACTCGGGCCAGCCGGGATGGGTGACCTCGAGCCCGAGCATGGAGGCCAATGCACGGGGGAAAGCTTCGGCCAGGGCGTCGTCATCCGGCCGACCGAGTTCGGCTCGGCTGAGCGAACCTTGGAAAAGCAGGCCGCGTTTGCTGCGTTTTTGCGCCGCCCCGGCGATCTTGCGGCCGGTGGTGGCGTGGACCACATCGAAGCGTTCCGCGCGGTCGAAACACACGCCGGGTCCGACGGGGGCGCAAGCGGGGTCGGGGTCACAGCTTTCCTTGAGCCGGGCGTCGGTGCCGAGGCCTTGCAGCGTGGTGGCCAACACCCGGTGCACGGCCTCGTAGCTCGCGACCGCGCGATCGGCGAAGAGCGGATGGCCGGGTGGAATGACGAGTGCATACGTCCAATCGTTGCGATGGTCGACGATGCCTCCGCCGGTCGGTCGGCGGCAGAGTTCGGCGTCGGCTCCATCATGGCCGATCTGCTCACGCACCCAGGCGATTTTTTGGCTGTAGCCAAAGGTGAAGGCGGGGCGTTGCCACCCGTAGGATCGGAATCGGGCGTGGGCGGGCGTGGGATAATGCTGCAGCATCAGAAAATCCGTCGCCATGTTGGTGGCGGCGGAATCGGTGCGCGCGGGAAGGAAATCGAACGACATGGCAGGTCGTTATGAGGGCAGTAGAATCGTCGCGGCGTCAGGCCTTAATTGATTGGATTCGCCGGAAGCCTTTTGCGATTGGCCTGATTGAAAATAACAGCGTCAATGGGTTCGTGTCTTCGGATTCGTCACCCCTGCCCCTGCCCCCGCCCCGTCCGTATATCGCGCTGACGGTTGGTATGGTAGCGGGAGGCAGTGCGTTGTTGATGTTGGGGGTCGCGCCGCTCCTGGCGTCGAGCGGGGTGGCTCGTGGGATGATGGTCGGTGGAGGCGCCCTCGTGTGCGGGGTGGCGGCGGCGTGGGGCACACGACGGGTGCAGCGGCGTCTGCACGCCGAAGCGCTCGAGCTGCACGAGCGTCTCAACGCTCAGCAGACCCGTGTCGATGAAACGAGCGCCCAACTGCAACGGGCGAACGAGCGCGTCGCGGTTCTGGAACAGAAAGCCGAATTGCTCCGCGATCTGGAGTCGCGACTGCTTTCGCAGCAATCGACCTTTGTGCGTGGTCGCATGACGGCTGGGTTGGCCCACGGTTTTAACAACATGCTCGGGGGCATCATGGGTTATGCCAGCGCGGTGGAGGAAGTGCCGGATCTGTCGGTCACGGAGTTGCGGCATTATCTGTCGCAAATCAGTTCCTCCAGCCAGCGTGCGACCCTGCTTTGTCACCAGCTACTGGTCGCATCGAGTCGGCAATCGAGTGCCGATGACGTGGTGCACTTGGTGCGCTTTCGTCAGGAGGTATTGCCGTTGTTGGAGGCCTGTATTGGCAGCGGCGTGACGTTGAAGGTGGAGGTCGAGCACGGCCTGCCATCGGCTCGGGCGGATATTGCCGGGCTGCAGATGACCCTGGCCAATCTGGCTTTCAACGCGCTCGAGTCATTTACCGGTCGCACTGGTGAGATCAACCTCGCCGTCAGCAAGACATCGCTGGGCGTGGCGGAGAGTCGATCGCCGTTCGGGGCGAGCCCGGACGGGGGAGAATACCTGCGATTCACCCTGACCGATGATGGCTCGGGCATGGATGAGAGCGTGCGAGCCCGGGCGCTCGAACCGTTTTTCACCACTAAAGAAAATCATCTCGGTCTCGGCCTCACGGCGGTCGATCGCTGGGTCCGCTCGCGGCAGGGCGCGTTGGTGGTGCGACCGGGCCGGGAAAAAGGCACGGTGGTCGAACTGTATTTGCCGGCGGTGTTGTCGGTGTTTGGGGCCACGGATTCGCGTCCGGCGGTGGCGGGATTGTCGGAGACGGTGTCGACGGCGAAGTCGAACGGTTTGGAAGAACCGGGGGTGAACAAAATAAGGCGGGTGTTGGTCGTTGATGACGATCCGACCCTGCGCGAGTTTTCCACCATGTTGATGGAGCATGCGGGGCTCACCGTCTTCGTGGCGGACGGAGGACGAGAGGCGTTGAAGCTCCATGAAACGAAAGGTCCGTTCGATCTGGCCTTGGTGGATTACCAGATGCCCGGGCTGGACGGGGTGGAGACGATTGCGGCGATGCGGGCGTCGGGGGCGACGACTCGATTCGTGCTCATGTCGGGTTCACTGCCCAAGGAGATTCCCGATTTGGAGCAAGCGGGTGAGTTGTTGGATTTCTTACCCAAGCCCTTCACGCCTTCGATGATGCGTGAACTTCTGCTCAAGGTGTTCGGCGAAATGTCCGGGCGGCGTTGAAGGCGGGGCCCGCGACTATTCCGCGCTGAGGAGTTCGGGGCAGAAGTGCCATGCGACGCGCCAGCGCGGGAGTTTGGAGCGTCCATGCACTTTGTCCGAAAGCCGCAGGCAAATAATCGCGCTCTTCTTAACGTGAAAGCCGACGGGGTTGGCTTTACCTCGCACCAAAAGCGTCGCGAGTCCGCTCAAGTGGGGTTCATGGCCCACCAACGCGATGTCATGCACCGTCGGATACTCCGCCAGGCGACGAGCCATGATGAGCGGGTCATCGCCAGGGAGCAGGCCATCGGTTTCGACCAACGGCACGTCGAGCTCCAGGCCCGCCTCCAGAGCCACGGCCGTCTCATAGGCGCGAACGAGCGGGCTGTGCCAGAACTGACCGGGGCGCAGGTTGCCGTTGTGGCGAAAAAAGGACGCAACATGCGCGGTGGTTTGCCGGCCGCGTTCACTGAGGGGGCGAGCGGCATCGTTATCTCCGGCCGGGGCGTGGGCGTGGCGAATGAGATAAAGGCGCATGACGGTGTCGGGAGTTTGTCGCTACGGCTGGTCGTCGATATCGAGCAACTTGCGCACATCCTGCAGCAGCGTGCTCAAAGCGAAAGGTTTGGGCAGGATCGATTGGTGACTTCCGCTCAACCACGGCAAGGCGGAGGCGTCGTCGCGGTTGGGAGTGCAGAGCACCCTCAGGCCACGGTGATTTTCGTGCAGCGTTTTGATCATACGCTCCATCTCGCCGGACGATTCGGTGTGGTCGGCGATGATCAAGTGCACGGTGGTTTGGCGGTGTTTCACCCCCACAATCGCGGTGGCGGCCGAGGGCGCGTCCATGACGTCGTAACCGTCGGCGGTGAAAATGCCGGCGATCATTTTGCGCACGACATGATCGGCTTCGACGATCAACAGGGTTTCGCGTCCGCGCGTGACCGGCAGCGGGGCCAGTGAACCGATTGCGGGTGACGCATCCTCTTCGCTGCGGGGGAGAAAAATTTCGAACGTCGTTCCCACGCCCTGTTTGCTGCGCACAAAAATGTGACCGCCGCTTTGTCGCACGATGCCGTAGACGAGCGCGAGCCCGAGTCCGGTGCCGACCCCGGCTTCCTTGGTGGTGAAAAACGGTTCAAACAGCACGGTCTGCGTCGCTTCGTCCATGCCGCAGCCGTTGTCGTTGACCGTGAGCACGACGTAGTTGCCCGGTTGCATGTCGGTGATGCGTCGGTTGAGGGCGGGCGCCACGGTGCGATTTTCGGTGGTGACGATGATGCGGCCGCCGGCCGGCGTGGCGTCGCGGGCGTTGATGACCAGATTGAGCAGCACCTGCTGCATCTGAGTCGGATCGACGCGAATGTTGCCGACCTCCTCTGCCAGCGAGAGTTCGAACGAGCGCTCGTCACCCAGCAGACGGGAAAGAATGTCCGTGTTTTCGCGAACGAGCCGATTGGGGCTGATCACGCGCGGATCGAGCGCCTGTCGGCGGCCAAAGGCCAGCAGTTGTCGCACAAGCGCCGACGCCTGGTGGCCGGCTTGGTGGATTTCTTGAATCTCGCGCTGGGCTTTCTCGTTCTCTCCAACGGTTTGGTGGAGAATCTCGCAGTAGCCGTTGATGACCGAGAGCAGGTTGTTGAAGTCGTGGGCGACGCCCCCGGCGAGACGTCCGACGGCATCGAGGCGCTGGGAGTGGACCAACGCATCCTGGAGGCGGCGGTTGGCCGTCATGTCGCGGTAGGTGATGATCACGTGCGCCCGGCGGCCGTGTTCGTCCGCCAGCCAGCTGAAGGTCCAGGCGACGAAGACCGCCTTGCCCGCCTTGGTGTGCAGAAACCCTTCGTCGCTATGCGTCTCGGGCTGCTCGGTGGCGGAGTGCCAGTGGCGTTGGGCCTTCACGTCCGAACGCTCGACATGCAGTTTGGCGTGACCTTGGCCGATCAATTCGGTGGCGGTGTATCCGGAAATCTGACACAACGCATCGTTCACGTGCTCGATCCGGAAACCGGCGGGCCCGAAATCGGGCGCGGCGATCAACACGCCTTCGCTGAGCGATTGAAAGACCCCGGCGAGGAGGGCGGCGTCGGGCGGGGAGGAATCGGACGGTAGCGGGTTGGTCACGGCGCGAGGCGTTCAATCACCCAGTCCTGATCCGCGCGACGGTAACGGAGACGATCATGGAGCCGATTGCGACGACCTTGCCAGAAATCGACGGTCGCCGGGTTGAGGCAGTATCCGCCCCAATGTGGTGGCGTGGGCACGGGTTGACCGGCGTAACGGGACTCCACCGCCCGCAGGTTGTCTTCCAATGTCTTTCGGCTGGGAACGACGGTGCTCTGTGGCGAGGCCCAAGCCCCGAACTGGCTGCCGAGGGGGCGGCTTTGAAAGTAGGCGTCCGTCTCTTCCCGCGAGATCTTGGTGACCGTGCCGGTGGCGATGACCTGGCGCTCGAGGGCCAGCCACGGGAAGAGCAACGTCGCCCGAGGGGTCGTCGTGAGGTCCCGGCCCTTGGCGCTTTCGTAGTTGGTAAAGAATACGAAACCCCGACCGTCGACACTCTTGAGCAGCATGGTGCGAGCGCGGGGCGTGCCGTCGCTGTCGACGGTGGCCAGGGTCATGGCGTTGGGTTCGATGACGTTGGCGGCCTCGGCCTCCTGGAACCATTTATCGAACTGGCGAAACGGATCGCGCGCGAGGTCAGCCTCGGCGAGTCCGGCAAGAGAGTAGTCTTTGCGAAGTGATGCCAGTGATGCCATGATGGTGTCGGAAGTTTGCCCCGGAGAGTCGAGGGCTGTCAAAAGACAACTCAGAGCGGAGAAGGTTGCTAAATTGATTTGGTTTGAGGCGGACAATGTCGCACCTTGCCGCATTCATGACCGAGCCCACGCCCGCCCACTACATTGAACAGCACCGTTCGGAATTGTTGGATTTGCTCGCGACTTTGGTGCGGTTCGACACCACGAACCCGCCCGGGACCAACTACGATGCCATCACCCAGCACTTGGTCGCGGAGATGCAGCGGGCGGGGTTGACCGCGGAGCGTTTGCCGATCCCGCGGGCGGCGTTGGAGACGGCGTTGCCGCAGGATCAGTGGGATTTCCCCCGTTTTAACGTGGTGGGGCGGCGTGAAGTGGCGGGCGCCACCAAAACGATTCACTTCAATGCCCACTACGATGTGGTGCCGGTCTCGGGCCGGTGGAGGCACGGCGACCCGTTCAGCGGCACTGTCGACGACGAAGCGATCTACGGCCGCGGCACCGCCGACATGAAGGGTTCCATCGCCTCCCTGCTGATGGCGCTGCGGGCGTTGCAAGAGACGGGCGTCGAGCCGGCGGTCAATATCGAGGTTTCGTTCACGGCCGATGAGGAGACAGATTCCGTGCTGGGGGCGGATTGGTTGGTGCATCACGCGAAGATAGCGCCCGATTATGTCGTCGTCATGGAAGGCGGCGAGGGGCGGCATGTCTGTTGCGGCCACAACGGGGTGACGTGGTTGCGCGTGGTGGTGCATGGCAAGGCCGCCCACGGTTCGCAGCCCGAACACGGTATCAATGCGCTCGAAAAAATGTCCGCGCTCGTGCTGGCCCTGGAGGGGCACAAACATGATCTGGCTACACGCACCTTCACCACGCCCAACGGCACGGTGATGCGGCCGACGCTCAACGTGGGCGGCGTCTTTGGTGCCGGGCCGGGGGGCAAGATCAACACGGTGCCGGCGGAGGCCCATTTCACGATCGACCGGCGGGTGTTGGCGACCGAAACCGTGGACGCCGCCGAGGCCGAATTGCGCGCAGTGCTCGACCGCACGGCCGCGTCGATCCCCGACTGCCGCATCACGATTGAAAAAATTTCCGAGAACCACGCGTGTTTTAATCCCCCGGACAATCCGTTTTTTAAGGCGATGGCCGAGAGCGTGACGAAAGTGCGGGGGGAGACAGCCGAATTCAGTGTTTCGACCGGTTTCAACGACATGCATTTCTTCTCGCATCACTTCCAGGTGCCGACGCTGGGCTACGGCCCGGGAGGCGACCAAATCCACGCCGTGGATGAACACGCCCGCGTGCGTGACCTGATGGATTCGGCCGGAATCTATGCGGATCTGTTGGTAAAGTTTGCGGGCTAGCCGGTCGGGAAATCTTTCGCGGGTTCATTATCCTTTCTCGATCACTCGTTTCCGACGTGGGCGGGTGTGGCGAAGAGGAGATCGGCTTGCACCGTTCGCGGCGGTGCGCCTTGTTCGCAGAATCGTGTCGACCCCGCTCCTCTACGAATCCCACTGCCACACCCCTCTCTGTCACCATGCGGAGGGTGACCCGGTGGAATATGCGGCGGCGGCGGAACAGGCGGGACTGAAGGGGATCATTTTCACCTGCCATTGCCCGTTGCCGGATGGGCTGAGCGCCTCGGTG
Source organism: Synoicihabitans lomoniglobus (assembly GCF_029023725.1). Taxonomy (GTDB): domain Bacteria; phylum Verrucomicrobiota; class Verrucomicrobiia; order Opitutales; family Opitutaceae; genus Actomonas; species Actomonas lomonigloba. The sequence continues at coordinate 5,106,318 of NZ_CP119075.1, forward strand.
CGGATGAATCCGCTGCAATACGAGCTCTACCATCGCATGATAGCGGAGGCTCGCGAACAGTTTGCCGGTCGCCTCGATGTGCGAGTGGGATTGGAGAGCGATTACCTGCCGGGAATCGAGCCGTGGTTGGAGAATCTACATGGTCGGCGCCCGCTGAACCACGTGCTCGGGTCGGTGCACCCGCAGCTCGGAGACTATCGCAACCGGTTCTACCACGGCGACGACTTTGCTTTTCAACAGACTTACTTTCAACACGTGGCCGAAGCCGCCGAGACGGGACTCTTCGATACCATGGCGCATCCCGACCTGGTTAAAAACATGCCCCCACAGTCCTGGGATTTTGACCGCATCCAGCCCGATATCGCCCGCATGCTCGATCGCGTCGCGGCAACGGGAGTGGCCATGGAACTCAACACCAGTGGGGTGAACAAAGCCCTGCCGGAAATGAACCCCGGCACTGCGATGCTGACCATGATGCACGAACGCGGCATCCCGGTGGTGATCGGTGCCGACGCGCACGTGCCTCACCGCGTGGCCGATGGCTATCGCGAGGCGTTGCAGACGCTGCAGGCGGTGGGTTACGAAAACGTGCACGTGTTCTTGGAGCGCGAACCCCACGCCATTGCCATCGACGCGGCGTTGGCTTCCCTGGCTTGAACTCGCGGATTGTGATGCGCTGGGACCATATCGAATTGTTGGTGCCCGACCGTGCCGCCGCCTTGGCGTGGTATCGCGAGTGGTTCGATTTCGTTCCGATTCCCCAGCCGGACGAGTGGGCCAAGAATGGACCGATCATGGTTTCCCCGGATGGCGGCGATACGAAATTGGCGCTGTTCACCGGTGAGCCACAAGCCGCGGCCGAGGAGCGCGGCTGGCGTCGGGTGGCGTTTCGCGTCACCGCCGGCGAGTTTGCCGCCTTTGCTCGTCGCTATCGTGCGTCGGGCCAAACCTTGCAAGGGCCGGTCGACCATCAAACGGCGTGGTCGGTGTATTTGAGCGACCCTTGGGGCAATGCGCTTGAGGTCACGACCTACGATTACGCCGCCGGGGCTTTAACCGTATCCGAACTTTCATGACCGCGGCCGTCGAACACCCATTGAACCTGCTCGGACTCACCCGCGACGAACTCACGGCGCTGGTCGAAACCTGGGGGTTCAAGCCTCTGCACACCGGCAAAATCTGGCGTCACCTCTATCAGGAGCGGCGCACTGACTGGGATGCTATTTCAAGTCTGCCGCGGGACCTGGCCTCCCGCCTGACACGCGAGACCGTGGCCACCTTGCTGCCCATCGCCCGCGAGACCCACTCGAGCGATGCCTTTACGCGCAAATATCTGCTCGCTCTTGCCGACCAGCGACAGATCGAGACGGTGCTCATGCGCTACTCCGGCCGGGTCACGGCGTGCATCAGTTCGCAGGCCGGTTGTGCAATGGGCTGTGTGTTTTGCGCCACGGGACAGATGGGATTCAAGCGCCACCTCACCACGGCGGAAATCGTGGCGCAGGCGCTCCATGTCGACGCCGTATTGCGCGCCACCATCGCGGATGATCCCGCTCTGGCCGAGGGCGATCACGACTCGCCCCATCACCGTCATGAGCGGCTGCGCAACATCGTGCTCATGGGCATGGGTGAGCCGCTGCACAACTACGATGCCGTGATCAAGGCGACGCAGATTCTGCGTGATCCCGCCGGCCTCGCGCTGGGGGCCAAAAAAATCACGCTGAGCACGGTCGGCGTCGTGCCCGGGATCATCCGTCTTGCGGATGAGCGTCAGCCCATTCACCTCGCGGTGTCCTTGCACGCCGCCACCCAGGAAGGGCGCGCGGCCCTCGTGCCGGCGGCGAAGAAGTGGACGCTCGACATGCTCATGGACGCGTGCCGCTACTACGTCGAAAAAATGGATCGGCGCATCTTCTTCGAGTGGACGCTGATTGAAGGACAAAACGATCGTCCCGAAGATGCGCACGCCGTGGGCCGGTTGCTTCAGAACATTCCCGGTCAGGTGAATCTCATTCCGCTGAATCCAACAAACGGATACGGAGGCGCGCCGAGCGACAATGTCGCGGCGAAACGCTTTCAAGCCATCCTCGCTGAATACGGCCTGCCGAGCACCGTCCGTCAGCGTCGCGGCATCGACATCGGAGCCGGTTGCGGCCAGCTCGCCTCGGCCTCGGGTTAACCGGAGCAAGCCCAACGATCCCTCGCTCCCGCCTCAATGTTCGTATTACGAACATTGGGGCGGATGGCCCGGTTTCGGGGATCAGGTCGGTTAGGGTTTGGGGAATCGCGAACGCAGTTCGCGGACGGCGTCTCGGCCGATCCAGCGGGCGCTCGGCGATGGGCTGGCGGCGAGTTCTTCGGCGAGTTGCAGGGCGGCGGCGTGGAGCGGAGGAGACCGGCGTTTGCCGATTTGGCGCAGGGCCCAGTTGACGGCTTTTTTCACGAAATTGCGTTCGTCGGTGGCGGCGGTGGCGATGAGAGGCAGGAAATCGAGGAATGTTTGGTCGGGCTCTTTCTTGGCGTGAACCCCCAGAGTGGCCAGCAGAGCAAAGGCGGCGCGGCGTTCGAATTCGGGCTCACGGTTGGACCAGGCTCGAACGCGACCGAACGCGTGAGGCGTGTGGCGGAAGACGTTCATGCATGTCTGATCACACACATCCCAGCTGTCGAAGCCCGTGATCCAGCTGTCCATGAGTTTGGGCGTGAACTGACTGGGATCGGCAGTGAGGGCGGCGAGGATGCGTGCTTCGTGGACCGGTTGTTCCCATAGGGCGAGGGCCAGCGGTTGGTTGCGGCGGTGCGCTTTGGCGAGACCCCGTAGTAGGGGCATGGAGCAGCCCAACTGTTCATCGGAGGTGCGAATGCCGAAGCGTTGTTGGCCGGCAACGTTGCGCGGGTCGCCGGCGGCGCGGAGTTCGGCGATGAGCGCGGTGGCGAGTCGAACGTTAGCGGGGGTCGTTGGCATGTCCGGACTTTTTTTGTTCTTCTTTCTCTTCACTCTCTTCCCGCTGGAAAGGATGGGTTTCGTTCAGTGGCGATAAGGAAAAGAGGAAAGAGAAAGACTAAAGATCACCGCGTCGGCGCACGGCGCTGGGTAGGCTGCGAGCTTGCTCGCGCTTTCTCCTCGGAGCGCCTGCGAGCAGGCTGCCTACATGGTTGGCAATGGGAGGTTAACTCAGGCACGACCTAACGGAGGCGGCGTTGGCGCACGGCGCTGGCGAGGTTGGCGAGGACGGGCAGAGTTTGTTCCCAGCTCAGGCAGGCGTCGGTGATGCTACGACCGTAGACGAGAGGATCGGTGTCGATGGGCTGCGCGCCTCCGACGAGATGGCTTTCCAACATGACGGCGGCGATGCCGGGTTCGCCGCCGGAAATCTGTTGCGCCAAATCGGTGGCCACCGCCGGTTGCTTCGACGGGTCTTTGCGGCTGTTGGCATGGCTGCAATCGACCATCACATACGGTGGCAGCTGGTGTTGCTGCAGGGCGGTGGTGGCGGCTGCAATATGGGACGCGGCGTAGTTGGGACCGTCCGTTCCGCCGCGCAGCACCAGGTGAGTATCGAGGTTGCCGGCGGTGCCCATGATGGCGGGCGCACCTTCGCGGGTGAGGGTGGGAAACCAATGGGGTTTGGCGGCGGACCGGATGGCGTCGATCGCGACCTGGAGGTTGCCGTCGGTGCGGTTTTTGAAACCGACGGGCATGGATAATCCGGAGGCGAGTTCGCGGTGCACCTGGCTTTCCACGGTGCGTGCACCAATTGCTCCCCAGCTGATCGCGTCCGCGTAGTATTGGCCGAGGGTGGTGTCCAAAAACTCCGTGGCGATGGGGAGGCCAAGGGCGGAGATATCCACCAGGAGTTGGCGGGCGAGGCGCAGCCCCTGAGTGATGTTGTAGGAGTTGTCGCGGTCGGGGTCGTTGATCAGGCCCTTCCAACCGACGACGGTGCGGGGTTTCTCGAAGTAGACGCGCATCACGATCAGCAGGTCGTCGGCGTATCGCGAGGCGACGGTGCGGAGGTTGTTCGCGTAGTCGAGGGCGGCGGCGGGATCGTGGATGGAGCAGGGCCCCGTGATGACGAGTAGGCGATCATCCTCCCCGCGCATGATGGCGGCTATGTCGCGGCGGGCGGCGGCGACGTGTTCCGTGGATTTTTCGTCGAGCGGGATGTCGTCGGCGAGCACGCCGGGCGCGATCAGGGGTTTGATGGCGCGAATGCGCAGGTCGGCGGTCTGGGACATGGGGCCGAGAAACTGAAACGCCGCCACGCGGTTGGCAAGACGTCGGAGGTGGTTCGGTTCGGGGCTGTTCCCAAACACACCCTTAGTCTGCAGGCGGAGACTTGGAGTCGGGTTTGGATTTGGACTTGGAACGGGAGCGCTGCCCGCGGTCCTTGGGCCAACGCAATTCCGGAGGGTATTGGATGCGTCGGATGCGCCAGGCGGTGATGGCCATGGCAAGGCAGATCGCCGCGGCGATGAGTCCAAGAGTTAGCAGGAAATCGTTCAAGAGGCAGGGGAGCCAAAGGAAGGAGGGGGAGCGAAAGCGGTTTTGACGTGACGCAGGTTCATGCTAATGGCCAGCCCAATGCCGTGGCAATCCCCCTGAAGAGGGCGGGGCGTCAACCTGCCGATGGCAGGGATGGTGATTGTTGCCCATTTCAAAGGGGAGCGCTTCGAATGATTTTGATGTAAGGAATGCCCGGTTCTTCGCGTTTCATATCCCATGAGCATCACGTCGCCCCTTGCTGATTCGGCCCCTGTCACGACCACTGAAAGCGCCTCGCCACTGCGGACGCGGGGGAGTTTGTTGTTTCGGCTCCGCGATTGGCGGGACATGGCGACGTGGCGGGAGTTCTACGGACTGTATCGGAATTACGTGTATCGCGTCGCTCGGGGGGCCGGGCTGACCCATCATGAAGCCGAGGATTTGATCCATGATGTTTTCCAGCGGGTGGCTGAAAAGATCGGTGATTTTGAGCATCGCGAGCAGCGCGGATCGTTTCGTCGTTGGCTCGGCAACCAAACGCGTTGGCGGATCGCGGATAAGTTGCGCGAGCGACGTCGCGTGCCGGGAATCGGCGGCGATTCGTCGCCGCCGTTTAGTGGTGGAGATGGGGCGACCTCGACCGGCACGCCGCTGTTGGATCGTATCCCGGCGGCCGGAATCAACGAAGACGAGCATTGGGACCGGGAGTGGCAGAAGCAGCTGCTCGAATCCGCGATGACCCGACTGGGCCGCAAGGTGTCGCCGCAGCATTTGCAGGTGTTTCAACTCCATCGCGAACGCGGTTGGAGTCTCGTGAAAGTTTCGCGCGAGCTGGGCGTGGGCCTGGCATCAGTCTACGCGATCAACAGTCGCCTGACGAAACAACTGAAAGCGGAAGTCGCCCGCCTGCGCACGCACATCAATTAAGCAGGCACGAATTTACGCGAAATAGGGTCGAGTCGCGGCACGTGACTCGCTACGGGTCGAGCCGTGACGACATCGTCGGACTCGACCCCGGTCCCTCCGCGCATCCCCGACTATGAGCTGTTAAGGCTGATCGGGGCAGGCAGCTACGGCGACGTGTGGATCGCCCGCACGGCGACAGGGGTATATCGGGCGGTCAAGGTGGTGTGGCGAAACCGGTTCGAGGACGAGGTGCCTTACGAGCGGGAGTTTCGGGGCCTGCGCGAGTTTGAACGCGTGTCTCTCGTGGGGCCGCGGCAGCTCGCCCTGCTGCACGTGGCGCGTCGCGATCAGGATGGGTTTTTCTACTACGTCATGGAATTGGCCGACGATGCGGCCACGGGAGCTGAGATCGATCCGGCGACCTACCGGCCGCTGACGTTACGCGAAGTGCGGCGCGAAGGAGAGTTGTCGGTCAAACGCGTGCTCGAACTCGGGGTGGAAATGGCGCGCGGGCTCGCGGTGTTGCACGAACACGGGTTGGTGCATCGCGACATTAAACCGTCCAACATCATCATGGTGAGCGGCGTGCCGAAGCTGGCCGACATCGGTCTCGTGGCTTCGGCCACGATGGCGCTGACGTTTGTCGGCACGGAGGGATTTGTTGCCCCCGAGGGACCGGGCGCGCCGGCGGCGGACGTCTATGCGATGGGCAAAGTGCTTTACGAGTTGGCGACGGGACTTGATCGCAACGAGTTCCCGCAGTTGCCCGAAGCGTTTTCGCAACGCGAAGATCGAATGGCGTTTCTTGAGCTCAATGCGGTAATCCTGCGCGCCTGCGAGCCCGACCTGAAACGGCGCCCCGAGGACGCTCGTGCGTTGCTCGACGACCTGTTGCTGGTGCAGGCTGGGAAGTCAGTCAGACGTCTTTGGGCGGCGGAGCGCGGCTTGGCGCGCGCGTTAAAAATGGTGGCAGTGCTGGCCGCCGTGGCGGCGGTGGCGGGAGCCGGCGCCTGGATCGCGTGGGACCGCGCCCAACAAGAAATGGCGCTGCGCGCCGAAGCCGAAGCCGAACGCGATGCGCTGGCGCGCAAGACGCAATATGCGGGTTTGTTGGCTCAAGCTTCACGGGCATTGGATAAGCATGTTTACGGAAGTTCCCGTCACTTGCTTGCACTGGCGGAACAAACTCGCAACAGCGTTGCAGCCGACTTCGAGTGGAGAGTTCTGCGACGTCGGGCAAACGGAGATGTCGCGCATTTTTACCGCGACCAGGGACCGGCCATCGTTCGGATTGAGCTTAGCGCGGATGAAGCCGCCCTGGCCGTTTTGGATACGACGGGTGTGATAACGGCATATTCCCCGCAGACGGGAGAGATCATGCGCCGGTTCGAATCAGCTTCAGACACGGCGGGTTTTTCCCACAATGGAGATTGGCTTTGGGGGGTGGATGGAGAGGCAAATCCCTGTCGTTGGAGCTGGGAAGGAGACTCGTTTGAATCCACGCCCGGTCCGGGATCGAATCTATGGGCTCTCGGGTTGGATCCTCGCGAACGTTGGTTGGGAGTGGAGCGAAGTTACCCTGGGCGTTTGCTCAGGTGGGATGGGACGCCAGGAGGAGAGTTGGAAGTGTTGAAAACATTGTTTCCGAATGGCGCGGCAACTGATTGGGAAGCCTTCAGGATTGCTGCTGGAAGTGATAATGAGGACTTGGCGATAGCGTGGCTGAGGGGGCAAGGCGGTGAGGCTGAGTTCGTGATGACCACCATGGTGGAAGGCATGTTGAAATGGAGCATTCCGCCAGTGCGTCCCGGTAGTATGGGTTGGATTGCAACCACCGGAAAGGAAACGAGACTTGAAGTGGTGGATGACCTATCCGGGAAGCGGGCGTGGTATAACCCTGTCACGAGCAAGTGGGACAAGTTTGACACCCTGTTACCGCCAAAAAGTGGCAGGCGGTGGTCTATCACGCACGATGCTGGCGTGGGCAGTGCTCGAGTGGTGGGGGCGGGGTTGTTAATGGATGAAGATGGTCATTCGCGGATTCTGTGGGGCCAAGCTGGGCTGCTGACTTCGGTGGCTGTTTCATCGGACGGAGTCCTGGCCTATTCCGGCAGTCAGGCGGGTGACGTGGTGAGGTGGAATCTCGGAGCGGGAATCGCGGAATCGCCTCGGATTTCGGCGGGACTGGCGAGCCTGAGATTGGCCTGGACGCGTGACTCCCGTTACTTGTTGGCACCTGATGAAAATGGGGTGAGGGGATTCGACCGCGGTTCCATGTCATCACAGTTTCAGTGGCCCGAGATGCGTTGGGCGGCAGGTTCTTTTCACGGGGTCGGATGGGGAGTATCAGCCGATGGTGCGGCCTTGGTGGGTATCGAAGAACTTACGGGCTTGGTTCAAGCAGAAATCGGTCGCGCCGAGACCACTATTGTCGCGGTGGCATTGGCGGCACGGACGGGTCGGGTGGTTCTGACGCGCGGTGATGGATCCATGTGGACTGGATCTGTCGAAACTCAAATCCGACGCGTCGTTGATACTGGCTACAGGTGGGCCCTAACGGTGGATGACGAAGGCACGCGCGTATGGTCTACCGGCAGGGATTTGCAGATTCATTGCCAAGACCTCGAAACGGGCGAGGAGTTGTGGGCGACGCCGATGCCGGTGGTTTCCTCGTCATTATGTCTTCTGCCGAGGTTTGGACAATTGGCCGTGGCGACGGTGAATGGAAATCTTCATATTTTGGACGCCCATTCCGGTGAGCGAAACGCAATCGTTCCCACTGGAACGGCGGCCGCGGAGGACGTGCGGACATCACCCGACGGTTCGCGACTTTTCGTCGCGGGCAACGACGGCGATATTCAGGTGCTGGAAGTGGGGTCATGGATTCACTTTGCCGCACTGGGCCTCCACTCTGGTCAGCCGACCCAGATGCTCGCGATCGCTCCTGATGGCCGCGCGCTGGCAGCGATCAGTAAGTCAGGCCATCTTGATATCTTGCAGTAAACGGAATTCTTGGAAGCGGAGATTCATGGATTTGAGGAACCTGCAGGAAAGGGAGGAGGAATATTGTCGTGACCAAGACTATGGGTATCTTCCCAAACGATCGGAGACGCAATTTTGCGATCCTTGAAGTTGACGGTAAAGGAGAGCAACTTGGCCGAGCTCCGAATGTAGCGCACCTCGGCCAGGTTGGTGTTTTGGGTCGATCCATCTACCCCGGTCTTGAAGATTTTGAAGGGAGGAACTAGTTTTACCCACTTCAGGGAACCACCGGAGAGATAACCAAGTTCGATAGTATCATTGGTGCCGAGCCCGGCGATTGCCGAAATTTCGGTGTCATGATTTATGCCCTGCAGGCCGATGTTAACCAAACTCCAGAAGGGGGTTTCAGCGTGGTGAGCATGGTATCGTGTCATGTCCATTAAAACTGAATACACGACCCCGGTCGGTGTCTTGTCGGGAGGAAGGGCGGTCCAGGTCACCATCAGGCCATTGGTATATTCATACATGGCTGAAGCTCGCACCATTTTAAGTTCTTCATGATCCGAGTGCGCGGAGACAATGTTGGCGGAAGAGATAAGCAGAGCGATGATTGCGAGACGCAAGCGGGGGTAGAGTGATATTAAGCCGTTCATGATTTTCGTGGATGGGTTTGAGGTAAAACGCGGCTCTTCTCCATTCCTGACAGATTTATAGCTCATGGATGAAGGGGTTGGCTCTCCACGTTCAGCGATCGGACGAACCGGCGGGAAACGGAGGTGGGATGTTGTCGTGGCCCGTGAATGCTTCAAGTCCTCCTCCTTTTGGCCACAACAAGGTTCCAGCCCGCTTCCGTTTCAGCGCAGTCACCGTCAGGCTGAAATCGCCCTTTGATTTGATGAACCAAACGTTGTCCTCTTTAAGGTCGCGAATAAAAAACCCTTGGCCGGTTTTTGGCACAATCGCATCATCGGCTTGCACCCATTTCGAAGTGGGACCTTCCGAGTGCTCACAGATTTGGACGTCTTCTCCCTTCACTTCGGAAAGTTTGACCGAGTGCTTTACGCCTTGAATCCCGAGCGTAAGTAAACTCAAAGGCTTCGGCTGATAGTCGTGAAACTCGATGTGAAACGAATACTGATCGCTCGAATCTTCGAGCAGTGTCCAATGGACGGTGATGTTGTCATTGTAGCTAAACGTGGCCGTTGCAGCGATGACGTTTAGGGTTTCATGTTCGAGCATGGTGGGGCGGGTTTAGGATGAAAGAGCTGACGTTTGGACGCGATCGTCGACGGTTGATTCGCAGCATGGTTCGTGCCTTTCAAGTGCGTGCTCGGCGGCGACCCAAAACAGGCCCAGAGTGGCGCAGCTACTGGGTTCTGGAATGGAGCTGGCACCAGTGAAAAGGTTGAATTTTGGCGAGGGGTAATGCTGTCAAAGCAGTCGGCCTTCTTTACAGCGAAAGATGTGTCGATAAGCGAGTTTAATGGTGGTTGTTCGAGGGTGAGCGTTTAGTCCCGTTCAATCAGCCAGTAGGATCTAATGTAGTATCTCGATTATGCGTTCGAAGGCTCCAAGTGGAGTCCAGGGAAGAGGTGGCGGGTATCGGTGGAATTTAGAATCTCGGAGGTCTCCAAACTACTGGCGCGTGGTTAATGGATTTCATATTTTTATGCGATGTTTCGTCGCTGACGACCAACTCTTCAATTGCCTCCGTTTGGTTGAAGAGCGGGCGGCCAAGGGGGTTGATCTCTTGTATGGCCACCAAGGAGGTGCTGAAGCGAAGAATGACTGGCGGGTTGGGGCGGAGCCCATCTCCAAGTTTCAGGGGAAGGCTGGCTTTTAACACGCGGTCTGCGCCGCGTTCCTGACAGAACTCACTCGGGATCTTATGAAAAGGCTGATGCGCTCCACTGCAGGTGGAGGCGCCCTTGTTTTTGAAGTCGCCTCCTGTCGCGATAGGGTTCCCTGCTGGAGTCCGCCCGCGAGCGTGCGACCTACGTTGGGAAACGCAATCGTCGGCGGTTTACCTTCCCGGACTGGGCTTGATTTCTACAGTCCGAGCCGTGCTCTCGCGGCAGCCACGAGTGGTGTGTCAGGCAGTCCGGGTAACTCGGTGTCGAGGGGGAGGCGTTGGCAGCGGTCGGCGATGGTGAGGCGGGCGAGGGCGGTGGTGTCGGTGTCGGGGGCGATTAGGTTGCCTGGCAGGGGCGCGAGTTGTTCGCGGGGGAGCACGCCTTTGTCGGCGAGGAAGGTCGAGACGGAGGCTCCGAGGGTGTCGATCCAGGCCGTGGGCTGTGCCGTGGGCGCGTAGGGGATGCCGTCGGTCGCTTTCCATTCAAAAAAGAATCGGATTTGCTGGTGCAGGTCGGCGAGAACCTGGTCGGCGGTGGCCGGGGTCCAGGTGGCTTCGAAGGCCTTGCGCTCGCGGAAGCCTTTGATCTCCCAGAGGCGAAGGCGGATCTGGTAGTCGCCGCCTTGTTCTTGCAGGGAGCCGGTCACGACGTAGTCGATCGTGGTGCCGCCGGCGGTGTCGATGAGTTGTCGAATGTTGTCGGTGGTCCACTCGTTGGGAAACAGGGCGTAGTGGGCCTGCTCTTTGATGCCGATGACGCCGACGGCGCTGTATTGGGCGGAAAAGAAAAGCGTCTCGGCCATCCACAGCGGGAAGCCGCGGGCAAAGCGCCCAATTGCTTCTTCGGGCTGAGCGGCGAGTTTTTCGTAGTCTTGAATGCCCGGGAGCGAGAGTTGGCCGAAGGCGATACGTTTGGTCTGGTCGGATTTGGCGGGCAAGAGGCCGTCGATTTGTTCGATGCCGTAGGCCCAGATGGGTTTGCTGATCGTGACGAGGTTGATGTGGGTGGAGCCGCTGCCGCCGGAGCGAGATTGGCGGCGATCAACCATGAGTTCGGCAATGGCGTTGGAGAAGCCCCAGAGGCGTTCCTCGAGTTCGGGTTTTTGCAGGGCAAAGAGCAGGTCGAGCACGTGCTGGGCGGACTCCGGACTGCGCATGGCAAGGTAGGCCTGCAGCAGATTGATTCCGGTGGCGGGGCCGTGGCGTTCGGCGTCGTAGCGCGGGGCGATCAGTTCCGGGATGGTGTCGATATGGCCGGTGGCACCGAGGTCTCCGGAGATCCGGGCGAGCACATCGGGGCGGTCACCGGCGGTGGAGTTGAGCACCTCGTCGTAGATTTCGCGGGCTCCGTCGAGGTTGCGGAGTTCGAGCTGCTCAAGGGCGGCTTCGAGTTTGGGGCCCACGGGCCCAATTTCGGGGGCGGGAGGGATTTCTGAATCGTCCGACTCGACCGGAGTCGGCGTCGGGTTCGCCGGAGCAGGCGAAGGTGGGGACTGGCGGGATGGTTTGCCGCGTAACCGATCGAAAAAACCCATCCCGTCGTTGAAGGGATGGGGAACGGTTTAGGCGAGCGGTTTCCGAAGTGGATTTACCCGTGGGACCACGTTTGGTGGGACCGAGCCACGGCGACTTTCATACGGGGCTGGCGGGCGTGATGGTCGTCGGCGAAAAGAACGTCGCGCGCGACGTTCTCGGAACAAATGCAGCGGACGGTCAGCCAGAATGTTTGTAGGATGTGCTTCATGGGCAAAATGGGAGTTAGGGGGTTCGGACTGCACAACGGCTGCCAAGTTCATCCGATCTGGGGTTCGGTTGGGATTTTACCTTAATTTTCTGAAAATTAGGCTAATGCCCTAGGGTTTCCCGCCTAACCTGATTCATCAGTCAAATGAGGGGTTTCCCTTCCATGCGGAGCGCTTGCCGTGAGTCTCTCCGGCGCACAGGTTGGCGGCTCGCAGATGTTTGCCCTGTTACCTGGAGAATATTTTCCGCTGTGGATGCAACGGATGGCGGTGCATCAGGATTATGGATGGTTCGCGGTGCTTGTGTTGTGGAGTTGGGCCTTGGTCGTGTGGTGGCGACATCCCGATGCGCGATCCGTTTGGTCGTGGGTGCCCGCGGCGGCGCTGGCTTCGATCGCGGCGGCGGTGGTGCAGTTTCTCATCTACGATCCGACCTTTGATTGGTTTCAGGACCGTTTGGTGCCGGGCACGACGAATGTCTATGTGCCGGCGCTGATATCGGTCGAGTTGCTGGGCGATTTCCTCATTGCGACGATTTGGGCGACATGGGCGGCGTCGTGGTGGTGGTTTGGCGCGGAAAGGGCGGGACGGAAGTGGGGGCGTTGGTGGGGGTTGCCGTTGGCTGGTTTAGCCGCGGCGATGGAGTTTGGCTCGCCGGAGGTCGGAACGTGGTTGTTGGCAGCGGGGGTGCTGGCAGGGGCGGGGTGGCAGCACGGCGGTGCGGGCGGATCCCGGCGGTGGTTGTGGCTGGCGGCGTCGGTGCCTTTTTTATCCACGGTCGGACCGATTGCCTATTGGGACGGAGGATTGCAACGGGAGGCCGCTGCGACCGCGGTGGGGCTGCTGGCCGCGGTGTGGTCGGCGGGCGTGGGGTTGGCGGTATTGGGGATCTTGGCGAAAGCAGCGTTGGCGAACCGGCGGAACGAAGATCCGTCGCAAAGCGCCCGGGAGGGGCGGGTGTTTTTTGTGTTCGCGGGAGTTTGGTTGGTTTTGGGATTGGGCTATGCGCAACGCGTGGGGGCGGACAATCGTAATGAACTGCAGCAAAACCGGCTGCGTTCGGTTGCGGCGGAGGCGATGGTGTTTGATCCGCGTTTTCTGGAACCGTTGGTGGGCGAGGCCTGGCAGTGGGACTTTGCGAGCACGACGGCGGGTCGAGCCGAACCCCTGCAATGGCGGGCCGCGGTGCTCGGATCCGCGACGGCGCAGGATTTGCGTCGGCAGTTGGCGAGCATCGTGGAGGAGACACCGTTTTTGGATCGGGCGCGTATTCTGGTGCTCAAGGATCAGTGGTTGATCGAACTGGCTTCGAGCGAGTTGCCGCCGGACGTGGAGGAAGTGATGCTGGTGCGTCGGGCGACGGCGGAGGACGCACGCCGGTGGGCGCAACCCGTTCCTTACATCGAGCACAGTGCGGTGCCGGAGATGGGGGCGGAGTATTATTGTCGGGCGCCTTTGGTGGCGGCCGACGGCCGTATGCTCGGTTGGTTGGATTATGTGCGGCGGGAGTTTTTCCAGAGCTTGGAGCGCAAGTGGCGGGCGGGTCCGCTGTTGGTCGTGGCTCTGGGGTTGGTGGCCGGCGCGTTGATCGTTTCCCAGCGTCGCAGCTTGAGAGAGCGGGAGGCGGCGTGGCGGCGGGCGGCGGCCGAAACCGAATCCAACCGTCTCAAAACGGCGTTTTTGGCCAAGGTGAGCCATGAATTGCGCACGCCGTTGCAGTCGCTGTTGGGCTTCAGTGAATTGTTGGCGCGCGATGCCACCGATGAGACGGCACGTCGGCGGTTCGATCGCCTGCAGGAGCACGGCCAGTTGCTGTTACGGCTGGTGAACGACCTGCTCGATCTCAGTGCGATCGAGGCGGGGGGACTGCGGCTGATGCCGGCCCCGATCGAGCTGGGTCGGGTCGTCGAGCAAATGGTGGAGGGGTTGCAGCCCCGGGCGGCGGAGAAACGGTTGCAGCTGCGATGCGCGGTCGACCCGGCGTTGGCGGATCAATGGTTCAATGTGGATGAGATGCGCTTGCGGCAAATCGTGACCAACCTGGTGGGCAACGCGCTCAAGTTCACGCTGGAGGGAGCGGTCGCGGTGGAACTTGCGTGGGCTGAACGAGGTGAGGCGTCGCGGGTGCGGTTGACAGTGTCGGACACGGGGCCGGGCGTGCCGCCGGAGCAGCAGGCCACGCTTTTCGAGGCATTTTCCCGGTTGGACGAAGCTTCCACCCAAGAGGGCAGTGGATTGGGGTTGGCGATCGTGGCGGCGTTGGCGGGGGTGATGCAGGGTGAAGTTGCGGTGGAAAGCGACGGTAAGGCGGGCGCGAAATTCACCGTCACATTGGCGTTGGCTCCGGTGGCACCGCCCGCGTTTCGGCGGGGAAAGATTTCGCCCCCTCATGCCTCCCTCAAAGGTCGTCGCATCGTGGTGGCGGAGGACAATCCTTTGGTGCGTGAGCTCTTTGTTTCCGTCCTCGGTGATCTCGGCGCGGTGTGCGTCGAGGCGACGCGCGGCGATGAAGTGCTTCCGGTCGTTTTATCCGAACCCTGCGATGCGGTGGTGCTGGATCTGGCGCTGCCCGGCATGGATGGAATCGAAGTGGCGCGCCGTTTGCGGGCTCCCGGGGTTGCCCCGATGCCGCTGCGGATCGTGGGCGTGAGCGCTCATGCCGGTCCGGGTGATGTGCAACGTGCCCTCGATGCGGGCATGGATGAGTTTCTGGTGAAACCGGTGGCGCTGACCGCGTTGGCGAGTGCACTCGTGGGTGACGCGGAGCGCGTGAATCGACCAGATATGGTGGCGCGCCGCATCGCGATCGACCATCACCTGCAGCAACTGTTTCAAGCCGACGTTGCAGCCCAGCGGGCAGCTTTGGTTGCGGCTTTGACGGAGGGCGATGCCGTGGTCATCAAGCGGCGCGCCCATTACCTCGCGAACAGTGCTTCTGCGGTCGGGGATGAAGCCCTGCTCACCGCCAGTCGACGCTTGGAGCACGTGGCGAGTGGAGCCGAAGCACGTGAAGTGGGGCCGGAGGTGGTGGCCGCGCTCGACCGTTGGTTGGAGGATGGCGACCAGCCCTGACGGTGCGGTCGGCTCAGAGGGGATCGCTGTCCTGGGGGGACTGTCCTCGGGCGGCGGCCCACCGCGCGGCGTAGGCCGTCAGTTGGGCGGCATTGGCCAGTCCGAGACGCGACTTGATGTGCTCTTTGTGGGCGTCGATCGTTTTGGGGCTGACGCCGAGCGCCGCGGAAATTTCCCGCGTCGTGCGGCCCTGCCCAATCAGCGAGAACACCTGTAGTTCGCGGTCGGACAATTTGGAGGTGGGCATGGGGTTTTCCACCGGCTCGGTGCTACCCGGCCTGTCGCCGGCTTTTTGCAGTGCCTGCACGATGCTTTCCGTGCCGTCGACCTTGTGCACGTAGGCGGACGCGCCGGCGGCAATCGCGCGGGGAGCGTATTCTTCGGGGTTGAGCATGGAGAGCACCACGACCCGCATGGCCGGAGCGAGTTGTTTCAACTCGCGCACCAAGGTGAGACCATCCTCGTCGCCCAACATCAAATCCAGCACGGCGAAGTCGGGTTTCAATTCTGCGGTCAGTTTGCGAGCCTCACGCGCGTTGGTCGCCTCCCCGCAGACCTCGAAGTTCTCCACGTATTCCAACTGGGCGGCGACACCGGCCCTGATCAAGGGGTGGTCGTCGATCACGAGAATGCGTTTCAGGGGTGGAGACACGAGGGGGAATGCTCTTCGCCGCCTCGCTCGAACGCAAGCGAACTCGATCCTAGTAACATGTTCTTTACCCTTTGTTGGCAACGGCTTCCGGAATTCGATCGCGGGCCGCAAACCTTTCCCGTTTGACCCGCACCGCCTGCCCTCTAGGCAAAACCGTTCTCACCGATGAACCGCGTCTATATCAAGACCTACGGCTGCCAGATGAATGAGCGCGACAGCGAAGCCGTCGCGGCGATGCTGCGTGGTCGCGGCTACCGGATCGTCAGCGCGGAGGACGACTGCGACATCATGCTGCTCAATACCTGCAGCGTGCGCGATGCCGCGGAGCAAAAAGCCCTCGGTAAAGCTGCCTATGTGACGCATCGCAAAAAGAAGGATCCCGACTTCGTGTTGGGTATTCTCGGCTGCATGGCGCAGAACCGCGGGGCCTCGATTCTCGAGCAGTTGCCCGATGTGGATCTCATCATCGGCACGCAAAAATTTCACCAGGTGCCCGACTACCTCGACAACTTGCGCGCCGCCCGCGACGCCGGGCTGCCGATCGGTTCGTCCATTGTCGACATCGACGAAGAAGCCGGTTCGCAAAACACCATTCGCGAGCATCTCGAGACTGAGGAGAAGCAGGTCAGTGCCTTTGTTTCGATTCAGCAGGGCTGCAACATGTCGTGCCACTTCTGCATCGTCCCCAAAACCCGGGGCGATGAGCGGTCGCGCCCGATGGATGAGATCGTGGCGGAGTGCCGCACGTTGGCGGCACGGGGCGTGAAGGAAATCACCCTGCTGGGCCAGATCGTGACGAGCTACGGCCGCCGGGACTACGTGCACACCGACGGCGTTTCTCCCTTCGTGCAATTGATCGAAAAGGTGCACGCCATCGAGGGCATCGAGCGCATCCGTTTCACCTCTCCGCATCCGCGTGGTTTCAAACAGGACCTCGTCGACGCCTACGGCCGCCTGCCCAAGTTGTGCGAATACGTCCACCTGCCCATGCAAAGCGGCAGCGACACCATCCTGCGGGCGATGAACCGGCCGTATTCAAGTGCTCGTTACAAGGAAATCGTGGACTCCCTGCGGGCGGTGCGTCCCGACATGTATTTCTCGACCGACGTGATCGTCGGGTTTCCGGGCGAAACGGAGGAGGATTTCCAGCAGACCAAGGCGTTGTTCGAGGCCTGCAATTTCGACATGGCCTACATCTTCAAATACTCGATTCGCACCGGCACGGTGGCGGAGGAGTTGGAGGATCAGCTGCCCGACGCCGTGAAGGAGCGCCGCAACCAGGAGCTCCTCGATGTGCTGCGCGCCAATTCCGCGCGGCGGAACCAATCGCTCGTCGGCACGACCATGGAAGTGTTGATCGAAGGCCCGGACAAAACCGGCCAGCACTTCACCGGCCGCACGCGGGGCAATCGCGTTGTGATCGTCGATGCCGACCCCCGCCTGGTCGGCGAGTTGGTGCCGGTGAGTATCAGCCGCGCGACCATCAGCACCCTGTATGGTGAACTCGTGTTGGAGGGGGTCGGGGCGTAGACAATCGTTCTCGTTCTCTCAATCGTTCTCTTAATCGTTCTCGTTCTCCCTTCCGACTTGATGAGCTCACAATTTGATCACGAAAAGCTCCGAGCTTACCAGCAAGCACTCGAGTTTGTCGGTTTTGTCGGCCCTGTGTTGGACGGTCTCGCGGGTAAGATTGCCGCTAAAGATCAACTGGATCGGGCGTCCACCAGCGTGGTTTTGAATTTGGCGGAAGGAAACGGTAAGCGATCCCATCCGGACCGGTGCCGGTTCTTCGATATTGCGCGGGGTTCAGCGGTAGAATGTGCCGCATGCTTGGATGTGCTGGTGGTTCGCGGCCGGATTGAGGCAGCCACTGCCGATGAAGGCAAAACGATGTTGCTTGGTGTGGTCTCGATGCTGGCGGGGCTCATCGCCAGATTTGGTGGCCGTGCCGAAAACGTGGTCAACGAGGAACAGGCGGACTATGGGGTGGAAGACTTGGTCGAGAACGAGAACGATTAAGAGAACGAGAACGATTCCTATAGCCCGACCCTCATTATGTCCCTCACCCTTGCCACCCTCATCACCGGTCTGTTGCTGCTCGCTTTGGGCGTGCTGTTTCTGGTGCCCTCGCCGGCGGTGGTCACATCGCTGAAGCGCTTTCCCCGATCACGCACGTTGGCCTACGTCCTCTTTGGCGTGGGGGCGGCGTGGTTTCTCTTTCGCGTCTGGCATTTGTCGGCGGCCGATTTCGGACAATACCGGAAGCAGCTGGCCGTGTTCTTCGCGTTGGTGGCGATCGGGGCGTTTGTGTGGGTGCCGGACTTTTTGGCCGTGCGGGGCGCTTGTGTGCTCGTGTTGTTGGGCGCGTCCAACCTGCTCGATGCGGGTTACATGAATTGGCAGTTCGGTGAACTCACCGACGGGGGCCGCATCTATCTTTACAAGGTCGCGGTGTTTGCCGCGGCGGGCGTGGCCATTTATCTCGGCGCGTCGCCGTTTCGGGCGCGTGATTTTCTCGACTGGTTGTATCGGCGTCCGGGTCGGTCGCGCTGGGTGGGACTCATTTTGGCGAGCTATGGGCTCGTCGTGAGCGTGGTGAGCTTTACTTACTGAGCGCGATGAGTAGCGCGTCCGCGACTGAAGCTTCCGCCCCCGTGCTCCTGGTGCTCGCCGGTCCGGCGGGCTCGGGCAAGACCACGTTGTGCGAACGCATGGTCGCCGAGGTGGCCGGCTTCTCCCGGGTCGTCACCACGACGACGCGCGAGCCGCGGCCGGGCGAAGTGAATGGCGTGGATTATCACTTCTTTTCGGCGGAGGAGTTTGATCAACGGTTGGCCGAGAACGCGTTTCTCGAATGGGCGTGGGTGCATCGCAAAAATCGCTACGGCACGCTGGCGTCCTCGGTGCTCGACCCGCTCGCGGCCGGCCGGAGTCTGATCATCAATGTTGATGTGCAGGGCGTGGAAAATTTTCGGCGAGCCGCCGCCGCGAACCCGCTCCTCGCGCGGCACATGGGCACCGTCTATATCGACGTGCCGATCGAGGAATTGCAGGAGCGACTCGTGGGTCGGGGGGAGTCGGAGACTGAGATCGAACGCCGCATGATCACGGCCCGACAGGAACAACAGGAACGCGCCAAGTTTGACTATGTGATCACGAGCTCGACGAAAGCGGCCGATTTCGACGCGTTGTTGGAGATCTGGCGGGAGCAGCAGGAGCGGGTTTCAGCCGTCGGCTGAAGTCAGGGCGCAACTCACAAGCAGCAGAGCGAGATTCGCCCGCCGGTGCGTTCGCGCGTTGCGCGGACCTGGTCAATGCGCCAAGGTGACGGCGTGAAACCCCTTTCGTTGGCCGTAGTATTCGCGGCAAGTGTCGCTTTGATTTCTCCGCTCCACGCCACCAATCGCGCGCCTGCCGTTTCCCCGCCGGGCGGACTGACCGTTGCCGAGGTCCCGCAGTTTGTGATGCTGGGCTTCGACGATAATCCCGATGTTGCTCCCATGCGCTGGATCGTTGATTTCATGGCGGATCAGCGTAACCCGGTCGGACAGGGTCGGGCAGCGACATTCGACGGTGCGCCTGCGCGGGTCGCGTTTTACTCCAACGGGATCTACTTTGCGGATACGCCGGGATTGCCGGAAATTCACGTCCGGGCCTTTGCGGAGGGGCATGAAATCGGCAACCACACGCAGCATCATCATCATGGCGGAACGTTTACGGAAGCGCAGTGGCGCGAGGAGATGGAGCTTTGCCGCGAAGTCCTGGCCGGGGCGGGCATTCCCCGGGCGGCAATGATCGGTTTTCGCACGCCGTTTCTCGAATACAACGCCGCGACCTTCGCCGCGCTGGCCGCGACGGGATTCACCTATGACAGCACGATCGAGGAGGGCGACCCACCCGACCAGGACGGCACCAACTTCCTGTGGCCCTACACCCTCGACACCGGCAGTCCCGGCAATGCCTTGCATGTAGCCAGCGAATATCGGGAGCAAATCGCCCCGCAGCCCGGTGTGTGGGAAATCCCGCTCCACGTTTTCATGCTGCCAGCCGACGCCGATTGCGCGCGCTACGGCGTGAAATCAGGTCTCCGCCAGCGCGCTCACGACAACATCCTCCGCGACGCCGGTTGGGAGTGGTCGATGGAGGCGGGGAAAATCACCGGCCTCGATTGGAACGTGCTGGAGATGGCTCACCTCGATGGTCCGGACTTTTTGGCCATTCTCAAATACACCCTCGATCTGCGCCTCGCGGGCAACCGCGCGCCATTCATGGTGGGGGGGCACACCGCGCTTTACCCGACCGACAAACCCGATCGCCGGGCGGCCATCGAAGCGTTCGTTACCTACGCGCTGAGCAAGCCTGAAGTGCGTCTCGTCACCCCGACGCAAGTGCTGGCATGGTTGCGGAAGCCCGTGGCCCTCGCGCATTGATTCGACGAAAAGTGCGGATGTCCTTGCGGACCCGTTGAAGGGGTATTCGGATTCGTCTCCCCATTTTTAGAATCGTTAACTGCCCGCGCCTGAGCGGGTGAACCATTCCCCCATGTCTCGTTCTGCTTCCACTGCTCCCGCCATTCGTCCTGTCGCCAAGCTCATGGCCGCCAACCGCTCGGAGATCGCGGTTCGCATCTTCCGAGCCGGCACCGAACTCGACCTGCGCACGGTCGCGGTATTTGCGGAGGAGGATCGATTTTCGATTCACCGTTACAAGGCCGACGAGTCTTACCAGGTGGGTGTGGGCAAAGGTCCGGTCGCAGCCTACCTTGATATCGAGAGCATCATCGGCATCGCGAAAGAAAAGGGCGTCGACGCCATCCATCCGGGTTACGGTTTTCTCTCCGAAAACGCCGCCTTCGCCCGCGCTTGCGGCGAGGCCGGCATCGTGTGGGTCGGCCCCAATCCCGATCTGCTCGAAATGATGGGCGACAAGACCGCCGCCCGCGCGCTCGCCCAACGCATCAACGTTCCCGTGCTGCCCGGCACGGAGGAGCCCGTGACCGATCGCAAGGAGGCCATGAAGGTCGCGAAGCAGATTGGCTTCCCGCTCATCATCAAAGCGGCGTTTGGCGGCGGCGGTCGCGGCATGCGCATCGTCAAAAAGGCCGACGACCTCGAGTCGCTCCTCGACGAAGCCCAGGGCGAGGCCGAGCGCGCCTTTGGCAACGCCGCCGTGTTTTTGGAAAAATACATCCAAAACGCGAAGCACATTGAGGTGCAGATCCTCGGCGACCAGCACGGCAACGTCATTCACCTGCACGAGCGCGACTGCTCCGTGCAACGCCGCCATCAGAAGGTCATCGAAGTCGCACCCAGCTTTGGCCTGCCGCCCGAGGTCGTGACCGACCTTTGCGAATCCGCCGCCCGCATGGCCGGCGAGATCGGCTACGACAATGCCGGCACGGTGGAGTTTCTCTACGATCTCGATCGCCACGAATGGTTCTTCATTGAAATGAACCCTCGTATCCAGGTTGAGCATACCGTGACCGAGGTCATCACCGGCCTGGACCTCGTGCGCGCGCAAATTCTCATCGCCCAGGGGCACGCCCTCAACTCGCCCGAAGTCGGCATGCCCGCTCAGGCCGATGTGCCGCGCAACGGCTTTGCCCTGCAATGTCGCATCACGACCGAGGATCCGGAGAACAAGTTTGTGCCCGACTACGGCCGTCTCACGGCCTACCGCTCGCCGGGTGGTTTCGGCGTGCGACTCGACGGCGCGATGGGCTTTACCGGCGCGATCATCACGCCGTTCTACGACTCCATGTTGGTGAAGGTCATTGCCAGCGGACAGAACTATGAACTCGCCCTGCATCGCATGGGTCGCGTGTTGAGTGAGTTCCGCATTCGCGGGGTGAAAACTAATATTCCGTTTCTCGAAAACGTGGTGGCGCACCCGACCTTCCGCACCGGGCAGGCGACCACCACGCTCATCGACACGACGCCCGAGCTTTTCCGTTTCAAACAACGGCGCGACCGGGCCACGAAGCTGCTCAACTTCATCGGCGACGTCGTCGTCAACGGGAACCCCCACGCCAAGGGCTACAAACCGGCCGCACCGCTGTTACCCGTGCCGTCCCCGGCCTACGACCACAACGTCGAGCCGCCCGCCGGTTCACGGCAGAAACTGCTCGAGCTCGGGGCCCAGGGATTCGCGGATTGGACCCGCAAGCAAAAGCGTCTCCTGATTACGGATACGACGTTCCGCGACGCCCACCAGTCGCTCATGGCGACGCGCGTGCGCAGCTACGACATGCTGGCCTGCGCGGCGGCATTGGCTCGCGAAGCCCCGCAATTGTTCTCCCTCGAAATGTGGGGCGGGGCGACCTTCGACACCGCCATGCGTTTCCTGTCGGAAGATCCGTGGGAGCGTCTGCGTCAGCTTCGCGCCAAGGTGCCGAACATCTGTTTCCAGATGCTGTTCCGCGGCGCCAACGCCGTCGGTTACACCAATTACCCGGACCACGTGGTGCACGGGTTCGTGCGTCATGCGGCGGCAAACGGCATGGATATCTTCCGCATCTTCGACTCGCTCAACTACCTGCCGAATCTGCGCGTCGCGATGGAGGCCGTGCAGGACACCCATGCGATCTGCGAAGGCACCTTGTGCTACACCGGCGACATCCTCGATCCGAAGCGCGACAAGTTTGATCTCAAGTATTACGTCAGCCTCGCTCAGGAGCTGGAGCGCATGGGCGCGCACATGATCGCCATCAAAGACATGGCCGGTCTCTGCCGGCCCTACGCCGCGGAAAAACTCGTCAAGGTGCTGCGCAGCGAAGTCGGCGTGCCGATCCATTTCCACACCCACGACACCAGCGGCATCAACGCTGGCTCCATCTTGCGCGCCGCCGATGCCGGCGTCGACGTGGTCGATCTCGCCCTCGCGTCCATGAGCGGCAGCACGTCGCAGCCCAACCTCAATTCCATCGTTGCCGCCCTCCAAGGCACCCGCCGCGACACCACCCTTGATCGCGAAAAGCTCGATCGCTTTTCCGACTATTGGGAGAATGTGCGGCCGTATTACGCGCCGTTCGACACCGCACCTAAAAGTGGTTCGGCCGAGGTCTATTTGCACGAAATGCCGGGTGGCCAATACACCAATCTCAAGGCGCAGGCGGAGTCCATGGGCGTGTCGCACCGCTGGCCCGAAATTGCCCGCACCTATGCGGAAGTGAACCAACTCTTCGGTGACATCGTCAAAGTTACGCCGTCCTCCAAGGTCGTCGGTGACATGGCGCTCTTCCTCTTCTCGCGCGGCATCAAGCCCGCCGACGTGGTCAACCTCGAAGCCGGCGCCACGCCGTTCCCCGAAAGTGTGATCGACATGTTGTCCGGTGGACTCGGCTGGCCCGACGGAGGCTTCCCGGCGGATGTCACCCTGGCCGTGCTCGGCGCCGAGAAAGCCAAAGCCGCCCGCGCCCTCTACACCGCGGCCAAACGCCGCGGACTCAAGGCGCCCAAGGTTGCCAAGAAGAAACGCGAGCAACAGATGGCCGACGGCATTGCGGCGATTCGCGCGGAGCTCGCCACCAAACTCAAACACGAGCCGAGCGACGACGAGCTCTACTCTCACCTCATGTATCCGTCGGTCCACGACGCGTTCCTCAAGCAGCAAAAGCAGTTCGGCGACGTGAGTGTGCTGCCGACCCCGACGTTCTTCTACGGTCTCCAGCCGGGTGAGGAAATCTCGGTCGAGATTGAAGAAGGCAAGGTGCTCATCATCAGCCTCGTGAGCGTCGGCGAGCCCGACCAGGACGGTCGCCGCATGGTCAACTACGAGCTCAACGGCATGGCCCGCGACGCGGTCATCATCGACAAGAGCGTGCAGCCCAAAACCAAAGCCAAACCCAAGGCCGACCTCGCCGATCCCAATCAAGTCGCCGCACCGATCCCAGGCCTCGTGGCCGCGCTCTCCACCTCGATGGGCGCCAAGGTGAAGAAAGGCGAAAAGCTCCTGCTCATGGAAGCCATGAAGATGCAGACCACGGTTTACTCGCCGTGCGACGGCGTCGTCAGCGAGCTCAACATCGCCGTCGGCGACACCGTCGAAGCCAAGGACCTCCTCGTCCGCATCAAACCCGCCTAAGGGTAGGGCGCGCTCGCCGAGCGCGCTGCTTCAACAGCGAAAGTATGGATGGTTGTAGCCGCCCAGGTCACTGACCTCGGGCACAACGGTGTGAATGGTAGGCCGACTAGGTCTATGCTTGAGCTACGGTCATGCCAATGCTGCGAGCCTCAGGCTCAGCTGAGCCGGTGCTTCCAGTAGTCTGGGTCGCGGCTCAGTGGCATGATTGCCAGAATCCAGACGCGATCGGGTTCATCGAGATAGACCACTCCATACGGAAACACCCGTGCCAGATTGCGTCTGGCGGGCGGATCTTAGAGGCGAAAGCGATGAGGGGCCTTGGCGACCTCGGCGACCACCCGCTCAATTTCATTGTAGAACTGTCCACCTAAACCGGCCCCCTGACGCGCATAGTATAAGGCTGATGCGGCATATTCCGCATCAGCTTCGGGGTGGAAGACGACCGGTTTCAACGTCCGACGATATTACGAATTTTTGCGGCGGTCTCATCGGACGGAATACCGTCAACCTTCCCGGTGCGGATGTCGTTGATGCGACGGTGAACGGTGGATGACCATGCCTGTTCATCGGCGGTGTTTTGGCCACCGTGAGATTCCAACAAGACGCGATCCACGAGGTCAGCCACCGCATCTTGAGGCAGGGCACGAATCTCTTCAACGATCTGATCCACGGTCATGCTCATATTGTTCATGTTGGTGGTTTCTTACCCGGCCGCAAGTTCGCGCTGTGCTCGTAGGGAGCATGATCCGTTCGGAGCTGTCCCTTGCGTCTACTCACCCATACCGGCTTTTAGTTGGGTGAAGAAATCTCGGTCGAGATCGAAGAAGGCAAGGTGCTCATTATCAGTCTCGTCAGCGTCGGTGAACCCGACCAGGACGGCCGTCGTATGGTCAACTACGAGCTCAACGGCATGGCCCGCGACGCGGTCATTATCGATAAGAGCGTGCAGCCCAAGACCAAGGCCAAACCCAAGGCCGGCCTCGCCGACCCGAACCAAGTGGCCGCACCGATCCCAGGCCTCGTGGCCGCGCTCTCCACCTCGATGGGCGCGAAGGTCAAAAAAGGCGAAAAGCTCCTGCTCATGGAAGCGATGAAGATGCAGACCACGGTTTACTCGCCGTGCGACGGCGTCGTCAGCGACCTCAACATCGCCGTCGGCGACACCGTCGAAGCCAAAGACCTCCTCGTGCGCATCAAACCCACTTAAAGGTAGGGCGCGCTCGCCGAGCGCGCCGTTTCGAGTCCAAAGCATGAGTGGCTCTCGTGCCGCCGGGTCGTTGCCACATCAGCCCGATGGTGTGAATTGTAGGTCAGGTCGTTTTTGTGCGCGTTTTGAGCGCGAAAATGACGCGTGATCCCAATGGAGCAACGCTGGGGCCTCGCAACCAACCTCCCGCATCCATCTCGCGCGATCAGGTGGCAGCTGGGCGTCGACCAAGAATTTCTGACTCCGGAACCCCGGCGGCCACGAGATCAAGCACATCCTTCACACGAATACGCATCCCGCGAATACAGGGCCTGCCCCCGCATTGATTGGGATTAAAGGTGATACGCTCCCGAAGGGTCATGCGTCGAAAGGTTCATGACGATTTTTCTAATCGCAAGATTCCTGTGTAGACGCTTGTAAGTGCTGGGACGCAGTTCCTGAGTCTGCCGCGATCTTTTGTGGGTGCTTACACTGACTTGCCGGATTCTCATCCACTTTTCCCGGCTGCTTGCGGATTGCCTCTATCGATCGAAGCGGACTTAACAGCGAATGCCCCGCGCCGGAGGAGAAGCAGATAAACTCGGTAATCGTTTTGAAAGGATCTGGACGGTTGACTGCCTGCTCAACGTCCTAACGGGTGAAGCCAAGGGCATCACAATCGAGTCACTCGACCCCGAGCGTGGGGTCGAGTTCGTGGTATCAATGAACGATGGTGGACGGGAGTATCACTCCGTTAAGCGTCAGACCACGAAGAATGTCTGGTCGCTGAGTGAACTCACGGCGCAGAAGGCTAAAGGTCGTTCTACCCTGGGCGATCTCGTGGATAAAGTTCTAGTAGACGAGTCACACCGAGCGGTGTTTGTATCAAAAACCACGGCCAACGAATTAGACGATTTGTGGGATTTAGCCGACCGTTCGCCTGATTCCCAGACTTTTGACCGGCGGTTAGACGCGCAACCACGTCTGAAAGATGTTTGCCGAAAATACCTCACGCCGCTGGTCGGAGATATTCCCACCGCGTGGCAGGTGCTCCGGAGATTTCGCGTGGTTGGTTCGACGGAGTTGGAGCTGATCCGCCGAGTGGATCAGAACATTAGCCAAAGTCTCTATCGTCCCGACGGAAACACGGTTGATGCGGAGTCGGTTCGTATCGCGCTTGGTGAAGCAATCGATGGCTGGCTTGGGGCCTGGATTTCGACCGAGATGGTTCGGGACCATCTCGCAGAACGTGGTTGGCGCGAAAGGGACTGGCAGCGGGATACCACCCTGCCTGAGCGTGTCGCGAATCGAAATCGATCTTACATTGAGACAGTGGAATCAGAGCTCATCCACGGTGCAGCGATTGCTCGCAAGGAGGCGAACGAAGCCATCGACCGATTGTCCGATGGATGCCAGCAAGTGTTTCTCATCGGTGCGGCCGGGTTGGGTAAAAGCTGCACCTTAGCTCAAGTCGCTCACGGGCTGCATGCGAAATCGATTCCCTACCTCACTCTGCGGCTTGATATACAGACAACGGTTTTGACGTCGGAAGGGTTGGGTAGGGAGTTGGGATTCCCCATGTCGCCAGCCGTGGTTTTGGCGGGACTGGCTCACGGTCAACGCAGTGTTCTGATGATCGATCAATTGGATGCGCTCAGTCTGGTCTCTGGGCGGAATCAGCATCTCTGGGAGGTATTCGAGGAGCTCTTACGTGAAAGCCAACGGTATCCGAAAATGAGCGTTCTGCTTGCTTGTCGCGAGTTTGATGCAGCTAACGATCATCGCTTGAAACGGCTGCTTTCCGACGACACACGCTGTCATAAAATTAACTTGAAACCGCTTCTTCCTAGTCAAGTGAAGGAGGCAGTGGAACGTGCAGGAGTCGACCCAGTCCGGTTGAGCAGTCACGACATGGTTCTATTGCAGACGCCGCAGAATCTTAGCTTATTTTTGCAAGGCGGGCCGCAAAACCATGGTGAGGTGCGCAACGTCCAAACGCTCCTCAAACACTACTGGAACTACAAACAGCAACGTTTGGGTCCTAACGTGCGGTGGCTTGAGGTGGTTAAGACGCTCGCGAATTGGCTCAGCGATCACCAAACATTGAGCGCACCCGTCGAGGTGCTCGACGGGTTCAGAGCCGACGTGCAGGCGATGGCGTCCGAGCATGTGCTCGTGACCGATGATCGGTCCTGTCGCTTCTTTCATGAATCGGTTTTCGACTATGTTTTTGCCCGAACATACGTCGCGCAGGGAGGAACTGCTGCTAAGCTTTTGTTGGGTGATGAGCAGCACCTTTTCCGTCGTGCGCAGGTTCGACAAATTCTGACTTACAATCGTGACCGCTCGGTTGAGGATTATCTTACCGACTTGCAGGTATTACTCAGTGATTTCGACATTCGACCGCACCTTAAGAAGGTCGTCGTTGATTGGCTTCGGGATCTGCCGGCCCCGACCCTACGTGAGTGGCGGATCGTGCAGGCATTGGCCAACGAGGCACCCGTATCGGAGTGGTGGCGAACCATCCCGAACGGCAGTGTCGGTTGGTTCGATTTACTCATAGCCGACGGCACGTGGTTGAAGTGGTTGCGGGATGAAGACGGCGATACGATTCAGCGAACCATTTGGCTGCTTGGACAAGATGCGATCATGCGCCACCGGTCAGAAAAAGTGGTGGAGCTGATCGAGCCATTTCTCGATGGATCACCTGTTTGGCTAGATCGGTTTCGCACGCTGATCAGTTTTTGCGAACCACACCATAGCCGACGCATGTTCGAACTTTTTTTGCGCAGTTTGCGTGAAGGTTGGCTTGATGACGCTGGCGAGCATTGGTGGCACCATTTGCACGACTTTCCTGATGAAGCACCCGCTGAGGCAGTCGAACTGTTGGTGACTTATATTGAATGCCAGTTTGTTCGTCGACCGACAGGCGACCCATTTCCTAGCAAGACCAAGGAGCTACGTTTTCCAGTCGACTATTGCTCTCGGCTCGCGGTCTCTGCCCCGGAAGCATTTGTGGCGCAGGTCCTGCCACTTGTCGGAGCAGAGATTGGAAAACGTCCCGTATCCAAAGATCGGAGTCGCGATACGATTTGGCACTACACGTCGTTGGGAAGGAGGCGTGACTTCGGCGAATCGTTATTGGATGGCCTCGGTGCAGCTGCAGAGAACTTGGCGACCAATGCGCCTGATCGTTTCCGTGCTTTGACTGCTGGCATGATGTCGCAGATTAGTCACTCTCTCGGCTTGATCTTGCTGCGAGGTTGGACAGCGAATCCTTCAGCATTGGCGGATGATTGCGCACGATATTTGGGTATGCACCGGTCGCGGATGAAGATCGGTTACGATATTACGAGCGCGAGTGGTGGATATGGTCCAGATATTCTAAGTCGGCGAGCAATCAACGCCGTGAGCCCGCACTGCACGCCTGCGGTATACTCTCAATTGGAGTCCGCGATCCTCGGTTTCCGAAAAACCTCCGAAAGCCCTCAAGATAGCGGTTACGCGCAACTTTTTCTACTACGAGAACTACCCGTGGATCGCTTGAGTCCAGCAGTTCGCAAGCGACTCGATGAACTATACCGGAAGTTTCCAGATGTGCCTTCAACTAGATCGAAGCCACCTGCGGCGCTGGGAATGCAACGAGTGACTTCGCCCATCCCTCCTGAAGCGATGCCGAAGATGAGTGCCAAAAGTTGGGTCTCGGCGATGCGGAGTTATAGCAATGATCGGCCCATCATGCACCGTGGCCGAGTGCGCGGCAGCATGCATGAATTGGGTAGCGCTCTTAAACGTGAAGCCCAGCGGGATCGACCGCGATACGCGCACCTGATGCTTGAGCTACCCGATGATATCAATCCGGTCTATTTCGATGATATCCTTTATGGACTTGTCGCGGAGGAGAGGGACAGAAACTCGGAGAAAGAAGGTTGCCCGCCGCTCGGTATTGAGGAGCTGACAGCGGCGATAGAGAGAGTCCATACGTTGCCCGGTCGTCCGTGCGCGCGTTCGATCTGCCACGTTATCGGCGGGTCGGCTGAGCGAAAGCTGCCCGATGGGTTGTTGTCGATCTTAGCAGACTACGCGATCAATGATTCCAATCCGAGCAAGGAAGACTGGTTGCCTCCAAACGATACGAAAGGTGTGCCTATGTGGGGAGGTGATCCGTTGTCGTCCGGAATGAATTCAGGACGTGGCTCGGCGGCGTGGGCTATAGGCAGTATGCTGTTCGAAAGGCCTGAAACTTGGCCACAGTTAGAGAACGTGGTCCGAGCATTGTTGGTTGATCCGTCGATCGCGGTGAGGTCCTGTGTGGTGCGATGTCTCGTCGCCTTGTTGAACATAGATCGAGAGCTTGCGGTGGATATGTTTTTACAACTGGTCGATGGTGCCGAACCAGTTCTCGGGACGGGAGAGGTGGACAACTTCATTCACCATGGAATTTATCCACATTACCCAAAGCTTCGTCCTTTGCTCCTGCGGATGTTGAACTTCGATGACGAAAAGGCACGGCAAACAGCCGCTCGGCAGATAGCGGTGGCCTCTTTGGACGAGACTTACGGCACGGATGATCTGGCCCAAGCAATGGCTGCCGGCTCAGATTGCCGGGCAGCGTGCGCGGGCGTTTACGCATTCAATCTCAGCAACGCTTCGGTCCGTGATATTTGTCGGGAGAAGTTGAAAATATTCTTCGATGATCCTGAAAAAACGGTGCGCGACGAAGCAGGGAACTGTTTCCGTCGTTTGGATGGAGACATAATGGTGGGGGAAAAGGAACTCATCAGCGCGTTCATCAATAGTCCGGCTTTTGCGGATGATCCTGACGGCCTCATGTTCGCGCTTGATCAAGCGAACGCCCTGATTCCAGACGTCGTATGTTCGATCCCGGAAAGGTTGATTGAGTTGCAAGACACTGTAACCGATGGCGAATCCGACCGTCGGAGCTGTTATCATTTACCGGAGCTGGTGCTCCGTCTCTACCGACAGTCTGCCGACGCCACGGTGAAACTGCGTTGTTTGAACGCCATCGACCGGATGCTTGCGCGTGGCATCGGAGGCATGGACGCGGAACTGGGAAAGCTGGAACGCTAGATCCGGGACGGCTAATCGTTGATCACGCCGCACTACATTTCTTGGAATTTGGCGGTATCGCGTAAGTTCTAGGTTTCGCGATGAACTCCGCTTTGCCCCGACGACGACAGGCTACTCCGTGGTGGTGGAGTGGTCCCAGCGGTTGGTCTTCAGTCGGACCCAGGCCTTTTCCAGGTGATCGGGTTTCAGGAGGTGTTTCTTGCGGTCGTTCCAGTCGTGCACTGCGGTGATGGCCTTTTGCGCGGACTCGCGGGCACCAGACTCGTGCTGCATTACCCAATGCACCGAACTGAGCAGCTCCATGCCGTAAGGGTCTTCGTAACCTTCGATCAGTTGAGCGACGGCCTCCATGCGAGTCTTGGTCTCGCTGCGGTCAGCGAGAAAGGCATCGGCTGCTTCCACGGCACCGGGCAACAGCTCCAGGGGTAAACGTGGATTGTCGGTTCCTTCGCCAAAGCCTCGCGTGAGGTGCCCTTCCATGCGCACCAGACCATGGCGAAGATCTTTGGCGTAGGGGCCGTAGCGGTTGGCGGTGAAAGGCAGTCGGGGCATGGGTTCCCCGGCGGCCTTCAAGAAATACATGAGCTTGTGCACCTCCAACAGGCTGACGAAGGGATCGAGCAGGCCCTTCAAGTAGCGGTCCATCAAGGCGACCAGCGCGGCCTGTCCGATGGTCATTTTAGGGCGCTTGGTGCGGATGGGCATGGCGGCCGCTTCCGGTGCTCCGGTCGGGGCGAAAAGCTGAACGTGCACGTCGGGTAGGTCGGCAAACGTGGCTTCAATCAGCGGGCGCACTTGGTTCCAATCCAAGCCCCCATTGCCGCAGCCGAGCGGAGGCACGGCGATCGATCGAATGCTCAACGCAGACACCTTGGCTTTCAGGTCAAGTAACCCGCTTTCGACATCGGCCAAGCGGCTGCGCGACCGCCAGTGACCCTTGGTCGGGAAATTGATGATCCAACGCGGTCCGCCGATCAGCCCCCCCAGATCATGCACGTGCATCTCGCCCAGTCGAACCTCTCCCGCCGCGCAGGCTTTTTGGTAGGCGCGGTTCATTTCGGGGTAAGCCTGCTTGAACTGCAACGCGATGCCCTTGCCCATGACACCCTCGGTATTGACGGTGTTGACGAGCGCTTCGGCCTCGGCGGCGAGCAGGTTTCCTTGGGCGGGTTTGATCATGGGTTACGCGTAATACCAATCGCGTTCGACGCGAATGGTGGGCCGGTGTTCGATATCAGCCAAAAGCTCCGTCACTTGGCCGGCAATCGCCGAATTATAGCAACCAATCTGATGGAAGGCAGACCACGGCACGAAGTCGGCCACCAACAGCTCGGCTGACTTTTGGTGGCCCCGCCCGGACCACGAAATCGCTTGGATGGCTTCCCAATCCAGCATGTTCACGGCCATGAGTTGATCGTCGAATGTGGTGTGAAATGCGCCCGCGTTGCCGCTGCTCACAGCCCATCGCTGGTCAAGGTCGATCATACGTTGGAGCGTGCTGACCAAGTGAACAATCGAACGCTGGCAACCGGCAGGCCGGTTGGGCACGTTGCCCTTGTTAATGGTGAACAGCATCGGCGAACGTGGACAGAAATAGAAGGGCACGAACTCGCCGACGAAACGCTCGTCGCAGCATGGGACATGAATCTCCCGGAGGCGCCGAAGTTTGATGTGATCGTAGCCAATGACGATGTTGGGGTCATGCTGCTCCATTGCGGCGTCCGAGATGAGGCGACCGTCGTTCAGAATGCTCGGCAGATTGGCCACATCGGTGATGTGGTAGACCAACGTCGACTCAGCATCGGTGAACATGAGCACGGTTTACACGATTCCTCGAATGCGGGCAAGTGACTCGATTGCCGACGGGGCGTCCCCGAGATCGCTGCGGCACGCCGGGAGCGTAGCGATCGGCGGGTGCGATATGGGTTGAAACTTGGCGTGGTTGGTCGCGCGGCGATACTGATGAAGTGAGTATGCGCTTGTCCTGTCTTCTATTGCTGTGGGGATTGATCACCCAGCCGACCCTGGCGGAAAGTCAGGAGCACCGCGTTTACGAGCCTCAGGAATTGGATGTGATGCCTGTGCCCCGGGTGCATACCAAGCCGGTTTATCCCTTCGAACTGCGTCGGGCGAATGTCACGGGGAAGGCGCTCATCGCTTTCGTGGTGGGCCCGGACGGAACGGTCACGAGCACTGAAATCGTGGAAGCGTCAGAACCTGAATTTGGCGAAGCGGCGGCTACAGCGATTTCCTCATGGCGGTTCCGTCCGGGGAAACTCAAGGGCGAGGCGGTGAGCACGGCGATGCGGGTGCCGATGGTTTTTAATATTGTGGAAGATCCCCCGGCGGAGGTCGCACCGTATGTGGATCGGCCGGTGTCCGGGCCGGTGGTGAACCTGTCCGACGTGCAAGTTCAGCCGAAGCCGGTTTTCCAAGCCAAACCTACCTACCCCCGGGAGCTGCGCGTGCAGGGCATCACTGACCGGGTGGTGGTGGGCATGGTCATCGATCGCGACGGTTACCCCTGCCGGGTGCAGGCGTTGCGAGCTGAGCACTATGCGTTTGGAGAGGCGGCGGTGGCGGCCGTGCGCCAATGGCGATTTAGTCCGGGTGAAAATGGCGGCAGCGCGGTGAATGTCGCGATGCAGGTCGTGATCGTGTTCAACATCACGGATTGAGCTGACGACTTAGTCGTTGATCACGCGGCGCCATGTTTTCCGGAACTCGGTGGTGTCGCGACGGATCTTGATTTCGCGGTAGGGGACCATGAGCCAGATATAGACGCCTTCGGCAAAGAGGCCGAGGGCGGTGGCGCCGACCAGCCACGGTCCGAACGGTTGCTCCAGCAACGTGGCCAGGGCTTTGGCCATGCCGCCGGCTTTTTCAGCATCGGCGGTAACACCGGCGCGCCAGAGAAACCAAGCGACGAGGATGACGACGATCGTCCTCGCGACGAATCCGGCGCGGGCCGCTGTCTTCACCAATTGGTTTTTGCCCATTTCTTTCTCGTTGTCCTCAAACATGTCCATGAAGCGGCCACGGATCAGCCGCACGACTTGTGACACCGCGACGCCCGCCACGATCGTCGCGGCGAAAATCACCAGCCAGCGACCGGCGGGCATGGTCAGCAGTTGCTGGGTCCACGATTGCACGGCCTCGTCGCCGTCCTGTCCGCCGCCGCCCCAACCGAGACCCAGCGAAAGGGTTTTCCAAGCAATCGTGAAATGCAGCAATGCACTCAAGCCTGCCAGTGCCCGCACGCCCCAACCCATCCAATCCGTGCTGATTTGCTCGGGATCCCACGCGCTTTGCACCGCTTTCCAAAGACCGAAACTCAGGAGACCGATGGCCAGAATCACCAATAGGATGGAGCCGAACGCTTGCTGGGAAACTTCCTCCAAGGTGCCTCGCATGTCTTCCGCCTTGGTGGTGTAGCCGATCGCCAAGGTCATCGCCAACAGTCCGACCAATGCATGCACGGTGCCCTTGGCGCCAAAGCCAATGCGAGCGATGATTGATATCCAAGGTTTAATGTTTTCCATAGCTGGGTGGGGGGCGGAATCGAGTGACTGCGCTGGGGTAGACCCATAATTCACGCGGCGGTGCCTGAGGCGCGATAGTAGGTAGAAATGAGAGAAAACGGGGGCGTTGGCGATGTTGCACTATGCAATATGCACCCCGTGCAATTTGCCTCGTTATGCGTAACGCATCCGCGCGGCCGGCTGATGTAGGTCGAACATTTATCGTCGTGTGGTAGTTAGTAAATTCATGATGTATAGATACTAGCGGTATTTTATCTCAGCGGTGCACACCGCGGCGCTTTCGTTTGGCATGGGGATTGCGAATCGCAATTCAATGTTTGTCCCGCCCCTCTATCAGGCTGTCCCGAGCTCCCTCTCGACAAGTTGTTGTCGCGGGGGGCGGTGTCCTCGGGCTATCCGCGCGCTCCACCGGGGCCGACCTTCATTCTGATGCCATCGGTGCTTTCAACCAAGGCCGGTCATCGGCTGGTTTCGCTCGCTACTTTCGTATTGGTGGTGGCGGTCCTGCATTGGGGGCGCGAGGTGATCCTGCCGCTGGCGTTGGCCGGGTTGATCGTGTTTTTGCTGACGCCGTTGGTCGTGCGTTTTCATCGGTTCGGAATGCCCAAGGCGTTGGCGATCATCTCGGCGGTGCTGATCGCCTTTTCGGTGTTGGCAACGGTCGGCGGTTTCGTCGTTTGGCAATTGGCGGACCTCGTGGCGGAGTTGCCCAAATACGAACGCAACATTCACGAGAAAGTAGTGACGCTGCGCGAGGTGAGAGGACCACGGGCCTGGCAACGCACGATGGAAATGGTTCAGGAATATTCTTCTGAACTGCAGGGAGTAGACGCCGGTCGGTCACGATCGACCGCCAGTTCTGATGGGCCTCAACCCGTGCCGGTCGAGGTGCATACCCGGAAGCCGTCCTCATTCAACGTGCTCCGCAGTTTGGCGTCTCCGCTAATCGGGGTATTGGCGACGGCGGGTATCGTGGTCGTCTTCGTGGTGGCGATGTTGTTTCAGCGCGAGGATCTTCGCGATCGCTTTATCCAGGTGGTGAGTGCCGGTCGGATAAATCTCACCACGCAGGCGCTCGACGATGCCGCGCGCCGGGTGTCGCGATACCTTTTCCTGCAACTTTTGGTGAATGCCACCTATGGTATTCCGATCGGGATCGGACTCTACTTCATTGGTATTCCCAACGCCATGTTGTGGGGATTGCTGGCGACGTTGCTGCGCTTCATTCCCTTCCTCGGGCCCTGGATCGCCGCGCTGTTTCCGGTGGTGTTGGCGGTGGCGGTTGACGCGGGATTCAGCAAACTCATCGCGACGTTGCTCCTCTTCCTGGTGATGGAGCTGCTGAGCAACAACGTCATCGAGATAATGGTTTATCGCTCCGGAACCGGAATATCGAATTTAGCGCTCCTGGTGGCGGCGGTCTTTTGGACGTGGTTGTGGGGGCCCGTGGGTCTGTTTCTTTCCACGCCGCTCACCGCTTGCATTCTCGTGTTGGGCAAACACGTGCCGAGCCTCCGGTTGCTGAGCACGCTGCTCGGCAGCGAACCGGTGTTGAAGCCGGCCGCGCAGTTTTATCAGCGCATGCTTTCCATGGACAGTGATGAGATGGACGATCGGGCGGCCGACTACATTGCCCAGCATTCGTTGTTGGAGTTCTTTCGAGACGTATTGGCTCCGGCACTACTATTGGCGGAGGAAGATCGGCATCGCGGTGCCTTGGCCGAGGTGCGGCAACGGTTTATTCTGCGGTCCGTGCGGGAACTGATTGCGGATCTTGAGCACCGGCGGATCGGGAATGGAGACGCTGCGGCCGATAGCGTGAAGTGGCCGGTATCGGCCCGGATTCTGATTGTTCCGGCGGGGGACGATGCGGATGAATTGGTGGCGTTGATGTTTGCGGTGTTGCTGCGCCATCGGGGCTTTGAGGCTGAAGTGACCGCGGTTTCACACTCGCGGGATGAGCTGAGCCGTCAGTTGGAGGAATTTCGACCTGAGCTGGTGTTGGTTTCCGCATTGCCTCCTCATGCCGCGAGTCAGGCGGCGCGCACCTGTCGGTTTCTCGCTTCGTTGTTGGATTCGACGCCGATTGTGGCGGGGGTGTGGCTCAAGTCGGCGGCGCACGAACTTTTGCGGGAACGCATGGAAGGACACGAATTGGCGGCGATCGTCTCCCGGCTGGATGAGGCCCTCGAAGAAATACGGCGACAGGTGGAGCGGCAGCGCACGGCCTCGCCGTTCACCGCTCCGGCCCATGAACGCAGTAGTGATGTCGCGCCACTTTCCCTTTTGGAAATCGAGCCTGCGGCTTGGGTCGACGTTGTCACGCGCGACCTTGCCGGCGTGTTCGAGGTGCCACTTTCGCTCGTGGCGATCATCGACTTGAAAGCCAGCTTTTGGCCGGAAGAGGTCACGGCTGACATCGCTAAGGTGCCGGAGGGAGACATTTACTCGCCGCTATCACCGCGTTTTCAGCTGGAGCCGGGGGAGGATCTCCTGGTGGTCGAAGATCTTGCGAGTAGCGCGGCGTTCAACACGCGAAACTTTACCAGCGAACGAGGTATTAAGTTTTACGTGGGCGTGGTGCTGCGCACCTCGCGCGGTGAAAGTGTTGGCGCGATTTGCATCGTCGATACCAAGAAGCGTTCGATCACCGAAGTGGAACGTCTGACACTCGTCAGCCGCGCGCGCGAACTAGCGGACGCGGCTGATCGACTCAAAGCACGTGATCATGTCACTGATCCCGAATCTTCATGATTCAGGCCGATTGGGGTGGCCGGTCGCCACCATCGTCGTTGGCGGTCTTACGGTGTGTCCCCGCAAGCTTCGCCATTAGTTGCGAGGTGTCCGACCCTTGAAACGCTCGACGAGAAACAGGACGCCGGCGATCACGGCCAACAGACCGACGATCCAAGTCGGCAGACTGATTCCCACCAAAATATTGAGGCCGAAGACGAGAAGGAAAATTGCGAGGAAGAGATGTGCCATGAGGTTGGGGGGGGCGGAGGTTGAGTGATTCAGTGATGAGACGCAGTGCGTGTTAAAGGGACTGACCGATGGACGTTTGAACGGTTCCTGTGTCCCGTGGGATTTGACCGGGGAGGCGCCGAGGGGGGAACTCAGCGCAGGAGGTCCTCGCCTTCCTCGGGAGTGGGCGCGGTGGCCGCTTGTTCCTGGACTTCCCGGGCTTCGCTGTGGAGGTGGCCTTCTGCATCCATCGAGACTGGTTCCTCGGCGTAGTTTTCCTGGTCGGGCGGGGGGGCAGGCGGTGCTGGATCAGGTGTTGGGATTGATGGGGACACGGCGGATGTTGAGCCCGTCGGCGGGGGCGCCATGTTGATGGGGACGCCTTGGGGGAAGACCACCTCGCGGGCTTCGTCGGGCATCGAAATGTTCGCGTCGGTGAGCTTCCGTTTGGTGAGGCGTTGCAGGGACGACTTGAGCTTGGCCAGGCCGTAGCGGCTCGCGTCGAACCAGTAGTAAATGCGCAGGTTTACGGTGGATGCTCCGAGCACTTCCACGAGCACCATGGGTTCGGGATCGTTCAGCACGGCGGGGTGCTCGCTGAGCATCTGCGCGATCAGCTCCTGCGCTGCTGTGATGGAATCATCGTAACCGATGCCGACCACGAAATCCGATCGGCGGTTGGGGTTGGCCGTGTAGTTGATGATGGTGTTTTTGAAGATGGTGGCGTTGGGGATCTGCACGTGGTTGCCGTCCATCGTCATGAGCACGGTGCAGCGGGTGTTCATGCGTTGCACGATGCCGATTTGTCCGGTCACTTCGATGAGATCGTTGGGGCGAAACGGGCGCCGCAAACTCAGCAAAATGCTCGCGAGGAGATTCTCCGCGATGTCGCGAAACGCGAAGCCGATCACGACGCCCATCAATCCGGTGCCGCCGAGCAACGTGAGTGCCAGGGAAGTGAGCCCGGCGACCTGCAACACGATGTAGAGTCCGATGAGAAATATTGGCAGTGCGACCAGTCGCGCAACGATGGCGACCATGAGGGCCGAGCCATACCGACCTTCGAACGAGGTGCGGGCCAGGCGCGCCACCGCCTTGGTGCCCCACCAGGACAGGAACAGAATGAAGACGGAGAACACGATGAGCGGAAGGGATCGGATAATCTTGGCTCGCAACAGGCGGAGCTCCGCCAACGCCGGAGAAAAGTCCCACCACGCCCGTTCCAGGACGGTCATGCGGTTGACGACCGCCACCACATCCTCGGTGCGTTGCGCGAGCTGTTCGGCCCACGCCAAGTGTTCGGGGGAATCGGTGAGGCCGTCGAGAAAGACCACGCCGTCGCGCACGTCCACCGCGACAGATTCAAACCACGAGGTGGATTGGAGAATGGCGGTCAGCCGCCGGGCGATCTGCTCATCATCGGCCACATCGCCGACCGCGATCCGCTCCGGCGAAACCGGGGTCGGTTCCAGCGGCGAAGTGGTGCGATCTTGCGCCAACGTGGAACCGGTGATGGCCACGAGGAAGATTACGCCCCGCAGGGGAGCACGCCAAAAATCTTTCATGGGTAGGTGAGCATTGCAGGTTGCAGACCCGCGGGAATTGAATCGGTTCGAGCGGAAGCGGCCGCGGTCGTGACGCGGAAAATACCGCGGACCCCTGCGTCACGATTCGTGTTTCCGTGGCGACGGGAAAGCGTTGTAGTGGCGGCGATGTTACGTCGATTGGTCACCCCCTGTCTTGCTCTCCTCCTTGTTTCGGTCGGGGCGTTGCGCGCTCAAACCATCTCGATCACGCCGGACGACGCGAGTGGCACTTATGAGCCGGGTGAGGTGATTCGTTGGGAGGTCACCGTCACCAACGCGGCCAGTCTTGCCCGTCCCACCTATACGATTAAAACCGGCGGGCTGGATACCGTGGCCTCCGGTGATCTTTCGCTGACCGACGGCCGCGCTACAATCGAGAGTTCTCTGGATACGCCGGGTTGGTTGCTGCTGGAGGTGACCGGCACGGGGTCGGGCAACGCGGCCGTCAATGCGTTTGGTGGCGCGGTGGTGGCGTTGGAAAACATCGTGCGCGCCGATGAGCGTCCGGCGGACTTCGATGCGTTTTGGGATGGCAAACTCGCCGAGCTGGCGACGGTGCCCATCAATGCGGTCGAGACGCCCGGGACCTCGGATCGTGCCGGCGTGGATTACTCGACCGTCACTCTCGACGTCCTCGGCGATGACCAGGTGCAGGGGCAACTGGCTCGACCGTCGACCGGCGATACGTTTCCGGCGTTGTTGATCGTGCAGTGGGCGGGCGTTTACAGCCTGCAAAAAAGTTGGGCCACGTCGCGCGCCGCGCAGGGTTGGTTGGTGCTCAACACGCAGGCGCACGATGTGACGCCGATTGAGTCGGATGCATTTTACCAGGCGCTCAACGACGGTGAACTCAGCGGCTATTGGCGGATCGGCAACGAGGACCGTGAGACGAGCTATTTCCTGCGCATGTATCTGGCTTGTCATCGCGCGGCCGAATACCTCGCGAACCGACCCGATTGGGATGGGCGCACGCTTGTTGTCATGGGCGCGAGTCAGGGCGGACTGCAGGCCATCGTGACGGCGGGGTTGCATCCGCAGGTGACGGCGGCGTTGGGCGAAGTGCCGGCGGGTTCCGATCAGGCCGGGCTGGAGGCGGGACGGGTTCCGGGGTGGCCGCAGTGGGCCTGGCAGGCGTGGGACCGGGACTTGGACAAAGTTATGGAGACGGCGCGTTATTTTGATGTGACCAATTTTGCGGCCCGCATCAAAGCGCCCGTGCTCATGGGCGCGGGGTTGCTCGATGATGTCGTGCCGCCATCGAGCGTGTTCACGACGCACGAGCTGCTCACGGGGGCGAAGCAGCTCGTCGTGATGCCGTTGGCGGATCATCAGGATAATCATGGCCCGTATTACGCCGTGCAGGAGCGTTGGCTCGATGATGCCAAAGCGGGTCGCGAACCGGTCATCACGGTGCAGCCTCAGCCCGTGACCGCCCGGACGGGTGAGTCGGTCTTTTTCTCCGTCGCGGCCGGTCAAGCCGAGGCGCTCGGTTATCAATGGTTCAAGGATGGCGAGGCGATTGGCGGAGCGACGGGGAGCGCGGTTTCCGTGGCGGGTGTTACCGCGGCGGATGCGGGCAGCTACGTCGTGCGAGTGACCAGCCCCGGGGGCGCGGTAACGAGCACGGCCGCCGCGCTGACGCTGGCCCCTTCGGTCGAGGCGGGCGACGGACCTCATTTGGCCAACATTTCGACGCGTTGCTACGTGGGCACGGGCAGCGCGATCGGGGTGGCGGGATTTGTGTTGGAGCGCGAGACAACGGTGTTGATCCGCGGCATCGGACCCTCATTGACGGCGTTTCAAGTCGACGGCGCACTGCAGCGGCCGGTGTTGCGTTTGTTCGATGGAGATCGTGAGCAAATCGCCGAGAACCAAGGTTGGAAATCCGACCCGGCAGCCGAGGCCGAACTCGTGGCGGCGATGCAACGTCTGGGGGCTTTTGCGCCGTCTTCGGATGATGATTCCATCCTGCGCGTCACGTTGCCCGCTGGCCTTTATTCGGCGCAGGTCAGTGGTGCCGGGTCGACCACCGGCAATGCGTTGATCGAGGTGTATGCCGAGCCTGATGACGCCGGGGACGATTTTCTCAATCTGTCCTCGCGGTGTTATGTCGGCACCGGCGCGAGCGTGGCGGTGGCAGGACTCGTCCTGCGTGAAGAGAGCACCGTGGTCATCCGCGCCGCCGGACCCTCGTTGGGGGCGTTTGGGGTGGAGGGCACGCTGCGCAAACCGTTGCTCACGCTCTACGATCGTGACGGCGTGGTCATCGCCCGGAATTTTGGTTGGGCGCACAATCCGATGGCTGCCAAAAATGCATTGGCGGAGCAAATGCACCGCATGGGAGCTTTCGCATTTTCGTCACCCGACGACTCGGCCCTCGTGATCACGTTGCCGGCCGGACCGTATACGGCGGAGATCGCGGGCGTAAACGCCACCGCGGGCAACGGCCTGGTGGAAATCTACCTCGTGCGTTGAGGGTGTGCAGCGGGGAGGCGCGGGATCACCGAGAAATGTTGCACGCGGGTGCTTGCCGTGGGCGGGCAGGATGAGTCTGGTGGGAGACTTGAAGACCTCGGGATTGAAGTGGTGGGCAGGGACACGAGTCATCGTGGCGACGGTGGCGCTGGCAGTGGTGGCATACCTCGCGCTGAGGGGATCGCCGCGGGTGAGTGACGTGGCTTGGATACCCGGGGAGTTGGGACATTGGGCCGATCGCCACGGCGCTTTGCGCAATCTCCCCGCTTTCGGATTGTTGGCGTTATTCGGCACGATGGCGTGGGGACTGCGCAAGGGGTGTGGTCTGGCAGCCGTCTTCGCGGTGGGTTTGGAGTTTGCACAGAAGTGGATGCCGCATCGTCGCTTCGATCCGGCGGATATCTATTGGTCCCTGTTGGGTGTCGCGATCGTGGCGGTGGGGGTGTCGGCGGTGCGAGGCGGCGCGCGTTGGGTGGCTCGTCGAAGGCTCGCGGCGCGCGAATAGCGACAGGCGCATCGCCGAAAAAACCCACCTTGAAAACAAGGTGGGTGAATGAGGCCTGATCGGATCAACAGAGCGAGTTTCACTTTGGTCGGTGGATAAGGAAGAGCCGTCGTCAGACCCGAACCAGTTTCGACGAAGCCGCCACCGGAATCGCGGCCCAGGTAGATGCCGAAGTCGTTGTTAAACTCTCCGTCCATTTCATTCCAGCGGTAGACCGCCAGGCCGCCCCATGACGTTTCGGAGGCGAGCGCGGTGTCGTTTTCACGGTGGCCTCGAGTTGCTCCCCGGAGGTATCGCAACGCGCCCCTGATTTTGTTCCGGTGGGGCGGATGGGACCGAGAAGGAAAAACCCGCCTGGGACGGAGGCGGGTTGTCGACTACATGGGAATGTAGCTGGGTTGGGTGCGACTATTTGAGCTCGGCTTCGTGCAACTCCTGCCAGCTGTCGAGGTCGTTCAGGTGCACGGCGTCGAGGATGGTGCCGTCGTCGGGTAGGTTGTTGCTGGCGAGGATGCCTTGCCGGGTTTCGTCGTCGTGGTGGTAGCCGATGACCGACGCGTTGTGGGCGGCGATGGTGTCGGCATCGAGTTTCACGCCGGGTTGAGCTTTTACCCAGGCTTCAAACTGCGGGTAGGTGGGCTTGGCTTCTGCGATGTGGGCGAGCAGGGCGTCGCGAGACAGACCGAGCGCGTCGATCGTCATTTGGTCGTAGCCTTGTCCGGCACCGGGATAGCGAGCGTCGAGTTTGCCGTTGGCTTCGAGCGAGGCCTTGAGCCAAAGACGAGGAAGGTGAAGAACACCGAGGGGCCCGGCGGTGCCGGAGCTGATAAGAGGAATGAAGGTAGCCATGGTTTTGAGGGAGGAGGGTTTTGCACGTTACGTGCGTGAATTCATCGAAGCACGATGCATCTTGATCGCAAACTGCTGAACATGCGAACCCCGCTGAACGTTGTGGCGGTGGCCTATCTTGGAACGGTCGAACGGGATTGAAACGATCTTGGCGCAAGCCTTACGTGGTGGTGAAACTCGCGTAACTTTTGTCCAATCCGCCATGCCCCACACCGACTCAATTGAACAAGTGCGAACCGGCCAACGCCTGGTGCTTTTCGCCATTCTCGCAAATTTGCTGACGCTGCCATTGGCGCTGGTGCCGGAACTCGCGATGGCGCGGGCGGCGGTATTGTTGGTGGCCATGGTGGTGGGAGTCCTCGGTATCGTGCGCATGACGCGTGGACTGGGCTTTCCGCTGATGCTGGTCGTGCTGCTCGCGCTGCTGATGCTGGTGCCCCTGCTCAACCTGCTGCTGTTGGTTTTTGTGAACGCGCGGGCCACGACGTTTTTGCGCGCTCAAGGTTTCAAAGTCGGCCTGCTTGGCGCGAAGCCACCGCCCTCGTAGGGAGCGTTTTTTCTTCCTCGAATTGGAGCGTGAGGCGGCTTACGGATGAGGACCTTGCTCGCTCCGGTTCGAACCCAACTTGTTCTCGTCGGCGGACTGGTGCTCTTGCTCGGAGTGCTCGGCGTTTACTGGCCGGTGTTGGATTATGATTTCGTGCGTTGGGACGACGATATCAGCGTGACCCAGAATCCGCTCATCACCGAGCCGTGGTCGGTGGAATTGGCGGGTCAACTGTGGGGGGGCGACCAAGCCATGCGGTTCAAGCCTCTGCATTGGATGGCCGGTCGGGTGGTGCATGAATACTGGGGCTTCGACCCACGGGCGTGGCATGCGTTCAACCTCGGGTGTCATGCGTTGGCAACCGGGTTGTTTTATTTGGTCCTGTGGCGGATGATGGTCGATGCGGGGGAGGGCGCCGGTGAAGCCAAGCGGGTCGTGATAGCTGGGTTGGGTGCGGCGATTTGGGCGGTGCATCCGCTGCGGGCTGAGCCGGTGGCGTGGGTGACGGGGTCGACTTATCCGTTCACCACCTGCTGGCTGCTGGGATCGTTTCTTTGTTATTTAAAGGGACATGCCCGTGCGACCAAGGCGGCGGGAGGGTGGCTGGCGGCGGCAGCGGGGCTGGCGGTGGCGGGTTACGCGAGCTATCCCATCGGAGTCACCTACGGCCTGTGGCTCATGGCGGTGGACACATGGTGGTTGGGGGTGGTCCCTTGGCGCGGGGCGGCTGCGGGTCGACGACCATGGGGCCGCTGGTTGATGAAGCACGCGTGTTTTATGCTACCGGCGCTCGCGGCGGTGGCGATAACGCTGTGGGCGCGGTTCGTGACACCGGGGATTTTTAGCGAAGCGCCCGACATCGCCTCGGTCGGCCTCGGACTGCGATTGCTGGCGGCAGGGTCGGCTCTCGGCTATTTGGGATTGAGCGTGCTCTGGCCGGTGCAACTGACGCCCAATCTCCCGCCGCTCACCTGGAGTGCGGCCACGGTCGGCAGTATGCTGGTGCTGGCATCGCTGGCGGTGGGGGCGCTCGGGTGGGCGTTTGGCCGGCGGGAGAAACGCCCCCGCACGGCGTTGTTCGTTTGGGGATTCGCCGTGATCTGTCTACCCAGCTTGGGTTTGACGGAACGACCGACCTGGCCCGTCGACCGTTACACGTATTTGCCGCAAATCGTGCTACTGGGCGGAGTGGCCGTCTTCAGTTTCCACCGCCTCGGTCGAACAAAGATTTCGCGGGCTGGAGCCATCGGGTTGGCGATGGGTTTGTTGATCATGGCCGGAGTGGCCACCAGAGGCCAAATTGCGATTTGGCGGGACAGCCGGACGCTCTTCACCTCCATGCGCGATCACCCCGGGTTTACTGACCGTCCGGGCCAACAAGCGCATGTCTACCTCATGTGGGCACGTTTCGAAATTGCCGGAGGCCACCCGCAAAAGGGCGCGGATCTCACCAACACCGCGCAGCAAGTTTATCTCGATGGCATCAATGCGGCGGTGAAGCGGAACGATTATTCCGAGGCGCTCCTTTTGCTAAACCATCTCGAGTATCATCTCGGTATAACGCCCGTGATGAAACGCGAACGCGGGTATTGGTTGCTCCAGTCGGGCCGTCCGGCGGATGCGCAGGCGGTGCTCCGGGAAGTCATGGCAGAAATGCCCGCGGATGAACGAACGATCCTCCTTTGGCGCGAGGCCACCGGGCAGCTTAATCAAATGACCGTCGATCTCTGACCGATCATGGGGTCCATCGGACGAGCGGCTGGTCGGCTTTGACGTAGAGGGGGTGGCGGGGATGGCCGGCCTTGGTGGTGCCGAGGCACCACAGGTCGAACCCGGCGAGAAGCTTCACGACGGCGGCAGCGCGGTCTTGGAAATCCCCGGTGACGCCCCAGGCGGCGATGACTCGTTCGCATTTGGCGGCGGCTTCGAGGAGGGACGCGTCGTTGCCGGGGCCCACGGGATCGGGCGCGGCCATCATTTCCTTGGGGTAGGGCGTGCGCTGACCAAAGAGATTGCCCATGTGAAATCCGTCCATGCCTTCGCGACGACAAAATCCCGCGATCCGCGTGAGGGTGGGATCGAGTTGGTTCTCATCGGCCGTGCTGGGATTGAGCCCGATCC
This sequence comes from Synoicihabitans lomoniglobus, assembly GCF_029023725.1. Classification (GTDB taxonomy): domain Bacteria; phylum Verrucomicrobiota; class Verrucomicrobiia; order Opitutales; family Opitutaceae; genus Actomonas; species Actomonas lomonigloba. Next base: position 5,150,958 of record NZ_CP119075.1, read on the forward strand.
ACAACATGAAACGTTCGCCGCCGAAGAGCGGATCGAACCGATGGATGAGCGAGTAGCGGTGGACGCGGTCGGAGGAGAATTGGCAAAGGTTGTCCAAGACGCTTTTTAATCACGATTGATTGGCCGGAGACACGCCGGAAATGGGCGGTTTCGCTCGAATCGGGGGCGCGGGTGGGTCGCCGCCGGCATCTCGTGGGAATACGACCGGGGCTTAACGCCTATCATTCTGAAGGATAAATTCATGTGCCGTGGTTTGTCCTTTGGCCGCTTTTGCGCGATTCGTCATCTGTTCCCTCCATTCCCTGTTCTGTTGACCATGAAACTACCCGCTGCTCTTCGCTTCACATCGCTCTTCGCCACTGGTCTGGCTTTGCTCTCGATTACCGTTTCGGCGCAGGAGCCGTTGAATTTCCCCGCGCCCAGCCCGACCGCCAAAGTGGCCCAGACCGTCGGGTTGACCGAAGTGGAGATCGTCTACGCACGTCCCGCCATGAGGGGCCGCAAAATTTTCGGTGCGCTGGTGCCGTATGATGCCATCTGGCGCACGGGGGCGAATCAGTCCTCCAAGATTTCCTTCAGCGGGCCGGTGGTTTTTGGCGGCGTGGAAGTGCCCGGTGGCACGTATGCCCTCTACACGGTGCCCGGTAGTTCAAAGTGGGAGGTGATCCTCTCGCGTAACACAGAGTTGTGGGGGTCCTACGGTTATGTGCCCGACCAAGAGGTCGCACGGATCGAAGCGAAGCCCATCAAGACCGCTGAATCCGTCGAATCACTGACCCTGTCGATCGATGGCGTCGATGCTGATGCGGCGACGCTCAACATCGCTTGGGAGCGCGTCCGGGTTTCGGTGCCTATTTCGGCGGATACCCAACCGGTGCTCATTCCGCAAATCGAGGCGGTGATGGCCAGCGACGCGGAGAAAAAACCATATTTTGCCGCCGCCATGTATCTGTATTCCAAGGGCGTCATGTTGGACCAAGCCGCGGAGTGGATTGGCATCGCCGCCGCGCAGCAGCCCGACGCGTTCTGGCTCACGTATCGCCAGGGCCTCGTGCTGGAAGCAGCGGGCGACAAGGTGGGCGCGATCGCCGCTGCCGAAAAATCCCTCGCGAAAGCGCAAACGCAGGAAGGCGAAATCAAGGCAGAATACACGCGGCTCAACGAGCAACTCCTTGCCCGTCTCCAGCAATAAACCGCATCGGGTCGGGTTCGTTTAGCCACGAATGCATACGAATGGCTGCACCATCGTTTCGTTTTTCCGCAATCTTACCTGTTTGGGATTTTTATTCTGCCGCTTGAAAACCCCTCAACCCTGCGTTGCTCCGACTTGCTGGCGCAAGCGGTAGCGCCGCCTCTTCCTGTCTATTAGTGGTTCCCTCCCTCCCTCTCTCGTGTGTTTTCCCAAATTCCCCCTGTTCCTTCGAATGTTCACTCCGCTGGCCGTGCTCGGCACCATGACGCAGGCTCAAACCGCGCCACCGAGTGCGGGGGTGATTTTGGAGGACCTCGAACGGCTGCGCGAAACGGCGCGCGTGCTTTATGTGGCCGCGCATCCTGACGACGAAAATACGCGGCTCATCGCCTACCTCGCCAACGGCCGGCACTACCAAACCGCCTACCTTTCGCTCACGCGCGGCGACGGCGGGCAGAATCTGATCGGTCCGGAGTTGCGCGATGCGCTGGGCGTGATCCGCACGCAGGAGCTGCTGGCGGCGCGGCGCATCGACGGGGGGCGCCAGTTTTTCTCCCGCGCCAACGATTTCGGGTATTCAAAAAGTGCTGACGAGGCATTGAGCGTGTGGGACCGGCAGGAGGTGCTGGCCGACACCGTGCGCGTGATCCGCGAGTTTCGCCCCGACGTCATTGTCACGCGATTTTCTCCGACCCGCGGCGGCACCCATGGGCATCACACCGGTTCGGCGGTGATGGCCGTGGAGGCGTTCGCATTGGCGGGCGATCCGCAGGCATTTGCCGATGAGCTGGGTCATCTCGAACCGTGGCAACCGCAGCGCGTGGTGTGGAATGCGTGGAGCTGGGGCGGCGCGGTGCACGAGGGCGCTTTGACGATGGAAGTCGGGGGCTACGATGCCGTGCGCGGGGAGTCGTTTGGGGAGATTGCGGCGCGCTCGCGGTCGCAACACCGGAGCCAGGGCTTTGGGTCGGTCGGCAGTCGGGGCAATGCCGCAGAACAGTTCGTGCATTTGGTGGGTGACGAGGCGACGACGGATTTGATGGATGGCGTCACCGATACCTGGACCCGTTATCCCGGCGGCGATGCGATCGCCATGGCGTTGGATGCGATTCTCCACGGCTTCGACCCGCGTCATCCCGGTCAAAGTGTGTCGGCATTGCTGGCCGTGAAAAAAGCCCTGACCGCTCTGCCGCCGAACGACGTATTTGTGGCGGAAAAACACGCGCAGCTGGACCAGGTTCTCGCCGCTTGTCTGGGGCTCTATGCGGAGGCAACGGTCGAAAACGCCCGGGTCGCACCGGGAGAGCCGCTCAAGCTCACGCATGCGGTGGTGTGGCGCCAGGCGACTCCGGTCGCCGTGACTTGGCAGAGCGTTCGCTACCTCGCGGACGACGAAACTGTTCCGGTCGGCCGGGTGTTGCAATTGAATGAAAACGAAACCCTGGAGGTTACGCGTAACCTTCCAGTGGATACGGCGTTGACGCACCCGTATTGGCTGGAGTTGCCCAGCACGGCGGGCATGGCGCAAGTGGCGAATGCTTCGCTCATCGGCACGCCGGAGAACGAGCCCGCGTATGCGATGGTCTATACCTTCGAGGTCGGCGGCGAAACGCTCGCGGTCCCGGTGGCGCCGGTGCAGGTCACCCGCGACCGGGTGCGCGGCGAGCTGCGCGACACGTTGCAAGTGATCGCACCGGTCGCGGTTTCGTTCACGCAACATCTGGAGCATTTCAAGCCCGGGGAAACCCGAACCATAACGGTGCAAGCCACCTCTGCGCGGGCCCATGTGGAAGGTGTCCTGAGTCTCGATCTGCCGACGGGTTGGACGGCGACGCCGCTTCGGCAGGAGTTTGCCTTGTCGGCGGTGGGGGATCGCACGGAAGCGGCCTTTGCCGTGACGGCGCCCGAGGGCACCACATCGGTTAAACTGGGGGTTCACGCCATCGTGGGTGGTCGCCGCTTTGATCGCGACCCGCAGGTGGTGGCCTATGATCACATTCCGGTGCAAATGCTGCAGCCGACCGCAACGCTGACGGCGATGAGTTTCGATCTGAAAATCCGGGGCGACCGCGTCGGCTTCCTGCCGGGGGCCGGAGACACCACGGCCGAAGCGCTGACATTGATGGGCTATGATGTGACCGTCTTGACCGAGGCAGATCTCACGGCTGACGGACTGGCCGGATGGGATGCGGTGGTGCTGGGTATTCGTGCTTTCAATACGAGAGCGGAACTGGCCGACCACCGCGCGGCGCTGTGGGACTATGTGAAAGCCGGGGGCAACGTGATCGTGCAATACAACACGAACGGCGGACTGCCCGACGGGAGTCTCGGTCCCTACCCGTTGAGCATTTCGCGCGACCGCGTGACCGATGAGACGGCGGCGGTCACGCTGCTCGATCCGGCGCACCCGGCCATGACCGGACCGAACCGGATTACGGCGGCCGATTTCGACGGCTGGGTGCAGGAGCGTGGTTTGTATTTCCCGAATGAGTGGGACGCCGCCTACACGCCGTTGCTCAGCATGGCCGATCCGGACGAAGCCGCTACCCAGGGTAGTCTCTTGGTGGCCAAACACGGTGACGGTTACTTCGTCTACACGGGATTATCATTCTTCCGCGAGCTGCCCGCTGGTGTGCCCGGAGCCTATCGGTTGCTGGCAAATCTCGTGTCGCTCGAGTGAACTCGGGCATGCCCTGAAGATTGTCGCGACGCCGTCTCTCGCTTCATTAGGGGCGCTTGATCAGAGCCGCGATTGCCGTGCCGCAGCCAAATCCGGCGACGTGGGCGAGCACATCGGTTTGCGCGTCGCCGGCGCCGTAGAGACCCAGGATTGCCAACCCGGCGGCGGCGGGAATGAGGAGGGGACGCCAGCGCCCCGGTTGTCCCCGACGACGCAGGGCCCGGCCCGTGAGCAATCCGAGCCCAGCGAACACCGTGGTGGACGCACCGATTGAATGGTGGCCGCCGGAAAGGGCGATGATGGCTACAAGCGCGTTGGCCAGAACGGAGGAACCAAGCAGGCGCGCCCACGCGGACCAGAGGGGTTCGAGACAAAACCAGGTGCGCAGAATGAACCAACCCGAGATCAGGTTGGAGACCATGTGCCCGATGTCGGCATGCAGAAAAAGCGCCGTAAAAGGACGCCAGAGTTCGCCTGAGTGCCAAACCGCCCGGGCGTCGAGCATCCCCCAGTCGGTGATACCGGGGGCGATTTGTTGCATGCGATATACCCACACGATGGCCAGTCCCCACAGGAGGGGAGGAAACAGTCCGCGGTGAGGATTGTCGGGCGTTGGTTCCACGGGCGCACGGGGTGGCCAATAGGCGGATTCGCGTTCAAAGCGGGCGAGTTGCTCGCGCACGATCGCGGCCGATGCCGGTGCGACAAGCAGGATCTGGCCGCCGGGGCGGACTGCTTCGGGGTCGGGTTCCAGCCAACACGCTTCGCCCATCGCCAGCGCCACCAAGCTGCGCTCCTGCGCCGCTGGGTGGCTGGCGTAGCGCCCAACGACGATGCGATCGTCCGGAGCCTCGTCATCCGTGAGGTTGGCGGCATCGAGTGGTGGCTGGTCGTCCCGGGTCATCGGCAAAGTCCCACCGTGACATGAAGTCGGGCGGCTGGCGAGTCCGCCGACCGGTCTCGGTTGTATTCAAATAATGATCACACTCTGAAAGGCTTTGGCGGCGTGGGGGACCTCGGATCTGCACAAGTTCGTCAACGGAGACAAAACCCGTCACCCCGAAGACCTCGCGCTGATTGACCGGACGGTCGACCCGCGGTATCGATCTGGTGCCGTGGTTTACGCTGCCTCCATACGGTGCGGCGCCACGCGAATTACCCACACGATTCTCCCCCCTTTGACGTATGAAGTATTTCGGTTTTACCGCCCTTTCACTTGGTTTCACGCTGCTGGGCTCTGTGCAGGCGGCGACTGACGCGCCGCTTTCGGAGTTCGGTCTGAGTTTCGTTCCGGACTACACCTTTGAAGGTTCCAGCCTAAGCGGTTGGCGCGCGTGGGGCGATGCTGACTGGCAGGCCAGTGACGGCGAAGTCCTGGGCCAGGGTGGCCCGAAAGGCGGCTGGTTGGTCTTCGAGCGCGGGCTGCAGGACGTGGGGATTCACGCCAAATTCAAGGCCACCGTTGGCACGCAGGTCGGGGTGTTGTTGCGCATCGAGCCCGTCGACGCGGGTTACCGGGGCGTGTTGCTGGAGCTGGCGGGCGAGGAAATCGCATCCTTCAGCGTCGTGCTCGATAACGATGGAAATGAAATCAACCGCGAGGAACTGCGCTACGCTGGTGGCATCATGTATCGCATGGCGCCCCCGCCCGACGAGTCGGGTCGCCACCGCAATCGGCCACGCGCGGAGCCGCCCGCGGATTTACCGGTGACGGCGCCCGATACGAGTTACCGCGTGGACGACTGGAACCAGATCGAGACCTTTTTGGAGACCAATGTCATTCGCAGTTTTCTGAACGATGGCCGGGAAGTCGGTGGCGCAGTGGGCGGTGACGCGGCGTTGACCGGTTTCGGACCGATCGCGCTCCGGGTCGGGGGCACTGGGGAGGTGCGTTTCAAAGACGTGATGGTGAAGGATATCGCGTTTCGGCAAACTCCGGCCGAGACGACTTCGCCGCAGTTTGAAGTGCAGCGGGTCAGTGAGTTTTACTACTCATGGGGTTCGGCGGCCGCCGATTTCAACCGCGATGGGCACATCGATGTCGTGGCGGGCCCCTACGTTTATTACGGCCCGGAGTTCACGGATTTTCGTGAAATCTATGTGGCGGTGGCCAAGGGGCCGTCGCAGGAGTTCGTGGCCGACAACCATCAGTTCGCGCACGACGTCAATGGCGATGGTTGGCCGGACGTGATCAGCGGGTGGACGAACCCGGCCGTTTACCTCAACCCGCAAGGCGAGTCACGACGCTGGGCCAAGTATAACCCGATTCCCCGCACCCAGAGTGAGACCACCTTGTTCACCGACATCGACGGCGACGGTCGGCCGGAGTTGGTCTACGCTTCCGGGCAACAATTTCGCTACGCCAAACCGGACGCGTCGGAAAGCTGGACCGAGATCAATATTTCCGAAGCAGGTTACGCCTTGTCGCACGGCATCGGCACGGGCGACATCAATGGCGATGGCCGTGTCGATATCCTCGGCGCGACCGGCTGGTGGGAACAGCCGGAGAGTCTGAACCCGGACAAGACGTGGGCCTACCATCCGGTGGCGTTTGGTCGTTATGGCAATCGCTCCGGCAACATTGGCGGATCAGTCATGGCCGTTTACGACGCGAACGGCGACGGGCTGAACGACGTGGTCACCAGCCTCAACGCGCACGGCTTCGGGCTGGCGTGGTATGAACAACAGCGCGAGGCGGACGGCGCGATCACCTTCGTGCGCCACATGATCAGTGACGACTATTCGCAACCCAGCGCGGGCGGGGTGACGTTTTCGCAAGCTCACGCCGCGACCTCTGCGGACCTCGATGGCGACGGCATGATGGAGTTCATCATCGGCAAACGCGCCTTCACCCATCTGGACAACCTCTACGATCCCGATGCTTACGGGCCGCCGGTGTTGTATGCGTATCGCGCGGTAAGAAACACCGACGCCCCCGGCGGGGCCGAGTTCGTGCCGGAGTTGATTCACAACCGCTCTGGCGTGGGCTCGCAGATCACGGCTCTCGATCTCAACGACGACGGTGCGGTCGATCTGCTCACCTCGAACAATCGCGGCACGTTCATTTTTTGGAACAAGCGAGCGGCGAAATAGCGCCCGAGAAATCGGCCCCCAAAAAAACCCCTCACGCGATACTGCATCGGATGAGGGGGGCGGGGTCGAAGCAGTGTGTGCGCTCCGGGGGGACGACCGTTAGTTGTTGTGCGGCACTTTGGGGGGGAGGTCCCGCATCAGGGCGGCGTCCGTTGAGTCGGTGGCGTGGCTGGTCACGGCGCCGGGGCTCGACTGGTTGCTGAGGGTGTTGACGGGGGTGATCAGGCCGGTGGTTCCGTCCATTTCAAAGACCGTCCACAGGTTGCCGACCTGACCGGTGGGCACGCGGAACCGACCGACTTCGCCCGAGCCGGCGAACACCCGCACCAAGGCGTCGGAGTTGTTCGACATGACCGTGCTGGTGGTCGACGAAAGAGCGGAGAAGTTGTGGACCGAATAGCGGTAGGTGCCTGCCCGTCGGGCCGTCAGCGTGATCGTTTCGGGTCCGAATGACGATGTGTCGTCCACGTCGAGCGCAGCATTGGGCAATCCTGTCAGGCTGCCGCGGGAAGCGTAGTAGATATGGAAGCGACTGGTGCCATTGGCTGGTCCGGTGAGGTGGGAATCGAGATCAGACGGCGCGCTGCCCCAAGTGAGCACAACGCGGACTTCGTTTTCGGCGAGCACCGGTGAGGCCGAGAAGTTTTGTTGGGCGATATTCTCACCGCCGACGGCGGCGCAGACGAACCGAGCCGTAACAAAACCCGAGGCGAGCACTTCGCAGGTGTAGGTTCCACTGGGCAAAGCGACCGAAAAGCTGCCGTCAAACGCGGTGGTGGTGGTGGCGAGCGCCGCTCCACTGGTCGCGCCGACACCGGCGCGGAAGGTCAGCGTGGCGCCGCTGAGGTTTTGACCATTCAGTGCATTGGTGATCGCGCCCGAGACGGTGCCGTTGCCCGCGCGGTTGGGGGCGAACAGGATGGTATCCACCTGCACGGTCGAGTTGGCGGCGACCTCAGCGGTCATGGACGTCGAAGCGTAGCCGGCGCGCGAGATGGTGGCGAGAGCGGTGCCGGCGTTGAGCGTCACGCTGTATTCGCCGGCCGCATCGGTGACGGTGGAGGCAATGGGGGAATTGGCCGACCCGAAGAAGGTCACGGTGGTGTTGGGCAACAATTCGCCACTCAGGCCGTCGCGAATCGCGCCGCGCACGACGCCGGTCTGGGCCGAGACCACGTAGGGAATCTCGTAGACCTCGATCAGGGCCTGGCCGATGGCACCCTGACTGCCGTTCACCGCGACGGTGTAAGCCCCGGGACTCAACGTGGTGACCAAGGCGGCATCGGGGGAATTGGCGGACAAGGCAAATGCGCCACTCACCGAGGCGGCGGCGGTGAGGGCGGCGGCCTCGTTCGCGTTGTCGTCCCAATCGTCGTTTTGCCCGATGACGTTGGGACCCTGATACAGGGTGAGCATCGGGTTGGCGTTGACGTTGGGCACGCCGAACTGAATCAGACCGGGCCCGACGGCGCGGACCATGATCGAGCGGGGGCTGTCCCCGGTGATCACGAAACCCACCACGAACGTGGAGGAACCGATCTGGGCGTTGACGGACAAGTTGACCAACTGAGCGAAGCCGAGCAGCGGGCTCAACGTAAGTGCCGCGCAGAGTAGCAAACGGGCGCGCATCCGGGAGAACGAGAAGAGAAACGAGTGCATGAGACGATGGGTTGGGAGGAAAACCGGAGCGCGCTTGAAAGCGGCTCCTGGGGTCCAAACGCAGATTCTCCGTCAATCCAGACAGCTAGTTTTCTCTAAAATGCGGCCGGTGTGCGCCGGGCCTGCTTGCCCTGCCAGCTTCCGAAACCCGTCCCGATTCTGAGTTACAGTCTCGCCTGCGCCCACGCCAACACGCCCTGACAACCGTCTTCGAGCAGGTCGAGGACGTGTTCGAATCCTTGCGGCCCACCGTAGTAGGGATCGGGGACTGCGGTCTCTGAATGATGTTCGCAGAACGAACAAAAAGACTGCACGCGGGCGCGCTGCTCGTCGGTGGAGGCGAGGGCGAGCACGCCGCGATGGTTGTCTTCGTCCATCGTCAGGATGAGGTCAAACGCGTCGAGGTCGGCGGCCACCACTTGGCGGGCGCGACTGGTGAGATCGTAACGGCGTCGCGCGGCGGCGGCCCGCATGCGGGAGTCGGCCCGATCGCCGGCGTGCATGCCGATCGTGCCGGCGGAATCGATGCCGATGCGCTCAGCCAAACCCGCCTCGGTCACCAGCTTGGTCAGCACGCCTTCACCGGCCGGCGAACGGCAAATGTTACCCATGCAGACGAAGAGGATGCGGAGAGGGCGGGCGGACATCGGTAGCGCTCAGGCTTTTTTGACGAAGCAGGATTTGAGGGCCATGGCGATGCCATCGACGCGGCAATCAATGTCATGATCGCCGTCGACCAAGCGGATGTTTTTGCCCTTGGCTCCACCTTTGAGGACCTGGGTCGAGCCGCGTAGTTTGAGGTCTTTAATGAGGACAACGTCGTCGCCGTCGGCCAGCACCGTGCCGTGCGCATCCTTCACGACACGGGCGGTTTCCGCCTCGGCGGCCCGGGGCCATTCATGCCCGCAGGTCACGCATTCCCAGTGATCGGCGTGGGGAAGAATGTCATCGACGGTGCAAACCGGACAGGTGGTGGGATCGCTCATAATCTTTGGCGCAGCCCATCGGCAATCGCGAGGGATGCCAAGTTTCTTGGCGTGCGGGAATCGGCGGTGGAGTTTGGGGAGGCGGCTAGCCGTGCAACTCGGGGAAGAACAGCGGGGCGCTCAACGCGAGCCCGTCGGCCACGCTGGTGAACTCTTGACCGTCGCGAATTTTCTCCGCGCCAAAACGTTCGACGAACTCGGACCGGATCTTGGGAATCAGCGACGTGCCGCCGGTGAGAAAGACGGTCTCGATGTCGTTCGGCTTGATGGGCACGCCGGCCAGAAAATCGTCCAGGTAGCCGGTGATTTGCGCGGTGAGGTCTGCCGTCTGACGGTTGAACTGCGAGCGCGTCATCCGGAGATGAATGGGGATCTGCGGATGGTCGAAATCGATGGCCGTGGTGGTCCGGCCCGTGAGGTCGATCTTGGCCGCCTCGAGCACCTGAAACAGTGCGAATCCCTGGTTCTCCTTGATGAGTGCGCGGAAGCGTTCAAAGGCGGCGGGGTCCGAGGAGAGCCCGGTGAGTCGCCAGAGGAAATCCATTTTCTTGGCGTTGTTGAGAAAGACGATTTGGTCCCACTGACAAATGGTGCGGTAGAGCGACTCGGGCACGTCGATCTGTTTGCCCCAGCTGTTGTAGGTGGCGCCGCGACCGAACAGCGGGGTGACCTTGTGCCACATGGTGGCGGCGTCGAATTTGTTGCCTGCGACGGGCAGGCCGCCGGTGGCAAGAATGTCGGTGGTGCGGTCGGTGCGCTTTTGGCGGCGGGGATCAAGCTGCACGACGGTGAAGTCGGACGTGCCGCCGCCGAAGTCACCCACCAGCACGCGTTCGGGCTGGTGGATGCGCGATTCGTAGGCGAAGGCGGCGGCGATCGGTTCGAATTGAAAATGAATTTCGGTGAAGCCCGCCAGTTCGGCGGCGCGGCGCAGGCGGTCCTCGGCGAGTTGATCTTCGGTCGGATCGGCGGAAAACACGGCGGGACGGCCGAGGATGACGCGTTTGACGTCCTGTCGCGTGACGGCATCGGCGCGGGACTTCAGATGGTGGATGAAAATCGCGATGAGATCTTCGATGCCATAGGACTGATTGTTGATGATCGTCTCGGTGAACGACGTGAACGGGAGGATCGTTTTAATCGCCTGAAAAAACCGACCGCGCATGCCGTCCTCCACGTAGCGCTGGCGGGCGGCGTTGCCGATGACCGGAGTCATGCGGGCGAAGGAGTAGGGAAAATACAGGAACGAGGCGTCCACCCCGGCGACGCGGGGGTCGGCGACGACGGACTGCGTGGCTGCATTCCAGATCGTTACCGCCGAATTACTGGTGCCGAAATCGATGCCGTAGATGAACGTGTCCATGGTGGGACCGCCAAGGCCTGTCATCCCGCGCAAGGGTGACAAGGACCAAACACGCCGCGCGGTTTATCGCGAGGGTTCCGGCTCGGACTTGCGGGTGAGTTCCGGCTCATCTTCCGGGGCGGGGGAAGTGGCCTTTGCGGGGACTTCCGGCGCTTCCGACTGGAGGTTGATTTGCAGTGGTTTGCTGGTGTCGAGGTGCACATCGCGTTGGGGGAAGGCGATGCTGATGCCATTGCTCCGGAAGGCATCGACGATGCAGTGGCGCACTTCGGTGAGGGCCTCAAAACGGTCTTCGATGCGGGTGTGAAAAATCGCGAGGAAGTTGAGTGAGTTGTCTCCGAACGAATCGAACAGCACCAGCGTGGCGGGCTCGGCGAGCACGACATCCAGTTTTTCCAACACGGAGTTGAGGATTTCGTCGACCTTGCGGGTATCGGAGTCGTAGGCCACGCCGACCGAAATTTTCTGCCGGACGACGTCGTCGGAGAGCGTCCAGTTGGTCACGGGTTGCTCGAGCAGGCGCGAGTTGGGCACGACAATGTGAGTGTTGTCGAATGAGCGCACGACCGTGCTGCGCATGCCGATGCGTTCGACCCAGAGTTGGGCTCCGTCAATTTCAATCAAATCACCTTCCGCGATCGGCCGTTCGACGAGCAGAATGATGCCGCTGATGAAGTTGTTGATCAGGTTTTGCGAACCGAAGCCGAGACCCACGGCAAGCGCACCACTGATCACGGAAAACTGGGTGAGCGACAGGTGGAAGAGGCTGAAAATGTTCAGCAGAATGAAGCAGATGAACGCGTAGAAAAACAGCGTCTGCCACGCCGCAGCCCGGCCCCGGCTCCACTTGAGGCGAGATCGGGCGAGGCGTCCAATCATGCGGCTGATCCGGCGGGCCACGAGGACACCCGCGACGATGAGCAGGATGACGGCGAGGAGGGAGCGGACCCGCACGGGCTGGTCGTCGACCGTGAAGAGTTCGTATTCCCACGCGAGTTTGAGCGCACGCAGGGTTTCATGCCATGCTTCACCCACCGAGAAGGTGCTGAAGCCCGCATCGAGCTCTTCCTGGAGACGGCGCCGGGCGTTGCGCATCGCATTGATTTCGCTCACCTCCCGATCGGCGACCTCGATCCATTGTTGCGTGATTTCAAGCTGCCGTTCCAAGGCGTCGCGAGTCGCGCGGTCGGGGGCGTTGTCCTGATCGACTTGCTGCCGCAGCGCTTGGAGTTGGCGACGGGTGCGGACGAGGTCGGAGAGGTGTTCGCGCCGCTGATTCTGGAGGCGGCGAAGCGCGGTTTCGTTTTGCTCGGCCCAGTCGTCCTTCGTGTCTTGATCCACGGTGTGATGCAGCGCATCGAGTCGACGTTGCTCGACCAGCGCGGCTTGTTCGACCCGCAGGATCTGGCGACCAATCAGGCTGAGCAGACTGTTGGCGACGCGCTGACCATCCCGCCGGGGATCGAGCAGCGTTTTGGCGACGTTTTCCCGGGTTTCGGCCTGGGCGAGATCGGAGGAGAATCGGCTGACCTCATCCCGGGCGTCTTCGAGTTGCTCACGCAGGTTTTCGAGATGTTCGGCGCGAGCTTCGTCGCGTAAGCGTTGCTCGGCTTCGGCGTGCACCAGCCTGGCTTTGACCCATGCCACCTGCGGCAGAATGAGGTCGAGATTGGGCTCAATGAGTGACTCCTGCAGGCGTAGTGTATCCAAAGCGTGTTGACGCAGGCGGAGGGTTTCTTTCGCCAAGCGACTGCGGAGTTCGGCCAATAGAAAATCGTCGAGGTGGTTCGCCGGGTCCTCTTCCTTTTTCTCCCGTGTGGCCCGGCGCTCGCGCTCGCGCTCGTCCAGGGCCTCTTCCGCGGCGTTGAGGTCATCGGTGGCGTTCTCGATGTCGCGCTCCAGCCAGCGGGCGGCGTGGTTGAAGTAGTCACGTTGGTCGTAGAGCTTTTCGAGCACGGCGAAGGTGGGAATCTCGTTGATGCTCGTGCTGGTCTCGGAGCGCCGGGCTTGGCGCTCCGCCAGTTCGGCGGCTTCGGCTTCGAGCTCGACGCGATGATCCGCACTGCGTGCTTGGTCGGCGTAGACGCGGTCGAGCCGTTCCCACAGTTCGATTTCCTGAGTCTGCCACACGGTGTCTGCTTCGGAGCTGTCCTTCCCGGCCTCGTCCAGCGCCGCCCGACGCTCCGCCAGCGTGGCGGCAACTTCGTCGCGAGCGGCGGCAATTTCCGCCGGATCCAGTTTGTTACTTTCTTCCTTGGTCGTTTCTCCGTGGCCAGATTCCGCGGAGGAGATCGCACCCGGAAATGCGGGCAGAGTGGGTTCCTGCGCTCGCGTGATGACAGACGTGGCCAGGGCCATTCCCAGCAGCGCGGGCAAGGCGTAGCGGGGCGCGTGAGTCAGATTGAAGAAGCGGGCAGGCGAGACCATGGGCAGCATGGACCGACGCCCGGCGCGGTGGTTCGTGAGAAGTGAGGGAGACCCTATGACGGGGAGAGGGGGCGCTGGGGTTGACGCGGGTTAACGGGCGGTAGGGTTGCGCGATTGGAACCTATCCGCACGGTGAGAGGCCTTGAAGACTGAGAATCCTTTTCGTCGCGTTTCCCGTTATCTCCTGCGCTATCGCGGGTTGTTTGTGCTCACCCTCACCCTGGCGGTGGGGAGCACGCTATTCCTCGTGTCCATTCCACAGGTCATCAAGTGGATCGTCGACGACGTGATCGGGGCGGGCCGCAAGGATCTGCTCATTTGGGGCGTGGCGGCGTTGACCGGGTGTTACTTTCTGCGCGACTTGCTGAATTCGTTGCGCATTCGGGTGAACAACACGCTCGAACAAAAGGTGTTGGTCGACCTGCGCGGCGACCTGCATTCCCGGCTGCTCGACCTGCCGGTGGGTTACTATGACCAACGCCAGACGGGGGAGATCGCGTCGCGGGTGATCGAGGATGTGCAGAACGTCGAACGCGCGCTGCTTGATGGCACGGAGCAAGGCACCGTGAGTCTGCTGACGTTGTTCGGTATCAGCACGATTCTCTTCGTGCAGCAGCCGTTGCTCGCCGCGCTCGTGCTCGCGCCGTTGCCCATCGTGATCTTCATGGGCCGCATGCATTTCAAGGCGGGTCGCGTGCTGTGGAAGCGCACGCGCGAGGCGGCCGGCGACCTGAATGGTCTGTTGATGGAAAACATCTCCGGGCATCGCCTCATCAGCTCCTTTTCGTTGGCCGATCGTGAGCGCGGCCGCTTCAAGACCGCGGCCCACCGGCTGCGGGACACGACGCTCGCCGCCATGTTCCGGTGGTCCCTGCACGGCCCGGGCACGAACTTCATCAGCAGCCTCGGCGCCGTGGCCGTCATGGGGGTGGGTGGGGCGCTGTTGATGGAGAGCAACGCCACCGGCGGGGCCTTCTCGCTCGGCGATTTCATTAGTTTTTTCGCTTACTGCACGCTGGTATATGAGCCGGTGAGTCGCCTCAACCAGCTCAACCAAATGTTGGCAGCGGCGCGCGCGTCGAGTGACCGGGTGTTTGAAATTCTCGACCATCCCATCGCGATTCAGTCGCCGGCGGAACCACAGCCGTTTCCGGCGAGTGTGCCCGAGGTACGTTACGAAAACGTGAGTTACGGCTACCCGGATCGTCCGCCCGTGCTGAAGGATTTCTCGCTGACACTCCCCGCCGGCAAAGTCACCGCCCTCGTCGGTCACACCGGTGCGGGCAAGACAACGTTGGCCAACCTGTTGCTGCGTTACTACGACGTCACCGGGGGCTCGGTCAGCATCGGTGGCACCGATGTGCGTCAACTCGACCTCAGTGCCCTGCGCGAGCAGATCGGCCTTGTGGCGCAGGAGCCGTTTTTGTTCAACGGCACGGTCGCCGAAAACCTGCGTCTCGCCCGCGCCGCAGCGACCGACGAAGAACTCGTCGCCGCGCTCCAAGCGGCGGCTGCGTGGGAGTTTGTCCATGCGCTGCCCGAGGCGATGGAGACCGAAATCGGTGAGCGCGGCGTGCGACTTTCCCAAGGGGAAAAACAGCGGCTCACGATCGCGCGCGTCATCCTGCGCAACCCGCCGCTCGTCATCCTCGATGAAGCGACCGCCAGCGTCGATACGATCACCGAAAACGCCATTCAACAGGCCCTCGCCACCCTCGTGGAGGAGCGGACCACACTCGTGATTGCGCATCGTCTTTCAACGGTGCGCCGCGCCGACCAAATCGTGGTGCTGGCGCATGGCCGCATTGTCGAAAAAGGCACTCACGACGACCTGCTCGGCCGCGACGGAGCCTACGCCAAGCTCTGGCGGGCCCAGGCGCAGGCCGATCAGCACGCCTTCGAGTCTCTCAGCGAGTTGTGAACCCCCCGTCCCCTCGGAACGCGTCACCGCGCCCCGAAAGTTCGTAATACGAACATTATTCTGGCGCGCTTTTGATGGGCGGCGGCGGGGCGCTCTGACGCCCTAACCACATTAGCAATTGCAACGTCCGTTCGGCGTCGGGCATCGCTGTTTGTTGATCGAAAAACTCGCCGATGCGTGCGCGGTGAACCCCGAGTTCCCGGGCCAGCAGCGCGCGGTCGCCGCGTTGAGACAAGTGCGGTTTGACCAAATTCACCACCGCGTTCCACGCCGGGGTTTGTGAACTCGGGCGCAGCGTGGTTCCGCGGCCGGATTTGGGTTTGCGGCGATCTCGTCGCTTCTTGGCGGAGCGAATCCAACTCTCCCGCAAACTCCAACAGGCCATTGATCCGGGGATGCATGTAGGCGCTCATTTTTGTTCGTAATACGAACAAGTGGGCATGGCGACGGGGCGGGGAGGGAAATGATGGAGAGTGATCGTTTCGGTTGCGCCCGGCGGGGTTGCGGCGCTGGCTGGGCGCCGCGGGCGTGTCATGTGTCGCCTCGACGCCCATGATTATCTCCTCATTACAACGTCTGACGGTCGGGTGTTTCGCCGCGTTGCGGCATGGTCTTGATCGCGTGAGCGGCTGGCTGTGGTCGTCTCCGACTTTATCCGGCTGGTTTTACGCGCCGGAACCGGTGCTGTCGCGAGACGATGCTTACCGGAAGTTCAACAGCACCTATTTTGCCCAGCTCGACCAACAGGAGCGCATGTTGGCGGATCGACCGCGGATGACATTTTACCATGCCATCATCGAGCGGCATGTAGCGCCGGGGTCGCGCGTCATTGATCTGGGCACCGGCACCGGCATTCTGGCGGCGTTTGCGGCTCGGCAAGGTGCCGCCCGGGTGTATGCGATCGATCATGCGGCGATTCTGGATGTGGCTCAGGAGGTGATTGCTCACAACCGCGTGCCCAACGTGGAGTTCATCGCGCAACACAGTTCCGATGTGGTGTTGGATGAGCCAGTCGACATCATCCTGCATGAGCAGATGGGCGACTACCTGTTCGACGAAAGCATGGTGGCCAACATCTGCGACCTGCGGGACCGGCTGCTCAAACCGGGCGGGCGGATCCTGCCGAGTCGGTTCGAGTTTTATTGCGAGCCGGTGAAGCTTCATGATGAGCGGCACGTGCCATTTATCTGGGACCTCAACCTGTTCGGGATCGACTACGGTTTCATCAAGGAGCAGCGCCCGGACGAGGCCGAATATTACCGCCAGGCCAGCTGCGATCTGGGCGTGGTGGAGGCGTTCCTGGGCGAGCCGAAAGCGGCGATCGAATTCGATCTTCACACGGTGGACGATGCCACCATGCCGCGAAAAATCCGGATCAAGCGCCCCGTTGTGACGGCGGGACGTCTGGATGGGTTTGCGGTCTATTTCAAGGTGCTCGTCGACGATGATCTCACGCTCAGCTCGAGTCCACTCGACCCGGACCGGGCACCGCATTGGGGGTTTCGACTCCTGCGGTGCGAGATGGACGATCTGGGGGTGGGCGATGTCGTGACCCTCACGCTCGAAGTTGGGCGTTGGGCCGATCCGGATTCGTGGAACTGGCACTACGAAAGACGCTCGGCCGCCGCCTTGGCGGAGATGCCGACCGCGTCGTAAGGTTCAAGCTTCGGGCCGGGTGGATTGCGAGTTTCCCCTCGCGCGAAGCGCAGCCAATGTGTGGAGTTCGAGGCCATGAGTGCCACCTATTCCGCGCGCGAAGAACGGGCCAACAGCTGGACCCACGGGGTGGGGATTCCGCTCAGCGTGGCCGGGCTCGTGGGCGTGGTGGTCGCGGCCGCGCGGCATGGGGATGGGTGGCAAATCACCAGCACGGCGATTTTCGGCGTGACGCTGGTGCTGCTCTATACGACGTCGACCCTGTATCACGCCATGCGCCAGGAGCGGACCAAGTATCTGTTGCGGAAGTTTGATCACGCTGCTATTTTTTTGCTCATCGCGGGCACCTATACGCCCTTTGTGCTGGTGTCGCTGCGCGGGCCGTGGGGGTGGAGTTTGTTCGGCGTGGTGTGGGGCCTGGCGGTGGCGGGAGTGATTCTTAAATTCTGGTTCGCGGGGCGGTTTCGCGTCGTATCGACATTGCTTTATCTGGGCATGGGCTGGTTGGTGTTGATCGCGCTCAAACCCCTCTTGGCGGCGTTGCCCCCGGCGGGGTTTGCATGGTTGGTGGCGGGCGGAGCCAGCTACTCGCTGGGCACGGTTTTTTACCTGTGGAAGCGGTTGCCGTATCATCATGCGGTGTGGCACCTGTGGGTGCTGGCGGGTAGCTTCTGCCATTGGGTCGCGGTGTTTGGTTACGTCGCGCGGACGGCTTG
Source organism: Synoicihabitans lomoniglobus (assembly GCF_029023725.1). Lineage (GTDB taxonomy): Bacteria > Verrucomicrobiota > Verrucomicrobiia > Opitutales > Opitutaceae > Actomonas > Actomonas lomonigloba. Next base: position 5,168,651 of record NZ_CP119075.1, read on the forward strand.
ATCCGCAGCAAGTGGCATCGTTGGTCGTTGTCAGAAGAGCGCGATTCGATTGGCTGGGCTACCGATGAGAATTTCCCCCATTCTAGTCATCGGGTCGGTGGGCTTGTTGTTGGCAACGACCGCTCCCGTCCGGGGGCAGGAACCGCGTCGGGCGGAGGACGCTGAGACGGAAAGCCTGAGTCCGGCAGTGGTCGCGGCGAAGGAGCAGCTGGCGTTGTCGCGGGAGCGCTATCAGGCGGGTGATGGTCCGGGGATGGTGGCGGCGACCATGGCGGGACTGCAGGTGCTGGGCGACGTGGATGAAGCAGCCAAACTGCGAGCGTCGTTGTGGTATTGGGCGGCGGTGGGGGCGGAGTATCAGGGCGATTTCGCGGTGACGTTGGAGCGATTTCAGCGGGCTTTGGTGATTCAGGAAGAGGCGGGCTTGCGACGGGAAGTGGCGGCGACCCTGAATAGTCTGGGCAACACCCACGGATATTTGGGGGACCGCACGGCGCAGTTGGATGCACTCATCAAGTCGCGGGATATTTTCGAAGAGATCGGTGAAGTCCGGGGCCGCGCCGCTGCGGCGAATTCTTTGGGCAACTATTTTGCCGACATGAAGCAGCCGGAGGAAGCGTTACCCTATCATGAACAGAGCGTCGCGTTGCGTCGAACGATGGAGGAACCCCGGTTTCTGGCGTCGGGATTGATGAATCTCGGCATCACCGTGCAAGCGCTGGAACGACTGAAGGAGGCGGAGGCGATCTACCACGAAGCGTTGGGCATCTATCGCGAAATCGAAGATCCGATAGGCTTGTCCGGCATCCTGACCAATCTGGGCTCGATGGTGGGGGGCCAGGGCCGCTACGACGAAGCCCTCGCCTTTTATCAGGAGGCACTGGGCTATGATCGGGCGACGGGCTACACCTACGGGCAGGCGATTCTCACCCGCAATCTGGGGGCCACGTATCATGAGATCGGAAACGATCAGGAGGCCCTTCCCTGGATGGACCAAGCCGTGGAATTGGCCCGGGGGTTGGAGAACCCGGAGCGGCTGGAATCAGCTTATCGGAAACGAGCCGAAGTGCGGGAGGCGTTGGCGGATTACCAGGGGGCGTTGGCCGATTGGCAGGCGATGTCGACCGTGCTGGAAGCGATGGCGGTGGAAGCGCGCAAGGATGCGTTGTTGGAGTTGCAAACGAAGTTCGAGACGGCGGAGAAGCAGCGCGCGATCGATCGGCTGGAGCGGGAAGCGGTCGAGCAGGAGCTCACCGTCACTCGCGCCGAAGCCGCCCGGGCTGCCGCCGAGCAATTGCAAGCGGTGGAGCAAGCCCGGCGGCGGACGACCCTGGCGGTGGCGATCGGCACCGGCGTGGCCGCACTTATTCTGGCCGGGCTCTTCCGGGTGACTCGGCGGTCGGAACGCCGATTGGCGCAGAAACAGGCGGAACTGGAGCAAGCATTGGCCGGGTTGCGGGCCGGACATGCGGAGTTGAAAAAGCTTTATGCGCGCAAAAGTGAGTGGCTGGGGTTTGCCGTGCACGACCTGCGCAGCCCGTTGTTTGCGATCGACGCATGTTGCGCGGAAATTGTCGACGGGTTGATTGAGACGCCGGTGGAAGGGGTGCGGGAGATTCGGGGGGCCGCGCTCCGCATGCGCGAAGAGCTCGACGCCTGGCTCGATGCGGAGCGCCAGGAACAGACGGAAATTCAGGTGCACCCAGTGCCGCTGGAGCTCGGTGCGTTGGTCGCCGATGTGGTGGGTTTGAACCAGCCGGCAGCGCGGGCCAAGGACCTGACGTTGGACTACGAAGGGCGGGCCGAAGCGACGGTGCGGGCCGATGCGTGGCGCTGGCGCGAGGTGGTGGACAATCTGATTTCCAATGCGATCAAGTTTTCGCCCCGAGGCGCCCGCGTCGTAGTCGAATCGGGGAGGTCGAAGGCAGTGGGGTGGGTGCGGGTGCGGGACGAAGGTCCGGGGCTTTCGCCGGAAGATCGGGAGAATTTGTTCGGTGCTTTTGCCCGGCTCTCCGCGCAACCCACCGGCGGCGAAACTTCGACCGGATTGGGGCTGCACCTGGTCCAGCGTTTGGTGATGGCCCACGGTGGCGAAATCAAGGTGACCGACGCTCCGGGAGGTGGCGCGATTTTTGAGGTGTCGGTTCCGTTGGAATCGTAAACCATTAGCCATGCCCGCTGCTGATCCTTCGACTTCCGTCTCCGCCCCGATGCGCGTGGTCATCGTGGAAGACGATGCGATGTTGCGCTCATTGATGGAACGCGCGCTCCAGCGGGAGCATGATTTGGTCTGGGTGGGCTCGGCATCCACGGCCGAGGAAGCGCGGGAACTTTTCGAGCGAGCCCGGCCGGAGTTGGTGTTGCTCGACTTGCGGCTGGGGCGGGGGCCCGGGGCGTTTGATAGCTGGCAGTTGGTCGACGAGTGGCCGACGACGATGGCAGCGCCGCGCTGGATTGTCGTCACGGGACAACCCGAAGCCGGGCACCTGCGGCGGGCGTTGGACTTGGGGCTACATGGTTACGTCACCAAACGGGAGCCCTTTGAAATGCTCGCCGCCGCGATTCGCGAGGTGCGCGAGGGGCGGCAATATTACTCGGTGGGAGCCCTGCAGCTGCTCATGGATCAATCGGCGGCGCCGGGTTTGGAAACGCTGACCGCGCGCGAGCGGGACGTATTGCGGGCGGCGGGCGAAGGTTTGAGTGTGCGCCAAACCGCGCAGCGCCTGACGGTTTCGGAAAGCACCGTGAAGACTCACCGTCAGAGCTTGATGCGTAAACTCGATCTGCACGATTCGGTGGCGTTGGCGCGTTACGCGTTGGCCGCGGGATTGGCCGCCTGACGCTTCCTCCTCCCGGGAGGGGAGAGGCACCTCCCCCCACGGACCGATACCCGTGCGCGTGTTTATTGCGTATGATTGGCGCAATGAGCTTCCGACTATCCCGCCCGCTCCCTTCTCCGATGTCTCACAGTGCCCGCGCTCTCGCGCTGCTGCTGTGGATGGGAGTGATCGCCGAAGCGCAGACTGCCACGCAGGTCAGAATGGTCTCGTATGGCGATGAGTCGGGCGGGGTGATGAACATCGATACGACGGGCCGAAGCGTCGATGACGTTAATTTGTTCGATACGAAGACGAGGGATGTCGACGGCGGTATCGAAGTCGCGACGGCCACGAACCAGACGTCGTGGGATATCAACCCCGCAGAAGGCTCGATTCAACTCACCAGTCAAAGTCACTACCAAGGTTGGAATGGGAGCGGTGTCGGCCTCGATACGCGAGTGGGGTTGGCCAATTACGACACCTTTACGGTGAACACCGGCGCCAGCGGTCTGGCGGACGGCACCCCGGTGAAGTTTCTGCTCGCGCTGGAAATCGATGCGGCGGCGCAGACGGACGGCCTAAAATTTCAAACCGCCACCAACACGCTTAAATACACCATTCAGCAAAACCATCCCTTGGCACCCGGGCAGGCGGTAGAGCTGTTCTACCTGCAATACAACGTGACGGTGTATGAGTTTTTCGAACGGCTCTACGTCGAAAACGTTCTCCAATTCGAAAACACCACGCCCTACGAGAATGGGCAGGGCGATGAAGCCCATAACTACATGTTCGGACTGGAGATTGATGCGGTGGTGGGCGAGACGATCGAATTGGCGATGATGATCGGGGACCTCAATCCTGCTTCTTATAATTACGACGCCGTAAACCTAGCCGAGGGCACCCGACAAAACATCGGCGACAGTCAGAAGAACTATGGGGATCAGTTTTCCACCACGTTCACTTGGGACGTTGAGGAGGTAGCTGGGTTTGAAGGGTTGGAGATTTCGGCGGCCAGTGGATTTGCCCCCTCCATCAACGCGAGCGCCGTGCCGGAACCATCCTCTTCAGCTGCGCTTCTTGGGTTCGTCGTGCTGGGCCGATGCCTCCGACGTCCCGGTAAACGGTCCGCTTAATCACTCTATTTTCAGCCTCCCGTCATTCGAAACACTTCCCACGAAATTTTCAAATACCTCTGCTGCATCGCCCTCGTCGCCGACTTTTGGTATTTCATGGAGCTGACGTTTGACTGGCAGTTTAACCAAACCTACGGACTCCAGTTCCGCGCTTATGAGTCCGATGCCAGCGGCAATCTCGGAGCGAGCCTGGTGACCGGCACCACCTTCTCGACCAGTCTGGAAAGCGACGTCGCTGACGATGCCGAGGTCTTCAATTTCTTCGGCGGCTACAACACCAACGAGGGCATCTCTCACCTCGACAATTTTGCCACGACGAGCGTCAGCGTCTCTGCCGTGCCGGAGCCATCCACCTATGCCGCACTCCTCGGATTTGCGGCATTGGGACTGGCGGGCGGCCGCAGAGGTCGGCTCACCCGAGCCTGACGAACCCAACAAAACGCCAGTCCACCGGGTTTGCCATCGGCCCCGGTGGATTGAGCGGTGTTTACTTCATCTGCCCGGCGGCGTTTTCGAGCACGACATTGGACACGGCGGTCGAATCGTAGGTGAGGGGTTGGTGGGAGCAGAAGCCCACGCCGACGTAGAACGGGCCGTCAAAATCGAGTTCAAATGCGTCGCCGAGTTGGTGCATCGGCTCGCCGTCGTAGCTCACCCAGAGGGTGAAGGCGTTGCCTTGTTTTTGCAGGCCGAGGCGCATCCGCGCGTAGTCGGTTTCGACGTGAACCGCCTCCTGCATGTCGACCCCCTTGGCTTCGCGGTAGGCAAGGTGGACGAGGCCGCCGCCGTGCAGCGCGCTCATGATCTGCTTCGAATTGTCGTCCAGATCCTGGCGGATGATGAGCACGACCTTGCGATCGAAGTATCCCTCGCTTTGGGGGAAACGGACGTCGGCGGCAAAGGAGACGTCACCTTCCATTTGTTTCCACAGGTAGCGAAGTTCGTCGCGGAAATACCAGATGTTGGAGCTCGCCGAGGTGATGGCGTAGGTGTCCGTGGCGGCGTGGTAACTGGCGCGACCGGGCAGGTAGGGGCCGCCGATATCGGCTTGGCCGTCGAAGATCCCGATGGGTTGATCGAGCACCACGGAATCACGAGTGAATCCTGCGGGAGGCGGCACCTGCTGATGAATGGCGGAACCGGCGAGCGTCCAATCGGGCACGAAGGGCACACTCGGGTCGCCGTGAAACTCGTAACGCGCGCGATGATCGTCGAACGTCACCGAAGGCTGCGGGTTGAGATGCATCACCGGGTGATCGTTCGTGGCGGAATACTGCGGCCACGCGGGCAGGCCGTCGCCGTTCGGGTTGCCGGTGGTGGCGAAGTTGGCCCAGTAGGCCGCCATACGGTCGGCGAGAGCGAAGTCGGCGTCTTCCCACGCGGCGTTTTTGGAGGTGAGCACGTTGAAGACGTATTCGATGTCCCAGGAGTGCGAGGCGCGCGGTTTTTCGTTGGGGCCGGCGAGGTCGCGGTTGAGCGGCACCATGCGGTCGAACATGTAGCGGTAAGTGGGTTGGTCGCTGGTGGCGTTGTGTTGTTCGAGCCAGTTCCACGTGCCAAAGCCGATGAAGCGATCGCCACCGTAGTCGCGGGCCACGCGCTCGGCCTCGGTGTCATTGGTGGCTGAATACGCGCTCAGAAAACGCTCGGCAAAGATGCCGAAGCGCTCGCGGGCGGCGAGCTGCACGTTCTTGAGCGTAGGCTCGGCGCGCCCGGTGAGTGCGCCGGCGCCGCCTTCGTCGAGATTCCAGCCGGCGAGCAGCGGAACTTGGGCTTGCTCACCGCGAGAAAAAACCAACGCGGGAGTGGCGGTCAGGAAAAGACCGTCGACGTTGGGGCGAAAGCGGCCCCAGGCGAATGACTTCTCCAAGAGTTCCTGGGCGGAGAGCGCACGGAGTTCCGACAAAGTCGGGGCACCGATTTCGGCCGCGAATTTTTGGCCGGCATGGGATGCCTCCGCGAGGGTGGGCATGTCGCCGCCGAGTGCGCTGCCACTTTGGCCGATCGCCCGATGAAAGAGTCCTTTGGCTGCGGGTGAGGCCATGAGTGAACTGACGGCCATGGACCCGGCGGACTCGCCGAAGATGGTGACGTTGTCGGGATCGCCGCCGAAGTCGGCGATGTTGTCGCGCACCCACTGGAGGGCGGCGACCATGTCGAGCAGGCCGTAATTGCCGGCGGCTCCGACGGGGGATTCGGCGGCGAGTTCCGGGTGTGCCATGAACCCGAAGACGCCCATGCGATAGGTGAGGGAAACGACGACCACACCTTCTTGCGCGAGGTTGCTGCCATCCTGCCGTCCCTCACTGGTAGAACCGGCGAAAAAGCCGCCGCCATGGATCCAGAACATGACCGGGAGTTTCGCCGTCTTGGGCTCGCTCGGCATCCACACGTTGAGGTAGAGGCAGTCTTCGCTGGGACCGTCGTCGCGGAAAATCATGTCGTCCCAGACGTGAACCTGCATGGCACGGGGCGGGAAATCGTGGGCGAGGCGCACGCCGGACCAAGGCTGGGCCGTTTGGGGTGGTTGCCAACGCAGATCGCCGACGGGCGGTGCGGCGTAGGGGATGCCCTTAAAGCTGCGGACCTTGCCGTCGGCGCTCACGGTGCCTTCCAACGTGCCCTGGGCCGTTTTTAATTGCACGGTGGCGGCATCCTGAGCCGCGAGGGAGAGTTGAAATACAGCGGCCAGACCGAGCACCGTGAGAAGTCGAAAAGAAGGGATACGCATGGGGTTTGAGCAGAGTGGATCGGAGGTGGGGAGGGAGCAACTCAACGGATGGCAAACGTAGAGCGGGGGTGGGGGATCACGGTAGTGAGGTTGCGCTGTGAACCGAGGGAGACATGCTGGCAGGTATGACTGAATTTACCAAGCTCACGGACGAGGAATGGCGCGAGCGCCTCAGCGGGTCGCAATACCGTGTGTTGCGGCAGGCGGGCACGGATCGTCCGTTTTCGGCGGCTTATGAGCAGTTCAAACACGAGGGCGCGGGCACGTATGTGTGCACGGGATGCGGCATGCCATTGTTCACCTCCGAAACGAAATTCGATGCGCGGTGCGGCTGGCCGGCATTTTATGATCCGGCCAGCAACGATGCTATCACGACCAAGCGGGATGCATCCATGGGGGTGGAGCGAATCGAGGTCGTGTGCGCCCGGTGCGAGGGTCATCTTGGTCACCTCTTTGAAGGCGAGGGCTTCAACACCCCGACCGACGAACGTTACTGCATCAACGCCACGTCGCTACGCTTCGTCCCGGACGAGGCGTAGGTCGCTGAGCTTCAGTCGTCGATGGCGGCGTAGATCAGTGCGCGGAGTTTCGCGTGATCGTCCAGTCCCGACGCAGGGATGACTTGAGTGAAGTAGACCACGACCAGATCTTCCGCCGGATCGACCCAGTAGGTCGAGTGATAGGCCCCGCCCCAACCGAACTCACCGTAGGAGCCGGGCAACCCGCCGGCGCCGATGTTGAGCTTTACGCTGAAACCGAGCCCGAAGCCGGTGCCGTCTGACCATGGGAATTTTACGCCTTCAGGCAGGTGATTTACCGTCATGAGTTCCACGGTTTTGCGGGAGAGGATCCGGTGACCCTCGTGCACCCCCTGGTTCGCCAGCATTTGCAGAAACACGGCGTAGTCGCGAGCGGTAGAAAGCAGGCCGGCCCCGCCGGAAAAGCTCTGCCGCGGGCCGTCAACGTAGTGACCCTGGCCGGTCATATGACCGGGAGCGGGCGCGCGTTCGAGGGATCCGTCGCTGGTCGCTGAATACACGGTGGCGAGTCGACCGCGTTTGGTCTCCGGCAGGTAAAAATGGGTGTCACTCATGCCGAGCGGATTCAGGATGCGCTCTCGCAGGAAGGTCGCCAGATCTTGACCGGAGGCGACTTCGATGACGGCCCCGAGGATGTCGGTATTGTAGCCGTAGACGAATTTGCTGCCGGGTTGAGCGGCGGCGGGCAGCGGGGCGATACGGGCGATAGTGTCGCGAATCGGCTCTTCGCGATCGGCGAAATACCATCCTTGCATACCAGCGTCGCGCCACATGTCGCGGCCCGGGCCATTGCCGTAGTCGTAGCCGGAGGTATGGCGCAGGAGATCGCGCAACGTGATCTTCCGTTGGGCGGGCACCACTTCGTAGCGGGCGTTATCATTGGCCACGGCGACGGTGGTCTGGGCAAACTCCGGCAGGTAGTCGGCGAGGTCGTCATCGATGAGGAGTTTGCCCTCTTCCTGGAGCATCATGATGCCCACGCTCACAAGGGCCTTGGTCTGCGAAGCAATGCGGAAGATGGCGTCCTCACGCAGGGGGACTTCCTGCTCGATGTCGCTCATACCGTAGGTCCCGAGGTGCGCGACTTTACCATGGCGGGCGACCAACACGACTGCGCCCGGCAGTCGGCCTGCGGACACGTAGTCCTCAAAAACGGTATCGAGCCGCCGCAGGCGTTCGGCCGATAAGCCGACTTCGGCCGGAGCCACCTGATCCATGCCATGAACCAGCGAGGAGGCGGCGGCCAGAATGAGGATAACGAGAGCGCGCAAGGCGGGGAAGAGGCGAGGGGAAGGCTTCATCATGGGGTGTGACCGAACGCACACCAAACGATGACGACGCTCAAGAAAACGATGCTAAACTCGCCGAACGCCCTTCCTCTCGGTTCGCGTTACCTGAGCGCGGCGCTCGTATACTGCGGCAGCGTGTCCATTGAGCCCGGAATTTCGGGAGGAAGCGCCTCGTAAACGGATAAATTAATAGCGGAAGCGTATGATGAATAACGCGATGCAATGCAGGTCGGGATGTCGCGTTGGTCACCGTATATGCAGCATTCGTCACATGAAGCGTGTGCATAATGGATAGAAATACCTAGGTGATACATCCCGTTTATAAGTGGTTTTTGCGCTTCGGTGGAGACATCGGAGCAACCAGACCGAGCGGTTCCTTCCTTCGCTACTCCCATGAAAAAACTAGTCCTGCTTCTCTCTCTCGGCCTGTGGGCCGCGTTGCCCATTCGGGCGGCTGACACCGTCGAACTGCTTCCCGGCAAGATTTCGGGTAGTATCACCCTCTCGACTGAAACGGTCAAAAATGGCACGATCTACGCCAACGCCACTGACGGCTCGGGTCAGGCCAGCACCTCGTTCACCGGTTCCGAATACTCCCTCGTCGTGCCGGCGGGCAAATCGTGGAAGCTGACCCTCTACGTCTACCCCGAAGTGCCGAGTGGCGCTTCCGGTTACATCTACCTGAACCTGCCGGAAGTGATCGGGCCGGTGGGCGCGGAGGAGACCGTCACGCACGACTTGCCGATCACGTCGGCGCGCATCGTGGCCGACGTGCAAGTCGCCAATGGCACACTGACGAGCATCCCCACGCTGCAGGCCAATGGCAACTCCGGCACCAACCCGGCCACCTCGTTCAACTTCTATGGCCAGAACCTCGATTACGCCGTGGTGCTGCCGATGAACAACGTGTCCATCTACGGCTCGGTCAAGGTCACCAGCGCCGACAACGTCCTCTCTGCTCAGTCGTTGACCAGCCAGTCGCTCAACGTCGGTGCCGCCGGGATAACGGCGACATGGAACATCGACGCCGCCTTTGCGGCCGGTGCCATTCAAGGTGACGTCAATTTCACCGGATCCGCCACACCCAACAGCAACACCACCTACCTTTACAGTTCCTCGGGTGGCAGTGCCATCGACACCAATTCGCTGTCGGGCAACGGCAACTACCAGTTCAACAACCTCGTGCCCGGATCGTATCGCGTTTACAACTACGCCTACTTTACCAACTCGCAGCTCTACATGTATACCAATGCGCCTTCCGTGGCGGGTAGCATCACGCAGTTGGATTTCGCGGAAACCGTTTCATTCGCGCAGGTTGATCTCAACCCGACGGGCTTCCTCACGCCGGACAAGATCACCGGCGGTTACGCCTACGGCAACTGGACGGCTCCCAGTCCCAACCCCGATGGCGTTTCCCGCTCGGTCTACGCGAACTTCGATACCACCGCCAAAAACTTCAAAGGCGTGGTGACACCGGGTGAGTGGAAATTCAGCCAGATCAACATCAATGGCTACGACTACTCCCAAGCCGGGATTTACATCTCCTACGCCATGGGAATCTACGATTACACCCGGGCCAACCAGGGCGTGACCTTTGCCGGCGGGGTGGACCAAGTGCTGCCGAGCTTTGACTTCGACACCACGCAGACCGAGCTGACGTTTGACGTGGTCGAAGCGGCTGATGCCACCAGCGAGACCCTGATCAGCAACGCCCGTGTCACCGGCTCGGTCGTCACCTACGTCGACGGCTCCCCGCAATACCAGTTGAGCTTCAGCAGCTCCACCTCGACCAGTGCCGCCCAGCCCCGTCAACGCGTGCGGATCGTCGGCGTGCCCGGCACCTACAACGTGCAAACCTACGGCACGGTCGACGGTTCCAGTGTGAGCTTCGGCAACTTCTCCCTGGAACTCAAAGAGCCGCTTCCGACCCCGGTCGGCACGAGCGTCGAGGTCAGCGCCGGCAGTGGCGTCGGTCTCGTGTTTGACGAAGTGACCACCAGCGGAGTGTCCACGGCTTCCCAGCTGCCCGTCGGTCCGGCCCTTCCGGCCGGCTACACCGGTCTCGTTTCCAACGGCGAGAAGGCGTATTACAGCGTGAGCACCACCGCGACGTTCTCGGGTTATGTCGATGTCACCGTCGACTACTCTGCCGACGCCGTGCCACCCGAGCTCGAGTCCGAGTTGACCCTGTTCTATTACGACGATCCCACCCAGACTTGGATCGATGTCACCATCGCGGTCGACGAACTGAACAACCAGGTTCTCGGCACAGCGCCGGAGCTCTCCCTCTTCGCGCTCGGTTTGGCGCACGCTCCCGTCCTCGGTGAAGTCACCGTGCCGACCGAGGTGCTCGTCGACACCGAAGCCGCCTTTGTCGCCACCTTCGCCGACAGCGATCCGGGGGAACAGCACACCGCCACCTTCGATTGGGGTGACGGCACCACCTCCGAGGGCGTCATCGATCCCGCCACCGGTGAGATCACGGGCCTGCACACCTACACCAGCGGTGGTTCATTCAACGCAACCCTCACCCTGACCGACATCACCGGCAAAACCGTCGAACAGGAATTCACCGTCGAGGTGATCGGTGGCGACGATGTCGAACCCGTCATCACCTTTGGTGCCATCGAAGCGTTCGAAGCGCTTTCGGCCGACGGCGCCGAGGTCGAGTTTGCCGTTACCGCGACCGACGAGACCGACGGCGAAGTCACCGTGACGACGTCCGTCGCTTCCGGCACCGTGTTCCCGATCGGCACCACCATCGTGATCGCCACGGCGACCGATGCTGCGGGCAATGAGGCCACCGCCGAGCTCGAGATCATCGTGCAAGACACCACCGGACCCGCGATCACCGCCCCCGACGATGTCACGCTCGAAGCCACGAACGCCGATGGAGCCATCGCTTCGTTCCTCGCCAGCGCGACCGATCTCGTCAGCGGTGAAGTCCCCGTGACCGCCAGCGTCGAGTCCGGCAGCACCTTTGCCGTCGGTTCGACCACGGTCAGCTTCACCGCCACCGACGAATCCGGCAATGAATCCACCGGCAGCTTCAACGTGATCGTGCAAGACACGACCGCGCCGGAGCTCACCACGCCGGCCGACCTCGTGCTCGAAGCGACCAGTGCGGATGGCGCCACCGCGACGTTTGCCGCCGGTGCGACCGACCTCGTCAGCGGTGATCTCGCGGTCACGGCCAGTGCCGCTTCCGGCAGCACGTTTGCCGTCGGCACCACGACGGTTGAACTCACGGCGGCCGATGCGGCGGGCAACACCGTCACGGGCACCTTCACGGTCACGGTCGAGGATACGACCGCTCCGGAGATCGTGAGCCTCACGCCGTCGACCGGCACGCTCTGGCCGGCCAATCACAAGATGGTCGACGTAAGCGTCGCGGCTGAAACGTCCGACGCCGTGGGGGTGGTTTCGACCCGTATTGTTTCCGTCACCAGCAGTGAGTCCGACAATGGCCACGGCGACGGCCACACCCGGGCCGACATCGTCATCACCGGCGACCTCACCGTCAGCCTCCGGGCCGAACGCTCGGGCCGCGGCGATGGCCGCGTCTATACGATCACCGTCGAATCGACCGATGCCGCCGGCAATGTCACCACCGGCACCACCACGGTGGCCGTGCCCAAGAGCCAGGGCCGCCAGTGGAATAAATCCGACAAGTCCGACAAAGGAAACTCCGGCAAGGGCAAGTCCGGCAAAGGCAAGTTCGGCCACAACAATTCCCGCGACCACGACGACAAGAGCGGCAAAACGGGCAATTCCAAGTCCTCCAGGAAGAAGTCCAAAGGCGGGCGGGGCTGATCCCCATCCGTTGGTTCGAGCCTAATCTCGCGCCCCTTAAGCCCGCCCTCACCGGCGGGCTTTTTGGTGGGTGGGTAGGAGTGGTGGTCCTCAGGTGAGTCCGGTTGGAGCTTGTGCCTCGCGGCCGGGTCGGTAGCGAGGAGGAGACTTGCACGACTCACTCACGCTTCGACCGATAGGTTTCATCCGCACGGCGCAGCGCGTGAAGTTCCAAGCCGGTCATCAACCGTCTGCCCTCGGCCGGGAATCGAGCGTGTTGGAGCTCGTGCCGGGGCACGGTTACGATCTCGCGCTGCGCGACCTCGAAGGTTTTTCGCGGGTGTGGCTGTTGTCGTGGTTTCATCGCAACACCACATGGCGACCGCTCGTATTGCCGCCGCGGGGACCGAAGCAACGCCGCGGGGTGTTCGCCACGCGTTCGCCGCACCGGCCGAATCCGTTGGGCCTCACGGCGGCGACCCTGTTGTCGGTCGATCACCGGGCGGGGCGCGTCGTGCTGGGGCCGTGTGATCTGGTCGAAGGCACGCCCATCTTCGACCTCAAGCCTTACATCGCGGCCTACGATGCGTTTCCCGAAGCCGATGGCGGATGGACGGCGGCGGTCGACGCAGCCCTGTTGGCACCGCCGACGTTTACGGTGGGCATCTCGCCCGGGGCCGAGGAGCAGGCCGAGTGGCTGCTGGCCCACTGGGGCGTGGATTTTCGGCCGCGCATGTTGGCATTGCTCGCCCGGGATCCGTCGCCGCATCGCACGCGCCGTATTCGGCGGCGCGGGGACGGGCGCATGGAGATCGGTTGCGGGGCTTGGCGGGGCTATTTCACCGTTGTCGAAAAGCGCGTCGAAATCATCGCACTGGATGCGGCGTATCCCCGCAGTTGGCTACGCGACATGGCGCGCACCGACGTGCCTGATCGCGAGGCGCAGGCGGCGCTGCTGGACCGCTGGCCATCGCCGTATGGCACGGGGGATGAAACCCGAGTAGTCAGCGACGCGGATGAGTAAGGCCTTAACGCAAAGCCGCAAAGGTCGCAAAGCGGCACCGGGCGGGCGTGAGTTCCTTGGCGCTCTTCCGCATCTTTGCGTCCTTGGGTTGAGACGATTTAATGCTTCGAGGCGATTGGCATTCCGGGCGGCTTGGTTTAGCGACAAGTCATGAATCGTTTCCGCTGTTCCACGTTGGTGCTTGGTTTGATGCTCACCCTTTCGGCGCGCGGAGAAGTCGCGGCCACCACGGCCGTGGCGGCGACGCTCGATCGTTTTCACGCCGCCGCGGCGGCGGCCGAGTTTGAGACCTACTTTGATCAGTTCGCACCGGAGGGCGTGTTTATCGGCACGGATGCGACGGAGCGCTGGACGGTGGCCGAATTCAAGGCCTACGCGAAACCGCATTTCGACCGGGGCAAGGGCTGGACTTATCAACCGACTGATCGGCACATCGTGATGAGCGCGGACGGTCGGCACGCCTCCTTCGACGAGTTGCTCACCCATGCAAGCCTCGGCGTGTGTCGTGGCACGGGAGTGCTGCGGCGCATCGGCGACGTTTGGAAAATCGAGCAATACGTGCTCACCATTCCCATCCCCAATGATATCGTCGGCGACGTGGTGAAACGCATCCGCGGCGATTCTTGAACTGGTCGGCGCGGCGCGACGCTCAATCGTCCGAGGTGATCCGGCGGCCGCCGCGTTTGGGCTCGAAGGCTTTTTTGCGCCAGCCCGGTTGGTTGGCGACGGTGCGCGCGGTTTTCCGTGCGACCGGTTTGAGGTTATGTTCCTGGGTGAGCTTCACGTAGTGGGCGTAGCGCTCGGCGGCTAACGCGCCGCTTTCGAGCGCGGTGCGGACGGCGCATCCGGGTTCGTTTTGGTGTCGGCAGTCGGTGAAACGGCACTGGCGGGCGAGCTCGACGATGTCGGCAAAGGCTTCCGCCACGCCGTCCTCCACGTCCCACAGTTGCAACTCGCGCAGCCCGGGGGTGTCGATCAACAGCGCGCCACCGGGAGCCCGCACCAGTTCGCGGCGCGTGGTCGTGTGGCGACCCTTGCTGTCCTTTTCGCGCACCTCGCCCGTGGGCAAAAAGTCGTCGTTGCTGAGCGCGTTGGCCAACGTCGATTTACCCACGCCCGACGAACCCAGCAGGGCCAGGGTCACGCCGGGCCGGGCGAGTTCGCGCAACGGTTTCAGGCCTTGGCGCCGCACCGTGCTGGTGAGCAGCACACGCACGCCCGGCACGAGCGCCTGCACCTCGCGTTGCACGGCTGCGGGGTCGGGATGCACGTCGCACTTGTTGAGCACGATCACGGGCTCGGCGCCACTTTCGCGCGCGGCGACGAGGAAGCGTTGGATGCGAGCCGGGTTGTAGTTGCGATCGAGACCGCTCACCAGCAGCACCGCGTCGATGTTGGCGGCGACGACTTGTTCGATCTGTTCTTCGCCGGCGGCGCGGCGGGAAAACTTGGTGCGGCGCGGCAAGACCGCATGGATATCGACCCGGTCGTCATCGCTGCGGTGGCTGATCGCCACCCAGTCGCCCACGGCGGGAAAGTCACTGGTCTGAGCGTGCCGATGAAAGAAGCCGCCGCGACATTCCCCGAGCCACTCCTTGGTTTCGTCCTGCACCGCGTAAAACTTGCGCCGAAGCTCGCACACCACCCGGGCGGGGGCGTAGCCAGCCGCCGCGTGCGGCGCAAAAGCCGCCGCCCATTGGTCGTTCCATCCGAAGTCGGTCAGCAGGTTAGACATGCGATATCGGCACCATGGTCCCCGCAAGGTGTGCGTGGCAATGGACAATCCATGCGTGGGCTCGACGTCTTATGCACTGTATCATGCCCCCCATGACAACACAGCTCCTTACCGTTACGCCGGCGGTCGTGCGAGCTACTCCCCGCCAAACCCCCGCCGCATCCGTTCCCCGCCCCGCGTGGAATGTTCCCCCCTCCTCCTCCCCCGAAACGCGCTACGACCCCGGTCCCGGGGCCTGGCACTATGAGACCGGCAAACTGGCACCCAAAATCCCTTGGATCGCACTGCTGATTTCGGGCTCGCTGCATGGCCTCGCGATTTTCGGATTCAACGACAAACCGGTGGCCGAAGAGGCCGTCGTTTTCGACGAAGAACTGGCCGTGGTGTTCCTGGAAATGCCGCCGATTGAAGAACTCGACAAGCCCGAGGAAATCTTCGATGGCGATGCCGTGGAACAGGAAGAACTCGACCCCGGGGCCTTCGTGCCGATGCAGTCGGACGTTCCCTCCATTGTAACCAACGCGACCTTCGTCCAACAGCTGGACTTCCAGTCGCTCCTGCCCAAACCCGACTTCGACGCGGCCAAGGTCGTATCGATCCCATCCCGCATCGCTCGCGGTGGGGTGAGTGCCAAGAACATTAAAGACCTCTTCGATCTCAAGGATCTCGACCGGGTGCCGGTCCCGCTGATGCAACAGCCTCCGGTATTCCCCAGTCACCTCAAGGATGACGTCAAATACGCCGAAGTGGTCGTCGACTTCATCGTCGATGCGAAAGGCAAGGTGCCTTGGGCCAAGATCTATTCATCATCACATTCAGGATTCGAGGATGCGGCGATCCTCGGTGTGTCTCGCTGGCAATTCCGGCCCGGGATGAAAGGCGGCAAGCAGGTTGCGACCCGCATGCGTGTCCCGGTCCAGTTCCGGATAGTGGACGACTAAACCCCCGACCACCCGCCACGTGGCACTTGTCAGAACGAGGCGTCGAGTCGCTCTGCGATTCGGCGCCTCCTTCGTTTTAACGACCGCGCGGATGGAATTTTAGGTCGGGCGGTTTCGCCGAAACCGCCGCACACGTTGTCCAGGGCCATGCGGCGGCAACCCACCGTGCGCAAGTATGCGTATTCCGGCACCGCCGCGTTTGCTTTAAAGTGAGCGATCCAGTTTCAGAGGCATCGCTACTCGAGGCGGATTTCCTCTTCGTTTTCGTCCTACAGGCGTGGGACGAGAGTCGAGTCGAGCCGCGCCCCTTCGTGGGGCGCGGCTCATTTTGTTCTTCTGTCCTAAGCCTGTGCCGTTTCGGGCAGCGGGCGGTAGTAAAGAGCGGTGCGACCGACCGTGCTCACGAGGGTGCTGTCGCTGGCTTCCGCCAACTCCGCGAACAGCGCTTCGCGCGCCTTGCGGTCGGTCATGTTGGCGCGGACTTTGATCAGGCCGCGGCGGCCGAGTTGGGCGCAGAGTTCGCGCGTGTTCGTGGCGGTCACTCCCTCGCGACCGACGGTTACCGTCGCTTCGAGTGTTTGGCCTTCACCGCGCAGGGCGCGGCGGTCGGCTCCGGTGAGATCGGGAGTGGTCATGCCCAGCAGCGGAGCCGTTTGCATGGCGGGCGTCAATCCCGCCCCGTGGGCGCTTACCACTGCCACGTCAGGCCGACGCGACTGAAGCGGGGCGTGCCGAGCTCGATTCGGCCACTGCTGTCCCGACGCGTGATCACGTCTTCATCGAAGACATTTTCCACCGCGAGGAAGACTTCGCGACCCTCGCCGAGGCGTTTGGCGATGCGCAGATCGATTGTTGTGACGGCATTGAGCACGAGTGAGTTCTCGTCGTCTTCGAACGCGGCGGACAGGTAACGGCCTTGCACGTTCAGCGTCCAATCCGGAGCCAGCACCCAGCCGGCACCCATCACGACAGTGTGTTCGGGAACCTGCGGCAGCCAGCGATCGGTGGCGGCGTTTCTGGCGTCACTGAAGAGATAGTCAAAACGCAGGCTGAGCGCCGGGTCCGGTCGCCATGTGCCGGTGATTTCCACGCCGCGCACATCGACCTGTTCGAGGTTTTCGCGCCGCCGACCGAGACCGCCCGCCGGCACAAATCCGACGCCCGGAACCACGCCGGGTCCGGTGCCGAGGGTCACGTTGGACACCGCGTCTTCGAGCTCGTTGGCAAACAGGTTAAGTCGCAGGGAAGACGTGGTCGTGGCCCAGGTGGTGCCGACCTCGATGCCGCGCAGGGATTCCGGCGCGAGTTCGGGATTGGCCTCTGTAATGTCACTGCCGATACGAAATGGGCGGTAGAGTTCGTTGAGCGTCGGCACGCGAAACGCGGAATAAACAGCGCCGTGAAAACGCCAGGCGGAGGTGGCTTGCCACACCAACCCGGCGCGCGGGCTGAATTCCACGCCGTCGCGATCGGGCAACGTGTCGCTGCGCACGATGGCGCCGTTGGTGCGGTCGGTCTCGATCCGGTGACCGTCGCCGAGCTGCCACGCGTCGACGCGGGCGGCGAGGCTGCCCCGCCAGTCAGTCGCGAGCACGCGGTCATGATGCACGAACACGCCCGCGATGGTCTGTTCCCCACCGGCGCGACGGTTGCGGATGAAGTCGTCCCCGGAGCGGAAGTAGTTTTCCCGGGTCTCCCCGCTCACCCAACGGGCATCGGCCCCGACGGTGGTGGATTGATCGCGATCGGACCACGTGGCGGTGGTGGCGGCACCGGCGGCATCGGCAGGCACGGCGTATTGGTCGAGCACGGCGATTTCGCTGGCGCGGTCGTCGGCGACGGAGGTGAAGCGATTGGAAAATTCCTGCGTTTGCGCATAGGCGGTGGCCGTCCAATCCGCCGGGCGGCCAAGCAAATCGCGGCGACCGGTGACATGGGCGGAGACGAGCGCCTCTTCGGTGCGGTTGCGTTGCAAAGGCGTGCCGTTACCGCGCTCTTCGCGAAACAGGCGGGCGGTCACGGTGCCGCGCGTGCCTTGCTCGGTCGTGTGCGTCCAGCCGAGTTGCACCACACCCAGATCGAGATCGGTGGAGCGATCGACCGGTCCCGATGACGCGGGGGCAGCGCGTCGGTAACCATCGCTGTGAAGCGCGCGGGCATTGAGGGTAAACGCGTTCGCGCCGTTGACGGTGGTGTGAGCGAGTTCGCCCCCGACGGTGCCGTATTCACCCGCCTCGAACTGTATCCGGGTCATGGATGCGTCGGGGCCGGCGCTGGCCGGACCGAAGAGTTGCACGGTGCCGCCGAGCGCGGCGCTGCCCCAGGTGCTGGAACCGCCGCCGCGCACGATCTCGGCGGCGGTAAGGCTGAGGCGCGGTGCTTTGGTCCACGCGACCCAACCGCCGAACGGATCGTTGAGCGGCACGCCGTCGACCAGCACGAGCGTGCGACCGGCCCCGTTGGGGCCGAGGTTGCGCAGTGAAACGCCCTGGGTGGTGGGGTTGGCCGCGAGGCTCCCTTGGCGGCGGAAAAGACTGAACGCGGCCGAGCTTTTGAGAGCATCGTCGATGCTGAGCGCCGGTGATGCGGCGAGATCGGCCGACGTGAAGACGTCGACGGCTACCGGCAGTTCCGACAACGGACGCGGCGCGCGCGTGGCGGTGACCACGAGCGGATCTAGCACCTGCGCGGCAAGCAGGTGGGTCAGGAACGGGAGGAGACAGAGAGAGAGGCGAGGGCGCACAGGCATCAGACAGGTTGCAGAGGGTAGACCGAGACGTTCACGCCGGATGACATCACGGCGTGATCAGCGGGACGATCCGGCGAAGGAAACCCGTGGTCAACCCAGAGCGCGGTTTCGGCTTGGTCGACGTCAACGGCCGAGATCGCGTAGGGGGGATGCCACACCCGGCCGGACCAGAGCCGGCCCCGGCGTTGCGCGAACAAGCGATACCGCTCCACGAGGAAAAACTCCAACGAGCCCGGAGCGGCCGTGCGAGTGGCGCCGACGGATTCGTAGCGAAAATGACTGACGCCTCCGGTCGCGCGTCGCAGGGAGTGAAACTCGGCCGGACGGTGGGAAGTGGGGAGGCATCCGGTTTGGCGGGCGTGCACGTAGTTGAGGCCGAACAGGCTGCGGGCGAGGATGACGGCGAGCGGCTGATTGCAATCGAGCGCGTAGAACCAAACCCCGGGCCGGCCCCGGGCGTCGTGCACGTAGGTGCGGAGATTGAGTTCCTGAAACCAGGACAAGCCCGGCAGCGGCGGCAGGAACCGCGGCCGCACGGCCCGCATCCAAAATGGCACGATTCCGACCCACGCGTCGCCCTCGAAAGTGTCGACGGTCAGGCCGGCGGGCAACGTGGCCTGGATTGCGGCCGGGTCCCAACGCCAGTGCAGAAAAAGCAGGTCCTGCCAGCGCTGATACATCACCGGGCTGCTCGCGGGCCGGTCGCGCGCCGCGAGACGTTGGTCGAGGTTGGGCGGTGACAACGTCATGGCGCGGGACCCTATGCCATGGCGGTGTTTTTCGCGAACGGTCGATGATGGCTCATGGGTCGAATTGGTCGAGCGGCAGTTCGCGCCACGTGCCGGGGTCGATGCCTGCGAGCGTCAGGTCGCCGAAGCGCTCACGGTGGAGCGTTTCCACGTGCCAGCCCTCGGCGGCAAACATGCGGCGCACCTGGTGGTATTTGCCTTCGACCAACGTAATCTCCGCCGTGCGAGCATCGCGGATGACCAGACCAGCCGGGGCGCACGGCGCTTTTTCGCCCTCGAGTTGCAGCGTGCCGGCGGCGAAGCGCTCGATCAGCCCGGGGTCGAGATCGCGGTCGACGGTGGCGCGATAGACTTTGTCGACCTTGTGCTTGGGCGAGGTGAGGCGGTGCACGAGTTGCGATTGGTCGGTGAGCAGAATCAGCCCGCTGGTTTCCTTGTCGAGGCGACCGACGGTGGTGACCACGGGGTTGCGCGCACGCCAGCGATCGGGGAGCAGTTCGTAGATGAGCGGCCCGTCGCGCGCCTCGTGGGAGCAGACGAGACCCAGGGGTTTGTGCAGCAACAGCAGGAGTCCGTCGGGATGATCGGGCGGTTCGCCGTCGATGAGCACGGTGGACGGGTTGACCTTGGTGCTGGTGTTTTTGGCGGGAGCTCCGTTCACGGTGATGCGACCGTCGGAAACCCAATGCCGCGCATCGCGGCGGGAGCAGTAACCGAGGTTGGCGAGGAGTTGATCAAGACGACGCACCGGGACGTTTTCACCGCTCTCGCCGCGAATGTGAAGCGCTGGTTGCAACGGCGGGTGGTTCGCGTCGTAGTGGTGGGGTTGATGCGTTGGCTTTTTCTCAGCTTCGGATTGCTGCTGCTCGCCTTTGCGTTGCTCACCGTGGTGCGGGCATGGAACACCACGGTTTGGAAAATGGCGATCATCGCCGGGGAATACGGCCACTATTTCGGGTTGTTGGGCATTGTGGTGATATGCGGCATTGTCGCCCATGCGACGGTGATGGAATCTGGCGGAGGCAAGCTCCATTGGTGGTTGTCCGGTGGTGCGGTGGTGACGACTCTGGCGGCGACGGTGCTGTTGTTTTCTCCGTCGGTTTTGGCGGCGATGATCGGGCAGCGACTTCCCGCCAAACTCGCGGCGGCGTTCGGTGGTCGGCCCGCACGCTCCCAGGTGGTGGATTTCGGCGAAATGTTTTGGCGGCGTCCCGCCGTGATCGAGGTGCCGTCTACGTCGCACGTGTTTGCCCATACCGGCACGGCCGATGCGTTGGCTTTGGAGTTTTACCGTCCGCGCGATCCCGCGGCACGTAATTTCCCCTGTGTGGTGGTCGTGCACGGCGGGGGTTGGGACAGCGGCGACAATACCCAGCTGGCGGAGTTCAACCACTGGTTGGCGGGGCAGGGCTACGGCGTGGCGGCGATCAGTTATCGCCTCGCTCCGGCGCACCCGTGGCCGGCGCAGCGGGAGGACACGTTGGCGGCGATCGATTGGCTGAAAACCCATGCGTCTGAACTCGGCCTCGATCCTACACGGCTCGTGCTCATGGGGCGCTCAGCGGGGGCGCAGATCGCGAGCGCGGTGGCTTACGGGGTGCCGGACCCGGCGGTGCGGGGAGTGATCGGGTTGTATGGTGTCTATGACATGGCGTTCGTGTGGTCGATCTCCCGGGAGGACGACGTGCTCAATTCGGTGAAATTGATGAACCAATACCTCGGTGGCGAACCCACCGCGACCAATCAGGCGGCCTACGACAGCGCCAGCGCCCAAGGTCTGGTCGATCCGCGCCAGACCCCGCCGACGCTGCTCATGCACGGCACGATCGACACCCTCTGTTGGGTCAAACACAGCCAACGCCTCTCCGCCCGCCTCCAGGAGGCAGGCGTGCCGCAAGCTCTGATCGAGCTGCCCTGGGCCGTGCACGCGTTCGATTACAATCTCCATGGACCCGGCGGCCAACTCACCACCTACGCCGTTGCATCGTTCCTCGCCGCCGCCGTCGGCGGTGAGAACCAACTGGATCGGTAAAATCAAATTCCGTATCTATATGTAGATCAGTTTCTAACGTCGGTTTGTCACCTAATAGGTGACAAACGGTCGGGAGGGCGGCGCGGCGGGAACGGTGCGGGTTTGTGACCGGGGGATGATCGGGGGATGGCGGGGGGGCGGAGGCGAGCAGTAGATTAGTCTCGGCAGGGTGCGATCGATCTGGGAGGGGTTGGGCGCTTCGGCACCACAACAAGCACTTATGGCTATCTGGGAATACAAAGTAATTAGCAGCGGCAAAGGCGGGTTCGCGACCCCGCAGCTGCTGGAAAATTTTATCAACGAAATCGGTAAGGACGAATGGGAGATCATCGACTACCGACCCGCAGCGGACAATCCGCTCGCCTTCACCGGTCTCGCCCGGCGGAGCACGCAGCGCGATTGGACGCTCGAAGCCGCCGCCGCCGCGCAAGCCAAGGCGGAGGAGGAGCGCCGCCGCGCCGAGGAACGCGCCGAGAAAGCGATCCGCGAGGCCGAGGCCGAGCGTAACGCCGCCAAGGCGGCTCGCGATGGCGAGACGGGACCGCCGACCGACCCTGCCGACGGGGATGACCCCAAACGCGATGACAGCCTGCGCACCTTGCGCGACACCGAGCGCGACGACGATCCCGAGGCCTTGGCCGAGGAGGCCGAAGCCGCCGATGATCTCGCCGATTGGGACGAGATGGATTTGGAGGACGACCTGCCGACGCTGTTTGATGCCATCAAACCTCACTTGCGTCGCAACCAGCAGGGGCCGGGCGAAGCCGCCGCGATCGACTACCTCGCGCGCCGCTGGGATCAGGAACCTTCCGACGTGCTCGGCGCCCTCCAGGAGTGTGGTCTGACCGTCCCGGAAAACGACGACGACGCGCCGGAGTATTTCGATTTTGAGGGCGACCTCTTTTGGCTCAATCGCAACGCCCGCGGTCAGCTCTTCATCAACGTCCGCGAGAAGCCTCGTCCGCGCTTCAAGCCCACGACCCTGCGCAAACTCGATGCGGATGACCCCGCCACCGAGGACCTGCGGGCCGAACACGAAACCGAGCAAAAGAAAAAGCAGGCCGCGCGCGAGGAACGCGAAGCTCGCGAGGCCGAACGCGCCGCGCGTCGCGCCGCCGCTGAAGCCGAGGCGGCCAAGCCGCCGGAGCCGTTGCCTGAAGACCTCACCCTGCTGGATCTGCTCAAGCCCAAGATGCGTCGCAACCGTCGCGGTCCGGGCATGTCGGGCACGGTCGCCTTCCTTTCCAAAGCCCTCAAACACGATCCCGATACCTTGGTCGAAGGCCTCGCCAAGATTGGGCTCAAACTCGCCGAGGGTGAGGACGAGAAGCCGGAATTCCTCGAAGTCGGGGACGAACTTTTCTGGCTCAAAGCGGACAACCGCGGCGGCGTGTGGATCAATTGTCGCGACAAGGACAAGGTTCGGTCGACGGAGAAGAAAACGGACGACCGCGACTCGGAAGACGACGATACGGCCGCGACGGATGCGACCGCCCCGGAGTCAGACGAGGCGGCGGCAGACGCGACCCAGCCCGAGGCGAAGGCGGAGGACAAGGCGGAGAAAATCACGTTTGAACCCGGCCCCAATGCGCTGCCTGCGCTGCGATTGCTGCTGAAGAAAAAGACCCGCGGCAGTGGTGCTTCGGCCGAGGTCGGGGCGCTGGCCCGGGCGTTGGAGAAGCCGGCGGTCGAGATTCTCGAAGTGCTGGTCAAGGCCGGTTTGAGCGTGCCCGATGATGCCGACGAGAAACCCGCGTTTGTGGAGTTGGGCGACGAAATCATGTGGATCAATCGCAACGCCAAGGACGAGTCGTTGTGGCTCAACGCCAAGGCCAAGCCGAAGCGGGGCGCGCGGTCTCGGACCGGAGCGAAGAAAAAGTCCGTCGCCAAAAAAGCCGATACCTCGGATGAGGCACCGGCGGAAGAACCGTCCTGAGTTAAGTTAAGGGACGACGAATGCGGTGATCAACCGGCCGTCGTCCCACCCAACTCGGGTGCGCTTCAGTCGTTTTTGCGGACGATGATGTCGCCGTTCATGGTGGCGACCTGGAGGTCGACGCCACCGCCGTTGAGCGTGCCGCTGATGACCTTGCCGCCGGCCATGGCGGGGATGCTCGGCGGGCGTGGGGCGCGCGGAGCCCGGGGAGCGCGGGGGGCCTGCACATCGACATCGACGCTGACCTTGCGGGCTTCCTTGACGGCGACGCGCACTTCCTCGGCGATTTCGCGGGCGACCTCGGCGGCTTCGCGAGCGACCTCGCGAGCCATCTCGGCAAACTCTTCCCCGGTGTCGGGAGCAAACGTGCGGCCCGAGGTCGTGGTGGTGATGAGCACGTCCTCGTCAAAGTCGGTCATGATGGAGCCGTTTTGGGAGCGAAAGCGCACGTTGGCGGCGGCATCGGCGGGCAGGTGCAGTTCGATTTCGCCGTTCATGGAAGTGAAGGAGAGCGGGCGATTGGGATGCACGGCGGTGAACGAAGCTTCGATTTCGCCGTTCATGGATTCGACAATGGCGCCGCCGCTGAGGTTTTTCAGGTCTACCTCGCCGTTGAGGCCCTTGATGGTGACGTCACCGCCGATATCGGTCACGGTGATTTCGCCGCCGAAGCTCACCTCGAGGTTGAGGTGGGTGTTGTGCGGCACGGTGATTTCGAATTCGGCGGCTTCGCTCCAGTTTTCCAGGCCGTATTCGAGCACGATGTGGTTGTCGCTCTCTTCGAGGGCGAACGACGTGCTGGAGCTGATGACGCGCAGCCCATCGGAGCGCGGGGTGCCTTTGCTGCTGGCGCGGGCATCGGTTTTGACCGTGACCTGGTCGACGTCGGCGCCTTGGACGCGCAGTTCGCCGTGGGCGATGCGCACGGAGAGGGTGCCGGGTTTGGCCGGGTTGGAGAATTTGACCGAGGACTCGGCGGCGCGGGCAGCGCCAGCGATCGCGAGGCACGCGGTCAAAACGGACAAGAGTCGATAATGTTTCATGATTTTAAGAAGGGAAATGACGTTGGTGAGGTGTCGTAGGAGGTTGTTGAAAAAGGGAAATGAAGGGAGGGGGGGGAGGCGCCCGGCGGCATCACAGCTGGGCGATGGCCAGGCGGGCGGCTTCGCGCACGACGTCGACGGTGCCGGGATCACTTTTGAGGCGATTGAGGGCCGGACCGGCTTGGGGATCGCGCGAGGCGACGACGAAATCAATCATGGCGACCTGCACGAGCGGCGACGGTTCGCGGCCCAGGGCGTTGATGACACCGGCGCGCACGGGATCGCGATCGACGTGGGCGTAGAGGGCTTCGAGGGCGGTGAGTCGCACGTTGACGCTCGGGTCGAACGCGAGGGTGTTGAGCAACTTCGCGAGGGTGCGGTCGTTGGAGTCGTTTTCGTTGAACGCGGCGATCACGCTTTGCAGGCGGTCATTGGCCGGTTGGGTGAGCAGCTGCGTGCTGACGAGGCGGTCCATGGAGTCGACCCGCTCACGCAAGTCTGCGAGCTCCTGCTGAGTGGCGGGATCGGGTTGGGTGATGATGGTGGGTTCGGGCGACGGCAGCAGGCGCATGCCGAGGAAAACCCCGGCGAAGAGCACGGCAACGGTGAGCGCAAACTGCAGGGCCGGACGGCTGGGCAGCAGCGCGGCGAAAAAACTGTCGATCCGGCTGCGGGCGAGGGCGAAGGGACTGGGAGCGTCGACGTCGGCTTGGGCCTCATCGAGCATCGCATAGAAGTTGGCGCGCAGGCGAGGGGACGGCTCGGGCTCGGGCAGCTTGTCGAGGGTGAGCAGGGTTTGTTGCAGATCGGCCCACTCGCGTTGGCAGGTGAGGCAGGTCTTGAGGTGCTCGCGGACGTTGGCGGTCTCGTGAGCGGGCAGAATACCGGCTTGATAGTCGATGAAGGATTCCTGAATGCGTTGGCAGTTCATGGCGGGAAAGTTTTTGAAAGTTGGAGCGCTCAGGCGGAGAGCGGCGGGCGGTGGCGGAGTTTGAAGAACGCATCGCGCAGGGCGCCGAGGGCGCGGTGGACACGGACTTTGGCGGTGCCGGCGGAGATGTTGAGCAGACGACCGATTTCTTCGTGACGGAGGTGCTGGAAACGGTGCAGGACGAGCAGCTCCCGTTGATCGCGCGGCAGATTGGCGAGGGCCGTATTCATGAGCGCGAGTTCGTCGCGCTGCGCGGTTTGTTCGTCGGCGGCGGGAGCGGAATCGTCGGACAGGTCGAAGAAGTCCGCCGGATCGGTGGGGGTCGGCACGCGGGCGTGGCGCCGGAAATGGTCGGCGGCGACCCGGCGGGCGAGATGGTAGAGCCACGCGGTGAACTTCCCTTCGTCGCGGTAGGTATGTCGATATTTGAGGATGCGTTGAAAGACGATTTGGACGAGATCCTCGGCGGTATCGCGGGAGCACGTGAGGCGGGCAAGGAACCCGTAGAGGGGCTGGTGGTGCCGCTCGAATAAATCGCCGAGGCGGGCGAGCTCTCCGGCTCGCACGGCGAGCATCAGCTCATGATCGCTGGAATCGTCCATGGGATTACGAGTCGCGGTTGTAGCGCGGGAAGCCGGCGAGGCGAAGGTGAATTGTGAAGTAGTGGCAGACACGGGACAAACGCATGACGAGTGGACGCCGGGAGAAACCGGGCTGCGCGGTCCGCGTTACACGTTTTTTTCACTTAGCAATACGGGGTGATCCCGGCCCCGGGAGGTGTTATTGTAAGTCATTGGAAATTTAGACGGTTTGGAGATTTGCGGAAAGAGCGCTGGTCTGCTGTCGTTTCACAAGTGACGCGTCGCCGTGGCGCAAAATATAATCCTAAATCCACCCCTTCGACTCGATGAGCACAGAAAACAAATCACCCAAGCTCGTGCAGGTCACGAGTGTTGATGCTTTGATGAAAAACGGTAGCCGCATCGCGTGGCAGTCGTTCCGCCCGGCTGCCGCCGAGCCCGACACCAAGCCGACGGTCTATATCACCACCCTCACGTCCAACACGGAGATGGGTGAAACGACCATCTACGATTTGGACGAGATCGGAGCGCAGGCCGTCACTTACGGGGTCGAGTTGACCCTCACTTCCTCCGGTCCCGTGACGTTGGAAATGGCGGACGGAAGCACGATCACGCTCACTGCCGAAAATCCGTCTCACCCCTTGCCGCCCCGGGGGAAGGACCGGGCGATCTTGTTGTCCTTTGACGCGCTGACCTGCAGTCTCGAGGCCCGACCGGATTGGCCGAAACCCCTGAAAATCGAGTCGGGGATGATGCGGGCTGGCGATGGCGAAGGTGGCGACGGTCCCCCTCCGCCGTTCCCGGGCGGCGGCAATCAGAATGACAACTGATTTGATTTCTCAACGTCCCTAGAGGCGCCCCCGATCATCTCCGGATGGTCGGGTTTTTTTCGTCCGCTACCAGCGCCAAACGCGGACATCGCCCTGGGTGTTGCGCGTGGCCAGCATGTCACCGTCGGGGGAGAATGAAAGTTCGTCGACTGGCAATGCGGCGTGCGGGGCTCCGGCCGGCATCGTGGTAAGCGAGGGGCGTTCGTGCCAGTCGGAGGTCGAGTAGAGCAGCACGGTGCTGTTGGTGCCGCTGCACGCCAGGGTGAGGCCGTCGGGGCTGAACGAGAATCCGCTGAGGGAATTGAAGGTGTTGTCGAGTTGCATGGCATTGCTCAGGTCGTCGACGCGCAATACCGTCGTGCCCGGGGTGGTGCCGATCGCCAGAAGCCACTGGCCATCCGGAGAGAAGCGAAACTTGTCCACTCGCCAATCAACCTGACGTGAGCGTAGGAGTTGATTCTTCGGCAGGTCGCGAAGCTGGATCAGTTGATCGTGGTCAATCAGCACCACGGTGCCGTTGTTGTGCACGCCCACGGAACTTATTCCGACGGGCGACCGGTAGACTCCCGCCTTCGTTTGGGTGGTGCGGTTCCACAGATGCACGGTGTTCGTTTCGGTGCTTACGGCGACCCACTGGCCGTCGAGCGATATTGCGGCATCATTGATTCGCTCCGTTGGCTCGATTATCGGCACGACCGTAGGATCGCTCGGGTCCGCTACCGGGGCGGTCACCAGTTGTTGATGCAGGTTGATCCACCACAGGCGGCCGTTTTCAAACCAGATGGGGTTGGCGACATCGCCAATGTGTCCGACGACGGCGAGGGTGTCCGCCTTTACGATCTCGGCCGCGTTGGGGTCACCCGAGAAGAGCATGCGGTCGCCATCATGTTCATAGACGATGGTGGATTTCGGTTTGTAGCGGCCGGGACCCAGCTGGGCCCGAAGAGGTCGGTCGGCGGTGTGGTTGAGGGACCACAACCTCACATCGCCTTGGCGCGACCCTGAAGCCAGCATGTTGTTGTCCGGTCCCCACGCGATGCAATCCGGGATGTCATTCTGTCCGGTCAGGGTATGTCTTAATTCGCCGGTGCGAGCGTCTCTGATCTGGAGAATTTTCTCAAAAATCGCGACTGCGATCAAACTCCCATCGGGTGAAAATACGGCACCATCATCCGCCCAGGAAGCGGCATCGGAGTGCCACAGGGTCTCGTGGGAGGCGGCCGACCGCACGGTCAATGCCGCGCTGACCACTTCCTCGGATAAATATTTATCGCCAGCGGGCGATACCGCGACCGGCTTGTGTTTGGTATCCACGTAAGTTTGCAGCGGCGTGCCGGATCTGAGATCGAAGAGCTGAGTCTTGATTCGGGCGAAGTTGCGCCGGCTATGCACCAGAAGCATCAGGGCGGTGGTGAGATCGGCGTCGTGCTCGGCGGTGAAGAACTCCCATGTGAGCTCACCCTCAACGCGGGGGATCGGCCACGAGACGATATCTTGGTCAGTCACCAGGTCGCGGATGGCCAGCCGGTGAGGCGTGTCGTCGCGGCTGTCCGTAAAATACAAGAGTTCGGGTTTGGTGCGGGCGACTCCCAACGGGCGATGAATCCCGGGTTCATTGGGACGGGGATCGGGGGAGCCGTCTTCGACCGACCATGTCTCCAGTTCATAAGTCGGCGTCGTGCCGACCAGTCGTTTGCCGTCCGGGGTGAAGCCCTTGACACGGTGGATGTGGGGCAGTTTGCGAATCAACTGACCCGAGGCGGTATCGTAGAGTTCGATGGTCGTGCTGGTATCATCGACGGCCACCAGCGCCCCGTCCGGGGAGAATACCAAATCGGTTACCCGGGGACCTGCGGTTCGCAGCACGACGGCAGGGTCGCCTTCCGCCTCCCGAGCCAGGGCGAACCACTCGAAACCGCGCAGGTCGGGATCGCCCTCCGCGGGCATGCCCAAAACGAGGGCGGCGCGGGCGCGACCGAAGTCACCGGTTTCCAAGGCACGTTGGGTGCGGGCAATGCTCGACTCGTAGAGGGAGCGTCGTGTGACCGCCGCGAGTTCCGCTTCGGCGGCCCGCCGGCCCGCCGACTCGGTGTTGGCCCGGTTGCGTTCGATGAAGGCGCCGATGCCGGCGACGGTGGCGATGGAAGCTGCAATGATCAGCCACTTGCGGGCGCGCATGAGCCCGGCCTCGGCAAAGCGCAAGCGGCGGACCGAGCGACCCGCTTCGAGCAATTGGAGTTCGCCCAGCATCGCCTCCGCCGAGGTGTAGCGGTCTTCCGAGGATGGAGCGCTCGCCTTGATGATGATTTCGTTGAGCTCCATGAACTCACGGCGGTCCGCGCGCTCACCGAGATCGGTGGGCAGGCGCGGGAAATCGTGACGGTCGCGACCGGTGGCGAGTTCGTAGAGCACTTTGCCGAAACTGTAGATGTCGGCAGTGGTGGTGCCGGGACCTTCCGGTGGAACGAACCCTTCGGTGCCGACGAACGTCACGGCTTCGCTCGCGAGCGCGACGAGACCGATGTCGGCCAACTTGGGGCGGCCGTCCACGATGATGATATTGGACGGCTTGATATCGCGATGAATGAGACCGTTCTCGTGCAGTTCCACCAAGTCGCGCGTCAGTTCGATGGCATAGCTCACCACTCGGACGGCGGGCAGAAACGTATCGGCGTCGCGAATGGCTTTGAACGTGAGCGGCGCGTAGCATGCGGGGTCAATGTTGCGGCCGGTGACGACGTCGTCGGCCAGCTCCATGACGTAGTAAAAGAAGCCGGCGCGATTGTTGCGGCCCACGTGCAGCAGCGACATCTGCCGGGTCTCGCCGGCGGTGAAGCGGGCAAACTCGCGCAGACCGCTGAACTCGCGCTCATACGGACCCTCGTCGTTGAAGCGATCGAGCCAGACGATTTTTACCGCCCGAAACAGGCCGGTGGCGCTGCGGGCGAGCCATACGTCGCCGTAACTTCCGCGCCCGACCCGCCGGAGCAGTTCGTAGTCGGGAATCGGTGGGGGAGTGGGGGCTGCGTCCTCCGGCGGCACACCGCGGAGTGAGCCAAACGATTTGGCGGTCGTCGATGGAATTTCAGACCGCGGCGGCGGCCACCCCGATCATCCCGACTGCCGCCCGGTGACAGCGGCTCACCCGTGGTAGTCGCGCAGGCGCTCGACCTCGGAGCGCAGTTGTTTGGTGAGGCGATGCGAAATGAGATAGATCGTGGCACTGTTGATGCCGAGATCGCTGGCGATGCGCCGCACGGGCCAGCCTTGGCGGGCGTAGAGCTCGAAGGCTTGGAAATGTTTGGCGGGCACGCGGCGGGCGAGACGCTCCATCGCGGTGTCGAGCACGTGCTTCTGCCACTCGATTTCCCAAAACTCGTCGACGGGGTTGTCATCCGCAATGTTGTCGAGCGCATCAAAGTCGCCCTCGCCGTCGACCGGCAGATGGCGTTCGGAGCGCACGGCGGCGCGATCACGTTGGCGAAATTTATCGGCGATGCGCCACCGCGTCTGGTTCATGAGCCAGCGGCGAAATGCTCCCCGGTTGTCGCGCACCTCATACTCGGAGATGCGTTGGGCGACATTTTGCATCACATCCTGCACGACGTCCTCCGCCTCGGTGTGATTGAGCCCGGCGCGCAGGGCGAGCCCCTGGATAAAGCGTCGATACAGACGGTGAAACTCGTCCCAACTGGAGTTGTCGCCCCAATTCCGCAGGCGGGAAAGTAAGCTGGGACGCGTCAGCAAGGAGGATTGAACGGGTGATTTCATTAGCATTTGCCTCCTGAAACGCGGTCAAACCCCGGTTTCTTGCGGCGAATTGAATAATTTTTCCACCCCGTCGCAAGCTTCGGCCCCCAGAACGCGCCGCGACGGCATCTCGGCGCTTCGCCGTCGTCAGAAAAAGGAGGGTGCTGAATTTTTTTTAAAATTTCTGAAAGAACGCCCGAAACGGCCCCGTTTCATCAGGCATCACCACCCAATCTCTTTCTGATGAGCACCGCGTCTTCCCCTGATATTGAACCAACGAACCCGACCGAGGGAGGCCTTTTGGCGTTCTTTCGTCGTTGGAATGCCGACCGGGACGAGTCGAGCGCATCCGCATCGGACACTCCTCGTGAAATGCCCACGTGGCGAGCGCCACAATCGTTTCCGGAAACTCCCAGTCCGGAGCAAGTCCTCCCGACGCTGCCGCATCGCCGATTGAAGATCGAGTGCCTGCCGAGCGAGCCGGCGGACACCCTGCCGGCCCGCGTGAAACAAGCCTGCCACGATCGGGGACGGGAAGGGCTCAAGTTGACCTCCACCTTCAGTCACGACGGCAGCGTCTTCCTCATCTTCAAACTTTTGTAGCCACAAACCAATTTCCCCGACGGTTGATTAGAGTCGAGTCACCGACCATCGGGGAGAACCCCGGGCCGCCAGCATCGAGGCCAGCGTGCTGGCGGCCCCCATTTTTTTAAAACTCGCGCTGTCCCGGATTCAGGACCGCAGCACCGCCCGGATCGGCGATCCGTCGCCGTGAGTGAGGCGCAGGGGCAGCGCGATTAATTCATAAAGACCCGGATCCGCTGCCTCGAGGAACAGGTTTTCGAGGATCAACACATTGGCTCGATCGAGCGCGAGATGACGCGGCAGATCCTTGCTCGTAAGTTCATCCACCGACGGCGCGTCGAGGCCGATGAGGTGCACGCCTCGCGCCGCCAACCAAGCCGGGACGTCCAGATCGAGCACGCTCCACGTGGTGGGAAACTCAGCCGGGTTGGTCCAGGCCCCGGTGTGCAATAACAAGCGGGGAGCGGTGCCCGCGTGGAGTTTCTCGAGCAACGCGATGGAGATGGTGGCGTGGCCGCGCACATCGATCACCTGAGCGGGACCGATGTAAGCATCGACCGGAATCGCATCGATGGTGGCTCCGCTGTCGTTGTAGTGATAGGGGGCGTCGGCGTGAGTGCCGTTGTGCACGCTCAGGCTGAGGTTGCCGATGTTAACGGCACTGCCATCACGGATTTTGGCGACGTGCTTGAAGTCGACGGCGCGGTCGCCGGGCCACGGCGGGGTGCCATTGTGCAGGGGGCGGGTGATATCGATGAAGGTGCTCATGGCGTAGGGGAGGGGCGGAAAGCGTGGTTTCAGGGCGCGGCCGTTTCCACGGGCGGCCAGGCGTGATGGGCGTTGGTGCGCATGATCTCGATCAACCGGTCGATTGCCTGATCGATGTCTGCGCGCGTGGTGTAGAACGCGACCGGCGCGAGTCTTAGCACGGCGGGGTGCCGATAGTCGGGCACCACACCCGCCGCTCGCAGCGCGGGACAGATTTGTCCGGCGGAGGGATGAGCGAGTGCGATATGTCCGCCGCGGTCGGCCGCATCGCGCGGCGTCACGATCGAAAACCCCAGCGCGGCCAGTTCGGTGTCGGCTCGGCTCAGCAGGTGAGCGGTCAGCGCCAGCGAACGATCGCGCACGGCGGCGATGCCGCCCGCGGCTGCGAACAATGCCAAGCTGCCGGTCAACGGCGCCAACCCCAGGATCGACGGCGTGCCGATCTGCAACCGCGCCGCGCCGGGGGCCGGGACGTGTTCGGCGTGCAGGGAGAAACGTTGGTCGGGCCGCACGCCCCACCAGCCCGCCAGGCCCGGGGCGCGGTCGTGATGCCGCGGATGCAGGAAGAGACCGCCGACCGCGCCGGGTCCGGCATTGAGGTATTTGTAGTTACACCAGAACGCGAAGTCGGCGCCCTGCGCTTCGAGCTCATGCGGCACGGCCCCGATGCTGTGGGACAGATCCCAACCGATGAGGATCTCGCGTTCACGGGCGGCCCGGGTGATGGCGGCGAGGTCGAGCAGTTGACCGCTCACATACAGCACGCTGGGCAGCACCATGAGCTGCACGTCGTCGCGCATGGTCGCCAGAATGTCGGTGGTGCGTAGCGTAAAACCATCGGGCGATTTGATGCAGCGCAGGTGCGTGGCGGGATCGAGCCCGCGTTGCCGCAGATGACTGTGAATCGCATGCGTGTCGGAGGCAAAGTTGAGCTCGTCGGCTACGATCACGCGGCGCGAGGCGTGCGTCGGATCGAACAACGTGGCCAGCAATTGATGCAGGTTCACGGTCGTCTGCGCCATCACGCCCACTGCGGCCGGCGATGCGCCGATCAAGGGCGCGAGCGTCGCGGCGGTGCGTTCGGCCAGGTCGATCCAGCCGACGTCTTCCCAACCGCTGATGCCTCCCGCGCCCCAAGCGGCGAGCGCCTGTAACGTGGCGGCTTCGGCCCGGCGGTTGAGCAAGCCAAGGGAGTTGCCGTCGAGATAGATCTGGCCGGGCGGCAAGTAGAACTCCTCGCGCAACTGCGCCCACTTCGCGTCGTCGTCGCTCATGGTCGTAAATGGGCGCAGACGATGCCGGCGGCGACCCCGGCGTTGAGCGATTCCGCGTGGCCGTGACGGGGAATGGTGATCCGGCGCGTGAGCACGCTTGCTACGGCGGCGGACAACCCCCGGCCTTCGCTGCCGATCACCACCACGGCGGCGGCGGGCGGGGTGATCGTGGACAAGGCGTCGCCGTTGAGATCGCAGCCGAGCACCGGCACCGACGCATCGGACAAGGCGGCGGCCAGATCCGTAGTGACGACGCGCATACGGGCGAACGAACCCATGCTGGCATTGACCACTTTCTGCGAAAACAAGTCGGCGCAGTCGGGCGACAGCAACACGCGGGCGAAGCCAAACCAGTCCGCGATGCGCAGCATCGTGCCGACGTTGCCCGGGTCCTGCACGCCATCGAGCGCGAGGGTGAAGCCTTTGTCCAATTCGTCATCCGCCAGTGTCGCGCGCGCGATGCGCCCCACCGCCAGCACGGACGAAGGCGTGGGAAAGTGACTGATCTTGGTCATCTCGATCTCGGTCACCGTCTCCACTTCCACGACGGCGGAGGTGGACCAATCTGGGGTGGCGTAGATCGTTTCGAAGGCGTGTCCCGCGGCGATGAGTTCGCCCACGACCTTGGGGCCTTCGACGATGAACTGACGGGACTGTTCGCGGTTTTTCTTCAGCCGCAGACCGCGCAGACGGGAGATTTCGGCCTTGGTGACGGGCATGGGTCGAAGCACATGAGGCGGGCTTCTGAATGGCAACTTTCGTTGCACATATGTGACGTATGTTACGGCAGAATTTCAGCCGGGTGAAGATCCCATGACGGCGACGAGAGGGCATTGACCGGAAGCGCCGCGTGACGCGAGTCGGAGGGCACTTGTCTAACCACCAACTGCAAATGAAACGAGTCCTCCTCACTCTTACCCTCGCCCTCGGCACCGTCGCGTCATTGTTCGCGCAGTCGGCCGGCGTGCTTTCCGGCCGGGTCACCGACGTGGCCACCAACCTCGCTCTGGGTGGCGTGCGCGTCAAAGTCGACGGCACCGCCCACGAAACCTACACGCTTTCCAACGGTAGCTATTCGATCGCTGCCCTCGAACCCGGCACTTACACGGTCAGCTTCAGCTACGTCGGATACGACGGGGTGTCGGAGACGGCCGCAGTCGCTCCGACGGGCATCACGCGTCTCGACATGCAGTTTGGCGAAAACGCCATCGAGATGGACGCCTTCGTCATCGAAGGTGCCATGGTCGGCACCGCCCGCGCCATCAATCAACAACGGGCCGCCGCCACGCTGAGCAACATCGTCGCTTCCGACGAAATCGGTGGTTTCGCCGACCAAAACGCCGCCGAAGCGTTGCAACGTATTCCCGGCGTGTCGCTCTACCGCGACCAAGGCGAGGGCCGTTACATCGTTCTGCGCGGTCTCAACTTTAATTTCACCTCGGTCAAGGTCAACGGCGGCAGCTTTGCCGGAGCCGATCTCGGTGACCGCGCCACCGCGCTCGACGTGGTGCCGACCGATGCCCTTGCGTCGATCGAAGTCACCAAAGTGCCCACGCCCGACATGGACGGCGAAGGTCTCGGCGGCCGGGTCAACATCAAGACCAAGAGCGCCTTCGACAGCGACGGCGTCGACGCCAACTTCCGCGCTCAAGGCCAATACAGCGCATTGACCGGCGAATACTCGCCCAAGATCAACGGCATGTTTTCCACCCGCTTCGGCGATGACAACCAGTTCGGTTTCCTCATCGCTCCGACCTGGCAGGTGCGCAGCTTCGGCTCGGTCAATGTCGAGACCGGCGGTGACTGGACCGACGAGGAATCCCCACAGGATGGCGAGGACTACTACTTCATCGAAGAGCTCCAGTATCGCGACTACATCGTGGAGCGTGAGCGCTACGGCGTGAACCTCGCGCTCGAAGCCAAGCCCGACGACGCCTCCTACTACTACCTTCGCGCCGGCTACAACAACTTCACCGACACCGAGGATCGCCACCGCACCGTGATCGCGTTGGAAGACGGTGACATCGACGCGCTCAACGGCAGCGGCGCGACCGTCACCTCCGAAGAAGACGACGGCGAATACGAAAAAATGTATTCCCGCGAACTGCGCATGCGCGAGAAGGAGCAGGAAGTCTTCTCCGTCGTGACCGGTTTGGAAAAACGCCTCGGCCTGTGGGAGCTCAAAGCGCAGCTCGGTTACACCCTCGGCCGCGAGCAACGTCCCGACGAAATCTCCGTGGCCTATGAGCCGACCGATGAATTCGCCAAAACCTTCACCTACACGGTCAACACGCCTTACGACGTGACCCTCGCGCAGACTGCCGGTCCGAGCATCCTCGATGCCGGCAGCTACGAGTTCGACAAGATGGAAGTTGCCAACGAAAGCGGTGACGAAGAGGAGTTTGATCTCGGCGTCGACATCCGTCGCGACCTCGAAACGAGCTTCCCGGCCTTCGTGAAATTTGGGGGCCTGCACCGCTCCAAGGAAAAGACCAGCGAGGTCGAACTGTGGGAATACGAAGACGGCCCCGCCATCATCCAATCGCTTTCGGGTGCCAACATCGGCGCGGGTGATTATCCGTTCCTCGCCGTCCCGCGTATCTCGCCCGACGCGTTCCGCGATGCCTACTACAACCAAGTCGGCTCCTTCGACAGCGAACGCAATTTCGAGGACAGCGAATTCGACGACTGGGTGATCAACGAAGACGTGACCGCCGCCTACCTCATGGCCTCCGGCACCTTCAATCGCCTCAACGTCATCGCCGGTTCGCGCGTCGAACGCACCAAGTTCGATACCACCGGCCGTCAAATCACGTTCGACGAAGACGGTGATCCCGTCGGGTCGACGCCCATCAGCGCCTCGCGCAGCTACACCAACTGGCTGCCCGGCGTGTTCCTGCGCTACGACCTGAGCGATCAACTCGTGCTGCGCGCTTCCTGGTCCAACTCCATCGCTCGCCCGAGCTTTGGCGACAGCGCCTTCCGGCGCAACGTGAACAACGAGGACGAGGAAGTCACCGTCGGCAACCCGTTCCTCGAAGAGCTCAAGGGCACCAACTGGGACGCCTCCGTGGAGTATTATCTCCCGTCGCTCGGCATGCTCTCCGCCTCGGTCTTCAAAAAGGAAATCGAGAACTTCGCCTACGAGACCGAGATCGCCGCCGACCCGACCTACCCGGGCTACGAAATCACGTCCTTCGAAAACGGCAGTGAGGGCGACATCACCGGACTCGAACTCGCCTACCAGCAGCAGTTCCGCTTCCTGCCGGGCGCGTTCAGCGGCCTCGGCTTCATGGCCAACGCGACCTTCCTCGATTCCGATGCGACCTATCCGACCCGTCCCGGCGAGCAGATCCCGTTTGTGGGCCAGTCCAACACCACGGCCAACTTTGCGCTCACCTATGACAAGGGCCCGCTCTTCGCTCGTCTCGCTATGAACTACCGCACCGCGCGACTCCGTGAAGACGAAACCATCGGCGGCGACGTGACCGAGGACCTCTACGTCGACGACTTCGCCCAACTCGATCTCACCGTGCGCTACGAGCTCAATGACAACTGGGAGCTGTTCGGCGAGTGGATCAACATCACCGACGAACCCTTCCGCGTCTACCTCGACAGCGACAACGGCCAGGGCAAGCGACTCGGTCAGATTGAAATTTACGACTGGAGCGCCAACTTTGGCGTGCGCTGGAAGTTGTAAGTCAAAAACCCGGTAACCTTGCGGTTGCCGGACAATTTATCGGAGCGCGCGCGACCTTCCCTGCGGTGGTCGCGCGCACTTTTCGTCTTACCCGTCATCACCTCCCTTTCCTCTCTTTCGTGAATAAGATCTCTGCTCTGGTTTCCTTCCTGGCCGTGTCCGTTGCGCTCGTCGCCGAACCGGTGATCAACGCCCATCCGCTCGCACCGCGGGCGGTCAGCACCGTCGCCAAACACGACACCGACGACCCCGCCATCTGGATACACCCGACCGATCCTGCGCAAAGCCTGATCCTCGGCACCGACAAGGACGTCGACGGCGCGCTGCGCGTCTACGGCCTCGACGGCGTCGAGAAGGTGGAGCTGTCCGTGCGCGGCATCCTGCGACCCAACAACGTCGACATCGCCTACGGCCTGATGGTGGGCGGTAAGCCGGTGGATGTCGCGGTCGTAACCGAGCGTTTCGCGCACCGCCTGCGCGTTTACCGTCTGCCCGACATGGCGCCGCTCGACGGCGGCGGCATCCCGGTGTTCGAAGGCGAAGCCGCCCGTGATCCCATGGGCATCGCACTCTACACGCGTCCGACGGACGACGCGTTGTTTGCCATCGTGAGTCGCTCCGATGCGGGCGCACCGACGGAAGGCTACCTGCATCAATACCGACTCATCGACGACGGCGCGGGCACCGTGCGCGGGGTGTTCACGCGGGCCTTTGGCACGTGGAGCGGCCGCAAGGAAGTCGAGGCCATCGCGGTCGACCACGAACAGGGCCACGTCTACTACAGCGACGAGACGTATGGGATTCGCCAATACGAAGCCGATCCGCTGGTCGAGGATGCCGATGATCAGCTGGCGGAGTTTGGGTTGACTGGTTTCGCCCGCGACCACGAAGGCATTTCGATCTATCCCACGGGGCCGGGCACCGGCTACATTCTGGTTTCCGACCAACAGGCCAACACGTTCCGCATCTTCGCCCGCGAAGGCACCGCGACCGATCCGTATGACCACCGCCTCCTCGGGGCGGTGCGGCTTTCAACGGATGAAAGTGACGGCAGCGACGTCACCGCCGCCGCCCTGCCGGGCTATCCCGGCGGTCTGTTCGTGGCCATGTCGACCGACCGCACGTTCCAGTTCTATGCGTGGGACGATTTGCTGAAGGCAGCGGGACTCTGAGAATCGGACCGGCGTTTGCATTCGCCCGCGATGGTGGTCACCGTCCGGGCGATGCGGCGTTTGTTTCGAGCCTGGCTTGCGGGTGCCCTCGTGTGGGTCACGAGCGGTTGTGCGTCGTTTGACTACCCGTCGGAGGAAGGGCCGTTGCCGCCGGACTTGGCGGCGAAGCGGTTGAGCTGGGATCGGTTCGATGACCAGCGGTTGGCGACGGCCATCTTTGCCGAAACCAACCGCGTGCGCCGGGAGCACGATTTGCCGCGTTTGCGGGAGACGGCGGATTTACAGGCCTACACGGTCGCCGTCACGGGTGTGGCGACGCATCACAATCCCTTGGCGGGTCGCGCTGGATCGAAGCGATTGGCATTCCCGTGGCGTTGGCGATGGAGAATGTGGCATCGACATTGGCGCGGGTGTCGCCCTCCGGTAGTTCAATTCGCGTGACACTGGATCCGGATGGCACGCGCGTGCGGCGCGATGCGCACACCGGAGAGGAGGTGCCGTGGCCGACTTACGAAGAAGCGGCCCGTCGTATCGTGCAGCAGAGGATGGACTCGCCGGGGCATCGGAATAATTTGCTCAACCCCGAAGTGCGGCGTCTGGCGTGTGGCACGGTTTTGAGCCGCAGCGCGCTCGGTGGTGAAGTGATTCACTCCGTCCAAGTTTTTGTTAAATTAGCCTCTCGCCGATGATGTCCCTCCCTTCAGACCCCATCAGACTTACTTGTTGGTTCAGTAGTTCCTAGGGTTGATTCCGTGATAGCCAGCACCGGAAAAACCGAGGCGGTATTGTCAAGGCATCGTGAGTCCGATCGTCCACAGATCGAACTGAACTACAATTGTTTAAACCTGATCCATTTTTTGGACCTGACCCATTTTTTGGACCCGCACACCGGAGAGGAGGTGCCGTGGCCGACTTACGAAGAAGCGGCCCGTCGTATCGTGCAGCAGTGGATGGACTCGCCGGGGCATCGGAATAATTTGCTCAACCCCGAAGTGCGGCGTCTGGCGTGTGGCACCGCCTTGAGCCGCAGCGCGCTCGGTGGTGAAGTGATTCACTCCGTGCAAGTTTTCGTTAAAGTAGCCTCTCGCCGATGATGTCCCTCCTTTCAGACCCCATCAGTCTTACTTGTTCGTTCAGTAGTTCCTAGGGTTGATTCCGTGATAGCCGGCACCGGAAAAATCGAGGCGGTATTGTCAAGACATCGTGAGTCCGATCGTCCACAGATCGAACTGAACTACAATTGTTTAAACCTGACCCGTTTTTTGGACCGAACTACAATTGTTTAAACCTGACCCGTTTTTTGGACCTGACCCGTTTTTTGGACCTGACCCGTTTTTTGGACCCATGTCCCCTTCGGTTGGCCCAATTGCTTGGATTTGGGCAACAGCCCCTCAAGGATTGACCCCGTCCGGCTGTCCGCCCGTCTCATACCAGTTGCCTTTAATGGAATTGGGGACTCCCATAAAATTAAGTTCAGGACGACCCGGTATAGGCAAATTCACCATCCGCCACTTTTCGTCAATTTTCTCCAAGAACAAAACTAGAAAATGATCATCCATACTGCCAATTACATTTAAGGAAAAGCGACACACAGCGTAGCCGCCATTTTCGAATTCAAATGTATGATGAAAATTTACGTAGTATTTCACTATGTCGCGTTCCGACATTTTCTTGACAAATAGACTACGAGAATAGCCTCGAATATACTCCGGATGAAGAATATCATATATTTCCCCCCAGTTACCATTTAATATTCCTAATGAAAAGCGCCTTTCAAGATCACTTATACTGCCCGGGTCTTCAACGATTTGATCGGAAGCGTTCAGGTTGGAATTTCCTACTTTTGGATCCTTCGCGCACCCGAATGCCGATATGAACGCAAGCACTCCTACAAAAATATTAATGTGACGTTTCATGGTATCGGTTCCGTTATCACAATTCGGGTAATCCTAGTATCCTCAATACTGTAAACACTTCGAATTCCCGCAATCTGTCGCTGCACGACACTGTCTTGAATAAATCTAGTCTCGACCGTTCCTCCCCTCCCTGGGCTGCTCACCAACCAACTTTCCGCGCCCAACGGCACCGAAAAACTTGGGTATCTGCTGACTTCAGCAGCCGGTTTCAATCTGTAATTTGTTTGTTCAATAATTGGAATATCGTCAACGATTCTATGGTCTTGAGGAATTTGATTATCCCCCGATACGTGATAATTAATATTTTTTGTTGAAGGCAATCCATAGTCATTGTAATGCGCGACTTCCAGGGAGCCATTAACAGACGTTGTAGCCGAATACCCATGAGGGGACAATTTAAGGGGACATAGGACAATTTAAGGAGCCAATTTAAGGGGACATAGCCAATTTAAGGGGACATAGCCAATTTAAGGGAGCCAATTTAAGGGGACATGGAGCCAATTTAAGGAGCCAATTTAAGGGGACAAGCCAATTTAAGGGGACATTGTTTGACTCTTGACAGATTTACTTCAATTGCGTGTGCGAGATCTGGTTTTGGCGACCCCGCGGAATGTTTTGTCAAGAGTCAAACAATGCCCCCTTCGGCTTATAAACAATGTCCCCTTCGGCTTATACTAGAGTCAAACAATGTCCCCTTCGGCTTATACTGGCTACGGTCATAAGTGGGGCTGTTATGGCCAGTGCTACTAATATTGCTTTAATGATTTTCATGCTATGGGGATGGGGGTGGCGTATCTTTATTTTCTAGCACAAGCTCAACTCGAGCATTGCCGATAACTTGGCGTGCGAGATTGTAAAAATTTGTATTGAAGTCCCTGTTAAAAAGAGACTTATGTTCTTCGTAAGGCTTCATCTCCTCATTAAGGTCACGAACTTCTGATTCACTTAATCCCTCGAGACTTGCAGGGATTTTTGGGTAGGGCATCTTATCACCTCGGCTGGACAAGGCCTTCTGATTGGCTTCCATCAATTCCAAAGTTTCATTTGGGCTTAGAGGCGCGCCTTCGGAAGCCAAAACATCCCACATGTCGATCAACACTATCTCGGCGGGATAAAGGGACATTACTGTTTTCAGCCTCTCGTAAATTTTATCGGAGAAATGCTCCGTAACGGCCGCTTTGAATTGTTGCTCCAATTCGGCCGGACTACCTCTAACCTCTTCATTTACGATTTGAGCCTCAAAATCCATCCATATTAAAAGCAACTGATCTTCTTTCGCCTCAGTTAGACCGAGAGCATATAGTGATCGCTTTTTACATAATGCGAGGCGCAGTTGGGTCGGGTTGGAGGAGTAGTCTATCGTAATGGATTGTGTTTCGGTCTTCTTTTTTTCGTTCTGATATTCAGTAATCGGTTTCTTTAGTGCTTCGGATGCTGCTGGCGCAGGCGAGGGTTTCGCATGTAGTGATTTGTTTGCAGTCGAGTTTGATTTTACCGCCTCCTGCCCGTGGGTAACTCCGCCAAAGTTAGGAGTTAATGAAATGACAATCAGGATTGTAATTATTAATATGAAAACGAGTGATATAATCTTATTTTTCATTTTTCTAGCCAATCTAAGGGGACATTGTTTGACTCTTGACAGATCTACTTCAATTGCGTGTTCGAGGTCCGGTTTTGGCGACCCCGCGGAATGTTTTGTAAAAAGTCAAACAATGCCCCCTTCGGCTTATAACATCCATGGGACTAAACAGATGCGGCGCCTCTTCGGCTCTTTAGCCTAAATTCAAATCGTAGCGGGCGCTGCGACCGGCACCGACGGGTTGGAGGGCGCCGAGTTGGGCCAGGGCCTGTAAATCACGCGTAGCGGTGGCCTTGGACGCGCGGAGCCAATCTAAGGGGACATTGTTTGACTCTTGACAGATCTACTTCAATTGCGTGTTCGAGGTCCGGTTTTGGCGACCCCGCGGAATGTTTTGTAAAAAGTCAAACAATGCCCCCTTCGGCTTATAACATCCATGGGACTAAACAGATGCGGCGCCTCTTCGGCTCTTTAGCCTAAATTCAAATCGTAGCGGGCGCTGCGACCGGCACCGACGGGTTGGAGGGCGCCGAGTTGGGCCAGGGCCTGTAAATCACGCGTAGCGGTGGCCTTGGACGCGCGGGTGAGCGAGATGTATTTGCGGGCGTTCATCCCTCCTTCGAATCCGCCGGGACCTGCTTCCAGCATGCGTCGCATCACGCGGAGTTGGCGGTCATTCAGTCGGTCTTGGTGACGGTCAAAGAACCGGGCTTGGTTGAGCACGAACATGACCACGGTTTCCGCGTCGCGTTGCGCGGTGAGCACCGTGGACACGAAGTAGCGTAGCCACGGGGTGACTTCGTTCGAGCGCTGCGCTTGCTCCAAGGCGTTGTAGTAGTCCCGTCGATACGCTTCGATGGTGCGCGACAAACTGAGCGTCGCCGGTCGACCGAGCCCCTGTGACAGGGCCTTCTCCGCCAAAGCTCGGCCGATGCGCCCGTTGCCATCCTCAAAGGGGTGGATGGATTCAAAATACAGATGCACCAATGCCGCACGCACCGGGGCCGCCGTGATCGTGCTCCGGGACGCGTTGAACCAGGCAATGAAACGCGCCATTTCGGTCGGCACCGTGACTGACGGCGGGGCTTCAAAGTGCAGCTTCCCTTTGCCCACCGCTCCAGAGATGACCTGCATCGGTTCCTCATGCGTCCGCCACGCGCCGACCACAACCCGTTGATTTCCGGGCAACAGGGTCCGGTGCCAAGCGAACAGGGTGTCTTCATCCAAGTTCGCATCCCAGGACTCGCGCACCGCCACCATGAGCTCGCCCGCTCCGGCCGACGCACGATCCGTCGTCGCTGCCGGTGCATCCGCCAAATTAAGGCGATGCCGCACCGACGACATCACATCCGGCCGACTCAAATACTCTCCTTCGATCTCCGAGGTTTTCACCGCCTCGGCTACCATCAACTGCACCAGCGCGTTCATCTGGTCCCCCTTGGACAGTCCTTTCAGGAGCCCCGCCACTTGCCCCGCTTGATCCGCAAAGTCGCGCAACTCCAGCTCCACCGCCCCCTGATCGTAGCGGAAGTCTGGCCAGTCGGATTGCTGCCAATTGAAAGTCATGAGCCGAATAAATCGGACAATCGGCTCATGTAAAAGCGGATTCGTGAGCCGATTAATAGCCTGAATCGGCTCAGACCCGAAATCCGAAAAAGGAAGAAGGACGGGAAATGAGGTCAGCTGGGAGACGGACGGTGCCGGAGCTGAAAAAGGAGCAGGAAGGGGTCTAGGAGCTGAAAAGAGGAGCTGAAAAGGGTCTGGTTTAAACCTTTGTAGTTCTGAGTCGTTCGTAGACTGAGTCATCGATCTCTCGACGCTTCAGGCGACCGTTGTGCGTGCTGACCGCTTCGGGCGCAGGTCGCAGAGAGCGCGGAGGCTCGGGTAGCGGGGCCGAGCTGGAGCTCGGCGTTCCCGGGGAGGGCCTCATCGAGGAGCTGAAAAGGGTCTGGAGCTGAAAAGGGTCTGGTTTAAACCTTTGTAGTTCTGAGTCGTTCGTAGACTGAGATCATCGATCTCCCGACGCTTCAGGCGACCGTTGTGCGTGCTGACCGCTTCGGGCGCAGGTCGCAGAGAGCGCGGAGGCTCGGGTAGCGGGGCCGAGCTGGAGCTCGGCGTTCCCGGTGAGGGCCTCATCGGGCGGGGAGGACCAGCGAGATGGGCTGGACGGGATTAGGACGTGCAGCGACTTGAGTTGGTTCGCATACGTTTGGTCCATGGTATCGAGAATGAACCCGTCAGCCCGCTTGCGTTGGGGCATCGTTTCCACCGGTCACATTGCTGGCGTTTTTGCGCGGGGGTTGCGATCGTCGCGCGGCGGGGAGTTGGTCGCGGTCGGCAGTCGGAAGATCGAGTCGGCGCAGGCGTTTGCGGCGGAACACGGCATCGCGCCGGAGCGGGCGCATGGCAGTTGGGAGGCGTTGTTCGCCGACCCCGAGGTCGACGCGGTTTATGTGGCGACGCCGCATCCGCATCATGCGGGGGCGGTGGTGGCGGCGTTGGCGGCGGGGAAACACGTGCTGTGTGAAAAGCCTTTCGCGATGAGTTTGGCCGAGGTCGATGCGATGCAGGCGGCGGCCCGTGAACATCAGCGCACGCTGATGGAGGCGTGGATGTATCGGTGTCATCCGCAGACGGCCAAACTGGTGGCGATGGTGCGGGAGGGAGCGATCGGCGAACTCCGGCACGTGCAGGCGGCGTTTAGTTTCAATGCGCCGTTTGATCCGGCGGGGCGGTTGTGGAACAAAGCCCTCGGTGGCGGGGCGGTGCTTGATGTGGGCGGCTACCCGTTGTCCTACGCGCGGTTGTTGGCCGGGGTGGCACAGGGTAAACCGTTTCTCGATCCGGAAGCGTTGCACGCCGTGGGCCATGTGCATCTCGAGGCGGGCACCGACCTGCGGGCGTGCGCGGTGGTGCGGTTTGCGGGCAATATCACGGCGGAGTTGTCGTGCGGCACCGATGTCTCGCAGCAAAATGTGGTGCGGGTTTATGGCAGTGCGGGCATGATCGTGGTGCCTTCGCCGTATGTGATTTCCCGCGATGCCAGCCCGACCACGTTGGAGTGGCATCGTGAAGGCCGGGAGACCGAGGTGATCACGATCACGCCCGATCGGGGAGCTGAAAAGGGTCTGGTTTAAACATTTGTAGTTCTGAGTCGTTCGTAGACTGAGATCATCGATCTCCCGACGCTTCAGGCGACCGTTGTGCGTGCTGACCGCTTCGGGCGCAGGTCGCAGAGAGCGCGGAGGCTCGGGTAGCGGGGCCGAGCTGGAGCTCGGCGTTCCCGGGGAGGGCCTCATCGGGCGGTGAGGGCCAGCGAGATGGGCTGGACGGGATTAGGACGTGCAGAGACTTGAGTTGGTTCGCATACGTTTGGTTCATGGTATCGAGAA
The DNA here is from genome assembly GCF_029023725.1 of Synoicihabitans lomoniglobus. Lineage (GTDB taxonomy): Bacteria > Verrucomicrobiota > Verrucomicrobiia > Opitutales > Opitutaceae > Actomonas > Actomonas lomonigloba. The sequence continues at coordinate 5,213,641 of NZ_CP119075.1, forward strand.
TGAACCCGTCAGCCCGCTTGCGTTGGGGCATCGTTTCCACCGGTCACATTGCCGGCGTTTTTGCGCGGGGGTTGCGATCGTCGCGCGGCGGGGAGTTGGTCGCGGTCGGGAGTCGGGGCGTCGATTCGGCGCAGGCGTTTGCGGCGGAACACGGCATCGCGCCGGAGCGGGCGCATGGCAGTTGGGAGGCGTTGTTCGCCGACCCCGAGGTCGACGCGGTTTATGTGGCGACGCCGCATCCGCATCATGCGGCGGCGGTGGTGGCGGCGTTGGCGGCGGGGAAACACGTGCTGTGTGAAAAGCCTTTCGCGATGAGTTTGGCCGAGGTCGATGCGATGCAGGCGGCGGCCCGTGAACATCAGCGCACGCTGATGGAGGCGTGGATGTATCGGTGTCATCCGCAGACGGCCAAACTGGTGGCGATGGTGCGAGAGGGTGCGATCGGCGAACTGCGGCACGTGCAGGCGGCGTTTAGTTTCAACGCGCCGTTTGATCCGGCGGGGCGGTTGTGGAACAAAGCCCTCGGTGGCGGGGCGGTGCTTGATGTGGGCGGCTACCCGTTGTCCTACGCGCGGTTGTTGGCCGGGGTGGCACAGGGTAAACCGTTTCTCGATCCGGAAGCGTTGCACGCCGTGGGCCATGTGCATCTCGAGGCGGGCACCGACCTGCGGGCGTGCGCGGTGGTGCGGTTTGCGGGCAATATCACGGCGGAGTTGTCGTGCGGCACCGATGTCTCGCAGCAAAATGTGGTGCGGGTTTATGGCAGTGCGGGCATGATCGTGGTGCCTTCGCCGTATGTGATTTCCCGCGATGCCAGCCCGACCACGTTGGAGTGGCATCGTGAAGGCCGGGAGACCGAGGTGATCACGATCACGCCCGATCGGGACGTTTACGCCTACGAGGCCGATGCGTTGGCTGAGGCCGTGTCGGCGGGTAAACTCGAGGTGGCGGCCTGCCCTTGGGCCGATACGCGAGGCAACATGGCGGGCTTGATTGATTGGCATGAGCAAATTGGGGTGAATTACCTATTTTCTTGAACTTTCCGGCTGCAATTAGCGATGGTTCGGCTTTTGATCCGACCGGTCCCGGTCACGAAATTTTGGTAGCTCCATCATGAAACGTTTCATTCCGCTCATCGCTTTCACGCTGCTTTTGTCCGTCATCACCCTGCCGTTGTGGTCGGCGACGAGTGCCAGCACCGGTTCCGCCGCGGACCGTTCCCCGGCGGGTGGCGTGGCCACCGCGATCACGGCGGTGACGGGGATCGCGATTTCGCCGTTGTTGGGCACCGGGGCTTACGGGGCTTACCAATATTTTCAAACCCCGGCCGAACACCGGGCGGAGCTGCCGTGGTTTGCGCAGATGAGTTTCTGGCTACCGGCGCTGGCTATCGTCGGCGCTTGCGCGGCCAAGGACGCGGCGGGCGCGGCGTTGCCCCCCGGTTGGAAAAAGCCGCTCGATGTGCTGGAGACGATTGAAAACCAGGCGACCGGGCTGGTGGCCGCGGGTGCGGTGGTGCCGTTCACCATGGCGGCGATGTCCAAGATGATCCTGGGCTCCGGTGAAGCGGCGGCGGCGGCCGGTGAGACCCTCAACCTGGGCGGCGTGGGCATGATCCATCTCGCCGCGATCGACTGGTCCTGGTTGCTCAACATCATCACGGTGCCGTGTGGCATCGCGATCTTTGCGGTGGTGTGGATGGGTTCGCACGCGATCAATGGTCTGATCCTGCTCAGCCCGTGGGGGGCGATCGACGCGGCGCTCAAGGGCGCTCGCACGAGCCTGCTGGGTCTGTTGGTGATCGCGAATCAGTTCGATCCGTGGGTGAGCGCGGGGATCTCGATCGTCGTCATCATCTTCGCCTATTTCATTGCCGGGTGGTCGTTCCGGCTGTCGGTGTTCAGCAGTGTGTTTTGCTGGGATTATTTCACGATGCGCAAAGGGCGCTACAAGGTGCAGTTCAACGACAACAAGGTCTTTGCCGGCACGGGACTGGGCACGGCTCCGCAACGCACTTACGGACGTCTGCATCGCACGGAGGACGGCACGTTGCAGTTCACCTACAAGCCGTGGCTGGTGCTGCCGGAAAAGCGCGTGGAGGTGCCGCCGGCGCAGCAATTGGCGGTGGGTTGCGGCGCATTCTTTTGCAACGTCACGGACGGTCGGGCCGAGGTGTTTGTGCTGCCTCCGCGGTATCGTTCGCATGAGGAAGAACTGGCCGAGGCCTATCATTTGGGTTTGGGCGTCACGCCGATTGGCTTCAACAAGGCGTGGAGTTGGTTGCGCGGGGCGGTGGGGGGCAAACCTGTTGCAACCCCGGTTTGATTCCCGCCCCCACGCTTTTTACCCCGCTGCTCGTTGATCTTCCTCCAAACCCCATGAAATCCTCCACTCTGCATTGGCGCGACGGCGCCTGGGTGGCGCCGGACGATCTTGTCCCGTCGCCGCAATTGATCCTCGTTTTCGGAGCGGGAGACGTGCTGCGCCATGCGGCCGCTCGCGCGGAATTGCGGTCGCGGTTTCCCGGGGCGGAGATCGCGGGATGCAGCACGGCGGGTGAAATCGCCGGACGCGTGGTGAGCGATGGAGGCGCGGTGGCTTTGGCGGTGGAGTTTGGTTCCACGCGGGTGCGCGGGGTGTCGCAGCGCATCAGTCAGGTGCAGGACAGCGAACGCGTCGGAGAGGAACTGGCCGCATCGTTGCGGGCGGATGATCTGGCGCACGTTCTCATTCTCAGCGATGGACTGCAGGTCAATGGTGCGGCGCTCGCCCGGGGTTTGCGGGCGGGATTGCCGGCGGCCGTCAGCGCCACGGGTGGTCTGGCGGGCGACGGGCCGCGTTTTGCCGAAACCACCGTCCTGTATGGTGACGAAGCGTCGACGGGATTGGTCGTGGCGATCGGATTATACGGGTCGAACTTGGAGGTCCGGTGGGGATCGGCTGGAGGATGGGAAGCGTTTGGCCCGAAACGCCTCGTCACGCGGGCGGAAGACAACGTGCTCTTTGAGTTGGACGGCCAACCTGCGCTGGCGCTCTACAAGACCTATCTGGGAGATCGGGCTGACGGATTACCAGCCACGGGCTTGTTGTTCCCGCTCGAACTTTTGCCCGAGACCGACGCTGAGCCCAGCGTGGTGCGCACGATTCTCGCCATGGATGAAGCCGCGCAGTCGCTCACCTTTGCCGGCGACGTGCCCGAGGGGCGTCAGGTGCGGCTCATGAAGTCCACCATCGACAAACTCATCTGGGGCGCCGAGCAGGCCGCCGAAGTGGTCGAACCGACCTGCCCGGTCGAGGTCGCGCTGTTGGTGAGTTGCGTGGGTCGTCGCTTGCTGCTCGATCAGCGGGTCGAGGAGGAGATCGAAGCTGTGATGACCGAACTGGGCAACCCGCGCGGCGCGGTCGGTTTCTATTCCTATGGTGAAATTGGCCCGGCGGGTCTTGCGCATGGGTGTAATTTGCACAATCAAACCATGACGCTTACGACGCTCGCCGAGCGCTCGATCTGAGTCTGGTTCATCCGCTGTTTTTGGTCTCATGCATCCTCTGCTCGCCCGTCAGATAAAAAAGAAACTGCCCGGAAAGGATATCAGCTCCGGCCCCTGGGCGGATTTTGTGGCGGCGGTGGACGCGGCTTATCAACAAGCGGATCAGGAACGTGAATTCGTCGAACGCACGCTCGATGTCGTGTCGGGCGAGCTCACGCAGGCGAACGAACAAATTCGGCGCGATGCGGACAACCGCCTGCGTGATCTGTCGCGTTATTATGAGCAGACGCTCGAACTGCAGCAGGGCATGATCGTGTGTTTCCGCAAGGAAGCCGGAGTGTTCGTGCATACGTTGTGCCGCGGCGTGCTGGCGACGCGGTTGGGCTGGACGGCCGAGAAGGTGGAGCACCATCAGCTGGGTGATTTTCTTCCACCCGAGCGGGTGGCGGAATTGAGCAAAGTCTACGAGCAGGCCTGGTCCGGCGAGGCGGTTACCTGGGAAGGCGTCGGGGCGAATGAAGACCTGTGGTATCTCGCCCAACTGCAGCCGCGGTTTCAGGACGGTGCCGTCACGGAAGTCATTTTGTCGGCGGTCGAGAGTTCGGAGCTCAAGCGCTCCGAAGCGGCCTTGCGTTTGGCGAAGGAAAAGGCGGAGAGCGCAGACCGCGCGAAGAGTGATTTTCTCGCGGTCATGAGTCACGAGATTCGCACGCCGATGAACTCCGTGATCGGGTTCACCAGTCTGTTGCGCGAGACCCCGCTCAACTCCGATCAGGAGCGCTACGTGCACATGATCGAAAACTCCGGAGAAGGGTTGCTCGATATCATCAATGACGTGCTCGACATTTCCAAAATCGAGGCCGGGCGGCTGGAGTTGTCGATGGAGCCGGTCGACGCGGTGCTGGTGGCCAACGACGTGGTGGAAATGATGCGCGCGCGCGCCGATACCAAGGCGGTGCAGTTGTCGGTCACCACGCTGACGCGAATCCCGCACTTCGTGCATTGCGACCGCGCGCGCCTGCGCCAGGTGCTGGTCAATCTGGTGGGCAACGCCGTCAAGTTCACGTCGCAGGGATCGGTCCGGGTGGAGCTGAGTTATGCCCACGAGGGTCATGTGTTCACCGGCCGGGTGGTCGATACCGGAATCGGCATACCCGAGGACAGTATTGAACGCCTCTTCAAACCATTCAGCCAGGTCGACTCGTCCACTACGCGCAACTACGGCGGCACCGGTCTGGGTCTCGTGATCTGCCGACGCTTGTGCGAAGCGCTGGGCGGTGGAATCACCGTGACCAGCACACCCGGGGAGGGATCGAGCTTCGAATTTTCCATGCGGGCGGAGGAAGCGGCCGACCCGATTGCGGCGATTCAACAAACCGCGGCGGCCCCGGCGCGCGATGCCGCCGACGATCCTCTCATTTTGGTGGTCGACGACAATCCCACCAACCGCCGGGTCGCCGGGCTGATGCTCGAAACCAGCGGCTACCGGCGGCTGGATTTTGCGGTGACGGGCGAGGAGGCGGTGGAGAAAGCCAAGACCCAGTCGTATGATCTCATTTTCATGGATATTGAAATGCCGGGCATGGATGGCGTGGAGACCACCGGGATGATCCGCGCCCTGCCCAGGGTGACCGCGACCAAGCCCTGGATCGTGGGACTCAGTGCCAACGTGATGAAGGAAACACGCGAACGCGGAGCCCACGCCGGCATGAATCGCTTCCTGTCCAAACCCGTCAAGCGCGACACCGTTGTTGAAGCCGTGGCCAGTCGCGGTAATTCGGACTAGCGCCGCTCGATGGCGGGGCCCATGGTGGTGCCATGCCCGGAGTATTGAAGCTTCACGTGCTTGGCGCGCTCGGTGCCCTGCTTATGGCGGTCGGCGAGGTCGGGGCGGCTCCGCATCCCACCGTGCTTTCAACTGACATCGGTGGGGACATCGATGATACTTGGGCGCTCGCCCACCTGTTGCGATCGCCGGAACTGGATCTCGATCTGGTGCTGACCGAAACCGGGGAATCGCGCTACCGGGCGATGGTGGCGGCGAAGTTCCTCGAAGTCGCGCAGCGCACGGACGTGACGGTGGCCTTGGGCGTGGATTTCGGCGTGATGAGCGACGCGGACCGCCACCAGGGACCGTGGGTGCAAGGCTACGATCTCGACGCCTATCCGGGTCAAGTGGCTGAGGACGGCGTGCAGGCATTCATCGACTACGTGCGGGCGGCCGAGGGCACGGTCACCGTCATTGCCATCGGCCCCGCGCCGAGCGTGGCGGCGGCGGTGCAGCGGGCGCCGGACATCGCGCGGAAGTGCCGTCTGCTGGGCATGCACGGCAGTTTCGATATCGGTTACGGCGGTAAGCCGCATCCGGATGCTGAATACAACGTCAAGGCGGATGTGGCCGCGTTTCGGGCGCTCATGGCCGCTCCGTGGCAGTCGATTGCACTCACCCCGCTCGATACGTGTGGATTGGTCGCCCTCGACGGTGAAAACTACCACCGCGTGTGGAGGGCGACGGATGATCCGCTGGCCCGGGCGGTGATTGAGAACTACTGTCTCTGGGCACCGCGCCAGACGTGGCTGAACTGCGATTTTTTTGCGGTCCGATCCACCACCCTCTTCGACAACGTGGCGATCTACATGGCCTACGCCGACGCGTTTCTTGAATACGAAGAGATCGCCTTCGAGGTGACGGATGAAGGCTTCACCGTGCGCGACCCGGACGGCCCCTATCGCGCTCAAGTCGCGGTGCGCTGGCGTGATCTGCCGGGATTCTATCGTCACCTCACGCAACGATTGGTGGAAGATTCAACCGCGCGTTGAACCTGAAAGCGTCGGGCTGAATTGCATTGGCCGCCATTGATTCACATAGTCCCGACCATGCCCCATGAAATTTCGACTCCGGTCTCTCGTCGCTCCTTTATCCAGCACACCATGATCGGCGCGGCCGGCATGGGTCTGGGGCTCACCGCCATGGGGCAGAGGGAGCGTCGCAAACTCGGCGTGGCACTCATCGGTCTCGGCGGTTACTCGACCGGGCAACTGGGGCCGGCGCTGCGCGAAACCAAGTTCTGTGAACTCCGCGGGGTGGTGACGGGAGATGCCGCCAAAGGCCGCCGGTGGGCGCGCGACTATGGATTTCCAGAATCGAGTGTCTACCACTACGACACCATGGCTGCGATCGCGGACAACCCGGAGATCGACATCGTTTACAGCGTCACGCCGCCGGGTTTGCACCTGCGCGATGTGTTGGCGGGAGCGGTGGCGGGCAAACACGTCATCTGTGAAAAGCCCATGGCCGTCAGCGTCGAGGAATGTGATCAGATGATCGCCGCTTGCGAGGCCGCCGGGGTGCAGCTGTCGCTGGGTTATCGCCTGCATTTTCATCCGTATCACCAGCAAGTGAAGACCTTTGCCGCCGAGCAGGCGTGGGGTGGCCCGATCAAGATGAGCGGTGGGTTCGGTTACCGTATGGGCTCGGCGTGGGAATGGCGCGTGGACAAGGCCCTCGCCGGTGGCGGCCAACTCATGAACACGGGCATCTATGTCATTCAATCGGCGCTCATGGCGAAGGGGGAGATGATGCCGGTGGCCGTCACCGCGCACGAACCGCCCAAAACGCGCCCCGAGTATTTCAACGAAGTGGAGGAGACGATTAACTTCACCCTCGAATGGGCGGACGGTTCGCGCCTCGAAGGCACCAGCAGCGGTGTGCAGGGTTCGAACGATTTCGAAGCCGTGGCACCGGATCATCGGGTTCGGATGGCCCCCGCCTATTCCTACGACCGGCTGCGCATGGAACTCGACCGTGAGCCGCAGCCACCGCTGGACGGCTTCTTCCAGCAGGCGGCGCAGATGGATGCGTTCGCCGCGTCCCTCCTCAACGGTCAGCAGACGATCCTGCCCGGCGCGATGGGACGCCGCGACATGCAGATCATTACCGCCATTTACGAAGCGTCTCGCACGGGGAAACGTGTGACGCTCACGTGAGCGGAGTCACGGTTCGTCGGCAAATGAGCGCGCGGCGGAAGCCACCGGTCCCGGGAACGCGACGCCCCAGAGCATGGGGTGATCGACGGCGGCGCGGTCGGCGTGGGATGCCAGCAGATCGAACACATAGCTGAAACGCAGACTGCATTGCAGCCGACGTTGCCCACTCGAACCGACCTTGGGATTGAGCGTGATGAGTGACTCCGTAAACGGATACTCCCGCTTGAGCGCCTGCGCCTGCCGGCGCGCCTCGCGATAATCGAGCCCCCGGTCTTTAACGAGAGCATCGAAACGCTCCAGATCCGCGCGGGTGACGGGTCCCCACAACATGCGCCACGTCTCAGGGTGGATGGTCACGGGGGTGATGTTGACGAACCGTTTCACCGCACCGTCCTGCTGCCAAAAACCGAGCAGCAGGATGAAGGGCTCGGCGATGTCGTATTGCCGCAAGGCATCGCCCAGGCCGATCGCACTGCCGTATTTGGTCGCCTTGGGGTTGACGGGCAGGCCACGAAATCGCCGATTGGCGGCCCCGGGAATGTCCCATTTCTGAGTGTAGCTGGCCGGTTCATAGCCATCAAAAAATTCCTGCCGAATCCACTCCTCGAATACGACACCGTGAAGCTGCACCTCCTGCGCCGGCGCGGCGAGGGCACTGCACCACAGCAGGATGATCAGCCGGAGGGAGGCGAGGAAACGGGTGGCCGACACCCGGTTAGTCAAACAGGAGCAGGCGTTCCCGCAAGGGTTCACCCCATCGCGGCCAATCGCGCGGAGATCGCCCGGCGTTCGCTGGCGAGCGGAGCGAGCTGCATGGCCCGCGCGTAGGCGTCGCGCGCGGTGGGAATTCTCCGGCCTGGTGGAGCAGCTCGCCGCGCACGGCGTGGTAGAAGGTGGTAGCCGTTCAAGCTGCCCGCCGTCGCCCGATTGAGCGAGGTGATGCCTGCCTTTCGCTATGAGGCGGCGGTCTCATGTGCTGGGGTCCTGATCGATCAGCAACAAGGCGTCTCCATCGGGGGGGCAGTGTGTCCGGGCCGGCGGGCGTCACCGGCATCTGGGGGCGACGAGCTCAAGTCACCATGATCGGTCGGACTTCGACCGACATTCCGTTGGGCAATCCGGGGGTGGTTTCACTCATGATGTTTTGAGGAGTGTTCGTAGGCTAAACGAATTACTCGTGCGGTTGAGGACATGCCGGGGAAATTATTTTGGCCATGAACCCGATGGGGGCCAAGCGTGACTCCGCCATGTCTCGTTTGCTCCTCCCCTTTTATCTCACCGTTGGACTCGTGCTCGGCAGCGTCGGGACGGTTGCGGCGAAGCCGCTCCCCTATGTCGCACATGTGGAGCTGGCCGACACCGTCCTGGAAATCAGCGAAGTCGCGGGTGGGCTCGACGGACCGTGGGAACTGGCCTGGGGACCGGACGACTTTCTGTGGCTCACGCAACTGCGCGGTGTGATCAGTCGGATCGACCCGACGACGGGCGCGAAGACCGACATCGGTGCGATTCCCGACGTCTTCCACCGCAAGTCCCATGGGCTGCTCAGCATGACCTTCAGCCCCGACTGGGCGGAGTCGCCGTATGTGTATCTCCACTACGTTTACCAGGTGCCCCGTGATGATCGGCGGGAGGAGGTGCGGTCGCGCGTGGTGCGGTGCCGGTGGGACGGCGCGCGGTTGGGAGCTCCGGAAGTGGTTTTTGACCACATTCCCGGTCAGACCTATCACAACGGTTCGCGCATGGCGTTTGGGCCCGATGGCAAACTCTACCTCACGACGGGCGACTCCGGCCGAGGTGGCACGCAGGACCCGACGAAATTGAATGGCAAAGTATTGCGGTTGAACCCGGATGGATCGGTCCCGGCGGACAACCCGATCCCGGATAATCCGACCTGGTCGATGGGGCATCGCAACGCCCAGGGTTTGGTATTCGCGCCGGACGGTCAGCTCTACGCTTCCGAGCACGGGCCGAACAACGACGACGAGTTGAACCGCATTGTCGCGCTGCACAACTACGGTTGGCCCGACGTCGCGGGGTTCATCGATGGTGACGACGAGAAAGCCTACGCCGCTAATCACGACATCACCGAGCCGCTTGTGGCGTGGACGCCGACCATCGGCGCCGCCGGTCTCGATTACTACGCGGCGGACGCGATCCCGGAATGGCGGGGCAGCTTGCTGCTGGTCGCGCTCAAAGGGCAGGCGTTGCGTGTGCTCGAACTCGACGCGACGGGCGGTGCGATCGCCATGGAGCGCATCTATTTTCAAAAAATCTTCGGCCGCCTGCGCGATCTCTGCCTCTCGCCCGGAGGCGATGTTTACGTGATCACGAGCAACACCGATTGGCATCCGCGGTTTCAACCGTGGATGTATGAAGGCCTGCCCGCCGGACCGGATCGTATCCTGCGACTGCGACGGGCGGATGCGGCGTCGCTGGCGCGCATCGCGGCCCTGGGATCGGCGGCGATGCCACTGCGGGAAGACCCGGAGCCGTTGCCGCTGATGAGTGAAGACTGGAGTTTCCCGGCGACCAGCGAAGACCTGTTGGTGGGGCAGGGACTTTATGCGATCCATTGCGCCGCGTGTCACAGCCCGACGGGTGAAGGCGCGGGTGATTTGCTGCCGCCGCTCGTGGGCACGGCCTGGGTGACGGGAGACAAGGGCCGGTTGATCCGGGCCGTCATGGGCGGGTTGTCGGGCGAAATCGAAGTCAATGGCGTGACCTACAACCAAGAGATGCCGGCGTTCAAACATCTGCCCGACGACGAACTCGCCGCCGTGCTCACCTTTATTCGGCAGAGCTGGGGTAACGACGCGAACGCGGTTATCCCGGGTGAAGTTTACGAAGAGCGCAAGGGGTTGCGTTGACGGCAGACGTTCGACTGGACCTTGATCGTTGCAATGCTCTTCCTCGGACCATGGCCCACAACCCCATTGGATTCGCGATCGTAGGCACCGGCATGATTGCCGGGGTGCATGCTCAAGCCATCAACGCCGTCGACGGTGCCCGGCTCGTCGGGGTCGTCAGCCGCTCGCCGGACAAGGCGGCGGCGTTTTGTGAGCAACATGGAGCCGAAGTGGTCACGGCCACGGCGGCCGAGATGGCGGCCCGATCCGATGTGCAGGTGCTCAATATCACGACGCCGAGCGGCGCTCATCTGGAGCCGGCGTTGGCGGCGATCGCGGCGGGGAAACACGTGGTGGTCGAGAAACCGTTGGAGGCGACGACCGCCCGAGCCGACCAGATCATCGCGGCCGCGCAGGTTGCAGGCGTGCATCTGGCACCGATTTTTCAGAACCGCTTCAGTGCCGGGGCGCGCACCGTGAAGGCCGCGATCGAGGCCGGTCGTTTGGGGCGATTGGCCACGGCCGGTTGTTACGTGAAGTGGTTTCGAACGGAAGCGTATTACCAAGGGTCGCCGTGGAAGGGGACGCTCAAGCTGGACGGCGGCGGGGCGGTGATGAATCAGGCGATTCACGGCGTGGACCTGTTGCAATGGTTTGCGGGGTTGCCCGAGGAAGTCAGCGCGATGACCACCCGGCGCGTGCACACCGGTATCGAGGCGGAGGATACCGCCGTGGCGATCATGCGGTTCCCTGACGGCGCGCTCGGCACGATCGAAGCGACGACGGCGGCCTGGCCCGGTTGGTCGCTGCGCATCGAGTTGTGTGGTGAGAACGGCTCGATTCGGCTGGAGGATGGTGTGATCACCGAGTGGCAGTTCCGCGAAGAGCTGCCCGAAGACGCGGCGGTGCGGGCGGGGGGCGATGCCTCCCTGGGCTCGGGGGCGGGTTCGCCCGGGGGGATTTCAATCGAAGGTCACAAACGCCAGATCGAGGATCTGGTGGCCGCGATTCGCGAAGATCGTCCACTGACCATCAGCGGCCCGGAATCCCGTCGCTCCGTGGCGCTCATCACCGCGCTTTACGAATCAGGCAATACCGGCCAACCGGTGCGCATCGGCTAGTTGGCGTGATAGCGCTGCACGGGGGCGTCGCCGCGCTCCGTGGTGACGATCAGGTCGTAGCTGTCGGGGACGAAGCACACCGCTTCGGCCTGCGGCAGATCGCGCACGGGAATGCGATGGGGGGGGCGCTGAAACGCCTGACTCCAGTCTTCACTGCCCTGTCTTTCAAAGACCCAGATGTTGCCGTAGGTCAGAGCCGCAGCGCGGCGACCGTCGGTGGAGATGTCAAAGGCGGTGACCTGGGAGCGATACTGACCGAGTCGGCCCGGAATGGCGCGTTCGGCTGCGGTCGGAGGGATAATGCCGGACAGGGGCACGACGCGTTGCGCCACGCGGGCGATGCCGGACCGGGCGGGGTCGAGATCGAGCGGGACCTCGTAAAGCACCGGCGGCTCGGTGCGTTTCGAGATCATCATGATTTTTCGCGAGCGGGGGCAGACCGTGACGCCTTCGCAGTCGCGGGGGCCGTCGACGAAGGAGAGGGGTTGCACGACCTCAGCGTTGACCACGGAAACGGCGTCGGGAGAGAGCTGTGACAGGTCCGGTTCGCGCACGAAGTAGAGTTTGAGGTTGTGGCGCACGGCGAAGTTGTCGCCGACATCGGCGATGAGCAGCCAGGACTCGCCATCGAGGGTGAAGCTGGCGATGTCCTCCCAATCCACGGCGGTGGCGTTGGCGATCGCGATGGTGCCGACGCGGCGGCCGGTGCCGTCGATGGCGAAGAGGCGAGGGGAGTCGCCACTATCGTTGTGGGTCCAGTAAATGTCGGGATTGAGACGTGATGCCGTGATGCCGCTCAGCTCCGTCATGTCGGGCTCTCGGACCGTCGCAAATTGCTGGGGGGCTGCGTAGGCCTCGGACGGTTGGGGAAGCGTCGAGCATCCCGAGAGTAACAGGAATGCGAGGAAGTAGGCGGTGCAGAGAGAGCGGGACATAAGGTGGAAACGGCTGACGCCATCCCAAACGGTGAGTTATCGAAGTTTCAGCAGCAGAACCCAATGGACCGGTGATGCAAGTCGGCATTCGCCGGGGAGAGCAGGGGGTCCGAGGGAAACCGCCGGGTTGGGGCGCGGGAGAGCGGTCGCGTCGTGGGGTTGATGGCTTGCCTATTTCAAGCAATGGCGTGAGTTTGCGTCCGTCATGGGACTGGCGCTTGAGCGAAGTTTGCCGCGATGATCCGACCCATCTCCACCGTGTCCATCACCTCCTCCCCATCCTCCCCGCGTCGTGTCAGGGCGTCAGGATTCACCCTGCTCGAGGTTGCCTTGGGCATCATGGTCATGGCGGTGGTGTTTGCCGGCGTGATGTCGGCGGCGGTGCAGATTCGTAAATTGGCGGTGATTTCGCAGGCCACGGCCCGGGCCAACACGGTGCTGAATTCGACGGTGGAAGAGTTGCGGGCGCTCAGTTTCGAGCAGTTGGAAACCCGTTTCGGCACGCCCGCCAATCTGGGAGGCACGCTGGCCGCGACGAGCGTGGCGGGGTTTTATCCGATCACGTGGCAGGTGACGCCGGAAGCGCTCAACGATGATTATTACCGGGTAACGGTGACGGTTTCGTGGGCGATTGAAGATCATCCTTATAATTTGGCCGCCGTGACCGATTTCTATCGGAACGGCATAAACAAACGATGACGCGTCCTTCTCAAACCAGTGGCTTCACTCTCTCGGAGCTGCTCATTGCCACCACCATCGGCTCGTTCGCGATGGCGGGCATCCTGACGGCGTTTCTCTCTTTGCAGCGGAGTTATGCGGCCACGAGCGACAGTATCATGGAAACGAGTCGGTTTGTGGTGGTGCAGGATCAGTTGGGCGTGGATTTGCGCAGCGCGCTGGCGGTCACGACAGCCCAGCCGCAGCAGCTGGGCCTGCGGGTGCGTTATTACAGCGACTCCGAGGCGGAGGACCACGTGGTCACGTTCCGATTTGATCGGGGAACAGGGGAGTTGACGCGAGAGCGGGAGGGCAATCGCTACGTGCTCATGGCGCAGTTGCGCGATGCCACTTTCACCTATTATCGTCGTTCCAGCAGTGGCCAGACGGAGGAGACCTCGGCCGCCGCGGAGGTCAACGCGGTGCGGATCAGTGTCACGCCCGACCAGGATCGGGTGGGTGGACTGCAGCGACGTCAGTCGGTGTTTGCCTCCAGCTTGTTTCAACTTCGTCGCATCGCTTTCCCATGAACATGCGCTCCGAACGAGGATCAGCCCTGCTGGTCGCCCTCATCATCGCCGCGGTGCTGCTCACCGCCACCGCGCGCCTGTATAACACGGCTTACACGGAGCAACGCAGTGCCTACCGTTCCTACATGCGCAGCGCGGCCTTTTATCTGGCCGAAGCCGGCATGGAAGATGCCGCCCAACGCATTGAGAACGGTGAATTCAACGTCGATCCCGATGCGGAGAACGCAGAGGAATTGCTGACCAACTACCACCGCGAGGAAGATATTTTCCTCGGCGGCGGGCGCACCGGTGAAAAGCACGTGATTATTCGACGGGATGTCGGCACAAACTTTTACACCGTGCAGGCCCTCGGCCGGGTGCGCCATCCCGATGGTCTCACGACGGAGCAGGCCGTGCAGGCCGGTTTCGAATTGATCGGTGGCTTGGGCGAGGAATCGACCTCTTCAGGCGGTGGTCCCGGCTATTCGATTTCGGCCGGCAACAACGTGCGATTTGGGTTCAATGGTGGTAACAACCGGGTGCGCGTCGCGAGCTACGACAGCAACCTCAACTTTGGCGTCCCGGACTGGGACACCAATTCCGGCTTTGATGCGGCTGTCGGGGTGGCCTCGTCCCAGGACAACCGCATGGATCTGGGCAATGCCCTGATCAAGGGCACCCTGCGCACCGGTGGTGGTAACCCGCGTATCACCACCAACAGTCACGACGAACGGGGCAACACCCAGTTGTATGGACCCGATACCGAGGACGGCGTGACGTTCGATACCAACCGGGTCGCCAAGGATTTTGCCGAGGACATGCCGGTGCCGACCCTGCCTGAACTCGATGGGACCTGGAACCAGATCGAGGTCGACCAGAACGATAACAGCTACCGGAATCAACGGGTTGTCGCCCTCGGGGCGGTGGGAGAGAAAACCTATATTCACCTGCCCTACGCGTTCGACACGAAGAACAACTCCACCATCACGGTGGCAGGCGACGTGATCCTGAATTTGGATCGCAACATGAATCTCAATGGCCGTTTGGAGCTTCTGCCCGGGGCCACGCTCACTATTTTCGTGGTGGAAAATGCCTCCGTCAGTTTGGAGGGCGGCGATTGGCCTCCGGCCGATTTTCGAATCAACGCCACCGGGGGGCGTGACGTGCAGTTCAACAATTTCGACGTGTTCACCGGCATCGTCAATGCGCCCAACTCGACCGTGCGGGTGAGTGGTAGTGGTGGACTGGGTCGGACGCAGTTTCGTGGAGCCATCACCGCCAACCAGCTCGAGACCACCAACTCGATTGATTTCTTTTATGATGTGCAGACCGACGGCGGCAGTTCGTCTTCGGTGGCCGATCCCGAGGGGGCGGGCGAAGTGCTGGAGCTGCGCATGGAAGGGTGGAAACAGATCCTGCCTTCCGACATGGGAGGGCTGGTCGACAGCCTCGATCCAATTATCGATACCGTTCTTTAAATGAACGGATGATCAACCTTGCCGGCCACGCCGCGAAAATTTGCCGGGTTCAGGACGTGAACTCGGTCATGGTCTGGGACTCGATTTCGTCGATCGTGGTCAGGCCCAGGAGCACTTTTTTAAGCCCGTCGTAGCGGAGTGGTTTGTAGCCCACCCGGGTGGCCGCCGCGATGACTTCGCGCTGGCTGGCATGGTCGGAAATTTTGGCCCGGACTTCCTGATTGACCAGAAACAGTTCGTGGAACGCGACCCGGCCCTTGTAACCGGTCTGGTTGCACACCCGGCACCCCGTGCCGCGGTAAAACGTCACGTCAGGCAGCACCTCATCGTCAAAGAACCGGCGGAGCACCGATTCGGCCGGCTTGTAGGGTTCCTTGCAGTTTTCGCAGATACGGGCGGCCAGACGTTGCGCCAGCACGCCGATGACGGAAGGCGCGATCATGTAGTGATCCACCCCGATGTCTTCGAGGCGGATGATGGCTTCGGGAGCGGAGTTGGTGTGCAGCGTGGCGAGCACGATGTGGCCGGTGAGGGCGGCTTCGGTGGCGATCTTGGCGGTTTCCTTGTCCCGGATTTCGCCGATCAATATCACGTCGGGGTCCTGACGCAGCAGCGATCGCAGCATCAGCGCAAAGCTCAAGTCGATGTGGGAGTCGACCTGGGACTGGGTAATCCCTTCGAGCTGCATTTCGATCGGATCCTCGATGGTCGAAATGTTGATGCTCGGGTCGTTGAGTTCGGCGAGGGTCGAATAAAGGGTCGTGGTTTTACCCGATCCCGTGGGACCCGTGACAAAGATAATGCCGGAAGGATTTTTGATCATCCGGCGGAACGGATTGAGCACGGTCTGGGACATCATCATCCGATCCAGGGTGATGATCGACTTCATCCCGGTGTTGCCCAAAACGCGCAGCACCACTTTCTGGCCATATTGGGATGGGATGGAGGAAAAGCGGAAACTGGCCTTGGTGGTGCCCAGCATGAGCGAGAACCGGCCGTCCGAAGGGAAGCGACTCTCGGCGATGTTTTGGTTGGCCAGGATCTTGAGCCGGGTGACGACCGATTTGTGGATCTTGCGCGGATACTCCAGCACCTCGCGCAGAATGCCATCGATGCGGTAGCGCACGATGACCTTCGTCTCGTGGGGCTCGATGTGGATGTCACTGGCGTCGCGGCGCAGGGAGAAATAGATGATCGATTCGACGAACTCCACCAGTTGCTCGGACTCGGCCTGGCGGGCGATCTGCTCGCCGCCCTCATCGAGATCGATGTCTTCATTGAAGAGGGCGTGATTTTCGAGGCTGGCGAGCGATTCCTCGATCGATTCTTCCGTGCAGTATTGGATCTGCACGGCGTCGAGAATATCGCCACGCAACGCGAAGACCGGACTGACCGGCATCTTGGCGATCTTGCTCAGCCGGGCGACGAGCACGGTATCTTCCGGATGCGCCATGGCCGCGGTGAGACCGTCGCCCAGCTTATACAGCGGCATCACGCAGGCCTTGGTGGCGATCTCGGCGGGGATGGCCTCGCGGGCTTCATCCGTTACGACCGAAGAAAAGGGGTCGACATAGGCGACGCCGACCTTGTCCGCTAGGTAGCGACAAGCTTCCTCTTTGCGGACTTGGCTGCCGCGCACGAGGAGCTCGATCAGCGCGGCCGGGGTGTCGACGGTTTTGGACAGGGAGTCCAGATCGCAGCCGGCGTCGAATGAGCTCAACGTCCGGATTTCATCCAGAAATTCAGAGTTAAGAATTGGAGTCACGGCGTTTACGGGGACGTTTCTTGAACATCTTGCCGATGTCCTGTTGTCGGAGTTTCTCCATGCCGAACGATCCGGAATCCTGCTCGGAGGCCACTTCCTTGAGCAGGTCGCGCAGGGAGTAGCGCACCTCTTTAAGTTCCCAGTTGGCCTTGGGGGCGGGGGTGGGGGATTCGGGGTCCATCATGGTGCTGGGGAGGGGGTGGGGGATCAGTCCTCACCGAAAATCTCATCGGCCAATTCCAGCAGGGAATTAGAGATTTCTTCGCGGGGGGTGTCCTTCAATATGTAGCCGGCGGCGCCCAACGCGGACGCCTTTTCCACGGCAGAGCGGGTTGAGACCGAGGTGAGCATGACGATGACGGCATCCTCGTCTATCGCCATGAGATCTCCCAGGGTTTCGATGCCGTCTCGCACGGGCATGTTGATGTCCATGAGCACCAGGTCGGGCTTTTCGGTTTCGTAAATTTCCGTCGCCTCATGGCCGTTGGAGGCGTCGATCACAGTCACGCCCGGGAACGCGGATTTGACCACGAGGCCGATGTATTTGCGAATATGGACTTCATCATCCACCAACAGGACTTTGTTTACGAGAGGCATGGATACAGTGCGGTTCGAGGGGAAAAGATCAGGAGCTACACAAGCGGAGTGACGAAGTGCTGCAACAGGGAATCACGGTCGCGGGATTCAGCCATTGAGCAGCGGGAGTTCGATCCAGAAGCAACAGCCCGCGCCCAATTGTGATTCGCAACCCACTCTGCCGTCATGCATTTCGGCAATCGTTTTGACGATGGAAAGACCGAGCCCGGTGGAGGATTCGCCGTCGGTCGGCACGGAAGACAGGCGCTGAAACTTGCCGAAGAGCTTGGCCTGGTCGGCGGCGGAAAGTCCCGGGCCTTGATCAGTGACGGAGAAACGCGCGTGACGGCCCAGGTGTTCGAGGCGCACGTGAATCTCCTTCTCCTCGGCCATGGGGGTGTATTTTACAGCGTTGCTGACGAGGTTGTCGAAGGCCTCCTGGATCCGGGTGGGATCGACCTGGCAACGCATGCCCCGCACGATTTCAGTCGTGATCGTGATGCCTTTGTTTTCCGCCCGTTGCGCGTTGAACTCGACGACTTTTTGCACGAGTGGCGCCATGTCGAATGGCGTCGGGTCGAACGTCAGCCCGTGCGCTTCCAAACCCTCGTTGGCGAGAATCTGATGGACCAGTTTCGCCATGTGGCTGGCGCCATCGCGCACCGTTTCGAGGATTTCCATTTCCTGCTCATCCTGCCTTTCCGGGGGAAGGGATTTGCGTTGCGCGATGAGAATTTCCGTGAGGCCGGTCACGGCATTGAGCGGGTTCTTCAGGTCGTGGGCGGCGATGGCCAGTAGTTCACTCTTGGCCTTGCTGAGGTTTTCGGCGCGATCCTTTTGCTCCCAGAGCACCGATTCCGCCGCCTTGATTTTCGCGAGTTGGCGCATGCTCTGCAGGCGCATGCTGTAGGCGAGGCGAGCCAGCAGCAGGCTCATCAGCGTGGTCAGGGCGAGGGCCAGGAGACCGCTGAAACGCATCTGGTCCATGCGGGCGTCAAAAGACTTCAGGTTGTAGTCGATCGCCACGTAGCCCACGTAACGTCCGTTCTGATCGATCAGGGGCGAACGGGCACCGAGATAACGGCCGTAGAAGTCCGCCCGGGGCTCGGGGAAGATGTAAGTCTCGCCCGAGGCCATGGTGATATCAAAGGCGGCGTTTTCGACGGTTTCATCGTGGGACTCCATCAGCGGTGAGAGGCGCACCGGGCGTTCGGACTGCTCGGCGATCGCCGCGATACGCGGGTCGTTGATGGTATCAAGCACCAGATATTGGTGCTCATCCTCGATCGCGTCCCGCACGGTGTAGAGATAGACGATGTCCGGCAGGAGCAGATGAAACTCCACCAGCGGGGCGAGCGCGGCCTGGTAGGAGGCTGCTCGCATCTGCTCACGGGACGTCAGCGACTCATGTTGTGCCACGTCGATCTGACGGGCCGCCAGACGACTCAGGTTGCGCAGCTGATCGTGGATCGACTCCTCGACGCGGGCGCTGGCCTGCACGTAGAGCAGGCCGAGCACGGCGCTGGACGAGCCCAGGAGAATGGCGAACACCACCCAGCCCAATGCGGTGGGCGACAGCTTGTGCAGGAGATTCGACGGTTGGATTTCCTTGGTTCTCACGGCGAGGCGGACAAAAGGTTTGAAACAGCGGGGGCGACTGTCGGGTTCATCCTTCGACAATCAGCCACGGTGGCGACGTAAATCAAAGTGGTTGCCGGTTTTAGCGTTCGACCGGGACAGGGGAATCGGGCGCCCGCCGGCTGAAACCCAATCGGCCCAAGCGACCGTGAACGCAGCGCTCATTCACGGTTTTCGAGTGAGCACATAGAAGGCATGAATCACGCCGCCGATTCCCAGCAGCAACACCCAGAGCAGAAGGTTGATCACGAAGTCCTTGCCCGCTCCTTTGTTGAGAAACACGGCGAGCGGGGGGATGAAGATGGCGAGGATGATATCGAGAATGCTCATGGGAGACGTAAGGTTGGCGACTGGCACGACGATGGAGGGAGGCCTCTCGGTAATCAAGAAGCGCTTGGCCACGGTCGAATGGGGGGGGGCGGGTCGTCATCTTTGCGTTTGGCTTCGGCGAGCGAATCGGCGATGGTCCGCGAATGCCTCTCGGAGCCCCTGTAGCCCTTCGCCGGTTGTTTGATGAGATCGGAACGGTTGACGCCGTCGGTGTGGAGGAGCGCGTGGCCAAATACGCCACACGTTCCATCAAAACCGGCTCCAAAGTCGTCGGCCTCAAACTCGCCACGACCATGGTGGATTTGACCACACTTGAAGGCAAAGACACCCCCGGTAAAGTTCGCGCGCTGTGCGTGAAGGGTCTGCATCCCCATGACGATCCCGACATTCCGCCCGTGGCGGCCGTCTGCGTTTACCCGGCCATGGTGAAGCATGCGCGCAAAGTGCTGGGTTACGATTCGCCCATCAATATAGCGTCCGTGGCCACCGCTTTCCCCAGTGGTCAGGCGCCCCTGCGCACGCGTCTGGCCGAAGTAAAGGCGGCGGTCTCCGACGGGGCCGACGAGATCGACATGGTCATCAACCGCGGAGCCTTTCTCGCCGGCGAATTCGGCCGCATGCAGGACGAGATCGCGGCGGTCGTCGAGGCCTGTGGTCCCGCCACGCTCAAGGTCATTCTCGAGACCAGTGAGCTCGAGACTTACGACAATATCCGCGCCGCCTCCTTCCTCGCCATGCGCGTGCTGCGCGAAGGTGACTTCATCAAGACGTCCACCGGCAAGACCTCGTCCAACGCCACCCTCGGCAACAACCAGGTCATGCTCGACGCCATCCGTGATTATTATCTGGATACGGGCACCGCGATTGCGATGAAGCCCGCCGGCGGCATCAAGTCCGCCAAGCAGGCGCTCACCTTCCTCGTTGCGGTCAAGGAAACCCTCGGCGACGCCTGGCTCACCAACAGTCGCTACCGCTTCGGTGCGTCGTCCCTCCTCAACGACCTTCTCCGCCAGCTCGTGAAGATGAAAACCGGCACCTACCCGGCCCCTTACGTCTTCAGCGAAGCCGCCGGCACCTACTAAACCCAGATTTTCAACCACAGATGGACACAGCTAAATCCAGATCCGATTTAAGTCGGGTGGTAATTCGGTTCGACGACTTCTCCGATTACATCGCGTCACGGTAGTGAAGCCATCTGTCGTTTTAAACAACTGACCTGACTCCCCGTCCCTTTCCCATGCCTGTCGCCTCTCAGAAGAAAACCGCCGCGCGCCGTCGTCCTGAACCCGAACTGATCTTCGGTGATTTGTGGGCGTTCGATCCCGCGCCCGAATCGGCCGACCCCAAACTGCAGTCGCGTTACCAGCTGTTCATCGGGGGCAAGTTCGTCGCGCCGAAAAGCCGACGCTACTTCGAGTCCATCAACCCGGCCACCGAGAAACCTCTCGCCGAGATCGCGTTGGCTTCCGCCAAGGACGTCGATGCCGCCTACGCCGCCGCAACCAAAGCCGCGCCCGCGTGGTCCGCTCTGCCCGGTGCCGAGCGGGGCAAGTATCTCTACCGGCTGGCGCGCCTGCTGCAGGACCGCGCCCGGGAATTCGCCGTGGCCGAGACTCTCGACGGCGGCAAACCCATCAAGGAGTCGCGCGACTTCGACGTGCCGATGGCCGCCGCCCATTTCTTTTACCACGCGGGATGGGCCGACAAACTCGCCTATGCTTTCCCGGGGGCCACCCCGGTGCCCCATGGGGTGGTGGGTCAGGTGATTCCGTGGAACTTCCCGCTGCTCATGCTGGCGTGGAAAATCGCGCCGGCGCTGGCCACCGGCAATACGGTCGTGCTCAAACCCGCCGAAACCACGTCGATCACCGCGCTCAAGTTTGCCGAGATCGTGATGGAGGCGGGCGTGCCCGCCGGCGTGATCAACATCGTTACCGGCGCGGGCGAGACCGGTGCCGCCGTCGTCAATCATCCGCAGGCGGCCAAGGTTGCCTTCACGGGCTCGACCGATGTCGGCAAACACATCATGCGCTCGACTGCCGGCACGGGCAAAAAGCTCACCCTCGAACTTGGCGGCAAGGCGGCCAACATCGTCTTCGACGACGCGCCGATCGACCAGGCGGTCGAAGGTATCGTCAACGGCATCTTTTTCAACCAAGGCCACGTGTGTTGCGCGGGCTCGCGACTGCTCGTGCAGGAAAGCGTAGCCGCCAAAGTGCTCACGCGACTGCGTCTGCGGGTGAAGAACCTCCGCGTGGGCGACCCGATGGACAAGAACACCGACATTGGTGCGATCAACTCCAAGGCCCAACTCGACAAGATCACCGAACTCGTCGCCGCCGGCGTCGACGAAGGCGCGGAGATCTACCAGCCCGAGTGCACGCTGCCGTCCCCGGGCTGGTTTTTCAAACCGACGCTCTTCAGCGGCGTCGAGCAAAGTCACCGCATTGCGCGCGAGGAAATCTTCGGCCCGGTGTTGTCGATCCTGACCTTCCGCACCACGGAGGAGGCGATCGAGAAGGCCAACAACTCCGCCTACGGTCTCAGCGCCGGGGTGTGGACCGACAAGGGCTCGCGTATCCTGAAAATGAGCACGGCGCTCAAGGCGGGCGTGGTCTGGGCCAACACCTACAACAAATTCGATCCCGCGTCACCATTTGGCGGATACAAAGAGTCCGGCTTCGGCCGCGAGGGCGGCAAGCAGGGCCTCGCCGACTACGTCAAACTCACCTGAGCCGCAGCCGCTGTTTTTTCAACCACAGATGGACACCGATAAACACAGATCTGAATTTGTAGCAGGAGAGCTCACGCATTCGATTGTCGGAGCCGCGTTCGAGGTAGTGAACGCACTCGGGCACGGACTTCATGAGAAGCCGTATGAGAATGCGATGGTGGTGGAACTCGTGGATCGGAATTTCAAAGTCGAGCAACAGGCGGTCTATGAAATCGATTACAAAGGCACCTCCGTCGGCACGTTTGTTCCCGATCTCATCGTGGAAGACGAGGTGATCGTGGATACCAAGGTCATCGATAAAATCACTGATCACGAACGGGGTCAGATGCTGAATTATCTCCGCATCACCGGCCTGAAAATCGGCCTCATCATCAATTTCAAAAATCCCAAACTCCAGTGGGATCGAGTAATTCTTTAAGTCAGAAACAACCCAAGACAAAGGCAGATCGAAACTCCCTCCTTCAAGGTTCCGTCGCGTAACGGCAGTGGAGCCATCTGTGTCCATCTGTGGTTAAAAAACAATCCTGCCGCACCGTTCATCGCTCCGAATCCCATGTCTCGTCTTTCTATTTCCAAGACTCCCAAGTGCTACGTTGGTGGTAAGTTCATTCGCTCGGAAAGTGGCCGCACGTTTCCGCTGGCCGATGCCGCCGGGGAATTCTTCGCGCATATCCCCCAGTGCACGCGCAAAGACGTGCGCAACGCCGTCGAGATCGCCGCCAAGGCGGGGGCGGGGTGGGCCGATCGCTCCGGCTACAACCGGGGGCAGATCCTTTACCGTCTCGCCGAGATGATGGAGCCGCGTGCCGCCGAGCTCGAAGCCGCGCTCAAACTTTCCGGTGCGACCCCGGCGGCCGCCGCGAAGGAAGTCTCGGCGACCATCGACCGCACCGTTCATTTCGCGGGCTGGACCGACAAATACGAACAGCTGCTCGGCAGCGTGAATCCCGTCGCTTCGCCGCACTTCAACTTCACCGTCACCGAGCCCACCGGCGTGGTGGCGATTGTCGCGCCCGACGAGGCGCCGCTGCTCGCTTTGATCACCCTCGTCCTGCCTGCCATCGTCTCGGGCAACAGTGTCATCGCCCTCGCTTCCGAGACCGCGCCTTACCCCGCCATCGTGTTGGGCGAGATGCTGGCCACCAGCGACCTGCCGGGTGGCGTGGTCAATCTGCTCACGGGCTTGCGGAAAGAGATCATCCCGACCTTCGCCACCCACGCGCACATCCGCGCCGTCAGTGGGGCGGTCAATGCCGCCGACCGTGAGACCTTGGAGCAAGGCGCGGCCGACAGCGTCAAACGCGTCAAACTGCTCACCGGCAATGCGACCGATATTGATTGGCTTGCTGGTCACGGTCCGACGCCGTCGCTCTACGCCATCCGCGACCTGCTCGAGTTCAAGACCACCTGGCATCCGGTCGGAGCGTAGTTAACTTGGTTCGTTAACGCGGGTGATTACGTCCGAGTCACGCTCATGGCGGCGACACCGCCGCCATGTTCGCGCTTGTCCTTCCCGGGGGGATTGCGTCTGAGTCGTGGCATCCGATGATCTCACCGAACAAACGCATCTTGATCGTGGACGACAATCCGGCGATTCACGCGGACTTCCGGAAGATATTTGCCGTTACCGCCCGGGACCCCGCGGTGGATATGATGGAGGCCAAACTTTTCGGGGCGGAGCCCGTGACGCCGACGGCCGTCGATCGGTCGTTTGACCTCGACTCGGCCTATCAAGGCTCGGAGGCCGTGGATATGGTGCGCGAAGCCCGCGACGCGGGGCGGCCCTATGCGATGGTTTTCATGGATGTGCAGATGCCGCCCGGATGGGACGGGATCAAGACGACAGCCAAAATCTGGGAAGTTGACCCGGAATTGCAGATCGTGATCTGCACGGCCTACACGCGGCATTCCTGGACCGAGACGCTGGATAAGCTCGGCCACGCCGACCAAATTTTGATCCTGAAAAAGCCGTTCGATAACATCGAGGCCCAGCAGATGGCCGTGGCCCTGAGCAAAAAGTGGAATCTGGTGCGCGAGCTGACCGCGCGCCAATAGCGGTTGGCGGCGGTCCGCGGTTCGGCGGTGCCGAGCTCGGTTCTGACGGCACTTAAAGCGCGACCGGAAACGGATTGCGCTCCGTGAAGTTGCGTTGGTGGAAGTAAGGGTAGGCCAGCGGTGTTGCGCTGGCGGCGTCGAGTTGGGCCACCTGTTCGGCCGTCAGGTTCCAGCCAACCGCACCGAGATTTTGGTGCAATTGTTCTTCGGTGCGCGCGCCGATGATCACGGTCGAGACGGACGGACGTTGGAGCAGCCAGTTGAGTGCGACCTGAGGCACCGACTTGCCGGTCTCGGCGGCGATTTCGTCGAGCGCGTCGACCACCCGGTAAATGTATTCGTCGTCGATGGGCGGTCCGGCCTTGTTCGACGCTTCGCCATGCAGGCGGCTGACTTCGGGCAATGGCTGGCCGCGGCGGATCTTGCCTGTGAGGCGGCCCCAACCGAGGGGGCTCCACACGACGGTGCCCACGCCTTGATCGAGCGCGAGGGGCATGAGCTCCCATTCGAAGGAGCGGCCGATGAGCGAATAGTAGGCCTGGTGGGCGACGTAGCGGCTCCAGCCCTGTTTCTCGGATACGGCGAGTGACTTCATCAGGTGCCAGCCGGAGAAATTGGACACGCCCAGGTAGCGAATCTTCCCGGCACGCACGAAGTCGTCGAGGGTGGCCAGGGTTTCCTCGATCGGAGTCTTGGCGTCGAACGCATGGAGTTGAAAGAGGTCGATGTAATCGGTGCCGAGACGTTGGAGTGCGCCGTCGATGGCCTGAGTGAGATGCCAGCGCGATGAACCGACATCGTTCGCCCCTTCGCCGAAGCGGAAGGTGGCCTTGGTCGAGATCAGGACTTTGTCCCGGCGGCCTGCGATGGCTTGTCCGAGGATCTCCTCGGCAAGACCGCCCGAGTAGCCATCGGCGGAGTCGAACATGTTGAGTCCGGCATCGAGGCAGATATCGACCATGCGTTTGGCGTGGGCCACATCGCTGCCGCCCCAGGCTTTGAACAAATCACCTTTGCCGCCGAAGGTGCCGGTGCCGAGAGTGAGGGCCGGGACTCTGAAGCCCGACCGACCGAGAAAACGCTGTTCCATGATGAGAATGGGTTGAAGAAGGAAGAGGGATCGAGGCGAGTTCGCCCGTCCGATGCAACGCAACGGCAGCCCCTGCGATCTGCAAGCGGGGGAACGGGTTTTCATTCCGGGCCAGCCACAGTCATCGTCGTTGTGGTCTGGGGCCTGGCCCGGTCGGATGGCGGCAAATCAGAGCGCCGCTTTCGTCAGCATCCAGATGGCGAGCGCCATCATCATGAGATTCTCGGTGAGCGAGATGAATCCCAGGGGCACGCTGCTGCCGCCGCCCACGCAGGCGCAGTTGAGATCTCGTTTTTCCACGTAAACCGCCTTGAATACCGACACCGCCCCGATGGTGCTGACAATGAGCGCGGCCGGGGCGACGACCCAGCTCCACAAGCCGGCGATCATGGCGACACCCGCGCCCGCCTCGACGAAGGGATAGACGCGCGAGTAGGGCACGTAGCGGCGGGCGACCAAGTCGTATTGCACGAAGCCGGTCGAAAACGATTGCAGGTCCTGCAGCTTGAGGATGCCCAGCACGCACATGCTGAAAGCGACAAACAGCTCCAGCACGCGAATGATCGGCAGACTGCCATGGATCGCCCAGGCCGCCGCCAGCGCCATGAACAACGCCACCGCGAAAACCGCGATCACGGGCTGGTAGGTGTCGCCCTCCTTGGGGTCGGGGGCCAGCCCGAGATGTTCGCGCAGCTGATCGTAGCCTCCGAGAGGCTTGCCCTCGATGAAGATCTGCGGCGTTTCATCCACGCCATGTTCCCGTTTGTAGGACTCGTTTTTTTCCTGAGTGGGAATGTGAAGGTCGTCGACCTCGTAGCCGTGTCGCTTGAGCAGGTCCAGGCCCTTCACTCCCCACGGGCAGAGGTGCGTGGGGGTCACCATGCGGTGTATCGTCGCGTGTTTTTTCATGGCAGGTTCTCCACGAGAAGTGACCACGATGGGCGCCAACGGTTCGAATTCGCATCGATCCCCGTCTTCGAACTCATGGACCGGGCCGATCGTGGTTGGGGTTGAGAGCGTTGGTCTCGAACGGTCTCCGACCGGCTGCGATCGCAGTTGCACCGGTCGCACGGCTGAGTGTCTTTTTACTCATGAGTGACGACTGGTGGATCTGGGGGGTGCGAGCGGCGGGGTGTTTTCATTTTGTCACGCTGGCCCTTGCCCATCGAACCCCGATCCCGCGCGGATGGGACGAAAACTTGGCGAGGTTGCCCGGAATTCATCGGCGATTTGCCATCGCGCAGAATGCCGCGGTCGGCGGTGTGATCGCGTGGCTCGGTTTGGTGTGCGTGGGCTTCGCGCCGTTGTTGGTGGGCGGCGAAACGATGGCGCGACTGTGGTGCGCGGCGATCGCGTTATGGTGGGGCGGGCGGCTGGCGTTGCTGCCATGGCTGGCCATCAAGCCGGAGCTCACGTCGCCGCTTCTGCGGTGGGGGTTCCGGGCTTTGCGGTTGCAGTGCGGAATCTACGGCGTCGCGTTTGGGTGGCTGGCAATCCGCTAGCGTCGGGAACCCGCCGACCCGTAGTTACGGTTGATAGGTGCTCAACACGAAGGGCGTGGGCGCGGTGAAGACAGACTCCGGCAGCGTGTCCAACACGGCGACATCGGTGTGACGGTTGTTCCCGCGGTTGTCGGAGAGGAGAATGTTGCCGTGGGATTGCCAGTTGGCCCAGACGCCGAGTGAACGGGGCTCGTCGACGGCGGCATCGGCCCAGTAGGTCCATTCCGTCACCAGCCGTGGGGATTTGCCCACATAGACATGGTATTTGTTCTGCGGCGTGCGGCCGACGCCGGCGAAGGTGAGTTGCAGCACATCGCAAGGCGCCCCGGCGCTGTTGGGTTTCTCGCCGAGATAGGTGAGCGTCACGCCGGAGTCTTTCAATTTGTAGGGCATGACCAGCCAGTAAGAGTCGTTGATCCAGGCACCCTTGGCCCCGGCCAAGGTCTTCGTGAGTTCGGCGGGGTCCGTGATGGGTTGGCCGGCGCGCCACGCCTGACCCTGCTCGGTGTCGAGATTCATGAGCACCACGAGGTCCTTGTCTTCGTAGCGCAGTTTACCCGTGAACTTGTCCCAGACGTGCAGCCGTCCGCCGAAGAAACGCCACGTGATGAAGCGCGTATTGTCCCACGCCTGGCGGCCACCCATGGCGATCATCGTTTCATCGGCCACCGCCATCGCGGCGGCGTCCGAGCCCGCCGCATTGAAACCCTCGGCCGGAGGATTGGCGTCTTCGGGGGCCGCGCATCCGGACCCGATAATCAAACCGACCAAACCAGCCAAGCCTGCCCCCACCGCGAGAAGTCGACGATTTAACATGAGTCGAGGTTACGAACCGCCGGAGGGAGATGTCGATCCATGGGCGCGTAACTTTCGGCAGACGTAAACCACCCGCGCGCAGGGCTGCTGCGACGGGGGTTTACTGGGACTGGGCTTGGAGCGCTTGCGCGAGTTGCCGAATTTCGCCGGTGAGAATCATCATGGCCTCGCCTTCAAAGTCGCGGGTGGAAACGACCGCGAGCTTCTCGATCTCGACGCCGCGCATGTTGAGATGCATGCGCGTGACCACGTGGTCGATATCGCCTTCCTTTACGTGTCCGATGATGTCCCAGCTGGCGTTGTTCAGAGCCTCGGCTGCCCCGGGTTGCATGGACTGCACCCAAGCGAGAAACAGCTGCATGAATTCCACCGGGGAGAGCTCGCGCGGTTGCGTGGAATCCTCCGGTTCGGCGAATTCGGCGAAGAGACCCTCCATTTCCGGGTCTTGCAGGGACAGGTCGATCACGGGCTGCATCATGGTCTGAAATTTCCGGAGTTCATCCGGATGCATGAGACCGGCGATACTGCCCAAACCTTCGGTTTTCATCTTCTCCAAATAAACGCCGACGGTTTCCTCCGGCGTGCGGGCGTTGACGAGGGGCACGAGCAGGGCGAGGCCGAGAGCGAGGTGGGTAAGGAAGCGCATGGTCGCCATTCAGACGACGGATGCCTCCGAGGGCAATCGGCGTTGCGCCCCGCGGGTTCAGAGTGTTTTGAAGTCGCCGAGAGTGAGCGGGAAAATCGGTCGGCCCAGGCGCTGCGAGCTGACGCGCTCCAACTCCAGGGCCACCGTATGGTTGTGGGCCACAAAACGCAGAAACTCCCGGCGGCCAATGCGGAGGCACCGGGTGGGCTCGCTGGCGGTGACCTGGGCGGTCGTATCGCTGTTTTGCAGCAGTCCGATCTCTCCCAGAAAATCGCGACCGCGCACGGTGCCCACTTGCATGCCACGCTTCGAGATGCGGGCCGATCCTTCCAGCACGATGAAGAAGAACTCACTGAAAAACTCGTCCCGCAGGATGATTTCACCGGGGTCATAGTCGACGATCTCCGCGTAGTCGGCGAAGCGCCGGATCGCTTGAAAATGCCAATGGCGACAGAGCTCCATGCGCGCGAGAAACGGGGTCTTGATCACGAGGCTCACCAACGATTTCGGCGGCAGGTGAGGTAGGAGCAGTTCCCGGGCGTCAGCCCACTCCAATTGCAGCAGGGTGAGCGGCGTCAGTGCTCGGTAGGAGAATTGTGGATACTTCGGATCCGCCGCCGCGTGCAGGCCGGCCAGCTCCTCCTCACTCAACTCCTGCATCAACCGGGGCTTGCCGTTCGGTGCGCGCCGATAGACGCCGATCTTGCCCGCCTGAATGAGGGAAACATGGCCGGGGTCCTCGTCGAAGTCGGTCAGGGTTTCACCGGGGCGAATCCGCACCGTCCGCAGACGTTTGGCGATGGTCTGCTGCACCGCCACCGGCAGTTGCCGGAGCAGGGGCGACCGTCGCACGGCTTGCAGGCATTCGCGTCGACTGAAGGTTTCCGGCGTCGCGGCCAGCCAACGACGATACCACAATTCAAAGGCGACGGCGGCGTTCGACGCTCGTTCCAGCGTGAATACGTAGGACTCCACGAAGGCGTAGATCAGGATCACCGCTGCGACGATGCTGACGAAACCCAGTCCGACGCTCCAGCCGTGGGTCTCCCAGAATCCGAGCGTGCGCAGGGGCATATCGCTGAGCATTCCCAAGGTGTAGCCCGTCAGCGCGATCCAGCAGACGCCGTAGAGAATTTCCCACCAAGTGGTCCGGCGACGAAAGCGGGCCTGCAGTGATTGCTCGCGTGCGGACGGACTGCGGTTGGGTTGAAATGTGAAGTGGTGTTCGGCGTCGCTGAGCCGGTTGCGCGCTCCGATGCGGAGGATGCGATTCACCGGTCCCCCGCCAACGGGCCGCAGTTGCACCAGCAAGCCGACCACGGGAAACAGGGCCCACGCGGGATGCAGCCAACTCACCAGTCCGGCCGTGGCCGCCGCCACGGCAATCGGCGCTCCGGCCACGCTGCGCTGCACGCCGGCCGCGTGCATGACGACGTCGCTGCGGCGGACGAAGAATTTGCGATCCAGATAGAGGGTTCCGCCCGCGCCTCGCAGCAGGGCGTTGGCCACAACTTCTCCGAGCCCGGCGGCCAGGCCCGCGATGGCCAGGCTGAGGCCCGCGTCGAGCCACGTGTCCGGCAGCGCCGGACGCAGCGCCACGGTGGCGCCCCAGCCCAATACCCCCATCAAGATGATGAGCACGCGCCAGGTGTGCGCTTTCAGCGCGATCGGCCAGTTCAGGGTCGGTCGGGAGATTGGCTCGTAGTCTTCCGCGACGAGGATGCGTTCCCGCACCGCTTTGATGATCAGTTCATAAAATTCGCCGAGCGCGGGGCAGACCCGTTCCTGGATGATGGCTCCGAGCACCGGCGGCACCATTCGCGGTTCGGTGAATCGATTGAGCAGCGACCATTGGTGCGGCGTGATCGCGAGATGCGTGCCTTCGACGGTGTTCTTCACCACCATCACGCCGCCGATGATCCCGGAGCATTTCAGGGTCGGGGCGAGTTGCCACCGCTGCGCGGTCAGGGCGAGGTTGTCATCCATCGCGGGAAGCTTCCGGAAGTTACTCTTCGAGCAGATCAGCGCGGGCTTCGTCCACCAAAGTGCGCAGCGCCTGCAGGGGAAAAGGCTTGGTCAGGAAGGCGACGTCCCGCAGGTCGTCGGGCCACCAGGAGTCTTCGGTCAAGTGGCCACTCATCACCGCGATTTTGGTGCGGGGGAGTTGCGCACTGAACCGGCGGGCCAACGTGAGCCCGTCGGTGCCTGGCATCATCACGTCCAGCAATACCAGTAGCGGCGCGTGGGCGCGGTGCGCGATCTGGTCCATGGCGAGCTGGGCGCTTTGCGCGGTCGCCACTTCCATTCCCATGCCTTCCAAACCAATTTCCAGCATGCGGAGCATCGAGGCTTCGTCGTCGACCAGTAACACCCATTCCTGAGGTGAATCAGCATCATCATTTAGGGATATGTGCCTAGTCATATGTCGGACACGAAAAGGGATGACCACCGGCCGTCTTTCAACGCTGGAAACTACGAATTAGCCCTAAGCGAATTTCGTTAACCGTGCCGTCGCGCTTCGTTTGGCGTGCGCCGTCGAAGCGGCATCCAGAAGACGTGCGCGCAGGGAATATGGCCCGGCGTGACCCCTTTGTGACGTCATTTTCGCTTGCTTGATCAGGAGCTGAAACGAATCGGCCCCGCACCCAAATCAAAACCTCCGATCATGTTCACATCGCAAACTCTCTTCGAATTCGCCGTCATCGCCGGGACCATTTTTGGCGCCATGACCCTGGTGGCGTGGAGCATTCACCGGAAACAATGTCCACCCGAACTACGTTGGCCCAAACCGCGCCGACAGTGGCTTCAGCGCACGACGGGTCGGCGTTGAGTCCTTCGTATCCGGGGACACCCGGAGCCCTCCGGGCATGGGCGTGCGGTAACGCCTTGCGTGGGACCACTGTCAACCGGCTGCGCCGGAGACCCGGCGGGGGTCGGATACCCTCAAAAACCCCGCTGGCCACGAGATGGCCGAAGCGGGGCGAGAGGGCCGCTGGTGCAACAATCAGTTTTCGTTGGGATTGTTAATGATGCCGGGATCAATCTCGCCGATCGCCCCGTCGCTCACGCGCTGGACCAGGATGCGCAGCGGGAAGGTTTTGGATTTCGGCCCGTTCTTGGCGTAGTCGTTGGTCACGACCAGCGTGCTCGACTCATCCGTGCGGGTGACGGCGATTTTCGGGAAAATGGTTCGGCCGGCTTTGACCACGCCTCGCTTGGGCGTGAACGCGAGGCCGGCCAGAATGTATTTCGAGTCCTCCAGGAAAAATGTGATTTTCACCCGGGGGGTTTGCTCCGCGGCGCTGATCGTCAGCACGCCCGTGGTGCAGTCGAAACTGAAATCGCGAGGTGGCCTGGCTTTGGCCAGTCCGAGGCTGGCCGTCGAAAGATGGGGTAGCTTTTTGAAAACCACCTTGGACAAGATGAGGGTGGCGTGGGGGATGCGCATGATGGGCGGGGGACGATGGTTTGCGGGCGGGGAAGGTTGCGGGTGCGGATTCGGAGGGGGGGCGGTGACCAGTCGGGGCAGCGAGCGCCGACGCGTTCGCGGGCATGGTCAACCTGCCAGAAACGGGGCGGAGCCCGCCGGGGGCTCCGCCGGGCCTCGTGGCCTCAGTTTTCGTTGGGATTGTTGATGATGCCAGGATCGATGCCGCCGACGTGACCATCGGACACGCGCTGGATCAGGAGCACGAAGGGGAACGTCTGCGCCACGGTTCCGTTCAGGGAGTAGTCATCGGTGACGACCAAGGTGCTGCAGGTGGTGGAGCGGCTGACTGCAATGTCGGGAAACGCTCTGCGGCCCACCTCGGCTGATCCATCGGGCATGAAGGCCAGTCCGGTCAGGATGTGGTTGGCATCATCCAGCACGAACGTGATCTCAACCTGGGCGGTGGTGGATGCGGCCTGGATGGTCAGGGTGTTGCCGACGTTATCGAACGAAAAATCGGCGGTCGGGTCGGAGCTGGTAAGGCTGAAGGTGGCGGTCGAAAAGGTCGGGAGGGTGTGGAACACGACGTTCGACAGGGTAAGCGTGGCGGTGGGAGTGGACATGTGGAATAATGTAGTTATTAATTAAATACGACAGGAAGTCGAGTAGGGCGATCCGCCGGGCGGGCTAGTTTTCGTTGGGGTTGTTAATGATGCCGGGATCGATGTATCCGATCGCCTGCGACGCCACATCCTGCACGATGATGAGGTATTGGTAGGCCACGACATCGTCCCCGGTTTCGGAACCGATATCGGTCACCTTCAGTGTTTCCGTGGTATGGTCCACCGTGCTGGTGTAGAACGCATTGTTCCCGGCGGTGCCCTTGTTTGATTTGAGGGCGATCCCGATGAAAATAATGCCCTCCGAGAGCATTTTGAAAATGATGTCGCCCCCGGCGGTTCCCGTATTTGGAACGGTCAACCATTCACCGTTCATGGTCGCGTTCAGCGTGTTGGGTTCCGCGGTGTCGATCGCGATGGTGGCCGGCATGCAGTTTGATTCGGTGGTCGATTGGAAGCTGGGGATGGTTACCGAGAGCGTAACGGAAGGGAGTTGAGTCGAGTTCATACTGATTAACTAACGAGGGTTTGGGTTGGTGCCTTGCGGCGGGGAGACGATGTCCAAAGTGGACGCCGCCAAGGGATCGGTGGCATGGTAGCCGAAGCGGGCCAGACGTTCGAGAAGGGGGCGGGCGCGAGCGGTTTCGCCGGTGAGGACCAGCGCCTGGGCGGCGGGATCGAGAAACCGCCAGTCGTGCGAGTTTTCCCAACGCGAACCGAGAATCCCGATCGCCTCCTGCCAGTGCTGACGCGCCTTGGCGTCGTCGCCGCTCGCGTGGGCGATGCGCCCGGCGAGCAGTTGAGCTTGGGCGAACTCTCCGACCGCCCAGCTGTTGGCTCGGTCCTGTTGGATGAGACCGTTGCCCAGGGCGATGGCGCGATCGATGGCGGCCCGGGCGTCCGGCGGCTGCGTTGCCATTTGCAGGCGGGCTTCCAAGCGCCACGCGGTGGCCAGGCGACGGGTAAATTCGTGTGAGCCCGGTTCGGCCGCGACGAGGGCTTCGAGCTGTTCGCGCACCGGCGGGAGCAGCTCATGCGCGGTGTCCGTCTCGCCGGCGGCCAGCAGGAGCGTGATGCGCTGCAGCTGCAGGTTGAGCGAAACGACGAGCCACCGTTGGTTGTGGGGATCCCGGGCGACGAGCGCGTCGAGGAGTTGCATCGCACGATCATACGACGCCATGGCGCGATCGGGTTGCGCGGTCATGGCCTGAAGGTTGCCGGTGAATGTGACGCTGGCGGCGAGGCGTTCCTGCCACAGCACGACATCGGGTTCGCGGGCCATGAGTGTTTCGATACCGGACGACATTTCGGTGTAGCGCTCGACGGCTTCCAGATAGGCGCCGTCGCGTTCGGCCACACTGCCGAGCCAGGATGCGATGTCGGTCATGCGCGTCTGCAGTTCCAGATCCCCCGGGTTGGCGGCGAGCAGTTCGGCGATGGCGTGTCGTTCGCTCAGGAACCCGGCCCGGGCGGCCTTCAGGTCCCCGGCCTCGAAGTCGAGCACCGCGAGATTGTGGTATCCGTAAGTCAGTTCGTTTTGCGACCGCAGCGTCTTGCCTTCGATCTCGTTCAGCGCGATTGCCGAATCGCGGTAACGCATGAGCCATTCCCGTTCCTCGGCGAATTCACCCCGACGGCGGGCGACGAAGCCGATCCAGAACTCGGCCTGGGCCCGCTCGAAAAGCATGTCGGCATTACTGGGATGTCGTTCGCACAGGGCGGCGGCGCGATCGTAGGCGGTGGTAAAGGCGGCGGCCGCTTCGGGATAGCGGGCTTGGTCGATGCGCGTCTCGCCGATCTGGGTGAGCGCTTTGGATTGGCGCACCAGCGCGGTGTCGGTGAGGTCGCGGGCGTTGAGTCCGGCAAAGTAGTCCATGGCCTTCTCGCCGACGGCATCGAGCAGGTTGAGGCGGCCGATCTTTTGGAGCTCGGTGCGAAAGTCCCCGAGCATGAAGGTGAGCAGATCCTCCGCTTGTTCCTGGCGGCGTTGGGCATCGGCGCGGGCGAGGGCTTCGGCGCGTCCGGCCGCGGTGGCCGCGTCGCGTTCGGCGGTGGCGGTTTGTTCGGCGGCGGTGGCGCGCACGGCTTGGCGCACACTCACGATCGTGCCGCCGACGAGCGTGGCGGTGATGGCGGCGACGCTGAGGCAGGCGAGCTGGTTGCGCGCGACAAATTTTTGGATGCGATAGGCGGTGCTTTGCGGGCGCGCTTCCACCGGTTCGTGACGCAGGTGACGGCGCACGTCGTCGGCGAGTTCCTGCGCGGTCCCGTAGCGTCGGGTCCGGGGCTTTTCGAGGCAGCGCATGACGATGGCGTCGAGATCGCCGCGGAGTGCGTTGCGCAAGTGCGGGGGGGGGACGCGACGGGTTTGCGCGATCGCTTTACACGCGTCTGCGGACAGGGCGGCGATCCGGGCGGAAGGCCGCGGCGGATCGACTTCGCGGATGACGCGTCGCACTTCGTCGATGCCGCCGCGCACGAGCTCCTGCGGATCAAAGGGCGGTTGCCCGGTCAACATTTCGTAGAGCAGCACGCCGAGTGAATAGACGTCGCTGCGGGTATCGATGTCGAAGTCGCGCAGCTCCGCCTGTTCCGGGCTCATGTAAGCGGGGGTGCCCATGAACTGGCCCACGCCGGTGAGCAGCGTTTCCTCGGTGAGGCGACCTTGCGTGGCCTTGGCGATGCCGAAGTCGATGACCTTGGGCGTGGGCACGCCGTCGGAGCGTGCTACGAGGATGTTGGAGGGTTTTACGTCGCGGTGAATGATGCCCTTTTGGTGGGCGTGTTGGATGGCGAGACACACGCGGGCGAACAATTCCAGCCGTTCGTGCAGCGACAGGTTGTGCTCGTCGCAAAACTCGGTGATGCGCACGCCGTCGACGTATTCCATCACAAAGAACGGGCGCCCCGCCTCGGTGGTGCCGGCGTCGAACACCCGGGCGATATCGGGATGGTCCATCATGGCCAACGCCTGCCGCTCGGCAGTGAAGCGGGCGATGACGGCGTTGGTGTCCATGCCGAGTTTGATGACCTTGAGCGCGACATGCCGGCGCACGGGTTCCTTTTGCTCGGCGAGGTAGACCACGCCGCAGCCCCCGTCACCGATGCGGCGCTGCAGCGCGTAACGGCCGATGACGTCGCCGATTTTCTCTTCGGGCGGCAACAGCGGGCGTTCGATCGGAGAGTCTTCGAGAAAACTGTCCGCCGCTTCATAACCGGCGATCAGTGCCTCGACTCGGGCGCGAAGGGCGTCGTCGTTGCCACAGGTCTCGAGCAAAAATGCTTCCCGGGCGTGAGTCGGCATGTCGAGCGCCGCAGAGAAAATTTGCTCGTCGCGATTCATCCTATGCCCGGTCGGTCGAGGGGGGGTGAAGGGGGGGCGAGGGGGGAGCGGGGGCGCGTGCGACCGTCGCGGTCTCGTGCTCCGGTCGCCGACTCGCGGGGTTCATCGTGTGGCGGCGCGTTCGTGCCTTGCGGAGGTGCCATGGGCGACGGGTTCGGGTGGGGAGGACGGGACCGAACGGGTGGGCCGCGAGGGGAGAGAACCCACGTTCAGCGGTGATCCGTCCGCGGTGAACTGGAGCAGGTCGAGTGGTCGCACCGAAGGCATGGCGAAGCGGGGGCAGCACACATTTTCAGAGCGAAGTTTCGCGAATCTTGGGGCCATGCAATCGCGGGATTTTCCGAAAAAAGGAGGGGATGAAGTAGGGCGGCTCAGACTTTGTCCGCCGCGCGCAGGCGCTGCACCTCATTGAACAACCACGCCCGGGCATACGCCCAGTCACGCTTGGCCGTGCGGTGGGAAATTTCCAAAACCTCGGCCGCCTCTTCCAAGGTCAGCCCGGCGAAGTATTTCTGCTTCACCAACTCGGCCTTGCGGGCGTCGTGCTCCGCGAGGGCGTCGAGGGCGTCGTTGAGGAGCAGTAACTCATCGTTGGTGTCGATGTTGTCGGGGAGGTCAAAGCCGGTGGAATCGGCGCTGATTTTTTCGACCCCGCCACCGTGGCGTTGGGCGCGCTTGCGGCGGGCGTTGTCGATCAGGATGCGGCGCATGCTCTCTGCGGCCGCGCCAAAGAAGTGCGCGCGATTGCCCCACACCGGTTGTTGATCGCCGCCAAGTCGCAGCCATGCCTCGTGCACGAGTGCGGTGGGCTGCAACGTCTGGCCCCCCGACTCGCGGGCCATCTTGGCCGCCGCGAGACGTCGCAGTTCCTCGTAAACGAGGGGAAGGAGCTGAGCGTGGGCTTCGGGGTCGCCCTGCTCAATCCGCCGCAGAATGAGGGTCATGTCGCCATCGGTCACCGCTGCCAAACGTGGTGGTCTCGCGGAGTGACTGAAAGCGGAATCTCGCTGAAATCGAAGGAGTTTGCGCCCCGATTAGTATGTTTGGGGGATGTTTCTGGGGGGTTTTGCCAACGGCTGGCGTTATCTCGCAAAAAATTGGCGATCCGTGACCCTTCTGCGCGGCGGAAATCGCTCGTTGAGTTGTCGGGTCTCGTGCCCGGCCTGCTGCCCTTATGATCACCATGCCAACTCCCGTGCCTACGATCACTTTCGAGCTGACGCTCGAAAAAACGCTTACCGACAAGTGCTGTCCGTCCGCCGTGAAAAACGCGGTGTGTCAGTTCCGCCACGAGTTTGACCACGTGCACAAAGCCGGCCGGGTCGTGCTTGAGCGTTTCAACGGCATGCCCACGGAAATCCTGCTCAATCCCCTCGGACCGACCATGGCTCACGCCTTCATGTCCGATGGCAGCCCCACGAGTTTCGAGATCAATGACGAGGAGGTCATCGTGGATCTGCTGGTGGTCAATCTGGACATGTCCGGCGCCCATGCCGCGGCCATCATGTTTGGGCTCGATGGAGCCTGCGTCGAAGCCACCACCAACTTCATTGGGAGCCAGATTGATCTCGTGGCGCGCACCGCCCCGAACGTAAGAGTCCGGGCGGGAAGGTATTAAAAAGTGACCGGCGCGGGCCGGAGCCTCGCGGCAAGTCCGCGTCGCCCGCGGTCACCTCGGGACGCGCTGCCACAGCGGCCTGCGGCCACCGCGACCGCCTTGGTATCGTGGTCGACATCCGGGCCCACCGAGCGTTGGGTCCATGGCATGTGTTTGTCCTGGAGTTTGGTTGTTTCGCGACCACCCGCCATCCATGCGGATAGGCGCTCTGCATGGAGCGTCACCCGCGATTTCCTGGGGCGGGCACCCGTCTTGTTCCGCGACTCTTCGTCGCACCCATAGTGCCTAGGATTAAAATGTCACTGCGCTACGAAATCCCGGAAAATGATGCGGACGAAACCCGCCGAAAAAACACGGATCAAGCGGCGGAATGGAAGGCTTTAGCGAAGGAAGTCACCGATTCCGATCCTGGCTTCAAGCGATGGAAGATCCGGCTCTGGACGATTACTTGGGTATGCGCGGCGCTGGCTTTTGCGGGTATGGCATACTTTGCATACACTGCCTACAATCCCGGCCTCACTCGGGCGGGCGGACGACACGTCAATCCGTATTCGGCTCCGTTCATAGTAGCTGGCATGGTTTTAGCCGCCGGACAGTATGTTTACGCCAAACGAATTAAGAGTATCGGATTGGAAGTCTGGTCGAAAAAACGTGATGAAGAATTCAGAACCCAGAAGTCCTAACAGTTTGCCGGAGAGGAGGACCGCAAGTGGTCCTGTCTCATTTTAAGTGATAGGCAAAGTAAGATGAAGCGTATCCCTGCCGTCCTTGGTCTCGTTGGCGTCTGTGTCGCTTTTTTCGCCCCCGCTTGCGGTCGCACGATTGGCGGACTAACCAGGCCAGTTGAGACCAATCCGG
This sequence comes from Synoicihabitans lomoniglobus, assembly GCF_029023725.1. GTDB lineage: Bacteria > Verrucomicrobiota > Verrucomicrobiia > Opitutales > Opitutaceae > Actomonas > Actomonas lomonigloba. Next base: position 5,251,746 of record NZ_CP119075.1, read on the forward strand.
CCGCTCCGCGGCCGCGGGCTCCGTCTCTGATCTCAAACGTTTGACGGAAATGGCGATGAATCGGAATGCATTGATGGCGGGGATTGCAGTCATTTTTCTTACCGCGTGCATGCGAAATGATCACGAGTTTCGAGGTAGTTATGTCTGTGCCGAGGGTTACATCCTGAAGTCGTCCGAAAGATGGACGTTTACCCCGTTGAAATCGAACATCGAAACCGTCACCGCAGACAGCCGGCCAGAGCGCGCCGCGCCGTGACTCGTCGGCATCACTTGATGCGGTCGACCGCAATAGCATGACAGACGAAGACGCCCCGATTCAAATCGTCGCCCACGATGCGCAGTGGGTTCGGCTTTTTCTTGAAGAGCGGGAAGCCCTCCGCCGCGTGCTTAGCCCCTGGCTCAAGGGGCCCATCGAGCACATCGGTAGCACCTCCGTTCCGGGTCTGGCGGCGAAGCCCATAATCGATATTATGGCAGCGATTGGGTCGCTCGAGGAATCAAAGGGATCGATCCCGGCGGTGCGAAGTTTGGATTATCTTCATGCACCTTATCGTGCGGAGGTGATGCACTGGTTTTGTAAGCCGCATCCCTCGGATCGGACACATCATTTGCACCTCGTGCCTTACGGGAGTCCGTTGTGGGCCGCTCAAATCACGTTCCGCGACCGCCTGCGTGAAGACCCCAATATCACGGCGGAATACTCAGCCCTTAAGCAGAACCTCGCCGCTTCCTTTCGGCATGACCGCGAGAGGTATACGGATGGTAAGAGCGAATTCATGGCTCGAGTTCTCGAATCACGGTGATCGGGCCTGAAAAAATGGACACGCGAAACTATTGGAAGGAGAAACCCATAGTGAAAAGAGACCGGCACCGCGCTGACCCACCTCGTAGGGGAAGGCAAACGTAGGGGAAATGAGCTCACTCGCGAAACCACCCGCAACCGACACCGGCTACCACAGGCACCTGTTCAAGATGCTGGTGCTTCTCGCCGTAATCTTTGCCGTAGTGTTCTGCCAGCCATACGTAGCGCTGGCCCTGCAAGAGGAAGAAGCGGTTACCAGAAGAGCCCTTGAGGAATCGTCCCTTCTTCAGGAAGACTTTGCGTGGATTCGAAGTATCGAGCCTCTCACCAACCAAGCGCGTAGGCGCTATGAAAGACGGCCGAAAATTGCCATGTGGAGGACTTCGGGAGATGACGGATATTTTACCTATGAAGTCCGAGGTCTTTCCGATCGATTTGGGCGAATGTCTTCTCGAAGAGAGAAGTATCGAGTTTATTACAACCACAACGGGATAGACGAAATTCAGATCTACTTGATTGAGCGAAACCCGGCCGAATACCGCCGATAAGACCCCATGTCATCGCGGGAGACAGCGATCACTCTTACCGCCTAAGCTTCATTGGTCGGTCGCGGTTCGTCTTCGCTCCTGAGCGCCAATGGGGTGATCACCAAGGTCTGGATTGCAAGATGGCCGGCGGGCTCACATGCTGAAATCTTGGCTCAGTTAGAATTTCGCCGGCGGCTCAAGGCCGAGGCTGACGGTGCTTCCCCAAGTCAATCATAGGCCGCTACGCATATGGATCATGACAAAGACAAAATCGACGAAGATGTCCTCGCGCTGCTTTTCCTGAATGCATTCCGCGAGAAAAAGGATTGGCCTTGGAAAACGTGGAAATCGCACGACTGGGAGGTTCTCGATCGTTTGTGTGAAAAGGGCTATATCTCCGACCCCAAGAGCAAAGCGAAGTCCGTCGTGTTTACAGACGAGGGGCTGAAGATGGCGAAGCAGCTCTTTGAGGCGAAGTATGTGCAAAGAAACTGACCCTGGGCCGAAATGGCGTCGTTTCTGGAGCGGTCACGGTGTTTGATTTCAACTTTGCTGGTTGCCGTCGGGCATGGCGCCGCGTCGGTTTCCAGCGTCACCCATGCATAAGGAAGAGATTACGGAATTATTCGATCAGCACGCGTCATCGTATGACCAGAAGTGGCGCAGCACGGCGCCGCTCAATGCGGCGCTCCATCTGCTGACCCGGGCGGTGCTCGCGCAACTCCCGGCGGCGGCCCGAATCCTGTGCGTGGGGGCGGGAACCGGAGAAGAGATTCTGTCTCTGGCCCCAGTGTATCCGGATTGGCACTTCACGGCCGTCGAGCCGTCGGCCGCGATGTTGGGGGTCTTCAAGGACAAGGCGGCGGTGGCGGGCGTCGCATCGCGATGTGTGTTCCACTCCGGTTATCTCGAGTCGTTGCCGCCGAGTGCGCCATTTGATGCGGCCACGGCTTTTTTGGTTTCGCAATTCATCACGGAACGGAAGCAGCGCATCGAATTTTTCCAACGGATGGCGGATCGTTTGGTCCCGGATGGCGTGCTTGTGAGTGCGGATCTGGCGGGAGACCTGGGTAAGCCCGAGGATCGTAGCCTGCTCGAGGTTTGGTTTCGGGTGACCAACGCCGAGGGGCCTTCACCGGAAGGGATCAAGCGCATGCGGGAAGCCTACTCGCGGGATGTCGCCGTGCTGCCGTCGGGTGATGTCCAGGAGATCATTCGTCGGGGCGGATTTAACACCCCGGTGCCGTTTTATCAGGCGGGATTGATTCACGCCTGGTATGCGAAACGATCACCGACCTGAAGCGGTAGCCCCGAGCGCGATGAGGGCGTTTCCCCCCGCACCGGATACCGCGGTTCGATGGCTTGCGATGGCCGCAAAGTGCGGCCACCTTGATCGACTTATGAAGTCCCTGCGTGTCCTGCTTTTCGCCTTGTTCGTCGTTGGTTGTTTGGGCGGTTGCTCGTCGGTTTACTACAGTGCTCTCGAAAAGGTGGGCATTCCCAAGCGCGAGGTGTTGGCTGATCGCATCGAGGAATCCCAGGAAGCGCAGGAGGAAGCGAAGGAACAGTTCAGCAGTGCGTTGGAGCAGCTCCTGGCCCTGAGCGCGAGTGATGGCGGTGACCTCAAGCTCCATTACGACCGGCTTTCCACCGAGCTCGACCGCAGCGAGGCCCGGGCCAGCGCCGTGCGGGAACGGATCGCCGCCGTGCGCGATGTGGCGGAGGCTTTGTTCGACGAATGGGAGCGTGAGCTCGAACAGTATACCAGTGCCAGTTTGCGGCAGCGCAGCGCCGACCAACTTCACACCACCCGTCGCCGTTACGATCGTCTGGTGTTGTTGATGCAGCGCGCCTCCGACCGGATGGAGCCCGTGCTCGGCACCCTGCGCGACCAGGTGCTTTTCCTGAAGCATAACCTGAACGCGCAAACCATCGCCGGTTTGGACAGCACGGTAAGCGACCTGGAAACGGAAGTGGGCGCACTCATCGCCGATATGGAGAAATCCATTCGCGAAGCTGATGCGTTCCTCGCCGATTGGACGGGCGGGTCGAACTGACGGGGGAGATCGGAACTGCGAACCGATGTTTAAATCGGAGGTCAGTGCACCGCATGGCTACTAACAAACCTACTGGAGACAACGCGCGCGTTGGCGCGGTTCGCAAACGTTCCCAAACCCTCAACCCCACGAACGATCGTTGGACCAAGCGTGATGCTGAGTCCGGCAAGTTCATGGATCAGAAAGCGGACGCCAAGCCCTTCAAGGGCGTGCGGAAAGAGTCCTGACTTCACCCTGATCCGCCTCGCTTCTCCGCAAGCGAAACGCCGCCTCATCGCCGTGCTCTCATGCGCGGTGGGGGCGGCTTTTTTGGGTCTGGATTCCAACGGGGCGAGCGCAATGGGCCGGTCGGGGCGGGGCCGAGGCTGCGGGTGGCGGTTATCCCGATTGAAAGGAGCGAAACGTCTCTTACGGCATCGGGCATTATGCGCGATACGTCAAAACAACGTCATGCAAATTGCGCTGATTTAATAATCTAAAGTTTTTTCTAAATTACGTAAGATGCTGATAAATAATGCAATAAAGTCCGAAGGCGCAAGCTTGGCATGGGATAGGCAAAGGTAGGGTGCAACTCCTCTCAATTATGAATAAAATCACCTCCATCGTTATCCTCATCATCGGCATCGGTCTGCTTGTTTACGGGATCGAAGCCTCGGACTCCGTGGGCTCGGCCGTTTCGGAAGTCGTGAACGACGCGCCTTCCAACAAGAGCATCGTTCTCGTCGTCGCGGGTCTTCTCGCGACCGTCGCCGGCGGCGTCGGCCTGATCAAGCGCCGCTAAGTCGTCACTTTTCACTCTCTGCCTCGGTCGGCGAATTTTGGCCGAACGGGGCGATCTCCCAAACCACCCAAGTATCCAAAATATTATGACTACCAAAGCTGATCCCAAATTGAAATCCACCGCCGACGAGCTCAAGGCCCTGGTGCGCGACGCGGAAGCGTTGCTCGCCGAAGGCGGTGACGAAGCCAACGACAAGATTTCCGAACTCCGTGGCCGCCTGCGCACTGCGGTCAAGGACGGCCGCAAGACCGTCGATGAGACCGTTGATCGCGTGAAGGTCGCCGCGAAGGAGCAAGCCGAGCATGCCGACCAGTATGTGCGCTCGCACCCTTACCACGCCGCGGGAATCGCCGCCGGTGTCGGTGCCTTGGTCGCGCTGTTGGTCTCGCGTCGGATCGCCTGAACCGGAAACCGTCATGGTTTCACCGCAACACGATTCCGAGTCTGATACGGCGGCCCCGTCGCCTGATGACGACGAGCGTCTTTCCAGCGTCCGCATCGCCATGCGGGCGCTGGATCATCGTGCCCGGCTCGCGGCCCTGGAGTTCAGGGAAGCCCGCTCGGAGCTGATGCGTTTCAGCGTGTTGGCCATCGTGGCGATTGGCGCCTTGCAACTCGCCGCGATGATGGGTCTGGCTGCATTGATGGCCGCGACCTGGGACACCGAATGGCGGGTCTGGGCGCCGATCATGGCCGCAGTCGGATTGGCCGGCGGTGGCGTCGTCACCATTTTAGTCATACGTTGGCGCGCCGGGCAGTGGATGCCGTTCGGCGACGTGCTCGGGCAGGTTTCGCGTGATGCGCAAAGCTTGCATGCTCTGTTCAACCCCCCGCCTCCAAAGGAGGATTCCGATGGATAGAAACATTGAGAAAAAGCTCCTCGTGATCGCCTGCACCTGTGACCGACTGGAGTGGGAACAGAAATGGCGCCCGCGGCTCTCCCCGAGCCATGGTCACGCATGGTGGCGGCAGGTTGGCACCTGGGCGGGATGGGCCTCAAGTTTGATGGTGCCGTTTTTACCGCGGTGGGCTCGTCTGGGCGCGCGCTTGATGCGCATCATCTCGAAACGTTGATGACGGCGCCGGGCGATGCGCGACGTGCGTGCACCCCATTCACCTTAACGACAAAGGCGACCACGTGACGCGTGGTCGCCTTTTTTGGGTTCATGCCGATCGACCGCATGCGGCGCGGGGAGCGGACCACCCGGATCAAAGTTTGGTGGGGGCGGATCTGCGGAAGGCTGTGCGGGCACGGCGATGGTCGAAACGGTGGAAACAGGGCAGCGTTGGGCGGGCGCGAAAAACCCGTTCTTCGGACTGGAATGTAGTGCGGAAGCGCGAAGCGTCATCGCGAGGAATGCGGGGAGGTGGGCGGGCAAGACGGAGCCGAGGAAGCAGCGCCTTGCGGCACTGCCTCTCGGCCACGTTGTCATAGGTTGGCTGTGCGCGTTTCGTTTCCCGTCCACGCTGAAACCACGTGGAGCCAACCCCCTGGTAGAAGTAACACTGGATTATTCGTGGAGTCAGCGTCGGAACGAGCAACGATCCTGTAAGTTGTCGTAGCGCTGGGTAGGGTGTTCGCTTGCGAATACCGCAGCGTGATGGATGCGGTCGTCGCAAGCAACGACCTACACCTATCCGAACTCTTAGGCGTTACACACTACTGGCGAACGGAATACGCGTCGCGGTATGCCACCGCAGTTGGAGCGAGCGGACTCGTGCGCCCGGCGATTATTCGCACTGGGTGAATCGATCGATGAGGCAACCCTCGGCTTGCACGGGTTCGAGCACGATGTCGTAGGACGCGGCGTCGGTGTCGACCGGTTGGAAGCCCGGGATTCGGATCTCCAGGTGCGGAGCGTATCCGTGCCAATGGGCCTCGATACGCAGCACCCACCTGTCGTCATGCGAGCGGCGCTCAACATGCACGGTGATCGGTCCCCAACTGGTCGCCGTGGGCCCGTAGTGGATGGTATTGCACTCCGGATCGTTAAACCAATGTTCGGGCAAACCCGCACCGATGACGAGGTGGTTGGCTTCTTCGCGCACGAAGAGGGCGCGGATCATCAAAATCCACTCGGCGGCGGCCCAGGCGTGTTGCCCGTCGCCCATGCAACCTCCGCCGGTGCGGGGGTGAATGGCTTCGGGCCATTGACCCGTAGGGGACGCCGCCGTGGCGACGGCGTCCATCAGATCAAGATAGCGGGAGTCGCCGGCGCGCAGTAAAGTCTGCGCCAGATCCAGCGTGAGGTAGGCGTTGATGCCGGAGTGGATCATGTCCTGGAAGAACCCACCTTCATGCAGGCAGTGCTGCGCCAGCCAGTCGGCGGTCTTTTGAAAGCGTTCGGGCCCGAGTTCGTCCAGTTGCAGGGGATAGTCGGCGACCATCGACCCGATGGCACCCGAGTCCATGCGCCGATAGGGCGAGGCGGGCACGCCTTGCGCGGTGACCGAGGCGGGCAAGGCCTTGAGGCTCTCGCGGATGGCGTGCGAAAACTGGTTGGCCTCGCGGTGCCAGCGTTGGCTGTCCTCGTTTTCACCGCGACGTTGAGCCATGCGGGCGGCGGCCCGCAGGCCGGCGAGTCCCCAAAAATCGTCCCAGTAGTAAAAGTCGTTGGGGCCGAGGTGTTCCGCGCTGAAGCCCGGCGGCAGTAAGCCGTCGTGTCGGGCTCCGATTTCCTGGACCCGTTTTTGCGTGATCCATTGGGCCCCTTTGGAGAGCGCCTTCCACAACGAAGTGGAGAGCAGTTTTCCGTCGGCGCGCTCGATTTTGTCGGCGATCCACAAAATCTGGCCGTTGGCATCCCACTCGCCTTCCTGGGAGTGGAAATACCCGTCGCGTTTTTGGCGTTCGGGGAACGCGGCCAGCAGCTCGCGAGCGAGCTTGAACTGGTTGGCGGCGACGAGGGCATTGAGAATCAGGCAGGCATCGCGAAACCAAAACCGTCGATAGGTGTAGGGCCCCGGGTAGATGTCGTGCGGTGAGAGCAGCAGCAACGTGCGGGTGGCGGCATCGTGCAGAAACTGCCAGTGCGAATCCGGAGCGGTGAAGGTGGGCGTGCCTGCGAGTGCATCCGGCCAGGAGCGGGTCGTGACCGTGGTCTGGCGGGAATCCGGTCCGCGGGCCGGCACCGGCATGCTGGCGGTGACCGTTTGCTTTGCGCCGCGCGCGGCGACTTCAAACAAGGCTGCACCCGTGGCGAGTCCGGCCCGGCAGGTTACTTCCGCGGCAGGGGGCGTGGACCGATCATGCAGATGATGGGCGATGTCGCCGTGGGCATAGGTCGAGGCCGCCCAGTGGGTGGGCGAGCGATCGAAGCGGATCGGGCCGTCTTTGTTGACGTGGATCTCACCGTCGGTGAATCCCAGCGAATCGATGAAACTCACGCCCTCGGGATTGGCCGGGCGCACGGCGAGGGCCAATACTCCGGGCACATCGGATTCGATGGACGCCTGCAGTTGCAGCGTCGGTTGATCGGAGGCTGTGGCGGCGGCCGTCACCCACGCAGACGTGACGAGTCGCAGATGATCAGTTCGCAGCGAAGTGACCACGCGCAAACCGTCCTCCAGTTCGAGCCGTTGTTCGGCATTGATGCACTGGGAGGGAAGTGTGGGGGCGGATCCATCCGCGGGCGCGAACCACCAATCGAGCGACCATGCATCGAGCAGCGGCGTGATCATGCCGCGAGGATCGACGATGGGATACACCTCCATGCCGGGCAAGCCGAGCGCAGTCCAGTTGCGGTGGGTGAGATTGACGTGGGTGATCGAAAAGGCGCGGGGCAGAAAGGAAGCGTCGGACGGGTCGAACTGACGCGTAGCCCAATACGGCCAGACCCAGTCGAGATTGTTTTGCAGCACCTTGGTGTTGACTAGGCCGCGGGCATGAAACGCCGCGCCGGCCCGAATCAGTTCGATCGGTTCCTGCACCTCGGAGGGTTGGGAAAATTGACGCAGCCGGGCCATGACCGTGAACGGGTCCAAAAACCCTTGGCGGCGAGCGATGCGGCTGACGAGGTAACGCCAGGGAAGCCAAGATTTCATAGCAGTAAAATGGGTCGCAGATAGTTGGATACAAACAAGCCGGGCGAGGCGTCGAAGCCTCGACCGGTCTTGGTGTGATGGAGAGCTGGGTGGCGGGGCGGTCGCACCGCCCTTCGGCCGACGTTAGCTCATCACGTCGTGATAGGCGGCTTCGACGTTGTTCCAGGCATCGGCCACGCGATCCTTGGCGTCTTCCCAGGTGTCGGCGGTGGCATCGCCGAGATCGTCGAGCGAGTCGGCCAGTTCCGCCCGGGCGTTACGGAGCTTGTCCATCGCCTCGTCGGAGGCGTCGGCGGTTTTGTCTCCGAGAGCTTCGGCTTTTTCTTCCAACTTGGCCGCCATGTCGCTTACGCCGTCCTTGAAGGACTCGCGTTCGTCATAGGTGGCGTCGGAGAGATCGGCCCAGGCGGATTGAGTGGCTGCCTTGGTGTCCTGCCAAGTTTCCTTGGTCGCTTCCTTGGCGTCAGCCAGCGCGTCTTTGGTATTTTCCTGTTGGCGCTCTGAACACGCTCCGAGCGTGAAAGCGAGTGCGCCGATGAGGAGAGGTTTGGTGAATTTGGAATACGTTTTCATGAGATGAAAGGTGTCAGGGGGTCGAAGATTCGAACGGGTTCAGGTCGCGATCAGACCGGTGGATTTTTGCCTTTGGCGGCTCCGACCAGGGCCGAGACGATCAACAGAATGAGGAAGACGAAGAACAGCACCTTGGCGATGCCGGCGGCCGCTCCGGCGATGCCGGTGAAGCCAAGAACGCCCGCGATGAGGGCGATGATGAGAAAGGTGAGGGACCAACTTAACATGATATTTATCTCCAGTTTTGAGTTATGGGTTGAGTGACGCTTCCCCTTATAACTCGAACCATGCCAACTTGATTGAGGAATATCATAAGTAACTAAATAGCAGTTCTATAAGAAATAATACCCGTTTGGGTAAATTCCTGAATCGGGCATAATGCTCTGCTCAATTTTTAGCCAAATTGCACATTGCAACGCGGTGAAGTGGCGCGTGTGGCCCGTCTGGTCCGGGGGTTTAGGGTGGGTTTTGGAAATCAGCCCGAAGGGGGGAATGGGCAATGAGGCTGGCGCGGCGTTGTCCGCGACGGCATGGCCCGCTGGGTCACCTCCGTCGTGGCCGCCTGGCGTGAGCCCCAGGTCGCGCTCACGCTGGTGCCTTCTATTTCCTAATCACACCCTAGGCCGCAGACTCGGGCAGCTCGACCCAGAAGGTCGCGCCCCCGCCGGTGGTATCCTCACAGCTGATACGGCCGGACATTTTAAGCACCAGATCGTGAGCAATGCTCAGGCCCAGTCCGGTGCTGCTTTCGCCTCCGGTGGGTTTGGCACTCAGGCGATGATAGGGCTTAAATAAGTCCCGCCGATCGGCCTCGCTGCAACCGGGGCCGTGATCGACGACCTTGATCCGTATGCAGCCGGGTGATCCGGGGGCGCCGCACTCGATGCTCACTGTTTTGCCGCGGGGCGAGAACTTGATGGCATTGGAAACGAGATTGTCGAAAATCTGGGCGGTGGCGTGGTAGTCGCCCTGGATGTTCAATTCCGTATCGAGGGGCAAATCCAGATCCAGGGTAATGTCCTTGGCGTGGGCAATGGGTCGGTTCTGTTGGGCGACCGATTGCAGGAGGTTGCGTAGGTTGATCGGACTCAAGCTCAGCTGGGCGATCGCGGCCTCGCGGGCGTTGCGGCTAAGGCGATCCTCAATCAACGACAGCAGTTCATTGCATGAATCGACGATGACATTGGCCATCTCGAGCTTGGGGTCGCCGACCAAGCCATCGCGCAAAACGTTGCCGGCAATCTGGATGGAAGTGAGGGGGTTTTTAAGGTCATGGGCCACGGCGGCCATGAGGTCATTCTTTTCCGTGATGACCTGTCGGTTGCGGTCACGCGCGTGTTTGAGGGCGACGTGGGTGGAGACGCGGGCCAACAGTTCGGCGGCGTGAAAAGGTTTGGTCACGTAGTCGACCGCGCCCTCGGTGAAGCCTTTGACCGCGGTCTCGGCGTCGTGGGTCGCGGTGACAAAAATCACCGGAATGCTCTGCGTGAGCGGGTTGAGTTGGAGACGTTGGCAGACCTCGATGCCGCTCATACCGGGCATCATGATGTCGAGCAGGATCAGATCAGGTTGCGCGGCTTCGGCCCGTTCCAAGGCGGTTTTGCCGTTGGTGGCGAAGAGCACTTCATAGCGCTGCTGCGTGAGGAGTTCACCCACGACCTGCAGGTTGCGTTCGACGTCGTCCACTACGAGGACCACACCATCGCGACCGCTGGCGGACAAGAGGGGCGGAGTCGTATTGCTCATTTTGCTGAGGCCATTTGTTCGCTGAGACCGGAAACCAATTGGGGGAAGTGTTGGAGGGTGGATTCCATGGCGGAAACTTGGAAGCGTTCGACTTGTTCGGTGAGTTTTTGGCCGTAGGCCATCACGGCGGGGCAGGCGGCCGCTTCTCCGCGGTTAATGAGATCGTGCGCAAACGCGGCGGTTTCGCGAGCACCCATCGATTTACTCAGGGCGCGCCACCGGCCTTCTTCCAACGCCTGCAAATAAGCGAGCAGGGCCGGCCATTCCGGTCCCGGGGCGGGAGGCGGTTCGGTCAACTCCGGGGTGGGTTCGGGCGCGGCTGCGGCCTGCTGCTCATCGGGCGGCAGCAGCCGTGACATTTCCTTGAAGAGGTGGGCGCTGGTGAACGGCTTGCGAATGTAGCCATCGAAGTGGGCCCGCAGTTCCTCTTCTTCGTCCAACATCGACGAGGCGGTGACGCTGACGACCGGCACGTCCTGCAGGTCGGGGTCCTGGCGTAGCTTTGACAGGGCCTCCCGTCCGTCCATCACCGGCATGCGAATATCGAGCAAAATGAGATCCGGATCGTGGATATGGGCTTGGTTCAGGGCTTCCTCGCCATTGGCGGCGTGGACCACGCGGTGGCGGGAGTTTTCGAGGAACCCGGCGACGAGGTCCCGGTTCAAGGTCACATCGTCGGCGACCAGAATGACGCTCGGTTTGAGTTGGTCGAAATTCTCCGCGCTGGAATCACTCGATTCCATGGCGGGAGCGGCGGCGGAGATGGCCACTTGGGGAAAGGCAAAGCGGAAGGTGGTGCCCTGGCCTTCGATGCTCTCGAGTTCCACCTGACCGTTGAGGAGAGTGGTCAGTCGCTTGGTGATACTCAGACCCAGGCCGGTGCCGCCGTGGCCGCGGGCGGGCCCGTCATCGACCTGCCGAAACGGTTCGAAGATGGCGGTCTGGTGCTCTGGCGAGATGCCGATGCCGGTGTCGGCCACGGTGAGAAATAGCGTGACCTTGGTCTCGTCACTGGTGCACAGGCGACACGATGCATGGACGGTGATCTGCCCTTGTTCGGTGAACTTGAGGGCATTGCCGACAATGTTGAACAGGATCTGACGCAGGCGGGTTTGGTCGAACAGCAGGGAAGGGGGCAGGCTCGGATCGACCGTGATGACGATCTTCAGCCCGCGCGCTTCGGCCTGCGGACAGAACACCTGTCTGATTTCATCCAGCAGGCGTTCGACGGAGATCGGCCGGTAGTTCAGCTCCAGTTTGCCGGCTTCGATTTTGGACAGATCGAGAATGTCGTTGATGAGCGAAAGCATCGCGCGGCCGCTGCTGTTGATCGCATCGACGTAGTGGCGCTGCTTCGGTGTGGTCACCGCCCCGGAGAGTAATTCGGCGAATCCGAGCACGGCGTTCATCGGCGTGCGAATCTCGTGGCTCATGTTGGCGAGGAATTCGCTCTTTTCGCGGTCGGCGGATTCGGCGGATTCCTTTTCTCGCAGCAGTTCGGCCTCGCGTTCCAGGGATCGCAGCGAGCGGCGGAGGAGAAAAAAGGCCTGGCCACCGAGGATGAGGGCGAGTCCGCCCGAGCTTAGCACGGTGAGGGTCGCGACCTGGAGCTCGGTTTTCATCTCGCTGCTGCGCTGGGCCAGGAGCGTTTGCTCCGCGGCGGTCATGGCCGAATGAATCTCGCGGATGCGGGCCATCACGCGCAGTTCGGATTCGTCGCCCAGCATCTCGCGCAGATCGCGGATGGAGCCCCGTCGCATGAACTGGGCGGTGCCCCGCAACTCCGTGAGGCGCTCGTAGATCGCGTCCCGCAAATTGCGCGCTCGTCTGGATTGCAGCGGGTTTTCGGCCACCAGGATAATCAAGTCCTCCAACGCCTCGTCGAGTTCCTCGGCATACTGTTCGGCGGCTTTTTCGTAGCCCTCGCTGCTGGTGATCAGGAAACCGCGTTGTTCGCTCTCGGCGTTACGCAGCAACGCCACCGCGCGGTCGATCTGGGCGAGAACCGCATGGGAGTGATTCACTCGTTGCATGCGCATGGCGGTGCTCCTCGAGGTGTAGAGGCCGACCGCCAGGGCCACCAGCAATAGAATACCGGCGGCAAACACGATTCCGCGATGCCACGTTGCGATAGATTGGGTGAGTCGCCGCAGCGCAGTCATCGTTCGGCTTACCTTGTTATCCCCTACATCCAGGTCCATCCAAATGTCCTAGGGGATTATATTTAAGTGATTCGTGCGTAAAAAGATAGCATTGCAGTATGCCCGAATCGGCAGATTCACCCAAGTGGTTCAGGTTAAATATCATAGCATACCTCTAAAATTAAACCACCCCGCCGCAGGAACGACGGAGTGGGTTTCACGAAATGGGAAAACATGGAGGGAGGAGGGACGGGTTGGACCGGGCATGACCTAGGCGTGCTGAGCCATGGCGGGTGATGTGTTCTCTGCGGGGGCGGAAGCGGCCGCGGAGTCGGTCGGAAGTGCGAGGGTGGCGATCAAAGGCAGGTGATCCGAACTCAGGCGGGGGAGTTCGCCCTGCCCGACATCCACGTCCTCGATGTTGAAGTGGGGCGAGACAAAGATGTGGTCGAGGCACCGCACCGGCAGAAACGACGGGAAGGTCGCCTGGCTGACGTGATCGGGACAGTGCGCCTGCACGTCATGCAGCCGCGAGGCGAGCCGACGGTAGGGAATCGAGCCGGGGCTGGTGTTGAGATCGCCGCAAAACAAAACCGGTTCGTCCTCCGCCGTGGCCCCGAGCCATTCGTCCCCCAGCAGGGTGTCAACCTGTTGCAGGCGCTCGGTGCGCGTGAGTCCCAGGTGAGTGGATACGACGGTGACGGGACGGCCGTGCCAATCAAGTCGGGCCATCAAAGCCGCGCGTGGCTCCAGGCGGCCCCAACCAGGCAGCTCGCCGTAACGTGACTCGATGATGGGAAAGCGCGTGAGCAGCCCGTGGCCGTAGTGCCCCTGCGGACCGGAGACGGCCGGACAGAAGGTGGCGTGAAAGCCCAATTGATCCGCGATGACTTGGAGTTGGTCCTCTTCCCGGGAACGGGCGCGACCGCAATCGAGTTCCTGCAATGCGATGACATCGGCGTCACAATCAGCGAGCACGCGGGCGATGCGATGGGGCGAACAGCGACCGTCGAGACCGAGACAGGCGTGGGCGTTGTAGCTGACGACCCGCAAACGTTCCGCGGACGAAGTCGCAGGAGGTGATGCCGTGACGGCATCGTGGCGGCCGAGATGAGTCAGGGCGAGACGCCGCAGGTCCGCCGGTCGGAACGGCGCGGGCCCCGTCGGGAGTCGGACATGTCCGGGCAGCAGGAGAAACGGATGGGTTTCTTGGGGGGAGCAGCCGGCATGGGACCCGTTTTCGTCGGCAAAGGTGTAGGACGTGCCGTCACAATCCCAGCCCAGCGCGATCAAGTCGCCCGCGTGCTCATTGTGGGCGAGGCGGGTGAGATCCTCCGCGATGGTGGCGCGACGGGATTCCGCGTGGGGCAACTGGTCCGTGTGATCGGGCAGCACGAACTCGCCGGTCGAGGTGATCCAGTCCACCTTGCCGTCGTCTCGTCGGAGCAGCACGCCCGGCACGCCGTCGGCGATGAGATTGGTCGCCAAATGGCGGATACGTTCGGGCGGCAGCGGTTCGGCCAGGTAGATGTTTCCGACCGGTCCCATGGCGGCGAGAGCAAAGGGTTCGTCGCCGAAGGCGGAAGTCACCTTGTCGTCCGGACCTTCGGCGCGATCACGCCAGCGCGGGGCGTGGGAGGAAGACCAGGACGGGGCGGCGGCGGATTTCTGGGGCGAGGAGGAGCCCGTGGCGTGGGGCATATGGCGACCCACCACGCCTTCCAGCCCGCCGTCGACCACGCGGCCGAAGGGGGTGGCGCGAATCTGACCGTGATCGGAAAAGATCCAAACCTCGTAGTCGCGCCGACGCGAACGACGGGCGGAGCGGTGCAGGATGCCAATGGCGCGGTCGATGCCTTTGAGCGTCCAGTGGGCGAACAACGAGGACGGGCCCCGGCGATGGGACTGTTCATCGTAGCCGAGAAAGTTGACGTGGATGATCGGCAGGCCGCGAGCGAGGTCGATTTTGGTGCCCAAGGTGATCAACTCCCGCAGTCCGACGCAGACGAGCACCCGGGCGAAAACGAAGATGATTTCGCGCATCCACGACTGGCGTCGAGCGACGATGCCACGCCCGGCGTCGACCAGCGCCAGCACGAGCTCCACCGGCAGCAAAGCCAGCAGACGCAGGATCGATCCGACGTGCAGCAGGGCGAACAGCAGCAGCTTCCGCCATTGCGTGCTGCGCAAGGTGTCGCCGATGCCGATGCTGGCACCGCAGAAGTGACTCTCCTTTTGGTCGGCACCGCCGGTGTAGACGTTGGACCATGAACTGCCGCCTTTGAGCAACCCCTCGGCCTGCTCGGCGAGGTCGGCTTCGATGCGTTTGGCCGCACTCGGCTGCATCATCATGTCGATGCGACCGGAGCGCCGATCCAGAAAACTGAACGTGGGCACGGCGGTGCGCACGCCGTAGTGCAATTCCCCCTGCACCGCCGGGGTGCTGGCGGGCAGACCCGAATAGAAGTCGTGCACGCGATAACCTTGCTTGCGCAACAGCCGACGCAGCCAGGGCAGGCGTTGGTGATTGAGGGCGCGCTCCAGCTCCTGCCGGGAAAGGCCGTCGATTTGAATCATCAACAAACCGGGCGCATGATCGGAGCCGGTATCGGCTTCGAGATTGAACCAGCGGACAAACCATTCGGAACGGCTGAGGCGCCGCCGCCAATGGCGGAAGCGGGCGTGGAGACGAAAGAGCATGGCGGCGGTTTCCGGTTAGCTGGTCGCGGCGGAGGACGGCGCGCCGAGAAAGGAGTGGCTGAGGGCGCCGGCGGCGGCGCCGACCTTGTCGGCCACGAGTTGAGTTTCGATGCTGATGCGGTCGACCAACCGCGCCCACCGATCGGCGAATGAGTCGGATGGCGCGTGATCATGCGCCGCGATCATTTCTTCATAGAAGGCGAGGGCGTCGCGGGCACTGACCTTGCGGTCGAACGCGGCGGCGTCCTGCCGGGCCTGGGCGGTCCAGCGCTGGCGGGCGTCGTGATTGCGCACGAGTTGACTCAACGCGCGGGCGCAGGCTTCCGGCGTGGCGTCGCCGTGGAGCAAGCGACCGTTGGCGTTGTCGCGCACCACCTCGCGCACGCCGGGGGCGTCCAGCGCGATCACCGGGTTGGAGGCGGCCATGGCTTCGGCGAGCACCATGCCCTGCGTCTCACTGTGCGAGGCAAACGCAAACCCGTCCATGGCGGCGTAGGCATCGTGCAGGGCGCGTCCGGTGCGTTGACCGAGAAAATGCACGCGGTGCAGCACGCGGGCATCGCCGAAGATGCGATCCATTTCCGCGCGGGACGGGCCATCGCCCACGATCATGGCATGGGCGTTTTCATGGCGGCGCAGACAACGGGCGAGCGCGTCGGCGAGGAAGGGTAAATTTTTCTCCGGCGCGAGTCGTCCGACATGGCCGATAACGACATCGTCGTCGCGGAGATTAAAGTGACGGCGCCACCGATCGCGGCGACCGGACTCGAACATTTTTGTATCGATGCCGGTCGGGATAACGCGGATCGGCCGTTCGACGCCGCGCGCGGTGATCAGCTCCGCGATGCTTTCACTCGGTGCGATCACGCCGCTGCAGCAGTTGGCGAAGCGGGTGGAAAGATCGGAGACGAAGTTCTTCAGCGCCGGCGAATCGAGCGGGACGTAGTGCGTGTATTGTTCGTAAAGGGTGTGATGGGTGAAGACGACGGGCACGCCCCGTTCGGCACCGACCCGCAGCGCGGTGTCGCCGAGTAAAAAGGGATGATGAGCGTGGATGATGTCGGCTTTGAATTTGCCCAAACGATCGCTCAGGGCGGCGCCGAGCGGCAGTCGCACGGAGAAGTCGCTGCCGTTGAAATTCTGCAGGGCGGGCACGCGCTCGACCGAGCGCTCGATGCGACGGGGGGCGGAGCCCTCGGCAAATTCCGGCGCGACCACGAGCGTGCGGTGACGCATCCGGCGGTAGTCTTCGAGAAACGTCTGGGTCGAGCGGGCGACGCCGCCGACGTGAGGCAGAAACGTGTTGGTGAAGAAGCAGATTTTCATGATAGCGCGGAAATAGGAGAGGGCTTGCGGTGGAGGCGGCGCCAGCGGTGGAGCAGGTGCCAGACGATGCCGCCGACCAGCAGTGACGCGGAGGCGATGAGCGTGTAGCCCAAGTAGCGCTCGGCGTGGCGGTAGTTTTCCCCGAGTTGGAAACCGAAGGTCGCGAGCAAGGTGTTCCAGATCGCGGCGCCCACGAATGAACCGGCGAGGAAACGACCGGCACTCATGCCGGCGGCGCCGGCGGGCAGGGAAATCAATGTGCAGACGCCGGGTAGCGGACGCGCCATGGCGATGGCCAGCGCGCCCCGGCGCTTGGCAATCCAGTCGAAACCACGGTCGAGTTGTTCGGGTTCGAGCAGCAACCACGCGCTGTGGCGATTGAACCAGGAACGCACCCGGCGGCGCCCAATGTGCCGACCCCACAGGTAGAGGGGCAGGTTGCCGACGACCGACCCGGCGGTCCCGGCCGCCACCACTCCGATGAAGGACAGATCACCGCGCGAAGCGACGAAGCCGGCCAACAACATCACGGTTTCGGCCGGGATCGGCACGATGATGTTTTCCAGCAACATCAGGACGGCGACCCCCGAATAGGAAGCCGTGTCGATGAGCTCGTGAATCCAGTCGGTCATGCGGAGGGGGCGGGCCGGGGGTGGATCCAGGCGATCAGTTCAATTCGGCGGCGAGAAAGCCGTTGATGGACACGCCTTCGGCGAGTTCCGGCACGGTGGCGACCAACAGGTCACGCAGCTCGCGGCGAGCGCGGGCGATACGACTCTTTACGGTGCCGACCGGCACGCCGGTGATTTCGGCGATTTCCGCGTAAGGCAGGTCCTTGCCGACCCGCAGCGTGAGGGCCTCACGGTAGCGGGGCTCGATCTGATCCATGCAGTCGCGGATGGACTGCATGAACTCCTCGTTGGTCGATTGCTGGGACGGATCGGGCGACTCGCAAGCGATCGAATCCATGACCGGGCGGTCATTGGTGGGATCGGCCACGAAATCGAGCGACACGGTGTCCTGGCGACGGCGGCGGAAGAAATACCAGTAGCGATTGCGGGCGAGGTTCGTCGCGATGCGGTGCAACCAGGTGGAGAGCGAGGAATCGCCGCGGAAACGTTCGAGGCCGCGGTAAGCGCGCACGAATGTGTCCTGGGTGACCTCCTCGGCGTCGGTGCTGTCGCGGAGCATGCCGCGCACATAGCCGTGGATGCGGGTGCGGTAGGCTTCGACGATCTGGGCGAAGGCATCTTCGTCACCGCGTTGGAAGCGAGCCACCAGCGTGGCATCGTCTTGCTTGCGGCGGCGGTTGGATTTGAGAAGCGGAGTATCGAGGGCGAGTGTGTTCATAAGAAGAAGTGGGTGTGCCTACTCCTTCATCACGTTGTGTGCCGTGGTTGGCGTAATTTCGTAACCATATGGTAATAATGTAATTAAAAAACTTAACATATTCTCACACTCACGGCATCATGCGTTCTGCATGCCGGTGGTTTGCGAAAACCGGTCATTTTGCATGATCCCGGGGCGGGTTGGCGTGCAGGTGACGGGTCCCAAAAAAAGCGCCTCCGGTGGGGGAGGCGCTGGAGAGGCGACGTGGGCCGCCCTCAGAGAGGAGCAACGTGGGTGGCGCGGGCGTTAGTTGAGCGCCGCGTCGCGCCAATACTTCGTGCCCTGCAGGGTGGCTTGGAGGGCGAGGCCGTTTTTGGTGAATTGGTAAACCTCGACGTTGTTGCCGATATTGCCGACGGCGGCGGCTTGACCGCCCTTCTCGGAGGACTTGGCGGCGGCATCGGCCTGGGCGGAGAAGTCCCAGCCGTATTCGATGAAGTCATCGAGGGCTTTGCGGTCGTAGAAGACGAAGACGCCGCGGAAGTCTTTCACGCCGAGACCGAGACCCAGACCGGCCGCGCCCATTTTCATGAAGGTCTCATGGCCGGCGTCGTCGACCACGAGACCGTGGCCGCCGGCGAAGGAAGCGAAGATGATGTTCACGCCGACATTGGAAAACACGGCGTAGCCTTCGGCTTTGGCGATGCGGCCTTCGGCTTCGGGTTTGATTTCGTAGAGGTCGGCAAGGACTTCGTTGCGCATCTCGCGAACGGCGTCGCGTTCCTCTTCAATGGAAGCGGCGGAAACGGTGGCGGCAGTGGCCAACGTCGCGAGGGCGACGAGGCACGACCGGAATGAGGTGGTGTTGGTTTTCATAGCAGTGGTGAGAAAAGGATTGAGGGAAGGAAGAGTGTTCAGCGGGTTCTGAGCATTAGTTGGTCGACTCGATTTCGGTGACCCGGCCGTCGGAGAACGTGATGCGGAAACGTTCGTCGACGCGTTCGCTGTAGACCGATTCCGAAACCGGCACGTAGCTCACGCGGTAGCGGCCGAGAAGTCCCGGTTCGCGGGTGACCACGCGGTGATAGCCGACGGTGGTTTCACCTTCGTAGCGGCGATCGAAAGACGCATAGACCCAAACCGTCTCGCGGTTTCGGTCCGTCAACTTGTCGCGCTTTTCCGTGGGAGCACCGAGGGCGATGTAGACCATGTCGAAGGTGTCGCCGATGCGGATCTCGCCGTCCTTCAGGCGTTGTTTGGTTTCGGCCGGAAGAGCATCGAAGACGTAGGATTTTTCTTCCGAGCGGGACTCAAAGGAGGCGCAACCGGAGCCCAGCAACAGGGCAATCATTGCGAGTCCAGAGAATGCGGGGAGGAGGATGCGTTTGGTGTTCATAACAACTGCATCGACCGATGCGGCGCGGCGCGGTTCGACGCAGGGGTTTCCGTGACGCGTTCCGGTCCATCGCGCTCATGCGAATTGCAAAGCGAGAAGATTTCTCGCGCTGCGAAACGCCTGAAATCGTCCCTCCGCGGACAAAGTTTTTCCGGCGGGTAATCTACTTAAAGCACTGTATGACAATGGGATCAGTTAGGCTGGTGGGGTGGACGGAAACAGGCGGGGCAACATTTTCGGAAATTTTTCCAAAGCGCAGCGGTCGGCGGGGTGACTCCGGCCGTGAACCCGCCGAAGTGGATCGGCGATCGATGGACTGCAAAGTGCCGGTTCGGGGGTTCGGTGATCGGGCAAATTGTCGCGATCGGAGGGCCCTGGCGGCGAGGTCGTCTTTTGGTAAATGCTGGAGAAGAGCGACTAAGATTTCACCGACGGCAGATGGCACGCGATGGGCGCAGGCGGAGCAGCCCGGACGACTCCCGACCGGCGCGCCCAAACCCTAATTCCCCCCATGACCACCATCACGGATGATACGATTGATACACTGAATCACTTGATTGAGCTCTGCCGCGACAGCGCCGCCTGCTTTGCCACGGCGGCGAAGGAAGTGACCTATCCGGAGCTCGCGCCGGTTTTCCGCACACTGGCGCTTCAGCGGCAAGGATTCGTCGAAAAGCTCACCGCCTGTGTGCATCAATTGGGCGGAGAACCCGAAGGCCGGGGCACCTGGACGGGCACGGCGCGGCTGGGTTGGATGCAATTGCGGGAGGCGTTGGCGGTGCGCAACGCGCGGGCGCTGCTGCTCGAGTGCGAACGCACGGAGGAGCGAGTCGTCGCTGGTTATCGGGATGCGCTCGCCAAGTTGGTCGACCCGGCGTGTGTGGCGGTGGTGCGCCACCAGTCCTTCGGCGCGCACGGCGGATACGATTCGATCCGCGGGTTGCGCGAGTGTGTCGCCTATCGCGGGCTGTGACCGATTTTGCTGACCGCGCAAAATGCCCTGGGGCTTACCCGAGCGTCGGGCGATTTGCCTGCTGAACGGATTTCGGGCGCTGGTTTAAAAATCGATAATATTTTTTAAACCGATGTAAACCAATGACTAGGGTTTCGTTAGCGTGCGGCCCGGCACACCGGCTGCGATTGGCCCGGGCACGGCCCCGATCTCGATTCGGTATCGCCGACTCCCTTGAACCCTCAAACCCAAACCCAATCATCATGAATACCACCACTGAAGAAACCATCCACGTCCTCAACAACCTCATCGAAGTCTGCTGCGATGGAGCCGACGGCTTCGGCCACGCGGCGGAAGAGGTCGAACTGCCGGAACTGCAGGCCGTCTTTCGTCGCCTGAGCGAGCAGTGTCGCGATTTCGCGGCGGCTTTGCGCACCAGCGTGAACCAGCTCGGCGAGAAGGCCGAGGATTCCGGCTCGATCGCCGCCAAGGCCCACCGTGGCTGGATGAAGCTGCGCGAGGTGGTGACGACCAAGGATAACCACGCGATTCTCGCCGAGTGCGAGCGCGGCGAAGACCACGCGGTGGCGGCCTACCGGGACGCCCTCTCGGCCACGCTCGATCCGACCGCGGCCGCTCTCGTGCAGCGTCAGTATGCCGAGGTGCAGCAGAGCCACGACAAGGTGCGCGACCTGCGTGATTCCGAGGTCTACCAAAACGTCTGATCTCGTCGTGGATCGATCCGGCCCCGCGGGGACGGGGCCGGGCGATCCCATTTCAAATTGCGTCCTGCTTTTCCGACCAATGGATCTCATATCCGGCACCCCTTTCTGGCCGTTGCGCGACGGCCTGCTCGCCACCTATTCACCCCTGCCGGGCGATCGCACCGCCGACGTGGCGGTGATCGGCGCCGGCATCACCGGGGCGCTGGCGGCGGACCGCCTGGCCCGGGCTGGTCACGACGTGGTGGTATTGGACCGCCGGGAGGCGGCTCGCGGCAGCACCGCGGCGAGCACGGCCTTGTTGCAATACGAGATCGACACGCCGTTGGCCGATCTGGCCGAGCGCCATGGTTGGGAGGAGGCGGCGGCGGCGTATCAGGATTGTCGTGACGCCGTGCAGGCGTTGCGGGAGTTGGCGGGAGAAGTCGGGCGGGAGACCGATTTTAAAGACAAGGCCAGCCTGTTGCTCGCGAGCAATCAGGATCACGTGCCGCGGCTGCGCCGGGAGTTTGAGGCGCGGCAGCGAGCCGGATTTCGTGTGCATTGGCTGGAGGAGGGCGACCTGCGGGAACGTTCGTCCCTGCCACATCCGGCGGGGTTGCTGACCTCGCGGCGGGACGCGGCGCAGGTCGACGCGCACGCGTTGGCCCACGGCCTGTTGCGGCGGGCGCAGGCGGCGGGCGCGGGCGTGCACGATCGCACGGCGGTGACGAGTTGGCGCAGGACGGGCGGACGCATCGTGTTGCACACCGACCGCGAGGCGGTGGTGCGGGCCAAGTGCGTGGTGGTGGCGACGGGCTTCGAGGCCGGTCCCTTTCTGCCACGCCAAGTGATGGAACTGAATTCGACCTACGCCATGGTCACCGAGCCACTGCCGGAGCGACCGGGGTTGCCCACGGGTGAACCGTTGATCTGGGAGACGCGTCAGCCTTACTGCTACATGCGCACGACCGCGGACGGTCGGCTGTTGGCGGGCGGCTATGATGATCCGTTTCGCGATCCGGCGGAGCGGGATCGGCGGGTGCCGGAGAAGACCCGGTTGTTGGAGCGCAAGCTGCGACGCTGGTTTCCGGAGATCCCGCGCATCGAGGCCGATTGGACGTGGGCGGGAACGTTTGCGGAGACCAAGGACGGACTGCCCTACATCGGCGAACACGTGTCGCGGTCGGGTTTTTGGTTTGCGCTCGGTTACGGTGGCAACGGCATCACCTACAGCCAGATTGCCGCCCGCCTGCTCGACCAGCGTCTCCGCGGCGAACCGGATGAAGCCGATGAACGGCGTTACCGGTTTAAGCGGAAGTGAGCGGCGCGGCGCGCGGTAGTTCCAAATAAAACCCGTGGCGGCCCTCGGTCGGCGGCAGGGAGCCCAGGGTGCCGTGTTGGAGTTCGGCCAGACGTTGCACAATGGTCAGCCCCCAGCCGTGGTGGTCG